>NZ_JBIRJY010000005.1:191720-568715 GCF_044329785.1 Streptomyces sp. NPDC017529
TGCTTCCCCCCACCCTATAAGTATCTTCAACCCCCCCCCTCTCTGTTGCCTGTGCGCTGCGGTGGCCGGGCGGCCGCGGCCCCGGCCGGCCCCCCCCCCCCCCCCCGCCCCCCCCCCCCCCCCCCACGGCCGCTGACCCCAAGCGGTTCGACCTACCGGCCCATTTCCTCACGCAGCGCGGCCACCAGGCCGTCCACGTCCTCCTCGGTCGTGTCGAAGGAGCACATCCAGCGGACGTCGCCCGCCGCCTCGTCCCAGAAGTAGAAGCGGTAGCGCTTCTGGAGGCGCTCGGTGACGTCGTGCGGCAGCCGGGCGAAGACGGCGTTGGCCTGGACGGGGTAGAGGATCTCCACGCCGTCGACCTCGCGGACGCCGGCGGCCAGCCGCCGGGCCATGCTGTTGGCGTGCCGGGCGTTGCGCAGCCACAGGTCGCGCGCGAGCAGCGCCTCGAACTGCACGGATATGAAGCGCATCTTCGAGGCCAGCTGCATGGACATCTTGCGTACGTGCTTCATCGCCCGCACCGCGTCCGGGTTGACCACCACCACGGCCTCGCCGAACAGCGCGCCGTTCTTCGTCCCCCCGAGGGAGAGCACGTCCACGCCGACCGCGTTCGTGAACGCCCGCATGGGCACGTCCAGCGACGCCGCCGCGTTGGCGATCCGCGCCCCGTCCAGGTGCACGAGCATGCCGCGCTCGTGGGCGTGCTCGCAGATGGCCCGCACCTCGTCGGGGGTGTAGACCGTGCCCAGCTCGGTGTTCTGGGTGATCGAGACGACCTGCGGCATGGCGCGGTGCTCGTCGTCCCAGCCGTACGCCTGGCGGTCGATCAGCTCGGGCGTGAGCTTGCCGTCCTCGGTCGGTACGGTCAGCAGCTTCAGCCCGCCGACCCGCTCCGGGGCGCCGCACTCGTCGACGTGTATGTGCGCGCTCTCGGCGCAGATCACCGCGCCCCAGCGGTCGGTCATCGCCTGGAGGGCGACGACGTTGGCGCCGGTGCCGTTGAAGACCGGGAACGCCTCGGCGGTCTGCCCGAAGTGGCTCCGGATCACCCGCTGGAGGTGCTCGGTGTACTGGTCCTCGCCGTAGGCGACCTGGTGCCCCTCGTTGGCGAGGGCGATGGCCGCCAGCACCTCCGGGTGGGCTCCGGCGTAGTTGTCGCTGGCGAAGCCGCGCACCGTCAGGTCGTGGCGCCGCTGGGCGTCGGTCTGCCGTTCGGTCACGCTTCGGGGGTCAGCCACAGACGCTGTCCATTCACTTCCTGGGCGGGCCGCTCCCAGACGCCGCTGATGGCCTGGGCCAGGTCCTTGACGTCCGTGAAGCCCGCGAACTTGGCATTCGGGCGTTCGGCGCGCATCTGGTCGTTGACGAGCGCCTTGACCACCAGGATGGCAGCCGCGGCCTTGGGCCCGCCCTCTCCCCCCGCCTTGCGGAAGGCGTCGCCGAGGGCCAGCGTCCACGCCTCGGCGGCCGCCTTGGACGCGGCGTACGCGGCGTTCCCGGCCGTCGGCTTGCTCGCGCCCGCCGCGCTGATCAGCAGGAAGCGGCCGTTCCCCGAGCGCTCCAGTGCCTCGTGGAACGCGAGCGAGGTGTGCTGGACCGTGCGGATGAGCAGCTTCTCCAGCAGGTCCCAGTCGGCGAGGTCGGTCTCGGCGAACGACGCCGAGCCGCGCCAGCCGCCGACCAGGTGCACCAGGCCGTCGATCCGGCCGAACTCCTTCTCCGTACGGGCCGCCCAGGCCCGGGTCGCGGCCAGGTCCAGCAGGTCCACGGTGTCGCCGGTGACGGTGGCGCCGCCGTGTGCGTACCGGGCGGCGTCCACGGCCTCCGCCAGCCGCGCGGCGTCCGCGTCCGACGCCACGACGGTCGCGCCGGCCTCCGCCAGCCGCAGCAGTGCGGCCCGCCCCGCGGGGCCCGCCGCGCCGGCCACCGCGATGACCGCGCCTTCCAGTGGCCCCTGGCCGTTCGTCGCAGTACTCATGTCCCTCGTCTCCTCGTGCTCCCGCCGGCCGGGTGCGCCGCCGGTCCTCACACCGTCACCGGTACGTCACGCTCGGCCGTGATGCCCTTGGTGGAGGCAATCACGCCGCGCAGTTTCTTGGCGAGGGCCTCGTAGAACATGCTGAGCGGAAATTCGTCCGGCAGGACGTCGTCGACCAGCTTGCGCGGCGGCTTGTCGAGGTCGAGGGCGTCCGGTCCCTTCGCCCAGACCGAGCCGGGGTGCGGGGCGAGATAGGTCGAGACGAGGTCGTAGGCGGCGAACCAGTGGACCAGCTTGGGCCGGTCGATGCCGTCCCGGTACAGCTTCTCGATCTCGCCGCACAGCTGGTTGGTGACCTGCGGGGCCCGCTCCCAGTCGATGTGCAGGGTGTTGTCCGTCCAGCGTACGACGTCGTGCTGGTGCAGGTAGGCGAAGAGCAGCTGGCCGCCGAGACCGTCGTAGTTGCGCACCCGGTCGCCGGTGACGGGGAAGCGGAACATCCGGTCGAAGATCACCGCGTACTGCACGTCGCGGGCCTGGCGGAAGCCCTCCGCCTCCAGCTTGACGGCCTCCTTGAAGGCGGTCAGGTCGCAGCGCAGCTCCTCCAGGCCGTACATCCAGAACGGCTGCCGCTGCTTGATCATGAAGGGGTCGAAGGGCAGGTCGCCGTGGCTGTGGGTGCGGTCGTGGACCATGTCCCAGAGCACGAAGGCCTGCTCGCAGCGGTCCTGGTCGGCGAGCATCTCCCGGATGTCGGCGGGCAGTTCGACACCCAGCGTCCGCACGGCGGCCTCGCTGACCCGGCGGAAGCGGGCGGCCTCGCGGTCGCAGAAGATGCCGCCCCAGGTGAAGCGCTCGGGGGCCTCGCGCACCGCGATGGTCTCCGGGAAGAGGACCGCGGAGTTGGTGTCGTACCCGGCGGTGAAGTCCTCGAAGGCGATGCCGCAGAACAGCGGGTTGTCGTAGCGCGTGCGCTCCAGCTCGGCCAGCCAGTCGGGCCAGACCATGCGCAGCACGACCGCCTCGAAGTTGCGGTCCGGGTTGCCGTTCTGCGTGTACATGGGGAAGACGACCAGGTGCTGGAGGCCGTCGGACCGCTGCCGCGCAGGCTGGAAGGCCAGCAGGGAGTCGAGGAAGTCCGGCACCGCGAAGCCGCCGTCGGCCCAGCCGCGCAGGTCCGCCACGAGCGCCTGGTGGTAGGCGGCGTCGTGCGGGAGCAGCGGCGCCAGCGCCTCGATGGCCGAGATGGCCCGCTCGACCTCGTGCCGGACGATGTCGGCGGCGGGGGCGCCCTCGGCCTCCAGGTCGACCGAGCCGTCCTTGGACTGCCACGGGCGGATGGTCTCGATGGCGTCCTTGAGCACCGGCCACGCCGGGTGCGCGACCACACGCTCTGCGGTCGCGGCGCCCCCTGGGGCATCCACAGGCGAAAGAATTTCCGTCATGACTACCCTCCGGCAGGAGATCCTGTTGTGCGGACACGGTAACCAGGAGACCTTCGCCTTCTCAAGAGCAGCAGAGGAAATTGTTCTGCCAAACCCCCATGGTCACGGATTTTTTTCCTGTCCGACGAAGCGGAGGCAGCAGTTTCTCTCACCCTGACTCGCGTCCGCCGCGCTTCCTCCAGCGCTTGCCCCGAGGCGCCCGGACCAAACGGGGCGGGCCGGGCGGCAGCGCGCGTGCCAGGGCCCGGATCCGGTCGAATCCCGTCCGCCCGGCGGACGGCACGCCTCGCACCCCGGGGCCGCGGCTGACCGGTTCCGTCCATCGGGGCCCTCCGGGGGCCATGCCACACCGGCTCCCCGGCCCGCCGCGTCAGTGCGCGGAGGACTCGCCCACGTACGAGTGAGCCGATGCACCTCCGGACACCCCGGACGGATGGAACGGACGGCCCCGGCGCGCGCCCGCCCACCGGGAGCCGGCGTCCGCGAGCTCCCGTACCGCCCCGGATTCCGCGGCACCGACGGGCCCGGCCACGGCCTGGCAAGTCCCCGTTCCGGCCACGTGAGAGGGCTGTCCGACATCGGATCCGCCTCTTCGGTGCCCCGTTAGGCTGTGCGCCGTTTCGAGCAGCCGTGGACCACGGTCGGCACGCATCGGTCAGCACCCCCGACAGAAACGAGGCAGCCTTGTCCTTTCTCACCATCGGACACCGCGGGTTGATGGGCGTCGAGCCGGAGAACACCCTGCGCTCGTTCGTCCGCGCCGAACGCGAGGGTCTCGACGTCATCGAGCTGGACCTGCACCTGAGCAAGGACGGCGCGCTCGTGGTGATGCACGACGCGGACGTGGACCGCACGACCGACGGCACCGGCCCGGTCGCCGACCGCACGCTGGCCGAGCTGCGCGAACTGGACGCGGGCGACGGCGAACGCGTCCCGGTGTTCGAGGAGATCGTGGACGCGGTGCGGGCGCCGCTCCAGGCGGAGATCAAGGACGCGGCCGCCGCCCGGGTGCTCGCGGACGTGCTGCGCGCCCGCGACCTGACCGGCCGGGTCCAGGTGATCTCCTTCCACGACGAGGCGCTGGCCACCGTCGCCAGGCTGCTGCCCGGCGTACGGACCGCGCTGGTCGCCGAGGAGTACGGCACCGAGGTGGTGGACCGGGCACGGGCCGTCGGCGCCGCGATGCTCTCCCTCGACATCCGGCGGCTCACCCTGGAGCTGACGGACCGGGCGCACACCGCGGGCCTGGCTGTCGTCGGCTGGACCGTCAACACCCACGACCAGCTCCGGCTGAGCCGCGGGCTGGGACTGGACGGCGTGGTGACCGACTTCCCCGAGATCCGGCGGGCGGTGCGGTTCACGGCCTGAGGCGGGACCGCCCGGCCGTGCCGCGGCCGGGCGCCCCGGAGCCCGCTCCCGGCCGAGTCCTAGTCGAGCGTCTTGACCAGCAGCTCGAACTCCAGGTCCGCGCGCTGCGGGATGCCGAACCGCTCGTCGCCGTACGGGAACGGCGTCATCCGGCCGGTGCGGCGGTAACCGCGGCGCTCGTACCAGGCGATCAGGTCGGCACGCTGCCGGATGACGGTCATCCGCATCTCGGCCGCGCCCCATTCGGCGCGGGCGGTGCGCTCCGCCTCGGCCATGACGACCTTCCCGAAGCCGCCGCCCTGGAGCTTCGGCCGGACCGCGAACATGCCGAAGTACACGTGGTCACCGCGGTGTTCGAGCTGGCAGCAGGCGACGGTCTCCCCCACGCTCTCGGCGAGCAGCAACCGGCTGTCCGCGTGGCGCACCACGGCCGCGACGCCCTCCGGATCGGTGCGCTGCCCCTCCAGCAGGTCCGCCTCGGTGGTCCAGCCGGCCCGGCTCGCGTCGCCCCGGTAGGCCGACTCGACCAGCTCGACGACCGCCGGGACGTCGGCCTCGGTGGCGGCTCTGAAGGTCAGCTCGGCGGTCGTCATGGGCGGGCATCCTCTCCGGTGGAGTACTGGGCCCGGCGGTACGGGCCGTGGACGCCGTGGCGGACGGTGCGCCCGTACCGGAGGCTAACAAGCCCCCCGGTACCGCCGCCCGACGGCGTAGGGTCCGCAGCATGGTTCATGTACTGAGCAGCAGGGTGCTGGTGCGGCCGTCCGACCCGGAACGGTCGCGGGAGTTCTACGGCAGCGCGCTGGGCCTGGAGGTCTACCGCGAATTCGGTACGGGCCCGGAGCGCGGCACGGTCTTCTTCCTCGGCGGCGGCTTCCTGGAGGTCTCCGGCCGCTCCCCAGAGCCCCCCACGGCCACGCTCCAACTGTGGCTCCAGGTCGCCGATGCCGCCGCCGCGCACAAGGAACTGGTAGCGCGCGGCGTGGAGGTGCTGCGCCCGCCGGTGCGGGAACCGTGGGGCCTGATCGAGATGTGGATCGCCGACCCCGACGGCCACCGGATCGTGCTGACAGAGGTACCCGCGGACCACCCGCTGCGCTACCGCCCCGGTATCTGATCCCCGGGCCCGGAGGAGCCCCGCCGGGCCCCACCGGCTCTCTCTCCGGGCATGCTCCCCTTTTGCGTCCGTGCGCTCCCGGTTCCCGGTGCGCGGCGGGGGTCCGCGCGCCCTCGGCGGGGCACCATGCGGCTGTACCGGTACGGGCTCTCGGGGAGGTACGCCGTGCACGGACCGGCGTGGGTCGGCTGGCTGCTGGTGCTGCTGTGTGCCGGGGCAGGCGCGTACTGCCTGTCGAGCGTGCGCCGCGGTACGGCCGCGCAGCGGCGGGAGGCGCGCGGCGAGGCGCTGATGGGGCTGGGCATGGCGGTGATGGCGCTGCCCGCCTCGGCGGTGGCGCAGCCGTCCTGGTCGCCGTGGACGTTCGCGGCCGTCTTCGGCGCGGTGGGCCTGTGGGCGCTGCGGCGGCGGCACCCGCACCACGCGATGGGAGCGGCGGCGATGGTCTACATGTCCCTCGCGATGCCGGCCGTGGGCGGCGGGCACGCGGGACACCTGGGCTCCGCGGGGCCGGGCGGGCTGCCGGTGCTCACCGGGCTGCTGCTGGCGTACTACGCCGTCTACATCGTCGCCGCCGGCGTACGGCTCGCACCGGCGGGCGCCTGGCCCCCGGCGGCCGGCCCCGGCCCGGCCGACCCGGCGCGGGCCGGGTGGCCCGAGGTGGTGGGCGCGTGCCGGGTGACGATGGGCATCGGCATGTTCGCGATGCTGCTGACCCTGTGACCGGCGGCCACGAAGACGGCTGCCCCCACGAGCACCGTTGCGCACCACCCGCCTCGGCTGTCGGTGGTATACATCACTTCCGGGCGGGATCGGACCTACGCGCAGCCGCCCGCTCATAGGCTGACGCCCATGATGGTCCCCCTCGCGCTGATGATGCTCGGCGCGCTGGCTGCGGCGATGGCGCCGCGCCTGATGGCCCGCGCCGACTGGCCCGACCGCGAACCGGTGCTCGCCCTCTGGGTGTGGCAGTGCGTGGTCGCCGCCGTCCTGTTGTGCTGTGTGCTCGCGATGTCGCTCAGCGGCGCCGCCGCGTGGGAAGCGGTGCGCGGCCACCTCTTCGGCCACGCGCCGCGCGTCGTCGTCGAGGCGTACGCGCTCAAGGCGTACGGCCCCTGGTCCGGCGTACTGGCCGCGGTACTGGCGTGCGGCGGCGCGTGGACGGCCGTCATGCTCACCCGCGAGGTACGCGGCGCCCGCGCCCGGCGCCGGCAGCGACGAGCGGACCTGCTGCGCCGCTCCCCGCTGCTGCCCGGCGAGGAGCGCGCCGGCGACCGGCTCGTCGTCCTGGAGGGCGACCGGCCCGAGGCCTGGTGGCTGCACGGCGCCGCACCCCAACTGGTCGTCACCACCTCGGCGTTGCGCCGCCTCAAAGGCCGTCAGCTGGACGCGCTGATCGCACACGAGCAGGGGCACGCGCGGGCCCGCCACGACGTCCTCCTGTACTGCGCCTCGGCGCTCGCGGCCGGCTTCCCGCAGGTCCCGGTCTTCGCCGCGTTCCGCGACCAGGTGCACCGGCTGGTGGAACTGGCCGCCGACGACGTGGCCTCGCGCCGCTTCGGACGGCTGACGATCGCCCTGGCGCTGGTCGAACTCAACGAGGACCGCGGGGTGTTCGGCCCGTGCCCCGCCCAGTGCACGCAGCTCCCGCACCGGGTGGACCGGCTGCTGGCGCCCGCGCCGCGCTTCACGCCCGGCCGCCGGCTGCGGATGACGGCGTTCGCGGCCCTGGTCCCGGCGGTGCCGCTGCTGGTGGCCTTCGTGCCGGGGCTGAGCGCGCTGACGTACTGACGTACCGGCGTCCCGGTGTACGGGTGCGGGCGCGGGGCGCGCGGAAGCGTTCGCTCCGGGGCGCTGGCCCCGCCCCGGCCCCCTCGGCGAGGATGCACCCATGGCACCCAGCCCGCCCTCCTCCCCGCCCACCACCGGACCACCAGACCCGGCAGGCACCATCACCGGCCGGCCCGGCCCCCGGCCACCGCTCACCCTCCCCTTCCTCCTCGCCCTCCCCTTCCTCGCCCTCCTCACCCTCGTCGCCGTCCACTGGAGCCCGCTGCTCGCCCTCGACCGGGCCATCGCTACGGCCCTGCACCGCACGGCCGTAGCGGATCCCGGCCTGACCCAGGTCAACAGGGTCTTCTCGGACTGGGTCTGGGACCCGTGGACCTTCCGGGCCCTGCTGGCCGTCGTGGTCATCACCCTCCTGCGGCGCAAGCGGTGGGCGTTGGGCTGCTGGGTCGCCGGCACGGCGGTGGCGGGCACGGCACTCCAGCAGGTGCTGAAAGCCGTCGTCGGACGGCACCGCCCGGTGTGGCCCGACCCCGTGGACTCCGCGCAGTACGCGGCCTTCCCCTCCGGACACGCGATGACGGCGGCGGTCGCGGGCGGCCTCGCCCTGTGGCTGCTGCGCCTGTACGGCACGCGCCGGCGGTGGCTGTGGTGCGCCGCGTCCCTGACCGCCGTGTCCGTCGCGGGCGTCGGCTTCACCCGCGTCTACCTCGGGGTCCACTGGGCCACCGACGTGCTCGGCGGCTGGCTCCTGGGCGCGGCCCTCGTGGCGGCCGCGGCGATCACCTACCCGCGTCGGCACGGGCCCCGCTGACAGCCGTACGGCGCCCGTCGGCACGCGAGCCGCGCCCCGGCGCTCCCGGACGCGCCGCGGACGCCCCCTTGGAGGCGGGCCGTGCGGCGGGCCAGGATGGCGGCATGACGATCAAGGGTGTGCTGTTCGACTTCTCCGGGACGCTCGCGCGGATCGAGTCGCCGGAGACCTGGTTGCGTGCGGTACTGGACGAGACCGGCACGCGGGTGGCGGAGGAGGAGATCGTCCGCCTCGCCGCGGAACTGAGCCGCGCCGGCGCGCTGCCCGGCGGCTCCTCGCCGGCGCACCTGCCCCCCGGCCTGGCCGCCCTCTGGGACATCCGCGACCGCAGCGCGGACCGGCACCGCGAGCTGTACACCGGCCTGGCCCGGCAGGTGCCGCTCCCCGACGACGCCCTGTACGACGCGCTGTACGAGCGCCACATGACGCCCGCCGCGTGGGCGCCGTACCCCGACGCCGCCGAGGTGCTCGGCGAACTGCGGCGGCGCGGCCTGCGCGTCGGCGTGGTCAGCAACATCGGCTGGGACCTGCGCCCGGTGCTCCGCGCCCACGGCCTCGACCGCCTCGTCGACCGGTACGTCCTGTCGTACGAGCACGGCATCCAGAAACCGGACCCGCGGCTGTTCGAAATCGCCTGCGGGGAGCTGGGGCTGGACCCCGCCGACGTCCTGATGGTGGGCGACGACCGGGAGGCCGACGGCGGCGCGACCGCACTCGGCTGCACGTACCTGCCCGTCGACCACCTCCCGGTGCACGAACGCCCCGACGGCCTGCGCCCCGCCCTCTCCTTGGCGGGCTGACCGCCCTACGGCCGCAGCACGTCCGTGTGAATGGCCAGCTTGAACTGGGCGTGCGTGATCGCGGTCGGCACCTTGGCGTCCCCGGGCCCGCGCGCGGAGATCTTCAGGCCGAGCGGCGTGCCCGGGTGCACGAAGATCTGCCAGAAGTACGTCTTGTACTGACCGCCACCGGTCTTCCATGTGTCCGTGGTCGCCGTCGAGTCGTACCCGGGCCCGAGCGGGTCGCGCACGAAGCGGGCCCGGTACTCGTTCGGCTGGTCGTCCGCGTCCCAGAACACCATCGCGGACAGCACTCCCCAGCCCTCGTGACTCGGCCAGATCAGTCCTGACCGCGCATCGGGGAACACCGACGGCGAGCCGCCCCCGTTGGCCGGGTCGTGCATCTTCCAGGGGTCGTAGGACTCGTCCCCCGCCCCGTACGGGAACCGCACCAGGTGGTACCCGTCGCTGTCGTACGAGATCTTCTGCGACCCGGCCCCGTGCTTCGCCGCGTCCCAGAGCAGCGAACAAACCGTGACGGACATACGTACCCCCGACTCCCCTGCGCGGCGCCCCGGTGGCCCCACTGATCCCATTGCGCCACAGGATTCCTCGCACCGGTAGACGGCGGACGGCCCCGGGCGCGCCGGTTCAGCGGATGCCCACCGCGTCCAGGGCCTCCCGTTGCGCGGCGGAGATGTCGGTGGGGAAGTAGACGTAGCAGATGCCGCCGGTGCCGCTGACGACCTTGCCTTCGGCGTTCTTGCGCTTCGTCCGGAGCCAGATGTTCTCGAATTCGCGGCGCTTGTAGACGCGGCGGACGGCGGCGTTGGTCGGGGAGTTGGGGTCGTTGGCGACGACGTCGCCGGTGCGGGTGAAGCCGATGACGGTCATCAGGTGGCCGGCCGTGCCGTAGCCCGCGCCGGTCAGTTCGGACGCCGTGAAGGACTGGGAGGTGATGACGGGGATGCCCGCCCTGATCAGGGTCTCGGCGTCGGAGAGGGTGCGGAGCCGGGTGACGGCGCTCTCCATGTTCCGGTACGTGGCCGCGTAGGCGGTGTTGAAGGGCCAGTTGCCGCAGCCGGCGTACTGGTAGTCGTAGGTGTGGCGGGCGGCGTGGCAGACCTGGGGGTCGGCGTAGGCGGGGTTGACCCAGGCCAGGTCGGCGGCGGTGGGTTTGCGGCCCCAGTACTCGATGATCATCTGGGAGGAGGTGGGGCTGCACCAGGCCTCGCCGCCGTTGTCGTACTCCGGGTACTGGCCCTTGTGGGTCTCCTGGGAGTAGCGCGGCACGGTCAGTTCGCGGCCGGTCGCGGCGCCGGGCTTGGAGGCGGGCACGTCGAAGCGGTCGGGCACGTCGGACCCCATGAGGCCCAGGCGCCAGACGGTGGGCGTGAGGGTGGTGCCGGGCCTGCGGTAGAGCGTGGCCCGCAGTTCGTACGCGCTCAGCCGCAGGCCGCTCGCGGGGTTGTCGATCGCGAAGGTGTCGGTGGAGATGTTGCTCTTGCCGTCCTTCTGGCCGTCGACGGAGGTACGGCGGATGTCGCCGTCCCCCGCGGCCCAGCGGCCCATCACGTACCAGGGCGTCGTGCTGCCGTCGCTGTACGTGCCGCGCAGTTCCACGGCGATCCAGGTGCCGGCCGGCGTATGGGCGTTCCAGGAGGCGACGGCTTCCGTGGACGGCACCTTGAGCGTACGGACGGGGGACGTCCAGACCGCGTACTCCCAGGTGGCGGTCGTACCGGTGTGCGGGTCCCGGTAGTCGGCCGAGCCGGCCGGGGTGCCGATCGCCACCCCGGGGCGTCCTCCGTTCACCACGCGGGTGCCGTTCGCGGTGCCCTGGTTGAAGTCGGCGGCGGTGTGCCAGGCTCGGTAGTCCACGAGACGCTTCGCCTTCGGTGCGGCGGACGGTGCGGAAGGGGAGGCGGCGTGCGCCAGCGGGGTGGCCGCGCCCGCCACGACGGCGAGGGCGGCGGCCAGGACGGTACGCCGGGGCGTGGGTCTGCTCATGGTGGAGGTCCCCCAGTCGGATGCGATGGGATGAGCCAGGAGAGCGGTGGGGCGGGACGGGCGGGGTGACAGGCGGGTACGGCCGCCCGGCGGCCGTGGCTCAACTATTGCCCCTGGACCCGCCCTTCGGCCAGCGGTTCGCCGCGCGTCGCGGCAGGGATCAGCAGGATGCGGCAGCAAGGGCCGCCACCGCGGCCCCGCGTGCGGGAGAGGGGCGGGTTCGTGGACGCTGCGGAGCACGTCGACGTCGTCATCGTCGGGGCCGGCCTGTCCGGCATCGGCGCCGCCTGCCACCTGCGGCGCGCCTTCCCCGGCCGGACCTTCGCGATCCTGGAGGGGCGGGACGCCATCGGCGGGACCTGGGACCTGTTCCGCTACCCGGGCGTGCGTTCGGATTCGGACATGTACACGCTCGGGTACGCGTTCCGGCCGTGGCGGGGCGCCGAGTCCCTCGCCGGCGGTGCCGCCATCCGCGACTACATCCGCGCCACGGCCCGGGAGCACGGCGTGGACCGCGCCGTCCGGTTCGGCCACCGGGTGGTACAGGCGTCGTGGTCGTCCGCGCGGGCCCGGTGGACCGTGGAAGCCCGCGCCGGCGCCTCGGCCGTACGGCTGACCTGCTCGTTCCTCTTCATGTGCACGGGCTACTACCGCTACGACGAGGCGTACACCCCCGATTTCCCCGGCATCGGCGACTTCGCGGGCCGGGTCGTGCACCCGCAGCACTGGCCCGCCGACCTCGACCACACCGGTCGCCGCGTCGTGGTGATCGGCAGCGGCGCGACGGCGGTCACCCTGGTGCCGGCGCTCGCCGAACGGGCCGGGCACGTGACCATGCTCCAGCGCTCGCCGGGCTATGTGCTCTCCCTGCCCTCCCGGGACCCGGTCGCCCGGGGCCTGCTGCGGGCCTTGCCGCCGAAACTGGCCGCCCCTGCCGTCCGCTGGAAGAACGTGCTGCTGGGCCTCGCGTTCTTCCAGCTCAGCCGCCGTGCCCCGGAAGCCGCCAAGTCGCTGCTGCGCAGGGGCGTCACCCGCAGGCTGCCGCCGGGCTACGACGTCGGCACGCACTTCACCCCGGCGTACGACCCGTGGGACCAGCGGCTCTGCCTCGTGCCGGACGGCGATCTGTTCGCGGCGCTGCGCGAGGGGCGCGCTTCGGTCGTGACCGATCGCATCGAGACCTTCACGGCGTCGGGCGTGCGGCTGGCGTCGGGCCGCCGTCTCGACGCGGACCTCGTCGTGACCGCCACGGGGCTGAACCTGCTCGCCTTCGGCGGTGCCCGGCTGCTGGTCGACGGCGAGGAGACCGTCCTCGCCGACACCGTCGCCTACAAGGGCATGATGCTGTCCGGCGTGCCGAACCTGGCGTTCACCATCGGGTACGTCAACGCCTCCTGGACCCTGCGCGCCGACCTCGTCGCCCGGTACGTGTGCCGGCTGCTCCGCCACATGGACGCGCACGGCTACGCCGTCTGCACGCCGCGCTCCCCCGACCGCTCCCTGCCGCTGGGGCCGCTGCTCGACCTGACGTCCGGCTATGTGCGGCGCGGCCTCGGCGCCCTGCCCAAGCAGGGGCCGGCCGCGCCCTGGCGGGTGCCGCAGAACTACCCGCGCGACGCGTACCGGATGCGCCGCGGGCCCGTCGCCGACCAGGGCGTACGGTTCGGCCGCGCCCCGGACGCCGCCCGGCGCCCGGGGCCGGGCCGCGGGGCCTGAGGGCTGGATACGCTGGCCGCGGTCCCCGGCCCCGTCAGACAGGCAGCAGCGTGAGTCAAGAACCGATCCGGCCGTGGCCGGCCCGTCCGGCGGCGCGGTCCGCGTCACCCGTGTCCGCCCTGGCCGGCCTCGCCGACCGGTTGCGCACGCTGCCCCCGTCCTGTGGTCCCGTGCGGCTGATCGCGGTGGACGGGCACGCCGGGTCCGGCAAGAGCACCTTCGCGCGGCGCCTGGCCGCGGCGCTCGGCGGCGCACCGGTCGTCCATCTGGACGACATCGCCACCCACGACGAGCTGTTCGCCTGGACCGACCGGTTCCGGTCCGAGGTGCTGGAGCCCCTGTCCCGGGGGGAGCGCGCACGGTACCGGGTGTACGACTGGGAGCGCAGGGAGTTCACCACGCGCCGGGAGCTGGCACCGGCGCACGCCGTCATCGTGGAGGGCGTCGGCGCGGGCCGCCGCGCCCTGCGTCCGTACCTGGCGTGTCTGCTGTGGATGGAACTGACGGCCGGTCATTCCTGGGACAGGGGACGGCTCCGGGACGGTCCGGACCTCTCCGCGTTCTGGAATGACTGGATTCCGGCGGAGCGCGCCCATTTCGCGGCGGACCCCTCGCGTCCGCACGCCGGACTGCTGGTACACGCGCTGAGCGAGGGCTACGAGGTGCTGCCGGGGCCTGGCGGTGCGGGTGGTGCGCCCCGGAATCATCACCGTACGTGACGGACCACAGCCGGTACGCAGATCGTCCCCGTGCGGGTACCGCCGACTGCCTCAACTCGGCTTGACCTGGGGGGCGTACAGGACTTACGTTCTCAATGTGCGGTTCTGACGGACCGCCCGCAGACGCGAAGCCCCCGGTTGTTCCCCCGTGATCGGGGGCTTCGTTCTGTGCCGGGCGCTCATCGAGCGCCGCACGGCACCCACCCCCCTCACCCTATGTCACCGCACTCTTCGCGCCGCGGAGCCTCGCCTTCCCTCGTACCGCCCTCTTCGGCCTGCACCGATACCGCAGGTACGATGCGAGTCTGTGCCACCGAAGGACGCACGCGATGAGCCCGGACGGCGAGCAAGTCCCGTCCACAGCACGGCGGTTCGAACACGCTGCGGCCTGGCACTCGCCCGGCGGCACACCACGGGGGACGTTTTGTGGGGGACGTGATGGAATTCGGCACGCAGGGCACACACGCCCCGGCCGAACTCGCCTGGCTGCGCGCGGTAGACGCCTACACCGTAGGCGCGTACCCGCAGGCCGAGGAGGAGTTCCGGGCCGCGGTGCGGATGGATCCGACGATGGCCGACGGATGGCTCGGCCTGCACGCACTGCGTGCGGACACCTCGACCGCGCTGCTGCGCATGCACCGGCACCGCGACCGCTTCGGCGAACAGCGCGCCCGGCACCGGCGCACACTCAATTCCTGGTACTGGCTCGGCTGGTGGGTGCAGCCCGTGCTGGAGACCGGCCGCGACCTGCTGCTGGCGCACGCCTCGCACTGGCTCGACGGCCGCCATGTCGGCGAGCTGGACCAGGCGTTGGCCGGCTGCCCGCCGGTCGACACCGACCCGCAGGTGCGCTTCCTGCACGCCTGCCGCGCCTACCTCGTCAAGGACTGGGACCAGCTCGTACGGCACACCGAACCGCTGCTCGACGACCCGCTGCTCGGCATCGAGTCCGGGCTGTTCGGCGGCATGGCACGGGTGCGCCAGGAGATGTACGGGCAGGCCGAGCCGCTGCTGTCGGCCGCCCTGATGCGCTGCCGCAGCGAGCAGCCGCAGCGCAAGGAGCTGCGGTACTGGCTCGCCCGCGCCCACGAGGGCACCGGCCGCAGCGCGGCCGCGCTGCCGCTGTACCGCTCGGTGCACCGGGTCGACCCGGCGTTCATGGACACCTCGGCGCGGCTCGCGGCCATCGCCGAGGGCGACGGCCTGGAGGAGGGCACGGACCTGGCGGCCGTCTCCGCCGCCGGCTTCGGCCAGGAGGCGGGCGGCGACCTCGATCCGCTGTCCCCGCTCGACCCGGTGGACGGGCGGGAGCTGCTGGCCGCGACCGAGCCGGAGGGCCCGGACGGCGACCTGGCGGGCGGCTCGCCCGGGGACACCGGGCCGGCCGTACGGGAGAAGGCCGCGCCGGGGGGCCGGTGCGGGACCGAGCAGCTGCCCGCGGGGCCTCCCGACCCGGTGCTGCTGGAGAAGGCCCTGGCCGAACTGGAACGCATGGTCGGGCTGGAACCGGTGAAGCGTCAGGTGCGGGCGCTGTCCGCGCAGTTGCGCATGGCCCGGCTGCGGGCGGGCCAGGGCCTGCCGGTGCAGCCGCCGAAACGACACTTCGTGTTCTCGGGCCCCTCCGGCACCGGAAAGACCACCGTGGCCCGGATACTCGGCCGGGTGTTCTACGCTCTCGGGCTGCTCGGCGGCGACCACCTCGTCGAGGCGCAACGCGCCGACCTGGTCGGCGAGTTCCTCGGCCAGACCGCCGTGAAGGCGAACGAGCTGATCGACTCGGCGCTGGGCGGGGTGCTGTTCGTCGACGAGGCGTACAGCCTGTCCAACTCGGCGTACAGCAAGGGCGACGCGTACGGCGACGAGGCCCTGCAGGTCCTCCTCAAGCGCGCCGAGGACAACCGCGACCGCCTCGTCGTCATCCTCGCCGGCTACCCGGAGGGCATGGACCGGCTGCTGGCCGCCAACCCCGGCCTGTCCTCCCGCTTCACCTCGCGCGTCGACTTCCCGAGCTACCGGCCGTCCGAGCTGACGGCCATCGGAGAGGTGCTGGCCGCCGAGAACGGCGACCACTGGGACGAGGAGTCGCTGGAGGAACTGCGCAGCATCAGCTCGCACGTCATCGACCAGGGCTGGATCGACGAACTCGGCAACGGCCGCTTCCTGCGCACCCTGTACGAGAAGAGCTGCGCCTACCGTGACCTGCGGCTGTCCACCTGGGCCTGCACCCCGGACCGGGACGACCTGGCCACCCTGCGGCTGCCCGACCTGATGCAGGCGTACGGCGAGGTCCTGTCCGGCCGCGGCCCGGCCACCGGCCCGGGCCCGGAGAGCCCGCCGCCGCTCTGACGCGCCGGGCGTCCGTCCGGCCGGGCGGACGCTCCTAACGCGGCGCGGCGTCGAAGCCCGCCAGCAGGGCCCGGACGGCGTGGCGGAAGCGCGCCGCGCCGTCGGCCCCGTGGCCGCCCCGGCCGGCCTCCGCGAGCAGCGGGAAGCGGCCGGTGTCCAACTGCGCGAGATACGCGGCCGAGCCGGGCGCCCCCTGCTCGTTCACGCGCGCGGTGGCGGCCTCGGCGGCGGTGTGCCCGACGGCGAACACGGTGAGCGAGGTCAGCACGTCCAGCGCCCGGCCGAGCGGGAAGCCCGCGTCGCGCAGCATCCGCAGGCCGTGTTCCACCGCGTCCAGGGTCTGCGGCGGCACGGCGGGGCGGCTCGTCGCGAGCGGCAGGACGCCGGGGTGGCGCAGCAGGGTCTGCCGGAGGGAGCCGGCGTATTCCTCCAGCGCCGCCCGCCAGCGCCCGCAGTCGGCGGCGAACGGAGCCGCCTGCTCGAACACCCGCTCCACCAGGCCGTCCAGCAACGCGTCCTTGTTCGGGACGTAGTGGTACAGCGTCATGGCCTCGACGCCGAGTTCGGCGCCGAGGCGGCGCATCGAGAGGGCGGCGAGCCCGTCGCGGTCGACCAGCGCGAGCGCCGCGTCCAGCACCCGCCCGCGGCTGAGCCCCGCCCGCTCGCCGCGCGCCCGCTTCCGCCCCTTGGCCATCAGCCCGCCAGCGCCCGGCCTCCCCTGGCCGGGTCCGGTTCGCCGCGCGGGCCGGAGACCCGGTCGCCCGGCGCCTCGGCGGCCCGGCCGCCCACCTGCGCGAGCCGCGGCAGCTCCTGGCGGTGTGCCGGGTCGCGCACCTCACCCACCAGCTTCTCCAGTACGTCCTCCAGCGCGACCAGGCCCAGCACCCGGCCGGACGCGTCGGCCACCGCGGCCAGGTGGGAGGCGGCCCGGCGCATGGCGGTCAGGGCGTCGTCCAAGGGGAGTTCGGCACGCAGCGTCGCCATCGGGTGCCAGATGTGCTGCGGTACCGCGCGGTCGCCCTCCTCCAGATCCAGTACGTCCTTGACGTGCAGGTAGCCCATGTAAGCGCCACCGGGCGCGGACACCGGGAAGCGGGAGTAACCGGTCTTGACGGTCAGCTCCTCGACCTGGCGCGGGGTGACGGCCGGATCGACGGTGACCAGCCCGGCCGGGTCCAGCAGGACGTCGGTGACCGGCCGGCTGCCCAGTTCCAGCGCGTCGGACAGGCGCTCCTGCTCGGCGGGGGCCAGCAGGCCGGCCTGCTTGGAGTCCTCGACGAGGTGGGTGAGCTGCTCGCTGGTGAAGACCGCCTCGACCTCGTCCTTCGGCTCGACGCGGAACAGGCGCAGCACGCCGCGCGCGCAGGCGCCGAGGAGGGCGGTGACCGGGCGGCACAGCCGGGCGAAGGCGACCAGGCCCGGGCTGAACCACAGCGCGGTCTTCTCCGGCGCGGCCATCGCCAGGTTCTTCGGGACCATCTCGCCGATGACCAGGTGGAGGAAGACCACCGCGGCCAGGGCTATGACGTAGCCGAGCGGGTGGATCAGCGGCTCGGGCAGGTGCGCCGCGTGGAAGAGGGGTTCCAGAAGGCGGGCGACGGTCGGTTCGGCGACCGCGCCGAGCGTCAGGGAGCAGACGGTGATGCCGAACTGGGCCGCCGCCATCATCTGCGGCAGGTTCTCCAGGCCGTGCAGGACCTTGCGGGCCCGTTTGGAGCCCGCGGTGGCCAGCGGTTCGATCTGGCTGCGGCGCACCGAGACCAGTGCGAACTCGGCGCCCACGAAGAAGCCGTTGACCAGGACCAGGAAGGCGGCGAAGAGAAGTTGCAGGAAACTCACCGGGACACCTCCGCCATCAGCGGGGCCGGCGCCGCCGCGCTCGTGGTCCGTATGATCCGGACCCGTTCGGCGCGGTGGTGGGAGACCAGCCGCACCCGCAGCCGCCAGCCGTCCAGCTCGGCGGTGTCGCCGGGGGCGGGGACCCGCCCGAGTATGTGGGCCAGCAGGCCCGCCACGGTCTCGTACGGGCCGTCGGGCGCGTCCAGGCCGATCCGCAGCAGGGTGTCCACCCGGCAGCCGCCGTCGGCGTCCCAGGCGGGCCGGCCGTCCTCGGGCGGTGCCTGGGCCAGTTCGGGCAGGTCGATCCGGTCGTGCTCGTCGCGGACCTCGCCGACCAGTTCCTCGACGATGTCCTCCAGGGTGACGACACCGGCCGTGCCGCCGTACTCGTCGACCACCACGGCGATCGGCTGTTCGCTGCGCAGCCGCTCCAGCAGCGGCTGCACCGGCAGCGTCGCGGGGACCAGCAGCGGCGGTACGGCGATCCGGGCGGCCGGGGTGCGCAGCCGCTCGTGCTCGGGCACCGCGAGGGCGTCCTTGAGGTGCACCATGCCCACGACCTCGTCGAGCCGGGTGTGGTAGACGGGGAAGCGGGACAGGCCGGTGGCGCGGGTGAGGTTGAGGACGTCCTCGGCGGTCGCGGACGCCTGCAGGGCGCTGACCCGCACCCGCGGGGTCATCACGTTCTCGGCGGTCAGCCCGCCGAGGGAGAGGGTCCGTACGAACAGGTCGGCGGTGTCCTGCTCGATCGCCCCGGCCAGGGCCGAGTGGCGGGCGAGCGAGACCAGTTCGCCGGGTGTGCGGGCGGAGGCCAGCTCGTCGGTGGGCTCCACGCCCAGGGCCCGTACGAGGCGGTTGGCGACCGTGTTCAGCAGGGAGATCACCGGGCGGAAGAAGCGGGAGAAGGCGCCCTGCGGGCCCGCGACGAAGCGGGCGACCCGGAGCGGCCTGGACACCGCCCAGTTCTTGGGCACCAGCTCACCGAGGACCATCTGCACGGCGGACGCCAGCAGCATGCCGATCACGACGGCGATACCGGGCACGGCGCCGGCCGGCAGCCCGGTGTCGGCCAGCGGCCCGGACAGCAGGTGGGCCAGGGCGGGCTCGGCGAGCATGCCGACCACCAGGGAGGTGATGGTGATGCCGAGCTGGGTGCCGGAGAGCTGGAAGGAGAGTTCGCGCAGGGCGCCGACGACGGTGCGGGCGCGCCGGTCGCCTTCCTGCGCGGCCCGTTCGGCCTCGGCCTTCTCCACGGTCACCAGGCCGAATTCGGCGGCGACGAAGAAGCCGTTGGCGAGGATCAGGACGAGTGCCGCCGCGAGCAGCAGCAGACTGGCGGTCATGCCGCCGTCTCCGGGAAGCGGGGGAACTCCCGTGGATGCGGGGGTTCCGGTGGAGGGGCGGCGCAGGTACTACCGGACGATCCGTCCATTGCTGGAGGGAGTCACTCCTCAGGTCGCAGTGGCCCGCTGACGGGGCGGGGCGCGGTGCGCGCCCTGGGCACCAGGGTAATCAGCAGGGCGGGGATGCGGGCAGGGTCGGCGCCGGTGTCCTGGACGGGCGCGCGGGTTCTCAGCGGTCCGAGTGGCCGCCGGAGCCGTGCTCCTCGGCGAGGGCATGCAGGGTGCGGGCGTCCCGGATGGCCTGGTCGCGGGCGATGCCGGGCTGGATGCCCATCGCCGGGAGGCTGGTGCCGTCCGCGAGGTCGAGGTGGACCCACGGGTCGCCCTGGCGGAGGTTGACGCGCAGCACCTGGGCCCAGGCCAGCTCGCGCTTGGTGGTCAGGTTGACGACCGTGATGCCCTCCTGGCGGGCGACCACCTTGGGGCGGGCGAGCAGCAGGAGCACGCCGAGCACGATCAGCCCGGTGAACACGAAGCTGGTCCGCTCGCCGCCGCTCAGCTTCGGCAGCAGCACGGCGATCACCGTCAGGACGGCGAGCTGGGCGATGCCGACGCCGTACAGGACGGCCCGGGTGCGGGCCGGCCGGAAGGTCACCGGGAGGGCGGGCAGGGGCGCGGATGCGGGCGCGGACACGTCGCTGGGCTCTTTCGTACGGGCCGCCGGCGCGGGCCGGGGGCGGGTGTGGCCGCCGCCCGTCGGCGGCGGCCGGATCGCCGGGTCAGAGGCGGCAGGCGTGGATGCCGGTGGTCAGGATGGCGCGGGCGCCCAGCTCGTACAGCTCGTCCATGATGCGCTGGGCGTCCTTGGAGGGGACCATCGAGCGGACCGCGACCCAGCCCTCGTGGTGCAGCGGGGAGACGGTCGGCGACTCCAGGCCCGGGGTGAGGGCGACGGCCTTCTCGACGTGCTCCACGCGGATGTCGTAGTCCATCATCACGTAGCGCCGGGCGACCAGGACGCCCTGCATGCGGCGCAGGAACTGGCGGACCTTCGGGTCGTCCCCGGGGGCGCCCTTGCCGCGGATGACGACCGCCTCGGACTTCAGGATCGGCTCGCCGATGATCTCCAGCCCGGCGTTGCGCAGGGTGGTGCCGGTCTCCACGACGTCGGCGATGATCTCGGCGACGCCCAGCTGGATGGCGGTCTCCACGGCGCCGTCCAGGTGGACGACGGAGGCGTTCACGCCGTTGTCGGCGAGGTGCTGGGTGACCAGCCCGGAGAAGGAGGTGGCGACCGTCATGCCGCCGAAGTCGGTGACCTCCTTGGCCGTGCCGGGGCGGGTGGCGTAGCGGAAGGTCGAGCCGGCGAAGCCGAGCTGCATGATCTCCTCGGCCTGCGCGCCGGAGTCCAGCAGCAGGTCGCGGCCGGTGATGCCGATGTCCAGCTTGCCGGAGCCGACGTACACCGCGATGTCGCGCGGGCGCAGGAAGAAGAACTCGACCTCGTTCTCCGCGTCGACCAGGACCAGTTCCCTGCGGTCCTTGCGCTGGCGGTAGCCGGCCTCATGGAGCATCGCCGACGCAGGCTCGGACAGTGAACCCTTGTTCGGGACGGCGATGCGCAGCATGAGAGCGACTTCCTTTGTGCGAGAGAGGGGGGAGGGGAAATGGGGTGGTGCGGTCGTACGGGGGGCCGGGCGACGGCTCAGAGATGGGCGTACACGTCGTCCAGGGAGATGCCCTTGGCGACCATCATCACCTGAAGGTGGTACAGGAGCTGGGAGATCTCCTCCGCGGCGGCCTCGTCGGACTCGTACTCCGCGGCCATCCAGACCTCGGCGGCCTCTTCGACGACCTTCTTGCCGATCGCATGGACGCCGGACTGGACCAGTTCGGCGGTGCGGGAGGTGGCGGGGTCGCCGGTGGCGGCCTTCTGCTGGAGCTCGGCGAAGAGCTCCTCGAACGTCTTCTTGGACATGATGTGCCCCACCCTACGCGGTCGCCCGGCTCCGCTCAGCGCCAGGGCTCGGCGACGGTGCGCAGCGTCGCGGCGGTGGCGACGGCCGCGGTCACCGCCTCGTGGCCCTTGTCCTCGGTGGAGCCGAAGATCCCGGCCCGGTCCAGGGCCTGCTCCTCGGTGTCGCAGGTCAGCACGCCGAACCCGATGGGTACCCCGGTGTCCACGCTGACCTGCGTCAGGCCCTGGGTGACGCCCTGGCACACGTAGTCGAAGTGCGGGGTGCCGCCGCGGATAACGACGCCGAGCGCCACGATCGCGTCGTAGCCGCGGCCCGCCAGGACCTTGGCGACCACCGGCAGCTCGAAGCTGCCCGGCACGCGCAGCAGCGTCGGCTCGTCGATGCCCAGTTCGGACAGGGCGCGCAGGGCGCCGTCCACGAGGCCGTCCATCACCTTCTCGTGCCACTGGGCCGCGATGACGGCCACCCGCAGGTCGCCACAGTTCTTCACGGTCAGTTCGGGTGCGCCCTTGCCGCTCACGGTTCTCCTCGGGGTCTCGTGCTCGTGTACGTACGGGGTGGGGCGGCCGGGGAGCCGGCCGTGGCCCTACCGGTACCGACCGGTCCTTACTGGTTGCCGCAGGCCGACGCGCGCTCCGCGTCGAGCCAGGGCAGGTCGTGCCCCATCCGGTCCCGCTTGGTGCGCAGGTACCGCAGGTTGTGCTCGCCCGCCTGTACGGGCATCGGCTCCCGGCCGATGACCTTGAGGCCGTGCCGGACCAGCGCCTCGGTCTTCTCCGGGTTGTTGGTCATCAGGCGCAGCGACCGTACGCCGAGATCGGCCAGCACCTGGGCGCCGGCGCCGTAGTCGCGGGCGTCGGCGGGCAGGCCCAGTTCCAGGTTGGCGTCCAGGGTGTCGCGGCCGCGCTCCTGGAGCTCGTAGGCGCGCAGCTTGGACATCAGGCCGATACCGCGCCCCTCGTGGCCGCGCAGGTAGATCACCACGCCGCGGCCCGCCTCCGAGACCCGCCGCAGCGACTCCTCCAGCTGGGGGCCGCAGTCGCAGCGCAGCGAGTGGAAGATGTCGCCGGTCAGGCACTCGGAGTGGACCCGCACGAGGACGTCCTCGCCGTCGCCGATCTCGCCCGCCACCAGCGCGATGTGCTCGACGCCGTCGACGGTGGAGCGGTAGCCGTACGCGGTGAACTCGCCGTGCCGGGTCGGCAGCCGGGTCTCCGCCTCGCGCCGCACGGTGGGCTCGGAGCTCAGGCGGTAGGCGATCAGGTCCTCGATGGAGATGATCGACAGGCCGTGCTTGCGGGCGAACGGGACCAGCTCGGGCAGCCGCAGCATCGTGCCGTCCTCGCCGGCGATCTCGACGATGGCGGCGGCGGGGCGCAGCCCGGCCAGCCTGGCCAGGTCGACGCCCGCCTCGGTGTGGCCGTTGCGCACCAGCACGCCGCCCTCGCGGGCGCGCAGCGGGAAGACGTGCCCCGGGCGCACGAAGTCGCCGGGGGCGGCCTCGCCGGAGGCGAGCAGGCGCAGGGTGGTGGCGCGGTCGGCGGCCGAGATGCCGGTGCTGACGCCGTGCGCCGCGGTGGCGTCGACGGAGACGGTGAACGCGGTGCGCATCGACTCGGTGTTGTGCTCGACCATCTGCGGCAGGGCGAGGCGGTCCAGCTCGGCGCCCTCCATGGGGGCGCAGATCAGGCCGCGGCACTCGCTCATCATGAAGGCGAGGATTTCCGGCGTGGCCCGTTCGGCGGCGACGACGAGGTCGCCCTCGTTCTCCCGGTTCTCGTCGTCGACGACCACGACCGGGCGCCCGGCGGCGATGTCGGCGATGGCCTGCTCGACGGGGTCCAGGACCAGGACGGGCTCGCGGCCCCCGGTCTCCTCAGGGTCGTACCAGCTCTGCAGTGCGGTCATGCCGCCGCTCCTTCCAGGACGGGCTGCGGATTCGTGCGGGAGCGCAGCCACCAGTCGCGCAGGCCCCACAGGACGAGGCCGAGGTAGACGACGTAGACCAGGCCGGAGAAGGCCAGGCCGCTGCTGAAGGCGAGGGGGACGCCGACGAGGTCGACGAGCAGCCAGGCGAACCAGAACTCGACCAGGCCGCGGGCCTGGGCGACCATCGCCGCCAGGGTGCCGACGAAGATGTACGCGTCGGGCCAGGGGTTCCAGGACAGCTGCGGCACGAGGGCGAACAGCGAGCCGACGGCGACGGTGCCCGCGGCGGTGCCGGCGGCGAGCAGGCCGCGCTCGCGCCAGGTGGCGAAGCGGACGGCGATGGAGCCGTCCTGCGCCTGCTGCCGGCCGCGCTGCCACTGCCGCCAGCCCCACAGCGCCACGCCGATGACCAGGAGCTGCTTGCCGACGCCGCCGCTGAGGTGGGCGTAGGCGTACGCGGAGACCAGGACGAGGCCGGAGAGGAACTGGGCGGGCCAGGTCCAGATGGAGCGGCGCCAGCCGAAGGCCAGGGCGGCCAGGCCGACGGTGTTGCCGATCATGTCGGACCAGATGACGTGCTGGCCGAGGACGGCGAACGCCTCGCCGTTCAGCCAGCCGAGGACGTTCACCGCAGGCTCTCTTCCACGGCCGCGGCGGCCGTCGTCGTGCCCTGCCCCTGGCCGAGGAGCCGTTCGACGTACTTCGCGAGCACGTCGACCTCCAGGTTGACCGGATCGCCGGGCTGTTTGATCCCGAGGGTGGTCAGGCCGAGGGTGGTGGGGATCAGGCTGACGGTGAAGTGGTCGTCCGCCGCCTCGACGACGGTGAGGCTGACGCCGTCGACGGTGATGGAGCCCTTCTCCACGACGTAGCGGGCGAGCCCGGCGGGCAGGGTGATCTCGACGATCTCCCAGTTCTCGCCGGGGGTGCGCGCGGCGATGGTGCCGGTGCCGTCCACGTGGCCCTGGACGAGGTGGCCGCCGAGGCGTCCGCCGAGGGCCATCGGGCGTTCCAGGTTGACGCGCGAGCCGGCGGCCAGGGCGCCCAGGCTGGAGCGGTGCAGCGTTTCGGCCATCACGTCGGCGGTGAACGTGCCGTCCCGGGTGTCCACGACGGTCAGGCAGACACCGTTGACGGCGATCGAGTCGCCGTGCTTGGCGCCCTCGGTCACCAGGGGGCCGCGCAGGGTGAACCGGGAGCTGTCGCCGAGGTTCTCGACGGCGGCGACCTCGCCCAGTTCTTCGACGATTCCGGTGAACACGTCAGTTCTCCTCGTTCGGGGCGTGACGGGTCGGGGTGGCGGTGATACGCAGGTCGGGGCCGAGCCGGACGGTGTCGGTCACATCGAGGCGCAACGCTTCGGCGATCGTGCCGATTCCGGCGTCGCCGAGGGCGGCCGGGCCGGCGCCGAGCAGGACGGGCGCGAGGTAGCCGACGACCTTGTCGACGGCGTGCGCGGCGAGGAAGGACCCGGCCAGGGTCGGGCCGCCTTCCAGGAGCACGGAGCGCACATCGCGCTCGTACAGGGCCTTGAGCAGGGCGGGGATGTGCAGCCCGGTGCCGGTGGTGCTGCGCGGCAGCCGGACGATCGGGGCGAGCCCTTCGAGGTGGCCGGCGTCCGCGTCGTCGGCGACCGCGATCAGGGTGGGCGCGGTGCCGTCCAGGACGCGGGCGCCGGGCTTGACGACGGCGGCGCCGGTGTCGATCACGACCCGCAGCGGCTGGCTGACCTCGGCGTCGGCCAGGCCCGCGAGCCGGGCGCCCAGGTGCGGGTCGTCCGCGCGGGCGGTGCCGGAGCCGACGATGACGGCGTCGGCCCGGGCGCGCAGCCGGTGGACGTCGGCGCGGGACTCGGCGGAGGTGATCCAGCGGCTGGTGCCGTCGGCGGCGGCGATCCGGCCGTCGAGCGTGGCGGCGTACTTCCACAGGACGAAGGGGCGGCGGCGCAGTACGGCGGTCAGCCATGCCTCGTTGCCCGCGGCGGCCTCGTCGGCGAGCAGGCCGCCCTCCACCTCGATCCCGGCCTCGGCCAGGGTGGCGGAGCCGCCGGTGGCGGCGGGGTTCGGGTCGGGTACGGCGTAGTGGACGCGGGCGATTCCGGCGTCGATGAGGGCCTGGGCACAGGGGCCGGTGCGGCCGGTGTGGTTGCAGGGCTCCAGGGTGATGTACGCGGTGCCGCCGCGGGCCCGGTCCCCGGCCGCGCGCAGCGCGTTGACCTCGGCGTGCGGGCCGCCGGCCCGCTCGTGCCAGCCCTCCCCCACGACGTTTCCGCGGGCGTCCGTGACGACGCAGCCGACGACGGGATTGGGACTGGTGTGCCCGAGGCCGCGGGCGGCAAGCTCGATGGCTCGGCGCATCGCCGCGGTCCGCGCGGGGTCTGGGGTGGCCACCGGGTCCTCCTGCCTCTCAGGGCACGGACTCCGGGGCTGTCACGACGACAGGAAAAACGGGAACGGGACGACGACACACCGAGGCCGGAAAGAGAGACCGCCCCCATGAACGCGAGGACGACCGCCGGCGGCGGCGTACCGATGCTCGCCCGCCGCGCACTGCCTCCCATCCGGACTTTAACCGTCGGTGCAGGAATTCCACCTGCTCAACCGGCCGCTGGCGGCGGACGGGTCGCGGACTATTACCGCCGGTTCGGACTTTCACCGACCCCGGAGTGCGCTGCGTATGTCATTTCAGTACGGCTTCAGTCTGCCACGTCTGATCGTCGGCCGGGCGGGCGGCGGGCTGTGGGCTGCCTCACAGAACGCGCCCGCGCTGTCACACTCCGGGCCGCCGCCCCGTCCCGGCGGTGACCCACCGCGCCGGACACGCGCGCACGGCCTCCATCCCCTACTCCCGAGGACTGATCTCGATGACGACGATTCTGGTGACCGGCGGCACGGGCACGCTCGGCCGGGCCCTGGTCCCCCGGCTGCTCGAAGCGGGCCACGACGTACGCACCCTCAGCCGCCGCCCGCACACCGGCACCGAACGGCCGCGGCTGACCTCGTACGCGGTCGACCTGCGCGACGGCACCGGGCTGGCCGAAGCGGTGGCGGGCGTCGACACGGTCGTGCACTGCGCCTCGGCGCCGAAGGGCGACACCGAGGCGGCCGGGCAGCTCGTCGAGGCGGCGCGGGCGGCCGGGGTACGGCACCTGGTCTACATCTCCATCGTCGGCGTGGACCGCGTCCCGCTGGGCTACTACCGGACGAAGCACGAGGTGGAGCGGCTGGTCGCGGAGTCCGGGCTCGGCTGGACCGTGCTGCGCACCACCCAGTTCCACGACCTGGTACTGCGGCTGGTCAAGGCCGGGGCACGGTTGCCCGTGGTGCCGGTGCCCTCCGGAATCCGGCTCCAGCCGGTCGACGTGCGCGAGGTCGCCGACCGGCTGGCCGAGCTGGCGTCCGGCGAACCGGCGGGCCGGGTGGCGGACATGGGCGGCCCCGAGGTGCTCGCCGCCCGCGACCTCGTACGGGAGACGCTGCGCGCCGGCGGGCGGCGGCGGTTGCTCGTACCGCTGTGGCTGCCGGGCAAGACGTTCGGCGCGCTGCGGCGGGGCGAGAACGTGACACCGCGGCACGCGGACGGCACGGCGCGCTACGCCGACTTCCTCGCGAAGCGGAGCGGCGGCAAGGCGGCGGCCGCGCGGTAGGCGCTCAGGCGGCGGGCCCGAACAGGTCGTGCTGCGCGGCGTCCATGGCGGCGAGCACCGCGCCGCGCAGGACGGCCCGGCCGCCGACCGCGCCCGCGCGTACCTCGGTGCGCAGCGGCGACATCCGCGCGAGATGCCCGGCGACCCGCCCGGCCAGCGCGTCGCCGCCCGCGCGGCCCGTCTCGCCGCCGAGGACGACGCAGCCGGGGTCCAGTACGGCGCACACGGCCGCCGCGCCGATCGCGACACGGGCGGCCAGCGCGTCGAGGAAGGGGGCGCCGGCACCGCCCGCGCGGACGGCGGCGCGCACCAGCGCCTCGGCGGCGGGCGCGGCGCCGCCGTCCGGCCCGGCGGCGCCGGGCGTGTCCGCGCGGATGCCGTGCTCGGCGGCGAGCGCGCAGACCGCGGCGGAGCCCGCCAGCGAGTGGAAGCCGCCGTCGCAGCCCGCGGCCGTGGGCAGCGCGCCGGTGCCCGGTACGGGCAGGAAGCCGATCTCGCCGGTGCCGCCCGAGGCGCCGCGGCGCAGCCGGCCGTCCAGGACGACGGCGGCGCCGGTGCCGTGGCCGAGCCAGAGCAGGACGTAGGTGCCGCGGTCCCGCGCCGCGCCGTCGCGCTGTTCCGCGATGGCGGCGAGGTTGACCTCGTTCTCCAGCAGGACCGGCGCGGCGGGCCGGTCGCCGAGCGCCGTCACCAGCGCGGCGTGCCAGGCGGGCACCCATTCGGTGCCGCCGAACCGGCCGGTGGCCGGGTCGACCAGGCCCGGGGCGCCGACGGCGACGACGTGCGGCCGTCCGGCGCCGGCCTCGCCGAGCAGCTTCTCCAGGACGGCGACGTTGTTGGCGGCCGCCCGGTCGGGGGCCGTGCCGGGGCCCACCGGGACGGTGGCCTCGGCGAGCACGCGGCCGAGCAGGTCGGCGACCGCGACGGTGGCGCCGTGGGTACGCAGGTCCACCGCGGCGAGGTGGGCCCGGTCGGCGACGATCGCGTACAGCCGGGCGTTGGGCCCGCGCCGCCGGGCGCCGGACTCGCCGACCACCGCGATCAGCCCGGCGGCCCTCAGGCGTTCGACGAGGTCGGCGACGGTCGGCCGGGACAGCCCCGTGCCTGCCTTCAGCTCACCCGCCGTCAGCGGCCCCTGGGTCAGGAGGAGTTGCAGGGCCAGGCGGTCGTTGATGGCCCGCGCGGTGCTCGGTGAGGCGGTGCGCGGGGTGGCGCGCGCGGTGGTCGGTGCGGCGGTACGGCCGGGGGCGGCTCCGCGCGTCTCTTCCATGACCGGATCCTTCCAGCCCCCTGGTCCGGGGGTCGCGACGGTACGGCTCGGCAACTCCTCTTATTATCAGGCAGGCTTCCTGATAATTTGACGCCATGGCTGGCACAGGCGTCCCCGACGCGGCTCCCCCACCGTCGCAACCACCTCCCGCACCCCGCTTCACCCCGGCCCGGCTGCGCCGCGCCCGCTGGTCCGTCGCCGCGGTCTTCCTCGTCCACGGCTCGGTGACCGGCGGCTTCGCCACCCGCGTCCCCTGGATCCAGGACCACGCGCACCTCGGCGCCGGACAGCTCGGCCTCGCCCTCGCCTTCCCCGCGATCGGCGCCTCGCTCGCCATGCCGCTGGCCGGCCGGATCAGCCACCGCCTCGGCGCCCGCACCGCCCTGCGCCTGCTGCTCGCCCTGTGGACCCTCTCGCTCGCTCTGCCCGCCCTCTCCCCCAACCTGTACGGGCTGTGCGGCGCCCTGCTGGCGTACGGCGCCACCTCGGGCATGGCGGACGTGGCGATGAACGCGCTCGGCGTGGAGACCGAGGACCGGCTCGGCAAGCCGATCATGTCGGGCCTGCACGGCATGTGGAGCGTGGGCGCCCTGCTCGGCTCGGCGGCCGGCACCGCGGCCGCGCACGCCGCCACCGACGCCAGGATCCACCTGGCCGTCGCCGCCGTGGTGTCGACCGTCCTGGGCGCCATCGCCTGCCAGGGCGTGCTGGACCTGCGCAGCACACCCGGCGAACACCCGCCGCCGCGCTTCGCGCTGCCCCCGAAGTCCGCGCTGGTCATCGGCGCGGTCGGGTTCTGCGCGGTCTTCGCGGAGGGCGCCAGCCTGGACTGGTCGGCGGTCTACCTGCGCGACGCGCTGGGCACCGACGCGGGCCTGGCGGCCGCCTCGACCACGGCCTTCTCGTGCACCATGGCGGTCGCCCGGCTGGCGGGCGACCGGGTGGTGGCCCGCTTCGGGCCGGTGCGCACCGTGCGGGCGAGCGGGCTGCTGGCGACGGCCGGCGGCGTCCTGATCGTGTCGGCCCGGCATCCGGCCATGGCGCTGGCGGGGTTCGCGCTGATCGGGCTGGGCATCGCCGTGGTGGTGCCGCTGGCGTTCGCGGCGGCGGGGCGCAGCGGCCCGGCGCCCAGCCAGGCCATCGCGGGCGTCGCCACCATCACGTACACCTCGGGGCTGATCGCCCCGTCCGCCATCGGCTCGATCGCCCAGGCCACCTCGCTGACCGGCTCGTTCGTCCTGGTGACGGTGCTGGCCTGCGGACTGGTCCTGGGCGCCGGGGTGCTGCGGGTGCCGGGCCGCGGCGCCACCGGGCGCGACTGCGTACCGGCCGCCGGCCTGGAGCGCTCCTGAACCCGGGCGCCCGCGAGCGGACCGCTCAGGCGGACCGCGCCTCCGGGCGCAGCAGCTCGGCCGCTATCTCACGGGCCTGGTCGGACCAGGGCGCGGGCCGCAGCGCCCGCGGGTCGACGCGCACCAGCACGCGGTGGCCGCGCGCGTAGGTCTGCTCGCCGTCGGCGGAGCAGATCCGGAAGCCGTACGTCAGGGAGGTGCGGCCCAGCTTCTCGACCCACAGGTGGGCGGCGTAGTACCCGGGCCGGGTGACCGGCTGCTCGTAGGAGACCTTCATCTCCTTGATGACGTTGCACATGTCGCCGGCCGCCGCCCAGTCGCCGTCGAAGCCGAAGCCGCGGCCGTGCCAGAACTCGGCCCAGGCGCGCTCGGCCAGCAGCGGGTAGCGCGAGTTGTGCAGCATGCCGAGTGCGTCGAGGTCGTCGAAGTGCACGGTGACGGGGACCAGCTGTCCGTAGGGGACGGCGGGGGCGGCCTCAAGGGCTTCGACGCTCACGGGTTGGTGCTCCTGGTTCTGTGCTGTTGACTGTTCAAGGAATGAATCCAGCCATCGTAAGCGGCTGCTTAGAATGCTCCGGCCGCGGGGGCGCGCGGCACCGTGCCACAGGCCGTCCGCGCGCCGCGGACGGCCTTATGCCGACTTAACATGTCCCGGCCGGAATCCTCAGTCCGGCCGACCCCCTGCGACGTACGCGAAGAAGTGGAGCACTCATGGGCCTCGGTGTGCGCTGGACCGTGCACGGCGACGGGCGCACCCCCGCCCCCGGAGCCGTCGTCAGACCGGACGAACGGCTGTCCTGGCCGCGCACCGCCGGCCTCGGCGCGCAGCACGTGGTGGCCATGTTCGGCGCGAGTTTCGTCGCCCCGGTCCTCATGGGCCTGGACCCGAACCTCGCCATCATGATGTCGGGCGTCTCGACCGTCATCTTCCTGCTGGCGACCCGCGGCCGGGTGCCGTCCTACCTCGGCTGCTCGCTCTCCTTCGTCGGTGTCGCCGCCGTGATCCGCGCGCAGGGCGGCACCAGCGCCACCGTGACCGGCGCGGTCCTCGTCGTCGGCGTCGCGCTCTTCCTGGTCGGCGTCGCCGTCCAGCGGTTCGGCGCGCGGATCATCCACGCGGCGATGCCGCCGGTGGTCACCGGCGCGGTCGTCATGCTCATCGGCTTCAACCTGGCGCCGGTGACGGCGAGCACGTACTGGCCGCAGGACCAGTGGGTGGCGCTGCTGACCATGCTCTTCACCGGGCTGGCCGTGGTCTGCCTGCGCGGTTTCTGGTCCCGGATCGCGATCTTCCTCGGGCTGGTCTTCGGGTACGGCATCTCCTGGGTCCTCGACCTGGTCTTCGGCAAGATCCACTCGGCCAACGGCGCCGGGCAGGTCACCGACCACTGGCGCCTGGACCTGTCGGCCGTCGGCAAGGCCGAGTGGATCGGCCTGCCGTCCTTCCACGCGCCCGCCTTCCAGTGGTCCGCGATCCTGGTCGCGCTGCCCGTGGTGATCGCGCTGGTCGCCGAGAACGCCGGGCACGTCAAGGCGGTCGGCGAGATGACCGGCGACCCGCTCGACGACAAGCTGGGCACCGCGATCTCCGCCGACGGCGTCGGCTCGGTGCTCTCCACCGCGCTCGGCGGCCCGCCCAACACCACGTACTCCGAGAACATCGGCGTGATGGCGGCGACCCGCGTCTACTCCACCGCGGCCTACTGGGCGGCGGCCGGTTTCGCGCTGCTCTTCGGCCTGTGCCCGAAGTTCGGCGCGGTGGTGGCCGCGATCCCCGGCGGCGTGCTGGGCGGCATCACCGTCATCCTGTACGGCATGATCGGCCTGCTCGGCGCGCAGATCTGGGTGCACAACAAGGTGGACCTGCGCAATCCGCTGAACCTGGTGCCGGTGGCCGCGGGCGTCATCATCGGCATCGGCGGCGTCAGCCTGAAGATCAGCGAGAACTTCGAGCTGGGCGGCATCGCGCTCGGCACGATCGTGGTGCTCTCCGGCTACCACGTGCTGCGCGCGCTGGCGCCCGCGCACCTGAAGCAGCAGGGACCGCTGCTGGACGAGGGCACCAGCGCGTACGACGCGGACGCGCCGGAGCACCCGGAACGGCCGGGCGGGCAGGAGCCGAAGGCGTGACCCGCGCGCCTCAGCCCAGCTTCCTGACCGCCTCGTAGTAGGTCCACGCGAGCGCGGCGCACGAGGTCTTCTTCGCGCCGGTGTACTTCCCGCAGACCCGCTTGAGGTCCTCGTACAGTGCGCTGTCCAGCCGCGGCTTGTTCGTGTCGAACGTCCCGGCCTTCTTGTAGTTGCGGTAGCCGAAGTCGTGGCGCGCGCAGGAGGTCCCGAAGGGAAAGCCGAACGGGTTGTCGGGCGACTTGGAGCAGTGGTCGGTGGTCCAGTCGAATCCGTACGCCGCCCATTTCGCCTGGTCGGCACGGGCCGCGAGCCAGCTGCCGTAGCTGCTCGCGGAGGTCTGCGTCCAGCCGGCCAGCACCCGGGACCTGTCGGCGGGCGCGGCCTGCGCCGGAGCGGCGCCCGCCGACAGCGCGGTCACGGCCACGGCCGAGGCGGACAGGGCGGCGGCAAGTCTTCGGGGCATGCGTCAACCTCCGGTGCGGAGCGGCCTCTTCGGCAGGACGGGCCGTTTCGTCGAAGGCTGAAAATAGCCACTCCGGGCGACCGGCGGCGGAGTTCCGGTTGAACAGTGATCGCCGGTGGGAGTACGCCCGGACAAGGGGCGCGCCGGGAATTACCCCGATCCGGTCATCCGCCCGCCGGACGGCGCTGCGGCGGGCGCCCGGCTGTCACGCTGTGCCCATGACGACGACTCGGCACGTCACGGCCGCCGCGGTGCCGGCTCCCGTGGCCGCGGTCCTGGCGCGGCTGCGCGCGCTGGAGGCCACGCTCCCGCCCTCCGACGGCATCGCGGTGTTCAACCGGGTGTACCTCTCGGTCACCGAGGAGGTCGTACGGCGGCTCGGCGCGGGCGGCTTCCAGGACCCGGCGGCCGCGGGCGAGCTGGACGCGGTGTTCGCCCGGCGCTACCTCGCCGCGGTGGACGCCGCCGGCGCCGGCCTGACCGTACCGGCCTGCTGGCGCCCGCTGTTCCAGCTGCGCCGCCACCCGGGCGTCCGGCCGCTGCAGTTCGCGCTGGCGGGGATCAACGCCCACATCGGGCACGACCTGGCGCTGGCCGTCGTGGACACCTGCCGGGCCCTGGAGTGCGAACCGGCCGCCCTGGCAGCGGACTTCGAGCGCGTCGGCGACCTCCTGGCCGGGATGGAGGAGCGCATCCGGGAGAGCCTGATGCCGGGGCCCGACCTGCTGGACATCGCCGATCCGCTCACCCACCTCGCCGGTTCCTGGAGCCTGGAGATGGCCAGGGACGGCGCGTGGGCGGCGGCGCGGGGGCTGTGGGGCCTGCGCGGCCTGCCCGAGACGGCGCAGGAGTTCGCCGAGCGGCTCGGTTCGGGCGTGGGCCTGGTGGGCCGCTGCCTGCTGACGCCGCTGGGCTGACGAAGGGCCGCGTACGACTGCCGTACGCGGCCCCTCCGCGTCCGCCGCCGCTCTCAGTCCTCCGGCAGCTCGACCGGCGCGATCTCGTCGTACACGTCGCCGGGGCCGGGGTTGGTCCCGTCGGTGCTGCCGCCGAAGTGCGTCATCACGCCCCACACCGCGTTCAGCGCGGTCTGCACGGCGCCCTCGGCCCAGCCGGCCGTCCAGGAGATGTCGTCGCCGGCCAGGAAGACGCCGCGCTTGTCCTCGGGCAGCCGGTCCTGCATGAAGTGGGTGAACAGCCGCCGCTGGTAGCGGTAGTGGCCCGGCAGGTTGGCCTTGAACGCGCCCATGAAGTACGGCTCGTTCTCCCAGGAGACGGTCACCGGGTTGCCGATGATGTGCTTCCTGATGTCGACCTTCGGATAGATCTCCGAGAGCGACTTGAGCATGACCTCCATGCGGTCGTTGGCGTTCAGCGGCAGCCACTTGAGGCTGTCGTCGCACCAGGTGTAGGAGAGGCAGATGACGGCCGGCTTGTCGGGGCCGTCGTCCAGCAGGTAGGTGCCGCGGGTCATCCGGTCGGTGAGCGTCATGCTCATCACGTCCCGGCCGGTCTCCTCGTCCTTGTCCAGCCAGAACGGCCGGTCGACCGGGACGAACAGCTTGGAGGACTCCATGTAGTGGGTGCGCTCCATCGCCGTCCAGTGGTCGATGGGGAACAGCGCGTCGTCACAGGCGATCTTGGAGAGCAGCATCCAGGACTGCGCGGTGAACACGGCCGCCTCGTACGTGCGGATGTCGCCGCTCGCGTCGGTGACGGTGACGCGGTTGCCCGCCGTGCGGTCCATCCGGGTGACCGCCGGGCGCGGCGTGCCGTCGTGCAGCGAGGACAGCGAGGTGCCCGGCGCCCAGTGGACGATCTTCTCCGGCTCGCGCTCCCACAGGCGCAGCGGCAGCTGCTGGCTGCCGCCGACGATGCCGCGGTGGTGGTCGTCGGCCTCGGTGTAGACGACGCGCAGGATCTCCAGGATGGAGTTGGGGAAGTCGGTGTCCCAGCCGCCGGTGCCGAAGCCGACCTGGCCGAAGATCTCCCGGTGCCGGAAGGACTTGAAGGCGGTGGAGTCGCAGAGGTAGCCGTAGAAGGTCTGGTTGTCCAGCTTCTCCACCAGCCGCGCCCAGATCTCGCGGATGCGCGGCACGTCGCGCTCGCGGATGGCGCGGTTCATGTCGGAGAAGTCCGCGCCCTCCTCCAGGCAGGCGTTCCAGGCCTCCATGACCTGGGTGTAGACCTCGGGCAGGTCCTCGACGGTGCGCGCGTAGTGCGACTCGCCCTTGAGGTCGACGACGGTCGAGGGGGTGTCCGGCGCGAGCGGGTTGGGGAAGGGCTTCGTCTTCAGGCCCACCAGGTCGATGTAGTGCTGGAGGGCGGTGGAGGACGGCGGGAAGCGCATGGCGCCCATCTCCGCGGTCAGCCCCGGGTCGCAGCCCTCGAAGCCGACGGTGCGCAGCCGGCCGCCTATCTGGTCCGCCTCGTAGACGACGGGCTTGAGGCCCATCTTCATCAGCTCGTAGGCGGTGACGATGCCGGACAGGCCGCCGCCGATGACGGCGACCTCCTTGCCGTGCTCGGTCGCCGGCACCTGGCCGAGGCCCGCCGGGTGGGCGAGGAAGTCGTCGTACGCGTACGGGAAGTCCGGTCCGAACATGGTGATGGGCGGCTGGGCGTCCGCGTGGTGGGCGGCGGTGGGCACGGTCATCGGTTCGGGCTCCTTGCAGGCAGGTACATGAGGGGGGTGTGGGGGCGCGCGGGCAGGCGTGCGAGCGGCGCGGTGGCGCCGCTGTGGGGGTGGTTCAGGCCGGTGCCGGGGTCAGGTGAGCGAGCCGTAGAGTCCGCGGCGCCGGTCGGCGAGGTACGGGTTGTCCTCGCGCGACCGCTGGAGCAGGCCCGCGTCGACGTCGGCGAACACCAGCTCCTCGCCGCGTCCGGCGCGGGCGCGTACGGTGCCGTCGGGACCCGCCAGACAGCTCAGGCCGACGAACTCGAACTCGCCTTCCGGGCCGACCCGGTTGACGTAGGCGATGTAGAGCTGGCTCTCGAAGGCCCGTACCGGTACGAGCGACTCGGCGACGAACTGGAAGGGGTGCAGCTGGGCGGTGGGCACCAGCAGCAGGTCGGTCCCGGCGAGCGCGTGGGCGCGGACGTTCTCGGGGAACTCCACGTCGTAGCAGATCATCAGGCCGATCCGCAGACCATCCAGCTCGGCCTGGACGACCGGGACGTCCCCCGGGGTGAACCAGTCGCGTTCGAAGCAGCCAAAAAGGTGCGTTTTGCGGTAATTCACCAGTCTACGCCCCCCGGGGCCGATCAGCTGGGCCGCGTTGTAGACCTCCGCGCCGTCGCGCTCGGGGTAGCCGTAGAGCACCGCGATGCCGTGCTCGGCGGCTATTCGGGCGATCGTCCGGGCGGCCGGGCCGTCGGCGGGCTCGGCGAGCCGGTGCAGGTCCTCGCCGATGGCGTAGCCGGTCAGGAACAGCTCCGGGCAGACCAGCAGCCCGGCACCGCCCGCCGCCGCCTCGCGCGCCGAGTCCTCGACGGCCTTCAGGTTGTACGCGACGTCGCCGGGCCGTCCCGAACTTTGGAGCAGGGCGGTGCGCAACGACGACATGGAACCCCTCGGGAGACGTGCGGACGGCCGGGCGGACGGGCGGGCGCTTCGGCGCCGCGGCGGCCCGGATCAGTCGGACGCCTAGACGGTACGGTTCGCCGATCCCCCCGTACAAGGCACCACCATTGCGCGCCGATGGAACATTCGTTGCGTGTTGTACGGCCGGTACGGCGATTCGTTGCGCCGCGCGTTCCGGCACGTGGCGCGGGCCCTTGAAAAGCGATGGCCGACGGGACGAGCGCCGCCGGCCGGGGCGCCGAGGACCCGCGGCTGACCGGGGTGCACGACCGGGGCCGCAACGACCGGCTCGGCTACGGCTGCACGGTCGTCCCGTGGGAGCGGCCGGACGACGTGGCCGGTGGGGCCAAAAGGCAGGCGGCGCCGGGCATATGATCGGCCCGCCTACGATGTGCGCATGCTCGCGTATGCCCTACCGGCTCTCTTCTTCGCCCTCTTCCTCCTCGGTGTGCTGCGCGACCGGCGCCGCTTCAGCAACGCCGTATACCTGGGCCTCACCGTCTTCTTCCTCGTGCCGGCCATGCTGCTACAGCTCCAGCGGTCCCCGTCGGTGGCGGCGGACGTGGTGACCGTGCTGGTCCTCCTGCTGCCCGCGCTGGGCACCCTCGTCCTGGGGGTCTTCCTGATCCTCAACGGCGTCACGATGCTCCGCAAGGAGGGCCGGAGCCTGGCGAACCTGCTGTCGCTGCTGGCCGGGCTGGGGATCTTCGGCGTCGTCGCGCTGCTGATCACCGCCGTGAGCGCCGGGTCGCGCGGCCTGCTCGTCGTCGCCGGCACGACGCTGCTCGTCGTCAGCTACGTCGCCTTCCTCTTCCTGTGCTTCGTCGGCTACGCGTTCCTGTACGGGCGGCTGCGGGTGCGCCGCAACGCGGACTTCGTGGTGGTGCTCGGCTCCGGGCTGATCGGCGGTACGCGCGTACCGCCGCTGCTCGCCGGCCGGCTGGAGCGGGGACGCGCGGTGTACGAGCGCCAGGCGCGGCGCGGCCGCCCGCCGGTGCTGCTCGCCTCCGGCGGCCAGGGCCCCGACGAGCAGCTCCCCGAGTCCCGGGCGATGGCCGCCTACCTCGTCGAGCGCGGTTTCCCCGCGGAGCACGTCCTGTGCGAGGAGAAGTCCCGGACGACGGAGGAGAACCTGGCGTTCAGCAAGCAGATCATGGAGGCGTCGGTACCGGGCTACCGCTGCGTCATCGTGACCAACAACTACCACGTCCTGCGCGCCGCCCTCCTGGCCCGCCGGGCCGGTGTCAACGGCCAGGTGGTCGGCGCCCCCACCGCCGCCTACTTCTGGCCCAGCGCCACCATCCGCGAGTTCGCCGCGGTCTTCCTCTCCTACAAGGCGGTCAACCTCGGCATCTGCGCCCTGCTCCTCCTGTGCGGAGGGCTGGCCTGGTGGAGCGTCTGACGGACGCGGCCGGGCCGCAGGGGCTCAGCCCGGTGACCCCGAGCTGAAGCGCCGCAGCAGCGGCGAGAGGACCAGCACCGACTTCGTCCGTTCCACGAACGGCTCCCCCGCGATGCGTTCCAGCACCCGTTCGAAGTGGCGCATGTCGGAGGCGAAGACCTGGACGATGGCGTCCGCCTCACCGGTGACGGTGGAGGCGGACGCCACTTCCGGGTAGCGCGACAGGCCGCGGTGGATGGATTCGGGGGAGGTGTTGCGGCGGCAGAACAACTCGATGAACCCCTCGGTCTCCCAGCCGAGCGCCGCCGGGTCCACCCGTACGGTGAAGCCGGTGATGGCGCCCTCGGCGCGCAGCCGGTCCACCCGGCGTTTGACCGCCGGGGCGGAGAGTCCGACCTCCGCCCCGATGTCGGCGTAGGAGCGCCGGGCGTCCGCTGCCAGGGCGTGGACGATGCGTTGGTCGAGTTCGTTCATCTGTCGCACTGCGGGTGGATCACTTCTCTGCGGTGGCCAATCGGGAACGGCGCATGCCGTAGACGAAGTAGACCACGAGCCCGACGGCCATCCAGATTCCGAAGACCACCCAGGTGACCGGGCCGAGGCTGCCCATCATGTACAGGCACAGCAGGAAGCCGATCGCCGGGAAGACCGGCGCCAGCGGCGTACGGAAGGTGCGCGGCATGTCCGGCTTGGTGAAGCGGAGCACGATCACCGCGATGTTGACCAGCGCGAAGGCGAAGAGGGTGCCGATGCTGGTGGCGTCGGCGAGCTGGGCGAGCGGAATGGCCGCGGCCAGGATGCCGCAGAACAGCGAGACGATCACGGTGTTGGCGCGCGGGACCCCGGACTTCGCGTGGACCTTGGAGAACACCTTCGGCACCAGGCCGTCGCGGGACATCGCGAACAGGATGCGGGTCTGCCCGTACAGCACCGTCAGGACGACGCTGGCGATGGCGATGACGGCACCCGCGGCCAGCAGCACGGCCCAGAAACTCTGTCCGGTGACCTCCGTCATGATGCCGGCGAGCGCGGCCTCCGAGCCCTCGAAGCCCTTCCAGGACTTGGCACCCACGGCGACCGCCGCGACCAGGCAGTACAGCGCGGTGACGATGATCAGCGAGAGCATGATCGCGCGCGGCAGGTCGCGCTGCGGGTTCTTGGCCTCCTCACCGGCGGTGGAGGCGGCGTCGAAGCCGATGTAGGAGAAGAAGAGGGTGGCGCCGGCGCCGCTGACGCCGGCGATGCCCAGCGGCATGAAGTTGGCGTAGTTGCCGGAGGAGATGCCCTGCACGGCGACGCCGCAGAACAGCAGCAGCGCGATGATCTTGATGGTCACCATGATCGTGTTGGCGCGGGCACTCTCCTTGGCGCCGCCCAGCAGGAAGACCATGGCGAGCATGACGACGATCAGCGCCGGCAGGTTGAAGATGCCGCCGTCGCCCGGCGGCGCGGACAGCGCGGCGGGGATGGTGACGCCGATCGTGCCGGACAGCAGCTCGTTGAGGTACTCGCCCCAGCCGACGGCGACGGCCGCGACGGAGACGCCGTACTCCAGGATCAGGCACCAGCCGCAGACCCAGGCGACCAGCTCGCCGAGGGTCGCGTAGGCGTAGGAGTACGAGGAGCCGGAGACCGGGATGGAGCCGGCCAGCTCCGCGTAGGACAGCGCGGAGAACAGGGCCGTGATGCCGGCGATGACGAACGAGATGATGACGGCAGGGCCGGCCTTGGGCACCGCCTCGCCGAGGACCACGAAGATGCCGGTACCCAGCGTCGCCCCGATGCTGATCATGGTCAGCTGCCACATGCCCAGCGAGCGGCGGAGGGTACCGCCCTCGCCCTGGCCGCCCTCGGCCACCAGCTGCTCGACCGGCTTGCGCCGCGTCAGCCGGGCGCCGAGGCCCCCGGAGGAAGAGGGGGGCCGGGGGTCGCTGCCCGCCGAGGGCGGGGCTGCGCCGTGCTCCAACACAGGGGTGGCTCCTTCATCGCTGCCGGTCAAGGTGGCGGACGACCGACAGCGGTCCCCGTGCGCGGGTACGCCGAAACAACCCGCGACAAAGAAGGGGGGACCGCCGAGCAGGCGGTCCCCGCCACTCCACGTACAGCGCATGACTGTACGGGTCGTGTGTGAGCTGTCGTAATGCAGGTTCCTTGCGCAACCGTGAACATTTGTTGCGCACCTGGTCAGGACACAGTCGTTCATTGCGCACAAACGACAAATCTCACCGGTTGGTCGTTCTCACCCACCGCGCCCGGGAACGTGTACGGCCCCGTACCGAAACGTTTCGGTACGGGGCCGTACGGGCGGTGCCCCGACGGGCGGCGGGTCAGCTCCAGCTGGCGTGCAGCGGCTTGCCCTCCGCGTAGCCCGCGGCGCTCTGCACGCCGACGACGGCCTTCTCGGCGAACTCCTCCAGGGAGGCCGCGCCCGCGTACGTGCAGGAGCTGCGGACGCCCGCGATGATCGAGTCGATCAGGTCCTCGACGCCGGGCCGCGCCGGGTCGACGAACATCCGCGAGGTGGAGATGCCCTCCTCGAACAGGCCCTTGCGCGCCCGGTCGTACGCGGATTCCTCACTCGTACGGTTGCGGACCGCACGCGCCGAGGCCATGCCGAAGCTCTCCTTGTACGGGCGGCCCTCGGCGGTGTGCTGGAGGTCGCCGGGCGACTCGTACGTGCCGGCGAACCAGGAGCCGATCATGACGTTGGACGCGCCGGCGGCCAGCGCCATCGCCACGTCGCGCGGGTGGCGCACGCCGCCGTCCGCCCAGACGTGCTTGCCGTACTTCTTCGCCTCGGCGGCGCACTCCAGGACGGCGGAGAACTGCGGGCGGCCCACGCCGGTCATCATGCGGGTGGTGCACATGGCGCCCGGGCCCACGCCGACCTTGATGATGTCGGCGCCGGCCTCGATCAGGTCGCGCACCCCCGCGGCGGCGACGATGTTGCCGGCCACGATCGGGACCTGGGGGTCCAGGGCCCGCACGGCCTTGACCGCGCTGATCATCGACTCCTGGTGGCCGTGCGCGGTGTCCACCACGAGGGTGTCCACACCGGCCGCCAGCAGCGCCTTGGCCTTGCCGGCCACGTCGCCGTTGATGCCCACGGCGGCGGCGACGCGCAGCTTGCCCTCGGCGTCGGTGGCGGGCTTGTACAGGGTGGCGCGGAGCGCGCCCTTGCGGGTCAGGATGCCGACCAGCATGCCGTCCGCGTCGACCGCCGGGGCCAGCTTGCGGTTGGCCGCGTCGAGCTGGTTGAACGCCTCGCGCGGGTCGATGTCCGCGTCCAGGACCAGCAGGTCCTTGGACATGACCTCGGAGACCTGGGTGAAGCGGTCCACGCCGGTCAGGTCGTGCTCGGTGACGATGCCGACGGGGCGGCCGCCCTCGACGACGATCCCGGCGCCGTGCGCCCGCTTGGGCAGCAGCGACAGGGCGTCGGCGACGGTGGCGACCGGGGACAGCACGATCGGCGTGTCCAGCACCAGGTGGCGGCGCTTGACCCAGGTGACGACGTCGGTGACGACCTCGATCGGGATGTCCTGCGGGATGACGACCAGGCCGCCGCGGCGGGCGACCGTCTCGGCCATCCGGCGGCCGGCGATCGCGGTCATGTTGGCGACCACCAGCGGGATGGTCGTGCCGGTGCCGTCCGGCGAGGACAGGTCCACGCCCTGACGGGAGCCCACCGCGGAGCGGCCGGGCACCATGAACACATCGTCGTACGTCAGGTCGTACGGCGGCTTGGCATCGTTCAGAAACTTCATACTGGCTCTCTCACCTGCGGGTTTACAGCTCGGGCGGGTGGGGAGTCAGCTTCCGAACCGGCACCGGTCAGGATGCGGCTCCTAGGACATCATCCCTGATGAGTGCGGTCCGGGGCGAACCGGTGTTCCCCGCGCCCCGCCCGTGCGCCCGCGCCGGGGCGACGGCGGGCGGCGCCGGACGATCTCTCACGGTCCGCAGTTTCATCACTCTGCGTAGCCGTTCTGGCCGGTCTTCGACGGCCCGGACGGCCGGATACCTGCGGTTCCACGCCGATCCGACCATATGACCGCTCGATAGGTTCTCGCTGGCCAACGGGTGGGTAGAACCGTGTACAGGCCGTCTCGGGTGTCGATCCGCGGCGGCCGCCGGGCCACCGGGAGTCCGGGCGATCACTTCGCAGGTCAATACGTACAGTAACCGCGTCGCGCGGGGCGCCCGGCCGTCCGGGCACCGCCGCCTCGACCGTGGGGGAAGGGGAGGACATGCGCGGAGTCCGACAGGGTGCCCTGCTGCTGCTCACGGCCGTGGCGTCGGCCGCCATCGCCGCCTGCGACCTGGCCCTGGGGCCCGGCGCCAGCCTGGCCGGGCTGCTGATGATCGGTCCGCTGGTGGCCGCGACGAGACTCGAAGGGGCCTGTACGGCGGCGGTCTCGTTCACCGCCCTGTTCCTCGGCCTGGCGGTCCCCTGGCACGAGCGGACGCTCGGCCGGACCGACCAGCTGCTGGCCCTGACCGTGCTCGCCGCCGCCGCGGCCTACGCGACCTGGGCCTCCGACCGGCAGGCCGTCCTGGACAGCCAGCTCGCCGGGGTCGCGGCCGCCGCCCAGCGCGCCATCCTGCGGCCGACCTCCTTCCGGGTCAGCGGTGCCTCGGTCTGTGCCCGCTACCGCTCCGCGGCGCCGCGCGCCGTGATCGGCGGCGACCTGTACGCCTTCGCCGACACCCCGAGCGGGCTGCGGGTGCTGATCGGCGACGTACGCGGCAAGGGCCTGGAGGCGGTCCGCCTGTCCGCCGCCGCGATAGGGCACTTCCGCGACTGCGCCTACACCCGCGCCAACCTCGCCGAGGTGGTCGAGGAGACCGACCGGCGGCTGATCGACGACCTCGGCCCGGAGGACTTCATCACCGCCGTGATCGCCGAGATCTCCCCCGGCCGCCTCCGGCTGGCCAACTGCGGCCACCACCCGCCGCTGCACCTGCCCGCCGCTGGCCCGCCCGTCCTGCTCACCCCCGCCGAGCCGACCACACCCATCGGGCTGCACCCGGTGCCGCGCGTACAGGAAGTGGAGCTGGCTCCCGGGGACCGGCTGCTGCTGTACACCGACGGCCTCGCCGAGGCCCGCGACCCCGACGGCACGATGCTCGACCTGGCCGGCCTGCTGCCGGCCTGCTCGATGCCGGATCTGAACGACGCGATCGAGACGGTGCTGGCGACGATGTGCCGGCACACCCACGGTGCCCAGGACGACGACGTGGCCCTGGTCCTCGTCGAGCTGGAGCCCAGCCTGCCCCGGCAGCACCGCGGCCACGCGCCGCCCACCGCCGCCCGCACCCGCGCCGAGCAGCCCGGCCGCGGCCACGACCAGGCATGTCGCCCTTCCCGTTCCGCCGCGGTATCCGATTGACTCGTGGGTGTGCTGCGACTGTCGGTTGTCCTCGTCCCCGCCCTGCTCGGCGCCGTCCTGGCGGCGCTCGCCCTGCTCGTCTCGCCCTGGTGGTGGGCGGCCGCCGTCCCCGTGCTGGCGCTCGCCGCCCTGGGAGTGCACGACGCCTTCCAGCGCCGGCACTCGGTGCTGCGCAACTACCCGCTGATCGGCCGGTTGCGCTATCTCCTGGAGAGCGTGCGGCCCGAGATGCAGCAGTACTTCGTCGAGCGCAACTACGACGGCCGCCCCTACGACCGCGACGTGCGCAGCATCGTCTACGAGCGCGCCAAGGGAACCGAGGACGAGGCGCCGTTCGGCAGCGAGCGGGACATGTACGGCGGCGGGTACGAGTTCCTGGTCCCGTCCATGGCGCCGAAGCCGGTGCCGGACGAGCCGCCGTCCGTGCGCGTCGGCGGCCCCGACTGCACCCGGCCGTACGACATGGCGCTGCTGAACGTCTCGGCGATGAGCTTCGGTTCGCTCTCCGGCAACGCGATCCTGGCCCTCAACCGCGGCGCGGCGCTGGGCGGTTTCGCGCAGGACACCGGCGAGGGCGGGCTGTCGGAGTACCACCTGCGGCACGGCGGCGACCTCGTGTGGGAGATCGGCACCGGCTACTTCGGCTGCCGTACCCGCGACGGGGGCTTCGACGCGCGCGAGTTCGCCGAGAAGGCCGCGCACGACCAGGTCAAGTGCGTCTCCCTGAAGCTGTCGCAGGGCGCCAAGCCAGGTCTCGGCGGCGTGCTGCCCGGCGGCAAGGTCAATGCCGAGATCGCCCGGGTGCGCGAGGTGCCGGAGGGCGAGACGGTCGTCTCGCCGCCGTACCACCGGGCGTTCGGCACGCCGCGCGAACTGGTCGGCTTCCTGGCCCGGATGCGCGAGCTGGCGGACGGCAAACCGGTGGGGTTCAAGCTGTGCGTCGGCTCCCGGCAGCAGTTCCTGGCCGTGTGCAAGGCGATGCGGGCCGAGGGCGTCACCCCGGACTTCGTCATCGTGGACGGCGCGGAGGGCGGCACCGGCGCGGCGCCGCTGGAGTTCGCCGACCACCTGGGCAGCCCGCTGACCGAGGGTCTGATCACGGTGCACAACGCGCTGGTCGGCAGCGGTCTGCGGGACCGCGTCAAGATCGGCGCGAGCGGGAAGGTCGCCACCGGCAGCGACATCGTCAAGCGCATCGCGCAGGGCGCGGACTACACGAACGCGGCCCGCGCGATGATGTTCGCGGTCGGCTGCATCCAGGCGCAGCGCTGCCACACCAACCGCTGCCCGGTCGGCGTCACGACGCAGGACCCGCGGCGCACCCGCGCGCTGGTCGTCGGCGACAAGTCGGAGCGCGTGCACCGCTACCAGCGGGCGACGGTCCGCAGCGCCCTGCAGATCATGGCGGCGATGGGCGTGCGGGAGCCGGGCGAGCTGCGCCCGCACATGCTGCGCAGCCGCGTCGGCCCCGACACGGTCAGGTCGTACGCCGAGCTGTACAGCTGGCTGGAGCCGGGGCAGCTGCTCGACGAGCCGCCGGAGGACTGGGCGGCGGACTGGGCGGCGGCGGACCCGGACCGGTTCACGGTGTGACGTCCGGGCCGGCGCCGGTGCCGTGCCGGGGCCCGTCCCGGCGGGCCGGGGCGGGCCCCACCAGCTCCCCCAGTACGTCGGTCATGGTGACGAAGCCGAGCACCACGCCCTGCTCGTCGGCGACGGCGGCCAGTTGCGTGCCGCTCGCCCGCATCGTGGTCAGCGTGTCGTCCAGCGGCGTGTCGCGGCGGACCCGGGGCACCGGGCGCAGCGCGCCGCGGGGGAACGGCCGGTCGCGGTCGGTGACGCCGAGGGTGTCCTTGACGTGCAGGTAGCCCAGCACCGTACCGTTCGGCCCGGTGACCGGCAGCCGGGAGAACCCGGCGGCGGTCGCGGCGCGTTCGAGCTGGTCGGGCGTGACGTCCCGGTCGACGGTGACCATCTTCGGCAGCGGTACGAAGAGCCGGCCGACGGGCCGCTGCCCCAGCTCCAGCGCGTCGCGCAGCCGCTCGCCGCCGGTGTCGGAGAGCAGCCCGGCGTGCCGGGACTCCTGGACGATGCGGGCGAGTTCCTCGTCCGTGAAGGCGGCGGCGACCTCGTTCCTGGGCTCGGTCCTGGCGAGCCGCAGCAGGGCGTTGGCGAGCGCGTTGATGCTGACGACGACGGGGCGCAGCGCGCGGGTGAGGGCCACCAGCGGCGGCCCCAGCAGCAGCGCGGTGCGTTCCGGGGCGGCCAGGGCGATGTTCTTGGGCACCATCTCGCCGACGAGCATGTGCAGGTACGTGGCGAGGGTCAGCGCGAGCACGAACGCGACCGGGTGGACGAGGCCGTGCGGCACGTGCACCGCGTCGAAGACCGGCTCGGCAAGGTGCGCGATGGCGGGTTCGGCCATCGCGCCGAGGAGCAGTGAAGAGGCGGTGACGCCGAGTTGGGCGGTGGCGAGCAGGTCGGAGAGGTGTTCCAGGCCCCACAGCACCCGGCCGGCCCGGCGGTCCCCGGCCTTGGCGCGCGGGTCGATCTGGCTGCGCCGCACGGAGATCATCGCGAATTCGCCGCCGACGAAGAAGGCGTTGCTCAGCAGGGTCAGCGCGGCGACCGTCAGCTGGATCGCGGTCATGCCCGCTCCCTCCCACCGCCGCCGGACCGGGCCCCCGTCGCCGGCGGTCCGTCCGGCGCGGCCACCCGTACCCGCTCAGCGCGGTGCCGCCGCACCTTCAGCACGGTCAGCGTCCAGCCCGCCACCGGCACCTCGTCACCGTTCTCCGGGATCCGGCCCAGCCGGGTCGCGAGCAGCCCGGCGAGCGTCTCGTACGGCCCTTCGGGCACCTCCAGGCCGATCCCGGCCAGCCCGTCCAGGCGCACCGCGCCGTCCGCCTCCCAGCACCGGGCCCCGGTCCGCAGCAGGTCCGGGCCCTCCTCCGGGTCGTGCTCGTCCCGTACGTCGCCGACGATCTCCTCGACGATGTCCTCCAGGGTGACGATGCCGGCCGTACCGCCGTACTCGTCGACCACCACGGCCATCGTGCGGACCGTGCGCAACCGGTCCAGCAGCCGGTCGACGGGCAGCGTCTCCGGTACGAGCACGGGCTCGGCCGCCAGCTCGGCGACGCCGGTGGCGGCCCGCTCCCGCGGGGTGAGGGCGAGCACGTCCCTGATGTGGACGGTGCCGACGACCTCGTCCAGGCTGCCGCGGTAGACGGGGAAGCGGGAGAGCCCGGTGGCCAGGGTCAGCGTGGCCGCGTCGGCGGCCGTGGCGCGCGCCTCCAGGGCCCGTACGGCGACCCGCGGCGTCATGACGTTCTGCGCGGTCAGCTCGCCCAGGTGCAGGGTCCGTACGAACAGCTCCGCCGAATCGGCCGGCAGCGCGCCTTCCTGTGCCGAGTAACGGGCCAGCGACATCAGTTCGGCCGGGCCGCGGGAGGAGGCCAGTTCCTCGGCCGGCTCCAGGCCGAGGAGCCGCACCAGCCGGTTGGCGGAGTGGTTCAGGTGGCGGATGAACGGCGCGAAGGCGGCGCTGAAGGCGCGCTGCGGGCCCGCCACCACCCGGGCCACCGCCAGCGGCCGGGAAATCGCCCAGTTCTTGGGCACCAGTTCGCCGACGACCATCAGCACCACCGTGGACACGCCGACCCCGAGGGCCGACGCGACACCGGGAAGCACCGACCGCGGCAGCCCGGCCGCCGCCAGCGGGCCGCGCAGCAGCGCCGCCAGCGAGGGTTCGGCGAGCATGCCGATGACCAGCGAGGTCACGGTGATGCCCAGTTGGGCCCCGGACAGCTGGAACGCGAGCGCGCGCACGGCGCCCAGCACGCTGTCGGCACCGCGCTCCCCCGCCTCCGCCGCGCGCTCCACCTCGCTGCGCTCGACCGTCGTCAGCGAGAACTCCGCGGCCACGAACACGGCACAGGCCAGGGTGAGCGCCAACGCCACCGACAGGAGCAGTACCTCGGCCACCGCCTCACCTCCCGCCGCACCTCGGTGCCCGGCGGCGGGCGGGTGAAACATCCCGCGGGTCCGATCGGCCGGACGCACCGGCCCGGCTCACGCCAGGGCCGGGCTGCGCCGCGCCCTCCCCCACGCGTGCACGGCCCAGGCGCCCGCGGCGCCCACCGCGTACCAGAACAGGTCCGGCGCGTTGAAGGTCGAGCCGAGCACCAGCCGGGCCGCCACGCTGCGCCGGGAAAGCTCCGCCGGTACGCCGCTGAGCTGCGCGAATTCCACCACCCAGCTGATCGCCAGCGCGCTCACGGCCGCGGTCGCCGGGCGGACCCGGGGCGCGGCCAGCACCACCAGCGTCTGTACGAGCACGGTGTACAGCGCGTCGCCCGCGTACTTGGCGACGTCACCGCCGAGCCCCGCGCGGGCGGCGCCGGCCCGGATGCCCAGCCCCGCGGCGACCGCCAGGGCCGCCGCCCCGCACGCCGCCAGGCGCGTTCCCGCCGTACCCGGCCGGTCCCCCTTCGTCACCCGGCCGCGTTCCCTGCCTCCGGCGACCGGCCGCTGGCCAGCACGACCACCAGCCCGGTGTCCGTGTCGCGCCAGAACGCCACCGCGTCCGCGACGATCTCCTCCACGGTGCCCCAGTCGTCCGGCGCGGCGACCGCGTACCGCTGCCAGCCGCTCACCACCAGCACCCGGCCGCGGTCCGCCGGGCACCACGACAGGTCGGTCAGGCAGTCAGCGAGCGCGTCCCAGTTGCGTCCGAACCAGTCGGGCAGCCGCAGGGCCCGTGCGCAGCGGTCCATGAAGCCCGCCTTGTCCGCGACCCCCCGCAGGTCGAGGAGCGCGCCGTGCCAGCCGGCCGCGCGTGCCGCGTCCAGGGCTTCGTCCACGGGCCGGTCCTGCGGCCAGGGCACCACCCCCGGGGGCGTACTGCCGTCGAGCACCGCCGCGAGCGGCCGGGGCACGGGAGCCGTCATCGGAGCACCGCCTTGAAGGTCCGGTAGTGGTCTTCGGTGTAGTACGTCTCGTGGCGGTCGCCGGTGACGATGCGCCGCGCGCCGCGGTCCTTCGAGCCCGGGGTGCGCACGGTGTACTCGTGGTAGTAGCCCCGCTTCTGCCGGGGCAGCTGCCGCTCGTGGTTGCCGAAGACCGTGCCGTCCTTCGGGTACGGGAACGGGCCGTGCGCGTCGATCAGGCGCAGCGTGTCACGCACCTGCTCGGGCAGCCGGCCGACCGGTACGGTCGCCATGCCCTCGGCCCAGTCCGGCGTAGTGGCGCTCGCCGAGGGCGTCCCGTGCGCGGTCTTCGCGCTCCCCTTGCCGCCACCGCCTCCGGAACAGCCGGACAACGACAGCAGAAGGCAGGCCACCAGCGCAGCGAGTACGCCGACGGCCGCGCGCGGAGCGGAGCGGATCACCATGCGCCGATGCTGTCACAGCGCCGCACAGGGTGCGCGCCCGCACCCCGTACAAGATCACTTATCTGTCCGGCCGGTGCCTGCCGGTGCCTCAGGCGCCGTCGGGGTCCGCCCGCTCCAGCGCGGGGCGCGGGCCAGGGCCGGTCTCCAGCAGCAGGTGGTCGGCGGCGGCCGTGTCCGTCACCAGGCTGGTCACCAGCCCGGAGCGCAGCACCGCGCCGATCGCCGCCGCCTTCTGGCGGCCGCCGGCGATGGCCACGACCTCGGGGATGCGCCGCAGCCGGTCCGCCTCGACCGTGATGCACCGCTCGCCCAGGTCCCGTCCGATGCGGCGGCCGTCGGCGTCGAAGAGGTGCGCGGACATCTCGGCGGCGGCCCCCAGCGAGGCGTAGTGCTCCCGCTCCTGCTCCGAGAGCATGTCGTAGACGGTGGAGATGCCCGGAGCCCAGGAGCCGATGGAGACGCAGGCGACGGTGACCTTGTCGAAGTACTCGAAGGCGCGGGCGATGCCGGTCTGGCCGCGCAGCGCTGCGGCGGTCGCCGAGTCGGGCAGCAGCATCGGCGCGTAGATGGGGTGCGCCTCGCCGCCGGAGACGTCGGCCGCCCTGCGCACCGCCTCGACCGAGCCGCGGTCCGCGGTGCCCGCGTCGTACACGCCGGTCAGCTGCACGACCGTGCACGGCGGGAGGCGGTGCAGCGCGGCCGCCATGTGGATGGTGGACCGGCCCCAGGCCAGCCCGAGCACGTCGCCCTCGGTGACCAGTTCGCCGAGGAGGTCGGCTGCGACCTCGCCGAGGTTCTCCGGGTCCGGCGCGTCGTCCGCGGCGTCGGCGGGCGACTCCACCACGACCGCGTGCCGCAGGCCGTAGCGGGCCCGCAGCGCGTCGGACCGTTCGGCGTCCAGCTCCGCGGGGACCCGGATCTCGATCCGGACCAGGTCACGCTCCAGCGCCGTCTCCAGCACCCGGGCGACCTTGAAGCGGCTGACGCCGAACTCCTCGGCGATCTGGATCTTGGACTTCCCCTCCAGGTAGAAGCGGCGGGCCATGGCCGCGGCCTGCACCAGCTCGGCGGGGCCCATTGCGGACTGCGGGCGGCTGGCAACCACGAGATTCTCCCCTTGTGCGCACCTGATCGAGTCTTTGCTCATCCTTGCAGAAACCCGAGGTGGTCGGGGACCATCACCGCTCCCGCCGTCGTGAACGCTCGGTTGCGGCAACGCCAAGAAACACCGGCGGGCGGGGATCCGTGCGCGCGGTCCCGGCCCGCCCCGTGCGGCGCCCGGCGCCCGCGGGCCCTTGCCGCGAGCGCCCCTGCGTCAGTGGGCGCAGCCCCAGCCCGCCGCGGCCGTCGCGGACTCGGCCTGCGCACGCAGCTCACGCACCGCCTTGGCCGGGTCGTCCGCGCCGTACACCGCCGAACCCGCAACGAACACGTCCGCGCCGGCCTCCGCGCACCGCTCGATCGTGGACGCCGAGACGCCGCCGTCCACCTGGAGCCACATCTCCAGGCCGTGCTTGGAGATCAGCTCCCGGGTCCGGCGGATCTTCGGCAGCATGATGTCCAGGAACGCCTGGCCGCCGAAGCCCGGCTCCACGGTCATGATCAGCAGCATGTCCAGCTCGGGCAGCAGGTCCTCGTACGGCTCGATCGGGGTGGCCGGCTTGAGCGCCATCGACGCCCGCGCGCCCTTGGCCCGGATCTCCCGCGCCAGGCGTACGGGCGCGGCCGCCGCCTCCGCGTGGAAGGTGACGGAGCCGGCGCCGGCCTCGATGTACTGCGGCGCCCAGCGGTCCGGGTCCTCGATCATCAGGTGCAGGTCGAGCGGGGTGTCCGTCGCCTTGCTCAGCGCCTCGACGACCGGGGCGCCCAGCGTCAGGTTCGGCACGAAGTGGTTGTCCATCACGTCGACGTGCAGCCAGTCGGCGCCCTCGACGGCCTTCGCCTCCTCGGCGAGCCGGGCGAAGTCTGCGGACAGGATGCTGGGGTTGATCAAGGCCATGCCTCCAGTATGTCCTGCGCGGCCCCGGGCGCCGAAGCGGGTGGGGCGGGCCGCAGGTCGCAGGCGGTGCCGGGGGCCGCCGGGGCGCACGGGAACGAACCCGTCGCCCCGGTCCGAGGGGAGACGACAAGCCGCCGGCCCTCCGCCCGCCTCAAGGCGGACGAAGGGCCGGCGGCCGGTGATCCCGATGGCGCGTCACCGTGCCGGGGACCGGTCATGTCCCCCGCCGGGCGCCTTCGGGGATCAGCTCCAGCGCTGGTGCTTGATGCCGCCGTCGAAGCCCGCGTAGACGGGCGAGCCGGCGCTGGTCTTGGAACCGAGGGTCAGCTTGGTGGCCTTGTTCTGCAGCCGCCAGCCCATGGAGTCCTTGATCTCGCGCCACTTCTGGTTCGCGCCGCCGTTGCAGACGTTGGTGTAGACGGTGCCGTCCTTCTTGCTGTCGAGGCAGAAGTCGTGGTCCGCGGACTTCAGGACGAAGGTTCCGTCGGACTGCTTGGTCTCCTTCCACTTCGCGGCGGCCCCGCAGCTCCCCACGCCGACCCAGAAGCCATTGGCCACCAGGCACTTGCCGTTGCCCTTGTTCTTCCAGGTGACCGTCTTGCTGGCGGCGAACGCCTGCCCCGAGGCGCTGAACATCAGGGCCGGTGCGAGAACCGCGGTGGCCGCGATCGTGCCTATCAGGCGCTTCTTCATGGTGTTTTCCCCGTTCTTAGGGTCGAATGACGACCCCGGCAGCAGTGACTGCCCATCTGGCAGTCGGGTGACGACCGGTACTCGGTCCCCGTCGGCACATGTGTGGTCAAGGCCGGTGCCGACGCCTGGTCCGTACGCGTCGTGGCGTGCCTGTCCGACACCTCTGCGGCCGTGATCCCCGTTGTTACCGGCACCTTATCCCTGCATGATCACGTCAGGCAAAGCGCCCTTTGCGGGACACCGGTACGCACGCCGGGCATCACGCCGTGCGCCGCAGCAGCGCCAGGTACATCGCGTCCGTGCCGTGCAGGTGCGGCCACAGCTGTACGTCCGGGCCGTCGCCCAGCGCGGGGACGCCCTCCATCAGGGGCCGGGCGTCGATCCACTCCGCCGTCACGTCCGCGCCGGCCCGTCCCTTGAGGACGTCCTCCACGACGGCGCGCGTCTCGGCCGGGTGCGGCGAGCAGGTCGCGTAGCCGACGACGCCGCCGACGCGTACCGACAGCAGCGCCTGGCGCAGCAGCTCGCGCTGGAGCGGCGCGAAGCCGCCCAGGTCCTCCGGGCGGCGGCGCCAGCGCGCCTCAGGACGGCGGCGCAGCGCGCCCAGTCCGGTGCACGGCACGTCCATCAGCACGCGGTCGAAGGAGCCGGGCCGCCACGGCGGGCGGGTGCCGTCGGCGGCGATGACCTCGTACGGGCCCGGGTTGCCCGCCAGCGACCGGGCCACCAGGCGCGCGCGGTGCGGCTGCTTCTCGGAGGCGAGCAGCCGGGCCCCGCGCTGTGCCGCGAGCGCGCCCAGCAGCGCGGCCTTGCCGCCCGGACCCGCGCAGCCGTCCAGCCAGGTGCGGTCGGTGCCCTCGACGGGCGCGTTGGCCAGGGCGATCGCGACGAGCTGGCTGCCCTCGTCCTGGACACCGGCCCGGCCCTCGCGCACCGCGTCCAGGGCGCCGGGCTCGCCGCCCTCGGCGAGCCGTACCGCGTACGGGGACCAGCGGCCCGGCAGGGCGCTCTCCTCCCCCACGGCCTCGGTCAGTTCACCGGTGGTGGACCGTCCCGGCCGGGCCACGAGCGTCACCTCGGGCCGCTCGTTGTCGGCCTCCAACAGGTCCTCTATGCCGGCACGCCCGCCGCCGAGCGCGTCCCAGAGCGAGGAGACGATCCACCGCGGGTGCGCGTGCACGATCCCCAGGTGCTCCTCGGGATCGTCGTCGTACTCCGGCGCGACCCGCTCCAGCCACCCGTCCAGGTCGTCCGCGGCGATCTTCCGCAGCACCGCGTTGACGAACTTGGCGCGCCCGTCGCCCAGGACCACACGGGCCAGCTCCACGCTCGCGCTCACGGCGGCGTGCGTCGGGATGCGGGTGCCGAGCAGCTGGTGCGCGCCGAGCGTCAGCACGTCCAGTACCGGCGGGTCCACCTCCCGCAGCGGCCGGTCCACGCACCGCGCGATGATCGCGTCGTACGTGCCCTGCCGCCGCAGCGTGCCGTACACCAGCTCGGTGGCCAGCGCCGCGTCCCGCGCGTCGAAGTCGCCGTTCTCCCGCGCCTTGCGCAGCAGCGGCGGCAGCACCAGGTTCGCGTACGCGTCCCGTTCGTCGACGGCCCGCAGCGCCTCGAAGGCGAGTATCCGCACCGGGTCCTTACGGGGGCGGCGGTAGGGCTTGCTGGGACGACGCGACTGACCACTCACGAGAAATGTGCTCCGCAGTTACGAGATGGGATTCGTCCCCAAGCGTACGTGGGGCGGCGGGGGCGCGGCGGGCCGGGCCGGGCCGGCGATCGCGGCCCGCCGCCCGCCCTCAGTCCCCCAGCCGCTCCCCGTCGGCGATCCGCACCCCGCGCGCCCAGTCCGCGCCGCGCATCGGCTTCTTGCCCTGCGGCTGCACCCACAGCAGTTCCACCGCGTGGCTGCCCGTGCCCGCGTACACCGCCTTCTTGGTGACGGCGAGTTCGCCGGGCGCCAGGTCCGTACGGTCCGGGACCAGCCCGACCGCCATCAGCTTCAGCCGTTCGCCCCTGAAGAGGGTCCAGGCGCCGGGCGCGGGCGCGCACCCGCGCACGACCCGGTCCACCCGCAGCGCGGGCGCGGCCCAGTCCGCCTTGGCGTCCTCGACCTCGATCTTCGGCGCGAGGGTGACGCCCTCGGCCGGCTGCGGCACCGGCTGGAGCGTGCCGTCCTCGATGCCGTCCATCGTGGCGGCCAGCAGCCCCGCGCCGGCGAGGGCCAGCCGGGTCAGCAGGTCGCCGCTGGTGTCGGCCGGCCGTACCTCCTCCGTGACCACGCCGAAGACGGGCCCGGAGTCCAGCCCCTGTTCGATGAGGAAGGTGGAGGCGCCGGTCACCTCGTCGCCCGCCAGTACCGCGTGCTGCACCGGGGCCGCGCCGCGCCACGCGGGCAGCAGCGAGAAGTGCAGGTTGACCCAGCCGTGTGCGGGGATCTCCAGGGCCGCCTTCGGCAGCAGCGCGCCGTAGGCCACCACGGGGCAGCAGTCCGGCGCGATCTCCCGCAGCCGGGCGAGGAAGTCCTCGTCGCGCGGCTTGGCGGGCTTGAGCACCTCGATACCGGCCTCCTCGGCCCGCTCGGCGACCGGGCTGGCGACCAGCCTGCGGCCGCGTCCGGCGGGGGCGTCCGGCCGGGTGACGACCGCGACGACCTCGTGCCGGTCCGAGGCGATCAGGGCATCCAGGGCGGGTACGGCGACCTCGGGGGTGCCGGCGAAGACGAGCCTCATGGGTGGCGTACTACCTCTCACACGCTGCGGAACGGCGCACCAGTCTATGGGCCACACCTTCGGGGGGCGTGCGAACAGACGCGCGCCCCGCGTTGAAGCCCGTACGCCCCCATACCGTGACCAGAGCCGCTGCTGTCGCGTTGGTCAAGCAGCATTGACCGACTCGGGCCGCCCTCGCGGCCCGCTCGTTTTCACCTGCTTGTCACGTTCCTATGCACATCCAACGCCGGTTCGAGAGGCTTGTTCATGGCCGACCACGCAACCCACGACGCCCAGGCGCGCGCCAGCCTGCACCTACTGGTACGGGACATCGAGCGGGTCCGCCGACAGGTGGACGCCCTGCGTACCCTGACCGCTCAGCTCGGCAACGTCTACCGGCCGCGGCGCACCGGCCCGTCGGCCGGTTTCGTCGTCTACGGGCGCGCCCCCGCCCCGACCGTCCGCCTCGCCCAGGAACTGCGCGACAGCGTCGAGACCCTCGTCACGGCCGCGGTGGACTTCGACCGTTCGCTGGGCTTCTCCTGGGACGCGGTGGGTTCCGCCCTGGGCGTCACCAAGCAGGCCGTGCACCGCCGTTACGGCGCCCGCCGCACCGCCGCCCAGCCCGGCGCCGACACCGGCGAGGCAGTCCGTACACCGGAGCCGTCCGCCGCCCGGGGCATGGCCGTACCTCCCGGCCTGCCGAGCGCGCCGGCCGTCCCCGCCGCGCGCACCCTCCCGGGCCAGTCCACCGTCCCCGCAAGGGAAGAGGCCCGCCCCGGCGCCTTCCCCGGCCCCCGCAACGGCTGACCTGCAGCCGGCCAACGGTTGGCCTGCGGCCGCACGCCGCGCCCCGCCCCGGCCCTTCCCCCGGGGCGGCAGGCCCGCGCCATCGCTGCGCCGCTCCCCTCACCCCAGGTCGGGCGGGTCGATCCGCACCCGGACCGCGTCCCCCTCCCGCTTCACCAACCGCGCCGCCTGGGCCGTCCTGAGGGCGGCCGCCAGCGCCGCGCCCTGGCCGGGCCGTACCCGTACCAGCGCCCTGTCCCACGCCTCGCCGGGCGGCGGATCCCCCGGGCGGCGCGGCCGGCCGGCATCGGGCACCGGCACCTGTACGGGCCCCAGCACCTGCGCCCCCTCCGGAAGCTCGGCCGCCGCCAGCAGCTCCGCGACGTCCTCCGGGCGGCCGGTCACCGACGCCATCCGGGACACCGGCGGGAAGCCCAGCTCGGCCCGCTCCGCCAGCTCCCGTACCGCGTGCCCGACCGGATCCCAGCGCACCAGCGCCTGCACCGGGCGCAGCGTCGCCTCCGCGATGACCGCGACCGTGCCGCCCTCGGCGTGACCCCGTACCAACGACGCGGCCTCCAGCCAGCGCCGCAGCGCCTCCTCCCCGGCCCGCAGGTCAGGGCGGCTCAGCAGCGCCCACCCGTCCAGCAGCAACGCGGCGGCGTAACCGCCCTCGGCGACCGGCTCCGCCCCCGGCGTACTCACCACCAGGGACGGAACGCCGGGCACCGTGTCCAGCACATGATCACGCCCCGACGTACGCACCGGCACGGCCGGAAACGCCCGCCCCAGCTCCTCCGCCGTCCGCCGCGCGCCCACGATCTGCGCCCGCAGCCGTACGCCCCCGCACTCCCCGCAGCGCCAGTCGCCCTCCTCGCGCCCGCACCAGCCGCACCGCAGCTCGCCCGCGTCCCGCGCCTCCAGGGGGCCCGCGCACGCCCGGCACCGCGCGGGCTCCCGGCACCGCTCACACGCCAGCCGCGGCACATACCCCCGCCGGGGCACCTGCACCAGCACCGGCCCGTGCTTGAGCCCCTCGCGCACCACCTGCCACGCCAGCGTCGGCAGCCGCGCCGCCCGTGCGGCCGCGTCCCGCGCCTCGTCGGCGTCGCCGACCGTACGCACCAGGGGCGCCGCGGCCCGCACCTGCTCCCGCTCGGCCGCCAGCGGGCGCGCCCAGCCCGTCTCCACCAGCTGCGCCGCCTCGACCGTGCAGCTCAGCCCGCCCAGCAGAAAACCGGCCTGCTCGTTCACCGCCCGCTGCAACAACACTTCCCGCGCATGCGGCTGCGGCGCATGCGGATCACTGTGGCTACCGTCCCCGTCATCCCAAATAGCAACCAGCCCGACATCCCGCACCGGCGCGAACATCGCCGCCCGCGTCCCGATCACCGCCCGCACCGCGCCCCGGCTGACCGCCAGCCACCGCCGGTAACGCTCCTCGGGCCCGGCGTCGGCACTCAGCACCACATGCCGCCCCTCCCCGACGATCTCCCGCAGCGCCGCGTCCACCCGCGCCGCGGCCCGCCCGTCCGGCAGTACGGCCAGGGCCCCGCGCCCGGACGCCAGCACGGCGGCCACCGCCCGCGCCAGCTCCTGCGGCCAGTGCGGCCCCGGCAGCGCCGTCCACACGGCCCGCGGCGCGTCCCCCCGCCCCAACGCCTCCAAAAAACCCGGCCCCGCCGGATACCGCTCCCAACTCCCCACGTCCGGCATCGCGTTGGGCGGCAGCGGCGCCCCGCTCCCCCGCCCCTCCACCTTCGCCCGCCGCGGCGGCACCGCCAGCTGCACCACGTCCGCGAGCGTCCCCGCATACCGGTCGGCAACGGCCCGGCACAGCCCCAGCAGCTCCGGCGTCAGCACCGGCTCGGGCGACAACACCTGCGCGATCGGCGCGAGCACCCCACGGAACTCGCTCTCCGCCACCCGCTCCACCACGAACCCGTTGACCAGCTTCCCCCCTTCCCGCCGCCCCCCCTTCTCCCCGGCCCCGAACCGCACCCGCACCCGCACCCCGGGCTGCGCCTCCGCGTCCATCGCCGCCGGCACCGCGTAGTCGAAATACCGGTCCAGGTGCACCAGCCCCTTGTCCACCAGCACCCGCGCCACCGGCAACCGCTCCGCCAGCTCGGCCCCCCGCCACGTCCGCGGCTTCGCCCGCGCCGCCTTCGTCCCCCGCACCGCCTCCCGAATCAACGCAAGCTGCTCCGGCCCCGCGCCCTGCCCCTCGTCTTCCCTGCTCACAGCACCAGTCTTAGCAGACGGGAGTGACAGCGCCCCGGCCCCCGCACCCCGGCCGGCGGCCTCGACAGCCGTCACCCCATCCGGTTCGCTCCCAGGTGGAAACGGGAAACGGTCCCGTTCGCCTTGTTCCTCCGTGCCGCCTGCCGCACGCTGACACGCAACGCCCGCCGGCTGCCCGGAAGAACAGTTACGGAGGATGCAGTGCTTCCGCAGCAGCCCTGTGCGTTCGGACAAGAACTCCGCAGACGCCGCCTGGCAGCGAACCTCTCGCTGGACCGGTTGGGCCGCCGGGTCCACTACAGCAAAGGGCAGCTGAGCAAGGTGGAACGCGGGCTCAAGCCCCCGACTCCGCAGCTCGCCCGGCTCTGCGACGAAGAACTCGGTGCACGAGGGGCGCTGGCCCGCCTGGTACCGGCGCCCGCACCGGCACCAGGCATTCCGCCGACGAGTCACGAAGGTGAGGTGTGGTTGATGCACTTGGACAAGGACGGATCGGGATCGTTCCAGCCGGTGGGCCGCCGACGCGTGCTCAGCGCCGGCGCGGCCTCGGTCCTGGGAATCGGGGTGGGCGGCATGAACGTCACCACCGGTACCGGGGCCACGACCCTGGTCGACGCATCACGGGCGCTGTTCGGCCAGTACCGGCGGCTCGGACAGGTGTCGGGCCCCGGCGCGTTATTGCCGCAACTGATATCCCAGACCCACAGCCTGCAACAACTGGCCGCCCGCAGCGGTACACGCACCCGTCAGGCACTTCTGGTACTGGCGTCCCGGTTCGCCGAGTACACCGGCTGGATGGCCCAGGAATCGGGGAACGACGATGCCGCACTGTGGTGGACCGACCGCGCCGTGGAACTCGCGGAGGCGGGCAACGACGCCAGTCTTGCCGCGTACGCGCTGGCCCGCCGTTCGCTGATCAGCCTCTTCCGGGGAGACGCGGACGGCGCCGCGGACCTGGCCACACACGCGCTCGACAGCCATGCCCCACCCCGGATCAAGGGCCTGGCCGCACAGAAACTGGCCCAGTGCCAAGCCGTCAAGGGCGACTACGACGCCTGCATGCGCAGCCTCGACCGGTCCCGGCACCTCCTCGCACTCGAACGCCGCGACCCGCACGAACCCGTCATCGGCGCCTCCCACCTGCCCGACGTGGTGGCGATGTTCACCGGCTGGTGCCTCTACGAACTGGGACGGCCGCGGGAGGCAGCGGAAATCCTCGGCAGGGAGACCGCACGGCTGCCCGGTCACGCGCTGCGCACCCGCTCCCGCTACGAACTCCGGCGCGCCCTCGCGCACGCCGCCGCGGGCGAGATCGAACTCGCCTGTGAAGTGGCCCGGGGCCAGCTCCCCACCATCGGCCTCGTCCAGTCCGCGACGATCACCGCCGACCTGCGACGGCTGGCCCGCACCTTGGGACGCCACCCCCGCAACGCCTCCGTACGGGAACTCAACCCGGAACTCTCCACGGCGCTGGCCTCGGCCCCCCGGTAGGAACCGCCCGTCTCCCCGGGCCGACCGCGCGTCATCACAGCGCATCCACCTGCAACTCAGGAAGGTCACTCAGCCATGCACGAAATCTTCGTCAACTACCGCACCGGCGACGGCAAGGACACCGCGCAACGGCTCAAGGAGGCACTGTCCGAACGCTTCGGGAAGGACAGCACCTTCCTCGCCGGAGCGTCGATTCTTCCCGGTGCGCGTTACGAACGCGACATCGTCAACGCCGTCCGGCGCAGCTGCGTCCTCCTCGCCCTCATAGGTGAACGCTGGCTGGACGCCCCCGACCGGCAACGTCCGGGCCGGCGGGCGCTGGACAACGAGGACGACTGGGTACGCCGTGAGATCGAGGAGGCACTCACCTGCGGGGTCCTGGTCGTGCCGCTGCTGCTGGGCCGGCGTGTGGAACAACTCGACCCGAAGTCTCTGCCGCCCTCTCTCGCAGAGCTCGCAGAGTGCCAGTACGAGCGGCTGTGGCCGCGGGACGGCGGTGAGAGGGAGATCGCACGGCTCGGTGACCGGCTCGTCGCGCAGGTACCCGAGCTGGCGTCTCTGGACACGGCAGCACCGTCCACGGAGCGCGCTCGCCAGGAGTCGCCCCATGAGCCCGTCCCGTCGGTGCGCAACGAGGGGCAGCGTGGCGGCATCGGAAATCTGCGCGGCACCGTCGGCACCTTCGTCAACGAGTCCAACGCGCCGATGCACACGGGATCCGGCGACCAGATCGGGCCCAACGGGACGAAGATCAACGGTGATGGGACGACCCAGGTCTCCGGCGACTACGCCCACGTGCCGATCAGCCATCGGTTCGGTTCGTCTCCCCGCCGCCGGGACGGCGAGCGATGACCGAGCGCGTCGAGGGTCATTTCGGCTCCTACGTCCACCAGGCGCACGCCCCGATGAGCACCGGGGACGGTCCCCAGTACAACTTCTACCTCCACGAAGCCGTTTCGCGCCTGGCCACAAGGGTGCGAACGTCCCTCGCCATCGCGGAGGACGACCGGCGCTGGCTCTACCAACGATTCGTCTACCCGCCGGGTTTCCGCCGGGCGCGGAGCCTGTTGCACGACCACGGCACCGTCCTGATCGCCGGGCAGCCCGGCAGCGGCCGGCGGGCCGCCGCGCTGATACTGCTGCACGAGCTCTCCGAGGGCGCGGGCAACTTCCACGAGCTTCCCGACACCCAGGACGACGCCACGGACCGAGCCCTCGACACCGCTCTGATCGGCGAGCACGACCGGATGCTGCTGGATCTGTCGAGCAGCGACGCCGAGCGGTACAACGCCGTACAGGCCGAGCTCTCCGACTTCCGGTCCGTGGTCGCGACCCGCTCGGCACGGCTCGTCGTCGTCCTGCCCCGGCAATTCGACCACCTGCAACGTCAGGACCTGCACTGGCTCACGGCCGAGGTCGGACGCCCCGAGGGCAGCAGACTGCTGATGCGGTACCTACGCCGGGACGACATCCACCCGCATCACGCCGACCTCGCCACCCCGCAGCTGGCCCAGTACATGGCAGACGCCACGATGGAGGACCTCGCCAAACTCGCCGGCCTGATCCGCCGCGCGCGGGATGCGGATGGCGCAGCCGGCGATTTCCGCCGCTGGTGCGACCGGGCGATGGCCGAGCGGGCCGACGCCCGCAAACCCCAGGTCGCCGACTTCATGGCGCAGCTGACCGGCCGCCAACGCGCCCTGGCCCTCTCCCTGGCAATGTTCCACGGTCGCACCCCCGCCATCGTGCTGCGGGCGGCCAACACCCTCCAAGACGTTCTCGGCCACCCCTGCGACGACCGCCCCCGCCTCGACCACACCGACCTCGCGGCCGAATTCAAGGCCGTCGGAGCCGACACAGGCAAGGACGGCGGTGTCCGGTTCCGGGTGCTGGGGTACGACGCGGCGGTACGCGCCCATTTCTGGACGTACTTCTCGGATCTTCGTCAGCAGTTCCGCGACTGGGTGCGTGACTGTGTCGCCTGGCACGAGCTGCCCCAGGAGACCCGGAAGGAGCTGATCTGCTGGTTCGCGGAACAGTGTCTGGCCAGTGGGCGCCCCCAGGACCTGTGGTGGCTGGCCGAGCAGTGGGCCGAACGCCATGCCGGGCGGCTGCTTGCCGACATCTCCCAAGCGCTGACGGAGGGCTTGAATCACGACGCGTTCGGCCGCGCGTTCCGTCAGAAGATCTACGAATGGTCTCTTGTGGCGGGGCTGCCCAGAGACCTGCGCCAAGCACTCGTCGTGGTCTGTTCCCAGGTCATGGCCGGGCGGCACCCGGACCAGGCGTTGGTACGGCTGCATCACCTGGCCCGGGCGTCCGGCTCCGGCGACGGCCAAGCCTTCGAAGCACTGCTCGCCCTCGCGCGCAAAGGCGGCCGGCTCTTCCGGATGCTGCTCGGCCGGCTGCAGCCGGAACGGTGGCCGACCGACGCGGCGCTCCTGCTGGCCATGGCCGCGGTGGCGGTCCGCACCCGCGGCCTGTTCCGCAGTACGGCGGTCCGGGAGCGGTTGACCGCCGGCTGGGCCGCCGTGCTGCGCCATCGTCCGTACGAGGAGTGGCGCGGCCCGCTGGCGGACTGGCTGACGGCGGCGTCGGCCACCGGGCCGCACCTGGAGTCACTGCTCGATGTCGTGGTGGACGCCGCCGCCCGGGCTCCGGGCGTCCTCGCCCGCCTGCACACCGTCGCCCGTGACTGGGTTCCGGCCGTGCCCGCCGAGGCGGCGGAGCGCCGGACGCTGTTCGCCGCGCTTGAGTGCCGGATCGACGCCGCGCACGGTATCGAGCCGCCCGTTCCCAGCCTGTGACCCGCTCCCGGAGATCGTCATGAGTTCTGGCCACAAGACCGCCACGGTCTTTCTCACCGTTATCTGCGCTCTGCTCCTGGTCATCGCCGGGCTGAGCCTGCAGTGGCCCGTCTGGGCCTGGCCCGCGTCGGCAGCCGTTCTGGTCACCGGCTCGGCCGCGGCCTTCTGGTCCGATTCCCGGCGCCGGCCCTCCGGGTCGTGGGAGTTTCCCGCTCACCCGGATCTCCCGGTCCCGCCCGTCGAACGCTGGGAGAGGACCGTGGCGGGGGTGACGCTCCCCAGTTCCGTGGAGGACTACGACTTCCTGTTCTCCGCCACGATCCGCTGGCGTCCGCTCAGCGCCGCGGCGGACGCCCCCCGGGTGAACGCGGGCGGGCTGGCGGTCGACGCCGTTCTCGCCCGGGCGCGGGCCGTCACCGCGCGGCAGAATCCGCACCACAGCACTTTGGCCCAGCACCAGCTCGACGGGGCGCTGAGCACCATGGAACCCGACATGACGGACCGGGTCGAGGCGATGGCCGAGAACGTCACGCTTCAGCTGTCCGACGCGGACCGGGAACGCCTCACCAAGCTTTCGACGGTCCGTAAGGACGAGGACGTCTGGGAGCACGAGCGCAACTACGAACGCAGCAAACGTAAGTATCTGGGCAACGAGGTGCTGAAGGACACCGGCAGTGCCGTGGTCTGGTGGATGGCCAAGCACGACGACCGGATCGAGAAGACCGTGGACCTCATAGGTCCGCTGGCGCAGCTTTCCTCTGCCGCCAACAACCAGGAGGTACCGGAGCTGTTCCGGCATCTGATCGCGCGCCCCGACGCGCCCGGCGACCCGTCGTTCACCCGGCCCGGAGAGTCGCTGAACGGCAGCGGCGCACCGCACGGCGCGTCCTTCTCGTCGTTCGCCGCCCCGGACGGGCAGCCGTTCCGCGACGGTGACGGTGAGCGGGAGCCGGAGGAGCCGGACGTCCCCACGGTGCTGGAGTCGTTCATGGATGGCGCCGGACTGGCGCCTGACGAGCACGTACGGGCTCTGTTTGCCCGTCGGATCGCGGGCTGCCTGGCCGCCGAGGGGTGCGGGGAAGCGGCGTCGGCCATCAGCCGGCGGTTCGACTCCCCCGAATCCACCGGAGACGAGTCCGCCGGAAACGAATCCACCGGAGACGAATCCATCGGAGGCCTTGACAAGGAAGCGCCGGGCGAGGCAGGCGGAGCCGGTTACGGGCCGTCCGAAAATTTGTGACGCCCCCGGAGCGGAGGCCGGGCAGGCGCGCTCGCGCGCCGTGCGCGCAAAGGCCCCGGCCCCGGTCCGCCGAAGCGGGCCGGGGCCGGGGCTTTCGCGTGCAATGCGGGACTACAGCCCCACGACCTTCCGCAGTGCCTCCACGCGGTCGGTCCGCTCCCAGGTGAAGTCGTCCAGCTCGCGGCCGAAGTGGCCGTAGGCGGCGGTCTGGGAGTAGATGGGGCGCAGGAGGTCGAGGTCGCGGATGATGGCGGCCGGGCGGAGGTCGAAGACCTCGGCGATGGCGTTCTCAATCTTGTCGACGTCGACGGTGGCGGTGCCGAAGGTCTCGACGAACAGGCCCACCGGCTCGGCCTTGCCGATGGCGTAGGCGACCTGGACCTCGCAGCGGGCGGCCAGCCCGGCCGCTACGACGTTCTTGGCGACCCAGCGCATGGCGTAGGCGGCGGAGCGGTCGACCTTGGACGGGTCCTTGCCGGAGAAGGCGCCGCCGCCGTGGCGGGCCATGCCGCCGTAGGTGTCGATGATGATCTTGCGGCCGGTCAGGCCGGCGTCGCCCATCGGGCCGCCGATCTCGAAGCGGCCGGTGGGGTTGACCAGCAGGCGGTAGCCGTCGGTGTCCAGCTTGATGCCGTCCTCGACGAGCTGGTTGAGGACGTGCTCGACGACGAACTCGCGGATGTCGGGGGCGAGCAGCGAGTCCAGGTCGATGTCGCTCGCGTGCTGCGAGGAGACGACGACGGTGTCGAGGCGGACGGCCTTGTGGCCGTCGTACTCGATGGTGACCTGGGTCTTGCCGTCGGGGCGCAGGTAGGGGATGGTCCCGTTCTTGCGGACCTCGGACAGGCGCTTGGACAGGCGGTGCGCGAGGTTGATCGGAAGCGGCATCAGCTCCGGGGTCTCGTCGCAGGCGTAGCCGAACATCAGGCCCTGGTCGCCGGCGCCCTGCTTGTCCAGCTCGTCCTCGTCGCCCTCGACGCGCTTCTCGTAAGCGGTGTCGACACCCTGGGCGATGTCCGGGGACTGCGCGCCGATGGAGACGGAGACGCCGCAGGAGGCGCCGTCGAAGCCCTTCTTGGACGAGTCGTAGCCGATCTCCAGGACCTTGTTGCGCACGAGGTTGGGGATGTCGGCGTACGCCTTCGTCGTCACCTCGCCGGCCACGTGGACCAGGCCGGTGGTGATCAACGTCTCGACGGCGACCCGGGAAGTCGGGTCCTCCTTGAGGAGGGCGTCGAGGATGGTGTCGCTGATCTGGTCAGCGATCTTGTCGGGGTGACCCTCGGTCACGGACTCCGAGGTGAACAGACGGCGGGACACATCGCTCCCTGGGGTTGCAGCGGCTGCTGGCTGATCATGGTCGGAAAGGCCGAGAGCTGCGCTCGGCGCGATCCGGGGCCAGTTTATCGGTCATGAGAGGCGTTCGGGCACGCAGTCTCGATTTATGGACCCCCCGTGACCTGGGACACCTCGCCGGGGAGGGGAACGCCCCGGTCCGGTGCGGGCCCGGACGGGGCGTTCTGATCAGGGGGAGAGAGGGGCGGACGGGGTCAGGGGGCGGGGTGGGAAGCCGCCAGGCGGGGCGCCACCAGGTCCCAGACCGTGTCCGAAAGAGCTTCCTTCGGACCGTACGGTACGGGCGTCTCGGCGCCGTCGGCGGCCAGGATCACCGCTTCGTTCTCGGCGGACCCGAAAGCCTTGTGGTCGCCCACCTCGTTGACGACCAGCAGGTCGCAGCCCTTGCGGGCCAGCTTGGCGCGGCCGTTGGCGAGGACGTCGTCGGTTTCGGCGGCGAAACCGACGATCACCTGGCCGGGTCGCGGGCGGTTCGCCGAGATTTCCGCCAGGATGTCCGGGTTGCGGACCAGGGCCACCGGCTCGGGCTCCTGGCCGTCCTTCTTCTTGATCTTGCCGGTGGCGTACGCGGCGGGGCGGAAGTCGGCCACGGCGGCCGCCATGACCACGGCATCGGCGTCCGCGGCGGCCTTCAGCACGGCCTCGCGCAGTTGGACGGCCGTACCGATGTGCACCACGTCCACCCCGGCCGGGTCGGGCAGCTCGCTGTTGCCGGCCACGAGCGTGACGCGGGCGCCGCGGGCCACCGCGGTGCGGGCGAGCGCGTACCCCTGCTTGCCGGAGGAGCGGTTGCCCAGGAAGCGGACCGGGTCCAGGGGCTCGCGGGTGCCGCCGGCGCTGATGACGACGTGCCGGCCGGCGAGGTCCCGGAGGAGGCCGAGCGGGCCGCGGGCCAGCACGCGGCGGCAGGTCTCGAAGATCTCGGACGGGTCCGGGAAGCGGCCCTTGCCGGTGTCCACGCCGGTCAGCCGGCCGACGGCGGGCTCGATGACGACGGCGCCGCGGCGGCGCAGGGTGGCGACGTTCTCCTGGGTGGCCGGGTGCTCCCACATCTCCGTGTGCATGGCCGGGGCGAAGACCACGGGGCAGCGCGCGGTGAGGAGGGTGTTGGTGAGCAGGTCGTCCGCCAGGCCGTGGGCGGCCTTGGCCAGCATGTCGGCCGTACAGGGGGCCACCACGACCAGGTCGGCGGACTGGCCGATGCGGACGTGCGGCACCTCGTGGACCGATTCCCACACCTCGCTGGAGGCCGGGTTGCCGGAGAGCGCCGCCCAGGTGGCCTCGCCGACGAAGTGCAGGGACGCCGCGGTCGGCACGACCCGGACGTCGTGCCCCGACTCGGTGAGCCGCCGCAGCAGCTCGCACGCCTTGTAGGCGGCGATGCCGCCGCTGACGCCCAGGACGACTCTGGGCCGGCCGGCGGGCTCCGGCTGTGCCGACTTGTCCATCGCGTTGTCTCCCCACGCCGTGGGTTCCGTCCCGTGCGGGTGCGGACCCGGTTGGTTACCTACCCCATGACACACCAAGGGCCCGGCAGCGGCGCTGCCGGGCCCTTGGTGAAGGCGCCGTGACGGGGTCCTGGGGACGCCGTACCACTCGACGCCGTACCGCTACTGAGCCGGGCCCTCGACGGCCTCGGAGGTCAGCAGGCCCGCGTTGATCTCGCGAAGCGCGATGGAGAGGGGCTTCTCGTGGACGTGGGTGTCGACCAGCGGGCCGACGTACTCCAGCAGGCCCTCGCCGAGCTGCGAGTAGTACGCGTTGATCTGACGCGCGCGCTTGGCGGCGTAGATCACGAGGCTGTACTTCGAGTCGGTGGCCTCAAGAAGCTCATCAATCGGCGGGTTGATGATGCCCTCGGGCGCGGTGATGGAAGAGGACACTCTCTGCCTTCCGAAGGGGGGTGAAAACCGGTGTAAAGATCAAAGAACCTTCATCAAGGCTAGCAGCTCGCGGCTGACCGCCTCGACGGAGGTGTTGACCAGGGTCACGTCGAACTCGGTCTCGGCGGCCAGCTCGACCTTGGCGGCCGCCAGGCGGCGCTCGATGACCTCGGGTGCCTCGGTGCCCCGGCCGGTGAGCCGGCGCACCAGCTCTTCCCAGCTCGGCGGAGCCAGGAAGACCAGCTGGGCGTCCTCCATGGACTCGCGGACCTGCCGGGCGCCCTGGAGGTCGATCTCCAGGAGGACCGGCTCGCCCGCCTCCAGGCGGTCCTGGACCGCCCTGCGCGGGGTGCCGTAGCGGTTGCCCGCGAACTCGGCCCACTCCAGCAGTTCGCCGTTGGCGACGAGCTTGTCGAATTCCTCGTCGTCCACGAAGAAGTACTGGACGCCGTGCCGCTCCCCGGGGCGCGGCTTGCGCGTGGTGGCCGACACCGAGAGCCAGACCTCGGGGTGGACCTTGCGCATATGGGCGACGACCGTGCTCTTGCCGACCCCCGAGGGGCCGGAGAGCACGGTCAGCCGCGGACGGGCGTCCGGGGATACGGGGGACGTGCCCCGGGGTGTTACAGCCATGGGGCGATTATTCCAGTTCCCCGGCAGTGCCAGAAAACTCAGCCGGCCTTGCCGCCGAACTCGCGCTCGAGCGCGGCGACCTGGTTGGTGCCGAGGCCGCGGACCCGGCGGCTCTCGGAGATCCCCAGCCGCTCCATGATCTGCTTGGCGCGGACCTTGCCCACGCCGGGCATGGACTCCAGGAGGGCGGAGACCTTCATCTTGCCGATGACGTCGTTCTCCTGGCCCTGCTTGATGACGTCGTGAAGGGAAGCGCCGGAGTTTTTGAGCCGATTCTTGACCTCGGCGCGCTCCCGGCGAGCCGCGGCGGCCTTTTCGAGCGCGGCTGCGCGCTGTTCAGGGGTAAGGGGCGGAAGAGCCACGCCTACGTCACCTCGGATGTAGAACTGTCGGATACGGACCGGTGTGGAACCTAGTCGCCCCGCATCTGCGGAGCAACGAGCAACGCGCTTACGTGCACTGCTCTCGTCGGAGACTAGCGGCCAAGGCGCTCGGAGTCAGCGAGAACAGACGAAAAGTCCTGGTCAGACTCTGCTGACCAGGACATAACGGGACTAAAGTCCCCGTCGTTCGACCGCTGCCCGCACCTCTTCGGCACATCGCAGCGCCGCCTCGCGAAGTGCGGCGACGTCCGGACCGTGCCGGAGCACCCCCCGGCTGACGCTCGGCACGACGTTGCGGACCGCGTCCCCGAAGACCTCGGGCAGGTCCGCGGGGGTCGCTCCCTGGGCGCCGATACCGGGCGCGAGCAGCGGCCCGCCGATGGCCAGGTCGTACGAGGACAGGTCGCCGAGCGTCGCGCCGACGACGGCCCCGTACGAGCCCAGCTCCGCCCGGGAGGCGGCTTCGGCGTTCTCCGCCTTCAGATGGCCCAGCACGGTCGCGGCGACGCTGCGGCCGTCGGCCCGTACCGCGTGCTGCACCTCCCGGCCCTCGGGGTTCGAGGTGAGCGCGAGCGCGAACAGGCCGCAGCCGTTCTCGCGGGCCAGGTCGACGGCCGGGCGCAGCGAGCCGAAGCCCAGGTACGGGCTGACCGTGACCGCGTCCGAGAACAGCGGCGAGGCCGGGTCCAGGTAGGTGGCGGCGTACGCGGCCATGGTGGAACCGATGTCGCCGCGCTTGGCGTCCATCAGCACGAGGGCACCGGCCTGCCGGGCCGCCGCGACGGTCTCCTCCAGGACGGCGATGCCGCGCGAGCCGAACCGCTCGAAGAACGCGGACTGCGGCTTGAGGACGGCGACGCGGTCGGCCAGCGCCTCGACGACGGTCCGCGAGAAGGCCGCCAGGCCCGCTACGTCGTCGCTCAGGCCCCAGCCGGCCAGCAGCGAGGCGTGCGGGTCGATGCCGACGCAGAGCGGGCCGCGCTCGTCCATGGCGCGGCGCAGGCGCGCGCCGAAGGGGGTCGGGGCCGTCATGCGGAGACCTTCCTGTGCTCGGCGCCGACGGCGTCGGCGAGGGTGGCGTACGGGCTGTTGCGCAGGCGGGCGGCGAGGCCCTTGTGGATCGCGCGGGCGTAGAACGGGCCCTCGTAGACGAAGGCACTGTAGCCCTGCACGAGGGTCGCGCCGGCGAGGATGCGCTGCCAGGCGTCCTCGGCGTTCTCGATGCCGCCGACGCCGACCAGGGTGACGCGGTCGCCGACGCGGGCGTACAGGCGGCGCAGCACCTCCAGGGAGCGCGCCTTGACCGGGGCGCCGGACAGGCCGCCGGTCTCCCGGACCAGGGCCGGGTCGGAGGCCAGGCCGAGGCTCTCGCGGGCGATGGTGGTGTTGGTGGCGATGATGCCGTCCAGGCCCAGTTCCACGGCGAGGTCGGCGACCGCGTCCACGTCCTCGTCGGCGAGGTCGGGCGCGATCTTGACCAGCAGCGGGACGCGGCGGCCGGTGACCGTGCGGTCGGCCGCCTCGCGGACCGCGGCGAGCAGCGGGCGCAGGTGGTCGACGGCCTGGAGGTTGCGCAGGCCCGGGGTGTTCGGGGAGGAGACGTTGACGACCAGGTAGTCGGCGTGGGCGGCGAGGCGTTCCGTGGAGGTCACGTAGTCGGCGACCGCCTGGTCCTCGGGGACGACCTTGGTCTTGCCGATGTTGACGCCGAGCGTCGTGCGGAAGACCGGGTTGCGGGCCGCCAGGCGGGCCGCCACGGCCGCCGAACCGTCGTTGTTGAAGCCCATGCGGTTGATGAGCGCGCGGTCCGGTACGAGGCGGAACAGGCGCTTTTTGGGGTTGCCCGGCTGCGGCTCGGCGGTGACCGTGCCGATCTCGACGTGGTCGAAGCCGAGCATGGCCATGCCGTCGATCGCGACGGCGTTCTTGTCGAAGCCGGCGGCCAGCCCGAAGGGGCCGTGCATCCGGCGGCCCAGGGCCTCGGTGCGCAGCTCCTTGTAGCGGGGGGCCAGGACGGCCGCGGCGAAGGTGCGCAGCACCGGGACGCGCGCGGCCAGCCGGATCCAGCGGAAGGCCAGGTGGTGGGCCTTCTCGGGGTCCATGCGGCGGAAGATCAGGTTGAAGAAGAGGGAGTACACGGGCGGGCGGGCCTTCCGCGGTTCGTAGGGGCGAGGGTTCGGTGCTCACGAAGAGGGGGACACCGCGGCGGTGTCCCCCTCCCGGTGGCCTTACTCCTCGCGGGCCGCGGTCAGCTGCCGCGCGTGTTCCTGGAGGGACCGCACGCCCACGTCGCCGCGGGACAGGGCCTCGATGCCCTGTACGGCGGCGGCGAGTGCCTGGACGGTCGTCAGGCAGGGGATGCCGCGGGCGACGGCCGCGGTGCGGATGTCGTAGCCGTCGAGGCGGCCGCCGGTGCCGTAGGGGGTGTTGACGATCAGGTCGACCTGGCCGTCGTGGATGAGCTGGACGATGGTCTTCTCGCCGTTGGGGCCCTCGCCCTCGCTCTTCTTGCGCACGACGGTGGCGTTGATGCCGTTGCGGCGCAGCACCTCGGCGGTGCCGGAGGTGGCGAGCAGCTCGAAGCCGTGCGCGACCAGCTCGCGCGCCGGAAAGATCATCGCGCGCTTGTCGCGGTTGGCGACGGAGACGAACGCCCGGCCCTTGGTGGGCAGCGCGCCGTACGCGCCGGACTGCGACTTGGCGTACGCCGTGCCGAAGACCGAGTCGATGCCCATGACCTCACCGGTGGAGCGCATCTCCGGGCCCAGCACGGTGTCCACGCCCTGCCCGGTGACGTCGCGGAAACGCGACCAGGGCATGACGGCCTCCTTGACGGAGATCGGCGAGTCCAGCGGCAGCGTGCCGCCGTCGCCGCTCTTGGGCAGCATGCCCTCGGCGCGCAGCTCGGCGATGGTGGCGCCCAGCGAGATGCGGGCGGCGGCCTTGGCCAGCGGCACCGCGGTCGCCTTCGAGGTGAAGGGGACCGTACGGGAGGCGCGCGGGTTGGCCTCCAGGACGTACAGGATGTCGCCGGCCATCGCGAACTGGATGTTGATCAGGCCGCGGACGCCGACGCCCTTGGCGATGGCCTCGGTGGAGGCGCGCAGCCGCTTGATGTCGTAGCCGCCGAGCGTGATGGGCGGCAGGGCGCAGGCGGAGTCGCCGGAGTGGATGCCGGCTTCCTCGATGTGTTCCATGACGCCGCCGAGGTAGAGCTCGGTGCCGTCGTAGAGGGCGTCCACGTCGATCTCGATGGCGTCGTCCAGGAACCGGTCGATCAGGACCGGGTGCTGGTCGATGAGCCCGGCGTGCCGCTCCAGGTAGGCGCCGAGCGACGGCTCGTCGTAGACGATCTCCATGCCGCGGCCGCCCAGGACGTAGGAGGGCCGCACCATGACCGGGTAGCCGATCTCGGCGGCGATGCCCTTGGCCTGGTCGAAGGAGTAGGCGGTGCCGTACTTCGGCGCGGGCAGCCCGGCCTCGGTCAGCACCCGGCCGAACGCGCCGCGCTCCTCGGCCAGGTCGATGGCCTCCGGCGAGGTGCCGACGATCGGTACGCCGTTGTCCTTGAGCGCCTGCGCCAGGCCCAGCGGGGTCTGGCCGCCGAGCTGGACGACGACGCCGGCGACCGGGCCCGCCTGCTGCTCGGCGTGCACGATCTCCAGGACGTCCTCCAGGGTGAGCGGCTCGAAGTAGAGCCGGTCGGAGGTGTCGTAGTCGGTGGAGACGGTCTCCGGGTTGCAGTTGACCATGACGGTCTCGTAGCCCGCGTCGCTGAGCGCGAAGGAGGCGTGCACGCAGGAGTAGTCGAACTCGATGCCCTGGCCGATGCGGTTCGGGCCGGAGCCCAGGATGATCACCGCGGGCTTCTCGCGCGGCGCGACCTCGCTCTCCTCGTCGTAGGACGAGTAGAAGTACGGGGTCTTCGCGGCGAACTCGGCGGCGCAGGTGTCCACCGTCTTGTAGACCGGGCGGACGCCGAGCGCGTGCCGGACCTCGCGGACCACGTCCTCCGTCAGCCCGCGGACGGCGGCGATCTGGGCGTCGGAGAAGCCGTGCCGCTTCGCCTCGGCGAGGACCTCGGGGCCGAGCTGGTCGGCGGCCGCGATCTCGTCGGCGGTCTCGCGGAGCAGGAAGAGCTGGTCGACGAACCACGGGTCGATCTTCGTGGCGTCGAAGACCTCCTGTGCCGTGGCGCCGGCGCGGATGGCCTGCATGACGGTGTTGATCCGGCCGTCGGTCGGCACCTCGGCCTTGGCCAGCAGTTCCGCCTTGTCACCGGGGTCGCCGGCGAAGGCGAACGGGCCGTCCTTCTTCTCCAGCGAGCGCAGCGCCTTGTTGAGCGCCTCGGTGAAGTTGCGGCCGATGGCCATGGCCTCGCCGACCGACTTCATGGTGGTGGTCAGCCGGGCGTCCGCCGCCGGGAACTTCTCGAACGCGAAGCGCGGCACCTTGACGACGACGTAGTCGAGGGTGGGCTCGAAGGACGCCGGGGTCTGCTCGGTGATGTCGTTGGGGATCTCGTCGAGCGTGTAGCCGACGGCCAGCCGGGCGGCGATCTTCGCGATCGGGAAGCCGGTGGCCTTGGAGGCGAGCGCCGAGGACCGCGAGACGCGCGGGTTCATCTCGATGACGATGACCCGGCCGTCGACGGGGTTGACGGCGAACTGGATGTTGCAGCCGCCGGTGTCCACGCCGACCTCGCGGATCACGGCGATGCCGATGTCGCGCAGGGTCTGGTACTCGCGGTCGGTGAGCGTCATCGCCGGGGCGACGGTGATGGAGTCGCCGGTGTGCACGCCCATCGGGTCGAAGTTCTCGATGGAGCAGACGACCACGACGTTGTCGTTCTTGTCGCGCATCAGCTCCAGCTCGTACTCCTTCCAGCCGAGGATGGACTCTTCCAGGAGCACCTCGGTGGTCGGCGACAGGGCCAGGCCCTGGCCGGCGATGCGGCGCAGCTCCTCCTCGTCGTGGGCGAAGCCGGAGCCGGCGCCGCCCATGGTGAAGGAGGGGCGCACGACGACCGGGTAGCCGCCCAGCTCCTCGACGCCCTTCAGGACGTCGTCCATGGTGTGGCAGATGTAGGAGCGCGCGGACTCGCCGTGGCCGATCTTACGGCGGACGGCCTCCACGACCTCCTTGAACAGGTCGCGGTCCTCGCCCTTGTTGATCGCCTCGACGTTGGCGCCGATCAGCTCGACGCCGTACTGCTCCAGGGTGCCCGACTCGTGCAGCGAGATCGCGGTGTTCAGCGCGGTCTGGCCGCCCAGGGTGGGCAGCAGCGCGTCCGGGCGCTCCTTGGCGATGATCTTCTCGACGAACTCCGGGGTGATCGGCTCGACGTAGGTGGCGTCGGCGATCTCCGGGTCGGTCATGATCGTGGCCGGGTTGGAGTTGACCAGGATGACCCGCAGGCCCTCGGCCTTCAGGACCCGGCACGCCTGCGTACCGGAGTAGTCGAACTCGGCTGCCTGGCCGATGACGATCGGGCCGGAGCCGATGACCAGGACGGACTGGATATCGGTGCGCTTAGGCACGCTGGCCCTCCATGAGCTGGACGAAGCGGTCGAACAGGTACGCCGCGTCGTGCGGACCCGCGGCGGCCTCGGGGTGGTACTGGACGCTGAAAGCCGGCCGGTCGAGGAGCCGGAGCCCCTCCACCACGCTGTCGTTGAGGCAGACGTGGGAGACCTCGGCGCGGCCGTAGGGGGTCTCGGAGACCCGGTCGAGCGGCGCGTCGACGGCGAAGCCGTGGTTGTGCGCGGTGACCTCGACCTTGCCGGTCGTGCGGTCCTGCACCGGCTGGTTGATGCCGCGGTGCCCGTACTTGAGCTTGTACGTGCCGAAGCCCAGCGCGCGGCCGAGGATCTGGTTGCCGAAGCAGATGCCGAACAGCGGCGTGCCGCGCTCCAGCACCGCCCGCATGACGGAGACCGGGTGGTCGGCGGTGGCCGGGTCGCCGGGCCCGTTGGAGAAGAACACGCCGTCGGGGTTGACGGCGTACACGTCCTCGGCGGTGGCGGTGGCGGGCAGCACGTGCACCTCGATGCCGCGCTCGGCCATCCGGTACGGGGTCATGCCCTTGATGCCCAGGTCGACGGCGGCGACGGTGAAGCGCTTGGTGCCCTGCGCGGGCACGACGTACGCCTCCTTGGTCGCGACCTCGGCGGACAGGTCGGCGCCCGTCATCTGCGGGGCCGACTGCACCTTGGCGAGCAGCGCCGCCTCGTCGGCGAGGCCGGTGCCGGCCGGGCCGTCGAGTGCCGGGCCGGAGAAGATGCCGACCCGCATCGCGCCGCGTTCGCGCAGGTGGCGGGTGAGCGCGCGGGTGTCGATGCCGCTGATGCCGACGACGCCCTGGGCGGCCAGCTCGTCGTCGAGGGTGCGGGCCGAGCGCCAGTTGGACGGGGTGCGGGCGGGGTCGCGTACGACGAAGCCGGACACCCAGATGCGGGCGGACTCCGGGTCCTCGTCGTTGACGCCCGTGTTGCCGATGTGCGGGGCGGTCATGACGACGACCTGGCGGTGGTACGAGGGGTCGGTCAGGGTCTCCTGGTAGCCGGTCATGCCGGTGGAGAACACCGCCTCGCCATAGGTCTCCCCCACGGCCCCGTAGGCGCGGCCGCGGAAGCTGCGGCCGTCCTCCAGGACGAGTATGGCGGGAGCCTTCACGGCTGCCCTGGTGGAGGTCGTCATCGTGCGCCTTCCGTTTCGGTGGTCTTGCTGTTCTTGCTGGTCAGATCGGTCAGGGCGGTGACCCATGCGGTGTGCTCGGCGGCCTGGTCGGAGCGGAAACCGGAGTCGATCTCCTTGTCCCCGTGCGCCCAGGTGACCACCAGCAGGCCGCCCTCGGGCAGGACCTTGCCGGCGATGCCCTTGTCCAGGCGGGCGCCGCGCAGCGCGGCGGCCGGGACGAAGAAGTCCTGCGCGCCGGGCCGTACGACGTCCAGGCCGGCATCCGTCAGGGTCAGCTCCGCGCGGCTGCGGGTGCCCAGGCCGCGCGCGACGATGCGGTCCAGCCACTGCCCCGCGGTGGTGGAGCCGTGGTAGCGGCCGGTCATCGTCAGCCGCGGCTCTCCGGCGTCGTCGGGGGCCGTGGGCAGCTCGGGCAGGTCGCCCTGGAGGGTGCCGCGCCATTTCCAGCCCTCGCGCATCAGCCAGTAGACGAGCGCGACGAACAGGAGCAGTCCGACGACCCAGCCGATGCGGGCCGCCCAGTCGGTGACCTCGGCGGACTTCTGTTCCGCGGCCAGTTGGATGATTGAAGATGTCACGCGAGTTTCCCGTCCACGACCGTTGCCCGGCCCCGCAGGAAGGTGTGGGTGACGCGCCCCGGCAGCTCACGGCCCTCGTAGGGCGTGTTGCGGCTGCGGGAGGCGAAGCCCGCGGGGTCCACGGGTCCACGGTATGCCGGATCGAGCAGCGTGAGGTTGGCGGGCTCGCCAGGCGAGACGGGGCGTCCGTGGCCCTTGAGGCGGCCGATCTCGGCGGGGCGGAAGGACATCCGGTCGGCGACGCCGGCCCAGTCCAGCAGGCCGGTGTCGACCATCGTGTGCTGGACGACGGACAGCGCCGTCTCCAGGCCGACCATGCCCATGGCGGCCGCGCCCCACTCGCAGTCCTTGTCCTCGTGCGGGTGCGGGGCGTGGTCGGTGGCGACGCAGTCGATGGTGCCGTCGGCCAGCGCCTCGCGCAGCGCGAGCACGTCGGCCTCGGTGCGCAGCGGCGGGTTCACCTTGTAGACGGGGTTGTAGGACCGTACGAGTTCGTCGGTGAGCAGCAGGTGGTGCGGGGTGACCTCGGCGGTGACGTTCCAGCCCTTGGACTTGGCCCAGCGGACGATCTCGACGGAGCCCGCGGTCGACAGGTGGCAGATGTGCACGCGCGAACCGACGTGCGCGGCGAGCAGCACGTCCCGCGCGATGATCGACTCCTCGGCCACCGCGGGCCAGCCGCCGAGCCCCAGCTCGGCGGAGACGACGCCCTCGTTCATCTGGGCGCCCTCGGTCAGCCGGGGCTCCTGGGCGTGCTGGGCGACGACGCCGTCGAACGCCTTCACGTACTCCAGCGCGCGGCGCATGATCACCGCGTCGTCCACGCACTTGCCGTCGTCGGAGAAGACCCGCACACCGGCGGCGGACTCGTGCATCGCGCCCAGCTCGGCGAGCTTCTTGCCCTCCAGGCCCACGGTGACGGCGCCGATGGGCTGCACGTCGCAGTAGCCGGACTCCTTGCCCAGGCGCCAGACCTGCTCGACGACGCCCGCGGTGTCGGCGACGGGGAAGGTGTTGGCCATGGCGTGTACGGCGGTGAACCCGCCGGCGGCGGCGGCCTTGGTGCCGGTCAGAACCGTCTCGGAGTCCTCGCGGCCGGGCTCGCGCAGGTGGGTGTGCAGGTCCACCAGGCCGGGCAGCAGGATCTGCCCCGCGGCCTCGACGACGGTGGCGCCCGCGGTGTCGGAAGCGGCCAGGTCCGTACCGACGGCGGTGATCGTGCCGTCGGTGATCAGGACGTCCTGCGCCTCGCCACCCAGGACCTGCGCCCCGCGAATCAGCGTCTTGCTCATGATTACTTGCTCTCCTCGGTACGCGCGGCGGCGGTAGGGGCGGTGGTGGTAACGGCGGGTTCGTTGCCGCCCAGCAGCAGGTACAGGACGGCCATCCGGATGCTGACGCCGTTGGCCACCTGCTCGACGGCGGTGCAGCGCGGCGAGTCGGCGACCTCGGCGGTGATCTCCATGCCGCGGTTCATCGGCCCGGGGTGCATCACGATGGCGTGGTCGGGCATCCGGCCCATCCGGTCGCCGTCCAGGCCGTAGCGCCGGGCGTACTCCCGCTCGGTGGGGAAGAAGGCGGCGTTCATGCGCTCGCGCTGGACGCGCAGCATCATGACCGCGTCCGACTTGGTCAGCACCGCGTCCAGGTCGTAGCTGACCTCGCAGGGCCACCGCTCGACGCCGATCGGCACCAGCGTGGGCGGCGCGACCAGCGTCACCTCGGCGCCCAGCGTGGTCAGCAGATGGACGTTGGAGCGGGCCACCCGGCTGTGCAGGATGTCGCCGACGATGGTGATGTGGCGCCCGGACAGGTCCTGTCCCGTGCCGTCGGTCAGGTGCCGGCGCATGGTGAAGGCGTCCAGCAGCGCCTGGGTGGGGTGCTCGTGGGTGCCGTCGCCGGCGTTGACGACCGAGCCGCCGATCCAGCCGGAGGTCGCGAGGCGGTGCGGGGCGCCGGAGTCGCCGTGCCGGATGACGACGGCGTCCGCGCCCATCGCCTCCAGGGTCAGCGCGGTGTCCTTGAGGGACTCGCCCTTGGAGACGGACGAGCCCTTCGCGGAGAAGTTGATGACGTCCGCCGAGAGCCGCTTGGCGGCGGCCTCGAAGGAGATGCGGGTGCGCGTGGAGTCCTCGAAGAAGAGGTTGACGACGGTGCGCCCGCGCAGCGTGGGGAGCTTCTTGATCGGCCGGTCCGCGACCCGGGCCATCTCCTCGGCGGTGTCGAGGATCAGGACGGCGTCGTCGCGCGTGAGGTCGGCGGCCGAGATGAGGTGACGCTTCATCCGGTTTTCTCCGTGAGTGATGGAGGTATACGGGTATGTCCGTCGAGCAGGCATGGGTACGGGCCCGGCCGAACCGGGTCCGTCCGCGGAGTGCTACTGCTCGCCGGCCGGGGCGGTCTGCTTGATGCCGAGCAGCACGGCGTCCCGGCCGTCCTCCTCGGTGAGCTGGACCTTGACCGTCTCCCGCAGCGACGTGGGGAGGTTCTTGCCTACGTAGTCGGCACGGATCGGCAGTTCGCGGTGACCGCGGTCGACGAGGACCGCGAGCTGCACGGCGCGCGGCCGGCCGATGTCGTTCAGGGCGTCGAGGGCGGCACGGATCGTACGGCCGGAGAAGAGCACGTCGTCGACGAGGAGAACCACCCGGCCCTCGATGCCGTCGCCGGGGATGTCGGTGCGCGCGAGGGCGCGGGCCGGGCCCAGGCGCAGGTCGTCGCGGTACATGGTGATGTCCAGCGAGCCGACCGGGACGGCGCGTCCGGTGATCTCCTGGAGTTTGGCGGCCAGCCGGCGGGCGAGAAAGACCCCGCGGGTGGGAATGCCGAGGAGCACCACGTCGTCGGCGCCCTTGGCGCGTTCGACGATTTCGTGGGCGATGCGGGTCAGCATGCGCGTGATGTCCGGGCCTTCGAGGACCGGACGCGCAGCATTGGAGCTGTGGGCGTCCATACGAAACGGACCTCCTTCTCCGCCTCACGGGACGGACTTTAAAGGACGTCGGAATTACGCCCTCCACGGTACCAGGACCAGGGCAGGGCCCCGACAACACCCCTTCGGGGCCACCGTGTGACTCATTCGGCTTGACGAAGCCAAATTACGCTGCGTAACCTCACAGTGAGTTACCAGTCTCGTCCGGGGAGCTTTATGTCCAGCGAATACGCCAAACAGCTCGGGGCCAAGCTCCGCGCCATCCGCACCCAGCAGGGCCTCTCTCTCCACGGCGTCGAGGAGAAGTCCCAGGGCCGCTGGAAGGCCGTGGTGGTGGGTTCGTACGAGCGCGGCGACCGTGCCGTGACCGTGCAGCGCCTGGCCGAGCTGGCCGACTTCTACGGCGTGCCGGTGCAGGAGCTGCTGCCGGGCACGACGCCGGGCGGTGCGGCCGAGCCGCCGCCGAAGCTGGTGCTGGACCTGGAGCGCCTGGCGCACGTCCCCGCCGAGAAGGCCGGGCCGCTGCAGCGCTACGCCGCCACGATCCAGAGCCAGCGCGGTGATTACAACGGCAAGGTCCTCTCGATCCGCCAGGACGACCTGCGCACCCTCGCGGTGATTTACGACCAGTCGCCCTCCGTGCTGACCGAGCAGCTGATCAGCTGGGGTGTGCTGGACGCCGACGCGCGCCGCGCGGTGCAGCACGAGGACATCTGACGCACGGGCGTCACCTGAAGAAACGTACCGCCGCTCCGGGGCCGCCCCGGAGCGGCGGTTTTCTCATGGCCGCTCCCCTGGCGCCACAGGGCCCCGCGGGCCCTCTCGCGGCCTCCCAGCGGCCTCCCGGCCCCCCGGCCCCGCGCATGCGAACGGGCCCGGGGCGCACTGCGCGCCCCGGGCCCGTTCACGGGATCCACCGCCACCTCAGCGCGTATCGCGCCGCAGGCCCGGCTTCAGTTCTTTCAGACGGGCGAGCAGCCCGTTGACGAAGGCCGGGGAGTCGTCCGTGGAGAACTCCTTGGCCAGCTGCACCGCCTCGTCGATCGCCACCGCGTCCGGAGTCTCGTCCACCCAGATCAGCTCGTACGCGCCGAGCCGCAGGACGTTGCGGTCGACCACCGGCATCCGGTCCAGCGGCCAGTCGACGGAGTAGTCGGCGATCAGATCGTCGATGCGGTCGACGTACTCCGCGTACCCCTCGACCAGTTGCAGGGTGTACTCGTTGACCGGCGGCTGCCGGGGGTCGGTCCGGGCGTGCCGCATCCAGTCCGCGAGCACGGACTGCACGTCGGCACCGCGCTGGTCGGCCTCGAAGAGGATCTGGAAGGCGCGCTTGCGGGCCTTGTTGCGGGCGGCCACGGTTAGCTGTTCACCCGGCCGAGGTACTCGCCGGAGCGGGTGTCGACCTTGATCTTCTCGCCGGTCGTGATGAAGAGCGGCACCTGGATCTGGTAGCCGGTCTCCAGCGTGGCGGGCTTGGTGCCACCGGTGGAGCGGTCGCCCTGGACGCCCGGCTCGGTCTCGGCGATGACCAGCTCGACGGCGGCCGGCAGCTCGACGTAGAGCACCTCGCCCTCGTGCTGGGCCACGACGGCCTCGAAGCCTTCGAGCAGGTAGTTGGCGGCGTCGCCGACCGTCTTGCGGTCGACGTGCAGCTGGTCGTAGGTGTCCATGTCCATGAAGACGAAGTACTCGCCGTCCATGTACGAGAACTGCATCCCGCGCTTGTCGACAGTAGCCGTCTCGACCTTCACGCCGGCGTTGAAGGTCTTGTCCACCACCTTGCCGGACAGCACGTTCTTGAGCTTGGTGCGGACGAAGGCGGGGCCCTTGCCGGGCTTGACGTGCTGGAACTCGACGACGGACCAGAGCTGGCCGCCTTCGAGCTTGAGCACCAGGCCGTTCTTGAGGTCGTTCGTGGAAGCCACGGTTGCGGAATCTCCTGGACTGCGGGTGGTGGGACCCCGGGGACGCACGCGCCGAACCGGGTCCGGCTCAGAGCGCGAGCAGCTCCTTGGTCGTGATCGTGAGTAGCTCGGGCCCGCCGTCCGCCTCGGGGCGGACGACGAGTGTGTCGTCGATGCGGACGCCGCCGCGGCCCGGGATGTGAACCCCCGGATCGACGGTGACCGGCACGCAAGCGTCCAGTTTACCCATGGCCGCAGGTGACAGCCGAGGGTCCTCGTCGATTTCGAGTCCGACACCGTGTCCGGTGCTCGCCTTGAGCCGCTCGCCGTGCCCCGCGCCGACCAGCACCTGGCGTGCGGCGCGGTCCACCTCGCGGCACTCCACACCGGGCGCCAGCGTCTCCCGCCCGGCCCGCTGGGCTGCGAAGACGAGGTCGTACAGCTCGATCTGCCAGTCCGCCGGCGTGGTGCCGACGACGAACGTACGGCCGATCTCGCAGCGGTAACCCCGGTAGTTCGCGCCGAGGTTGACGGACAGGAAGTCCCCCTCCTCGACGCGCCGGTCGGTGGGCAGGTGCCCGGGACGCCCCGCGTGCGGTCCGGCGGCGACCGAGGTGGGGAAGGCGGGGCCGTCCGCGCCGTGGTCCACCAGGCGGCGCTCCAGTTCCAGGGAGAGGTGCCGCTCGGTGCGGCCCACCAGAATCGACTCCAGCAGCTCGCCGAGGGCCTGGTCGGTGATCTCGGCGGCGATCCGCAGGCAGGCGATCTCCTCGTCGTCCTTGACGACCCGCTGCGCCTCGACGGCGCGGGCCAGGTCGGCGAGCCGCAGCCGCGGCGCGACCTGGGCCAGCGCGCGGTGCCGGGCGACCGTCAGGTGGTGCTCCTCGACGGCGAGCGAACCGGCCCCGGCCCGTACGGCCTCGTCGGCGGCGGCGACGACCGGGTCGCCGTCCCTGGCCGGCAGCTCGGACACCCGCAGCTCCCCGGCGGGCCGCCCCTCGGCGGGGTCGCCGCTCGGCGGCCCCGCGGTCAGCAGGAGGTCGCCGGCCGGGCCCAGCAGCAGCGCCGCCCCCGGCGGCGCGCAGCCCGTGAGATAGCGGACGTTGGCGGGACGCGAGATCAGCGCCGCGGCGCTGCCGGCGGCGGCGCAGCGGTCGCGCAGCCGTGTACGCCGGGCCGAGTACAGCTCGCTCATGCACCGAGCGTACGGGCCTTGAGCGGACCCGGCCGGTCGGGCGGGTCCGGCCGGGCGACCGCGGGACGCGGGTCCGGCGCCCCGTCCGGCCGGGGCCGGGCCGCTACCAGCTCGGCGGGCTCGCGATGCTGCGGGCCACGACGTCGTCCAGGATGCCGGCCGTGGTGGGCACATCCTGCGCGGAGTTGTCGATGATGGGCAGGCCGGAGCCATACCAGCCCGCCATCCGGCCGTGGATGCGGGCGACCTCCTCGTCGGAGAGGCGGCGGTTGCCCGTACGGCGGGCGTTGCGCTCCAGGACGATCTCCAGGCCCGGCAGCAGCACGATCGGCAGCAGCCCGGGGCCCACGTGGCGCTTCCAGCCGCCGAGGCCGATGACCGGGCGGTCGGGGAAGACCGCGTCGTCGAGGATGCAGGAGATGCCGTTGGCGAGGAAGTTGCGGGCCGCGAAGCCGCAGGTGCGGCGGGCGAGGCGGTACTGCGCCTCGGAGTGGTCGTTCCAGCCCGACTGCGGGTCGGCGAAGCCGGACCGTACCCATTCGCGGACGTCGTCGAGGCTGATGTGCGCGGTGGGCACCCGGCGGGTGTCGGCCCAGTGCCGGGCGACGCTGGTCTTGCCGGCCCCGGCCGGGCCGATGAGCAGCACCGCGACGGCGGCGTGCGCGGCGTCCTGCGCGGAGGCGCCGGCGGGCGGGCTGGGCAGTGCGACGGGGGCGCCGGGCGGGAGCTGGACGTGGCCGGTGGCCTCGGCGGGGGGCGGCGCGGTCGGCGCGCCGTGCGGCGGCGCGGGCCAGCCCGGCGCGGGCGGGGCGGCGGGCGGCTGGTGCGGCGGTATGGGGTGGCCGGGGCCCGGCGTCCAGCTCATCGCGGCTGCCGGCCCCGGCACCTGTCCGTGCGGCGGTGGCAGCGGAGCCCCCACTGCGTGCTGCATCCGGTGGCTCTCCGTCTCGTGCGGTCGGTCTGGTGGCTCGCACCCGGCGCGCGGTACGGGCGGGGCGTGCGCCGTACGGTGCTCGCGGGTGCGGCGCGCCGGGTGTCCGGCCCGGGCGGGCCGACGGCGTCGTCCGCCGAACGGTACCCGCAGAAGGTGGCGACAGTCCTCCCGGAGCCCTGGGCGGCAGGCCGCCCAGGGCGTCGGCGGAGCGACGGCCGGGGGTGGCGCGGGGCGCGGTGGTCAGCCGGCGAGTTCGGCCGCGAGCGCGCGCAGCGCGAGGTCGTACGAGCCGATGCCGAAGCCCGCGACCGTACCGCTGGCGACCGCCGCGATCACCGAGGTGTGGCGGAACTCCTCGCGGGCGTACGGGTTGGAGATGTGCACCTCGATCAGCGGCGCCGTGCGCTGGGCCGCGGCGTCCCGCATCGCGTACGAATAGTGCGTGAACGCGCCGGGGTTGACGACGACCGGGATCCGCCCGTCCGCCGCCTCGTGCAGCCAGCGGATCATCTCGCCCTCGTCGTTGGTCTCCCGGACCTCGGCCGCGAGGCCCAGCTCGGCGCCGAGCGCGGTGCACCGCTCGACCAGACCGGCGTAGGACGTGGCGCCGTACACGTCGGGCTCGCGGGAGCCCAGGCGGCCGAGGTTGGGCCCGTTGAGGACCAGGACGCGCCTCATGCGGCGATCTCGGCGTGCGCGGCGAGCAGCATGGCCGGGTCGGGGCCTTCCAGGACGGTGGGCTTGGCCAGGCCGTCCAGGACGATGAAGCGCAGCCGGTCGCCGCGCGTCTTCTTGTCCACCTTCATCGTCTCCAGCAGCTTGGGCCACTGGTCGCCCCGGTAGGTGAGCGGCAGGCCGAGGGCGCCCAGCACGGCGCGGTGCCGGTCGGCGGTCGCGTCGTCCAGCCGACCGGCGATCCGGCCGAGTTCGGCGGCGAAGACCATGCCGACGGAGACCGCGGCGCCGTGCCGCCAGTTGTAGCGCTCGTTCTTCTCGATGGCGTGCGCCAGGGTGTGCCCGTAGTTGAGGATCTCGCGCAGCCCGGACTCCTTGAGGTCGGCGGAGACGACCTCGGCCTTGACCCGGATGGCGCGCTCTATCAGCTCGGCGGTGTGCGGCCCGTCGGGGCGCTTGGCGCCCTCGGGGTCGGACTCGATCAGTTCCAGGATCGCCGGGTCGGCGATGAAGCCCGCCTTGACGACCTCGGCGAGCCCGGAGACGTAGTCGTGGACCGGGAGGGAGTCCAGCGCGGCCAGGTCGCACAGCACGCCGGCCGGCGGGTGGAAGGCGCCGACCAGGTTCTTGCCCTCGGCGGTGTTGATGCCGGTCTTGCCGCCGACCGCGGCGTCCACCATGCCGAGCACGGTGGTCGGCACGGCGATCCAGCGCACCCCGCGCAGCCAGGTCGCGGCGACGAAGCCCGCGACGTCCGTGGTGGCGCCGCCGCCGACGCCCACGATGACGTCGGTGCGGGTGAAGCCGGTCTGGCCCAGCGCCTTCCAGCAGTACGCGGCGACCTCGGCGGTCTTGGCCTCCTCGGCGTTGGGCAGCTGGACGGCGATGGCCTCGTACCCCTGGCCCGCCAGGTCCTCGCGCAGCGCCTCGCCGGTCGCGGCCAGCGCTTCCGGGTGCAGCACGGCGACGCGCTTGGCCTTCTTGCCGATCAGGCCCGCCAGCTCGCCCAGCAGCTGCCGGCCGACCAGGACCTCGTACGGGTCGGTGCCCGCGGTGCCGCCGACCTGGATACGGGTGGCCTGCTCCGTCACGGGTGTTCCTCTCTCCCGGGCGCGCCGGGAGCCGCGGCGTCCGCCGCCGGCGTCCCGGCCTCCGGTGGTGTGTAGCTGCAATGCGTCCAGTACGGCTTCGGCGACCTCTTCGGGCGTCCGGCCGTCCGTGCCGACCACGGCGCGCGCGACCTCCGTGTACAGCGGGCGGCGCGCCTCCATCAGCTCGCGCCATCGCTGCCGGGGGTTGACGGCGAGCAGCGGGCGCGGCGCGTCCAGCCCCACCCGCCGTACGGCGTCGGCCAGCTGCACGTCCAGGAAGACGACCGGCAGGCCGGACAGCAGGGCACGGGTGCCCTCGTCCATGATCGCGCCGCCGCCGAGCGAGAGCACCCCGGGGTGGCTCTCGACCGCGGCGCGCACGGCCCGCCGCTCCAGCTCGCGGAAGTGCGGCTCGCCCTGGTCGATGAAGATCTCCGGGATGGGCTTGCCCGCGCCCGCCTCGATGTCCGCGTCGGTGTCGCGGTACCCGGCGCCGAGCCGCTCGGCCAGCAGGGCCCCCACGGTGGACTTCCCCGCGCCCGGGGGGCCCACCAGCACCACGAGCGGCGGCGTCACTTGATCGCCAGGCCGTCGAGGAAGGACCGTACGTTGCGGCGGGTCTCCGGCACGCTGTCGCCGCCGAACTTCTCCGCCACCGCGTCCGCCAGCACCAGCGCGACCATCGCCTCCGCGACGATGCCGGCCGCGGGGACCGCGCACACGTCGGAGCGCTGGTGGTGCGCCTGCGTCGCCTCGCCGGTGGCGACGTCGACGGTGGCCAGGGCGCGCGGAACGGTCGCGATGGGCTTCATCGCGGCCCGGACGCGCAGCAGCTCGCCGGTGGACAGGCCGCCCTCGGTGCCGCCGGAGCGGCCGGTCGTACGGCGGATCCCCTCGTCGGTCGAGACGATCTCGTCGTGCGCCTTGGAGCCGGGCACCCGGGCCAGGTCGAAGCCGTCGCCGACCTCGACGCCCTTGATGGCCTGGATGCCCATGAGGGCACCGGCCAGCCGCGCGTCCAGCCGCCGGTCCCAGTGGACGTGCGAGCCGAGGCCGACGGGCACGCCGTACGCCAGCACCTCGACGACGCCGCCGAGGGTGTCGCCGTCCTTGTGGGCCTGGTCGATCTCGGCGACCATCGCCGCGCTCGCCTCGGGGTCCAGGCAGCGCACCGGGTCGGCGTCGAGCCGCTCCACGTCCGAGGGCTTGGGGACCACGCCATAGGGGGCCTTCGCGGCGGCCAGCTCGACCACGTGCGAGACGATCTCGATGCCGGCCGTCTCCTTGAGGAAGGAGCGGGCGACCGTGCCGAGCGCGACGCGGGCCGCGGTCTCGCGGGCGGAGGCGCGCTCCAGGATCGGGCGGGCCTCGTCGAAACCGTACTTCTGCATGCCGGCGAGGTCGGCGTGGCCGGGGCGGGGCCGGGTCAGCGGGGCGTTACGGGCCAGTTCGGCCAGCTCCGCCTCGTCGACCGGATCGGCCGCCATGACCTTCTCCCACTTGGGCCACTCGGTGTTCCCGACCATGATCGCGACGGGCGAGCCCAGGGTGCGTCCGTGCCGGACACCGCCGAGGAAGGTGACCTCGTCGCGCTCGAACTTCATGCGGGCACCGCGGCCATAGCCGAGCCGGCGACGGGCCAGGGCGTCCGCCACCATGTCCGTGGTGATCGGGACGCCGGCCGGGAGGCCCTCCAGCGTCGCCACGAGTGCGGGGCCGTGCGACTCCCCCGCCGTCAGCCAGCGCAACCTGCTCAACGATGCTCCTCATGTCCTGCTACTGCGCGAACAGTCTTCCCCTGATCCTCCCACGTCCGCCGCCCCGTCCCGTCTCCCGTCCAGGGAGCGGACCGGTGCCGGCGGCGGGCACAACGCGCAGGTCACCTGCGGGCGAGCGCCGTCTCGCCCGCCGCGCGCATCGCCGCCAGCGGCACGGGCGACCGCCCCGTCATCTGCTCCACCTGGAGGACGGCCTGGTGGACGAGCAGGTCCAGGCCGCCCACGACCGCGCCGCCGCGTGCGCCCCAGGCCGCGGCCAGGTCGGTCGGCCACGGCTCGTACAGCACGTCGAAGAGGGTGCCGGGCCGCTCGGGCACGGCACCGGCCAGTGCGTCGGTGGTACCGGCCGGGGTGGTCGCGATCACCAGGGGCGCGTCGAGGGCGGCGGCCGCCAGGGACCAGTCGGCGGTGCGAACGTTCACGCCCAGCCGCTCGCCCCAGCCGCGCATCTCCGCCGCCCGCGCCTCGCTGCGCACGTAGGCGGTCACCTCGCCGGTGCAGATCGTGGAGAGGGCCGCGAGCGCGGAGGAGGCGGTGGCGCCCGCGCCCAGCACCGCGGCGCTGCCGACCTGCTGCACGCCGCGTTCGCGCAGCGCGGCCAGCATGCCCGGGATGTCGGTGTTGTCGCCGGTGCGCCGCCCGTCCCCGGTGAAGACGACGGTGTTGACGGCCTCGACGGAGGCGGCGGTGTCGCTGACCGAGTCCAGCAGCGGGATCACCGCCCGCTTGAGCGGCATGGTCAGCGAGAGCCCCGCCCAGCTGCCGTCCAGCTGCGCCAGGAAGCCGGGCAGCGCCGCCTCGTCGATCTCGTGGCGGCCGTACTCCCAGCCGGCCAGGCCCAGTTCGGCGTAGGCGGCCCGGTGCAGGACCGGGGAGAGGGAATGGGCGATGGGCGACCCCAGGACCGCCGCTCGGTGGCGGCCCTCGACTGCACTGGACATGGTGCTCCTCAGCTCGGACCCGCGAAACGATAGACGAACCGCGCGGGACGGCCGAGGCGCGCCCCCCGGCCGGCGCGCGGAGGGGGCGGGGGCCGGCTCCTGCTACTTGTGCTTGCGCTTGTTGAACTCCGCGACCAGCTTCTCGTGGTCCTTGAGGTTGGTCGTGAAGTCGGTCTTCTTCCCGTCGATCGAGATGAAGAACAGCCACTTGGCGCTGTCGTCGGGGTCGATCGACGCCTTCAGCGCGTCCTCGCCGGGGTTGCCGATCGGGCCGGGCGGCAGGCCCTTGTAGAAGTAGGTGTTGTACGGGTCGTCGAAGTTGCGGATCTCGCGCGTACTGATGTCGATCTTGCTCTGGTTCTTCAGGTAGTTGTACGTCGAGTCGAATTCGAGCTTCTGGTTCGTGATCGTGTTGCTCGGCGCGAGCCGGTTGTAGACGACCGCCGCCATCTTCCTGAAGTCGTCGTGCGTGATGCCCTCGGCCTGGGTGAGGCTGGCGACCGTGATCAGGTCCAGCGGCGACTTGAGGTTGAGCTTCCTCGCGTTCTCCTCCAGGTCGTACTTGGCGTACTCCCGGTTGGCCCTGGCCACCATTTCCTTCAGGACGTCCGCCGGCTTCGCCTTGCCGCTGACGCTGTACGTCGAGGGGTAGAGGAAGCCCTCCAGCGGGTCCTTGATCTTCGGGTTGCCGTTCGCCCAGGACGGCAGGCCCAGGTTCTTCGCCTCGGCGGCGGCGACGTCCTTGGTCGTACCGGGCTTGAGGCGGAGCTTCTTGTCGATCAGCTCGTAGACCTTGCCGTTGCGCAGGCCCTCGCTGACCGTGAGGCCGTTGCGGCTCTTGGGGTCGAGCATGAGCTTGAGGGCGGACGCCGCCGACATCTGCTTGCGCAGCGAGTAGGCGCCGGGCTGGAGGCGCTTGCCCTGGTCGCCCTCGCCCGCCGCCTCGGTGAACGCGTCGGCGCTCTTGACGACGCCCTCGCGTTTGAGGATCAGCCCCATGCCCATGACGGTGCTGTCCGGCGGGATCTGGACCTGCACCTCTCCGGTGCCCTCGCCCTCGTAGTCGGGGGCCGGGCCGAAGTGGCTCTTCCAGAAGTCGTAGCCGAAGTAGGCGACCCCGCCGCCGCCGACGACGAAGACGCCGGCGACGATCAGGCACGCCATGCGGCTGCGCTTCTTGCTCTTCTTGCCGCGGCGCTCCCGGCTGGCCCGGCGTTCCTCTCCGGGGTCCGTGTCGGCGTCGTCGTAGTCGTCGCCGTCCCGGTCGTCCTTGAAGAAGGAGTGCGCCGGCTCCCGTACCTGTTCGTCGTGCTCGGGGACCGGCTCGGCACGGAAGTCGTCGCCGGGCGGGGACGGGTGCGGCGGCTGGCGCAGCTGCTCGGGACGTACCGCATCGAACTGCGCGGTCTGGGCGACCTGGTCACCCTGGTCGCCCTGCCCTTGCTCGCCGTGCCGCCCTGCCTGCTGCTGACGCAGGTGCTGCGGCTGCGGCGGCGGGTACGCGTCCTGCGTGCCGTAGTAGTCGGGGCTCTGGCCGCTGTACGGGTCGACCGGCGGGTGCTGCCCGTACGGGTCGTACGGGGCACCGCCCTGGGAAGCGTCCCAGGCGCCGTTGTACTGCTGCTGCGGCGGGTAGGGGGCGGACAGCTCGTCCCACTGCGGCTGCTGCCCGTGCTGCGGCTGCTGCCCGTAGGGCGCCTGGTGACCGCCCTGCTGCTGCCCCCCGTAGGCGGCCTGCTGCTGCGGGCCGCCGTACCGGCCGTCGTGCTGCCCCCCGTAGGAACCTTGCTGAGGCTGTTGCGGCGGGCCTCCGTAGCGACCCTGGTCTCCGTAGAGAGGGTCCTCGGGATGCCACGGTTCGGAGCCGTAGCCCCGGCCATACTCAGTCATCGATCCCCTAGAGCCGCGAGGCGGTGCGCTCCTGGGTGGCAGCGCGCTGACTGTACCGTCCGCCTCTTACTGCACGCGCGGCTGTTCGATCCGCCGCTACGTCGCGCGGAACGTTACCGTACCGCGATCAGATGACCACTTCGACGCTCTCGCCCGGAGGTTCCCCAGACACCCGTTCGGTCTCCAGTGCGCTCTGCAGAATGACCACCGCAGCCGCCTGATCCACGACAGAACGGCCCTTCTTGCTCCGGACTCCGGAGGCACGCAACCCCTGCGTGGCTGTGACGGTTGTCATGCGCTCATCGACCAGGCGCACCCCCACCGGAGCGATCCCGCGCGCCATCTCCTGGGCGAAGGCCCGCACCTTGGCCGCGGCCGGCCCCTCTCCCCCGTTCAGGGAGCGGGGCAGGCCGACGACGACCTCGATGGGCTCGTACTCCTCGACGATCGCCCGCAGGCGCCGGTGCGCCGCCGGGACGTCACGTCCCGGCACCGTCTCCACGGGGGTCGCGAGGACCCCGTCGGGGTCGCACGAGGCGACCCCGATCCGGGCGTCCCCCACGTCGATGGCGAGGCGCCTGCCGCGCCGCATCCCACTCACGCGCTCAGGCCGCCTCGGCCACGAGGCGCTCGACGGCCTCGACGGCCTCGGGCACCGCGGCGGCGTTCTGGCCGCCGCCCTGGGCCACGTCCGGCTTGCCGCCACCGCCGCCGCCGAGCGTCTTGGCGGCGGTACGGACCAGGTCACCGGCCTTGATGCCGCGCTCGCGGGCGGCCTCGTTGGTGGCGATGACGGTCAGCGGGCGGCCGTTGGCCACCGTGAACAGGGCCACCACGACCGGGCGGTCGCCCGCGATGCGGCCGCGCACGTCCAGCACCAGCTTGCGCAGGTCGTCGGCGGAGGTGCCGTCGGCGACCTGGGCGGCGGCCAGCGCGACGCCCCGTACGTCCTTGGCGCCCTGGGCCAGCCCGGCGGCGGCCTGGAGGACCTTCTCCGCGCGGTAGCGCTCGATCTCCTTCTCGGCGTCCTTGAGCTTGGCCAGCACGCCGGAGATCTTCTCGGGCAGCTCCTCGGGCCGGCCCTTGACCAGCTCGGTCAGCTGCGAGACGACGGTGTGCTCGCGGGCCAGGAAGTTGTACGCGTCCACGCCGACCAGGGCCTCCACGCGGCGCACGCCGGAGCCGATGGAGGACTCGCCGAGCAGCTTGACCAGGCCCAGCTGGGCGGTGTTGGCCACGTGGGTGCCGCCGCACAGTTCCTTGGAGAAGTCGCCGATGGTCACCACGCGGACCCGGTCGCCGTACTTCTCGCCGAACTCGGCGATGGCGCCTTGCTTCTTGGCGTCCTCCATGCTCATGACCTCGGCCTGGACGTCCAGCTCGCGGGAGAGCACCTCGTTGATCCGCTGCTCGACGTCGGTCAGGACCGTGCCGGGCACGGCGGTCGGCGAGCCGAAGTCGAACCGGAAGCGGCCCGGGGAGTTCTCCGAACCGGCCTGGGCGGCGGTGGGGCCGAGCGCGTCGCGCAGCGCCTGGTGGGTGAGGTGGGTGGCGCTGTGGGCGCGGGCGATGGCCCGGCGGCGCTTGACGTCGATGACGGCGTACGCGGCGGAGCCGACCACGACCTCGCCGACCTGGACGACACCCTTGTGCACCGTGACGCCGGGCACCGGGCGCTGCACGTCGCGGACCTCGACGACGGCGCCCGACTCCAGCCGGATGCGGCCGGTGTCGGCGAGCTGGCCGCCGCCCTCGGCGTAGAAGGGGGTGCGGTCCAGGACGACCTCGACCTCGTCGCCCTCGTGCGCGGCGGGGGCGGCCACGCCATTGGCCAGCAGGCCCACGACGGTGGACTCGCCCTCGGTGGTCTCGTAGCCGGTGAAGACCGTGGCGCCGGACCGGTCGGCGACCTCTCGGTAGGCGGACAGGTCGGCGTGGCCGTGCTTCTTGGCCTGGGCGTCGGCCTTGGCGCGCTCCCGCTGCTCCTTCATCAGCCGGCGGAAGCCGTTCTCGTCCACCGAAAGGCCCTGTTCGGCGGCCATTTCGAGGGTGAGGTCGATGGGGAAGCCCCAGGTGTCGTGGAGCAGGAACGCCTTGTCGCCGGGGAGCACCGTGCCGCCGGCGGCCTTGGTCTCGGTGACGGCGGTGTCCAGGATGTTGGTGCCGGCCTTGAGCGTCTTGAGGAAGGCGGCCTCCTCGGCGAGGGCCACCGTCTCGATGCGCCTGCGGTCCTCCAGCAGCTCCGGGTACTGCTGGCCCATCGTCTTGACGACGACGTCCAGCAGGTCGGCGACGACCGGTCCGGTGGCGCCGAGCAGGCGCATGTTGCGGATGGCGCGGCGCATGATGCGGCGGAGCACGTAGCCGCGGCCCTCGTTGCCGGGGGTGACGCCGTCGCCGATGAGCATGGTGGAGGTGCGCATGTGGTCGGCGACCACGCGCAGCGACACGTCGCTGTCCTCGCCGGCGCCGTAGCGCACGCCGGTCAGCTCGCCGGCCTTGTCGATGACGACGCGCAGGGTGTCGGTCTCGTACATGTTGCGGACGCCCTGGAGGATCATCGCCAGGCGTTCCAGGCCGAGGCCGGTGTCGATGTTCTTGCTCGGCAGGTCGCCGAGGATCTCGAAGTCCTCCTTGCCGGTGCCCGCGCCGCGCTCGTACTGCATGAAGACCAGGTTCCAGATCTCCACGTACCGCTCGTCGTTGACGGCCGGGCCGCCCTCGATCCCGAACTCCGGGCCGCGGTCGTAGTTGATCTCGGAGCAGGGGCCGCACGGGCCCGGCACGCCCATGGACCAGTAGTTCTCCGACTTGCCCAGGCGCTGGATACGCTCCTTGGGCACCCCGACGACCTCGTGCCAGATGCGCTCGGCCTCGTCGTCGTCCAGGTAGACGGTGATCCAGAGCTTCTCCGGGTCCAGGCCGTAGCCGCCGTCCGCCTGCGAGCCGGTCAGCAGCTCCCAGGCGTGCTTGATGGCGCCTTCCTTGAAGTAGTCGCCGAAGGAGAAGTTGCCGCACATCTGGAAGAACGTGCCGTGCCGGGTGGTCTTGCCGACCTCTTCGATGTCCGGCGTGCGCACGCACTTCTGGACGCTGGTGGCGCGGGCGAAGGGCGGCTTGACCTCGCCGAGGAAGTACGGCTTGAAGGGCACCATGCCCGCGGGGACCAGCAGCAGCGTCGGGTCGTCCGCGATGAGCGACGCCGACGGCACGACGGTGTGCCCGCGCTCCTCGAAGAAGCGCAGCCAGCGGCGGCGGATTTCAGCCGACTCCATCAGTGGTCCTCATTTCCGGTCGGTCCGGTCGGTCCGGGTGTTCTCGTTCGGTGCTGCGTGATGCGGTACTGCGTCGTTTCGAGTGCGGCACGGCGGCTCGCGGGCGGCAGCTCGCGGGCGTCGCCCTGGTCCGTCAGGCCCAGCGCTTCGTGCAGCTGCCCCTCACGGTCCGCCATTCCCGTGCGTACGTCCAATGCAAATTGGCGCAGCCGGTGTCCGGTCTCGACGGCCTTGTCCGCTGCCTGTGCCGCGAGGCTGTCGGGCTGGAGCTTGCGGAGCTTGCGGTTGACCTTGGTGGTGGCCCAGACCCCGGCGGCGGCGCCGGTGGTGAACCAGAATGCGCGGCGGAACATCGCGGCGATCAGTCCTTGGAGCGACGGTTGCGGCGCCCGCCTCGGCGGGCTGCGGGCAGGGTACGGCCGACGACGGTGCGCTTCGGCTCGGGCGGCGCGCCCTTCTTGCCGATCGCGCGGCGTACGCCGTAACCGAACGCCGCGACCTTGACCAGCGGTCCGCCGAAAGCGGAGGAGACGGTCGAGGAGAGCGCGGAGGCGTTGGCGGTGACCTCCTGGACGTCGGAGGCGATCGCGTCGACGCGGGCGAGCTGGGTGTGCGCGGAGCGGACGGTCGCGGACGCGTCGGCCAGGAGCGGTACGGCTTGTTCGGACACCTCGGAGACCATCTTGGTCGTCGCCCTGAGCGTCTGCGCGAGCCTCACCAGCACGAGGGCGAGGAAGGACACGAGGATCGCCCAGAAGACGGCCACGAGGATCCCGGCCACCTCTCCACCGGACACGTTGGCACCACTCTCCGACTGACTTGGTCTGGTTCTCGTCCTGCTCGAACGGCAGGTCCTGAGCCTATCGCGCCACGGCCGTCCGCCCGCACCGCGTCCGCCGTGCGGCGCCCGGGTCCGCGCCGCGCGATTGTACGGTCCGCACCGCCACGAGTACGCTCCGTGTTCCATGCGACGCTTCACGCGCCCGGGCCCCGTGTCCTCCTCCGCCACGCGCCCGCGGGCGCCGGGCAACCTGCCGGCGGAGCTCAACCGGTTCGTCGGCCGGGACGGCGAACTGGCCGCGCTGGCCGGCCATCTGCGGTCCGCCCGGCTGGTGACGCTCACCGGGGTCGGCGGGGTCGGCAAGAGCAGGCTGGCCGCGCACGCGGCCGCGATCTTGCAGGATCGCTTCTGCGACGGGGCGTGGCTGGTCGAACTGTCCGCGCTGCACCATGGCCACCTGCTCGACCACGCGGTCGCCGAAGCACTGGGCCTCGCCGACCACACGGGCCGCCCGCCGCGCGCCGCGCTCGCCGCCCACCTCGCGGAACGCGAGCTGCTGCTCGTCCTGGACGGCCACGAGCACCTGGCCGAGGAGTGCGCCGCACTCGTCGCCGACCTGCTGCGGCGCGCTCCCGGCCTGCGGGTGCTGGCGGCGGGCCGGCGGCCGCTCGGCCTGCCCGGCGAACAGAACGTGCCGCTGCCGCCCATGGACGGCCGGGACGCGGCCGGCCTCTTCCTCGACCGGGCCGCGGCCGTGGTCCCCGGCTTCACCACGGGGAGCGCCGACGAGGCCGCCGTCGCCGAGCTGTGCCGCCGGCTGGACGGCATCCCGCTCGCGCTGGAGCTGGCGGCCGGACGGCTGCGCGCCCTGTCCGTCGAGCAGGTGCTGCACCGGCTCGGCGACCGCTTCCGGCTGCTGACCGGCGGCGCCCACAGCCCGGTGCCGCGCCACCAGACGCTCCGTACGACCATCGGCTGGAGCCACGAGCTGTGCACGCCCGCCGAACGGCTGCTGTGGGCGCGGCTGTCGGTCTTCGCCGGGCAGTTCGACCTGGACGCGGCGGAGTACGTCTGCTCGGGACACGACTTGCCGGCGGACGAACTGCTCGACGTCGTCACCGCGTTGGTGGCCCAGTCGGTGGTGGTGCGCGAGGAGACCCCGGCGGGCCTGCGCTACCGGATGCTGGACACCGTGCGGGAGTACGGCGCGGGCTGGCTGGAGGCGCTGGGCGACGCCGAGCGGCTGCGCCGGCGGCACCGCGACTGGTACGTGGGGCTGGCCACCTGGTGCGAGCTGGACTGGTTCAGCCCGCGGCAGGCCGAGGTCGCCGCCCGTATCGAGTGCGAACTGCCCAACCTACGGGTCGCGCTGGAGCACAGCCTCGACAGCTGCGGGGACGCCCACCTGGGCCAGTACCTGGCGGGGACGCTGTGGTTCTACTGGGCCGGCTGCGGCCGCCTCTCGGAAGGGCGGCACTGGCTCGACCGGTCGCTGGAGCTGGACGGCGAGCACGACCACGCGCGGCTGAAGGCGCTGTGGGTGGCCGGGTACGTGGCCGTCCTCCAGGGCGACGCGGCCGGCGCGGTGAGTTCGCTCCGGGAGTGCCGCGAGGAGGCGGAGCGCACAGGCAACGCCACCGCGGCCGCGTACGCCCTGCACCGCACCGGCTGCCTCGCGCTGGTCCGCGACGACATGCCGCGCGCCGAGGCGCTGCTGCGGGAGGCGCTCGCCCGCTACCGGGAGATCGGCGAACTCAACAGCAACGTGCTGATGGGGCAGGTCGAGCTGGCGATGGCGGTGGCGTTCCAGGGCGATCTCGCGCAGGCGGTACGGCTGTGCGAGGACGTACGGCAGGTCTGCGACGACCACGGCGAGCGGTGGACCCTGGCGTACGCGCTGTTCGTGCTGGCCTACGCGGCCTGGAGCCGCGGCGAGACGGTGCGGGCCCGGTCCCTGCTGGAGGAGTGCCTGGTCATCGACCACGCCTTCCACGACCTGCTGGGCGCGGTGCTCGCCATCGAACTGCTGGCGCTGGTCACGCTCGGCCAGGGGGACGCGGCGGAAGCCGCGCTGCTCCAGGGCGCGGCCGGGCGGATCTGGCCCTCGGTGGGGCTGCCGCTGTTCGGCTCGCGCTACTACAACCAGCCGCACCGGCTGTGCGAGGAGCAGGCGCGGGCACTGCTGGGGGCCGAGCGGTACGAGCGGTGCCTGCGGGCGGGCGCCCGGCTGGATCTGGACGCGGCGGTCGCCCGCGTCCTGGACGGCGGCGCGGAGGGCCGGCCGGACGCGGCGGACGTCGCCGGTCCGCGCGGCACGGCGCCGGGGCGGCCCCCGGAACGCAGCGAACCCGCCGCCTCCCCCACCGCGGACGGCGGGGAGACGACGGGCTGAGCACGCGGCGGTCTGCGCGCGCCGGGCGCGCGCGGACGGATCCGTGCGGTGACTGCGCCTGGCTTATCGGGCGTAGTACTCGACGACGAGCTGCTCGTCGCAGATCACCGGGATCTCCTTGCGCTGCGGGTCACGGTCCAGGCGGAACGCCAGGGCCTTGAGGTTGACCTGCAGGTAGCGGGGGGTCTCGCCGTCGGGGGCGTAGCCACCCTCGCGCGCGACCTGGAAGGGGTGCTTCTCGCGGCTGCGCTCGCGGACCATCACGACGTCGTCGGGACGGACGCGGAAGGACGGCTTGTCGACCTTGCGGTCGTTCACCGAGATGTGGCCGTGGACGACCATCTGCCGGGCCTGGTAGATCGTCCGGGCGATGCCCGAACGCAGGACGAGCGCGTCCAGACGGCGCTCAAGCTCGATGATCAGGGCCTCGCCCGTCTTGCCTTCGACCTTCCGAGCGCGGTCGTAGGCACGCGCCATCTGGCGCTCGCTGATGTCGTACTGCGCACGCAGGCGCTGCTTCTCCAGCAGACGGACCTTGTAGTCACTGTTCTGCTTGCGGCCACGGCCGTGCTCGCCGGGCGGGTAGGGACGGGCCTCGAAGTACTTGACGGCCTTCGGCGTCAGGGCGATGCCGAGAGCGCGCGACTTCTTGACCTTGGGACGCGACTGGTTCACGTGGAACGGACCTCCGTGTAGGTTAGGTTAGGCTTACCTTACTTCGAGGAGAACGCATGTTTCGACCTGGGATCCCCCTGCCCGGTGCTGGTCAGAGCACCGGGACGGGTCAGCCGCGTCCCGTGGAAGACGCCCAGCAGCCAGCAGCCGCCGAGCGCGTACGTACCCTCGTCGAGTCCAATGGTATGGCCTCGCTGAGCATCCCCGGAATCGAGGACCCCGACGACGCCGGACTCTCGTCTCCAGTATGCCGTACGGTCACCAGTGCTGGTGACGTGCTCCTCCTGGTCCCCGGGGACTCCGCGGCCGCCAGGGCCGCCGCCCACGCCCAGGACGACGACCTCACCGCGGTGATCGAGATCACCGACGTGGCACCCGTCTCGGTGCCCCACCGCATCCGCGGCCGGGCCTGGGTGGCCGGCTGGCTCACCCCCGTACGCAACGCGGACCGCGCCGGCGCCGCGATGCTGCTCGCCGAGCGGCACCCGGTCGGCGAGCTGCTCGGCATCGGCGAGGCGCTACAGCCGGACCCCCAGCCGGGCATGTTCGGGCGGCCCGCCTGGATGATGCTGCGCATGGAGGTCGGCGAGGCGGCCGTGGACGACCTGTGGGGCGCGCAGGCCGTCGAGCCCGAGGAGTTCGCCGCGGCCGAGCCCGACCCGCTCGCGGCCCACGAGACGGAGCTGCTCCAGCACCTGCACTCGGCCCACAGCGAACAGGTCCGCGGCCTGTGCACGCTGCTCGGCGACCGCTCGCGGCGCGTGTGCGACTTCCACGACCGGGCCGTGCCGGTGGCCTTGGACCGCTTCGGCCTGCGGGTGCGCTTCACCGACGCGGAGCACCGCTCCTTCGACGCCCGCTTCGACTTTCCCGAACCCGTACGCGACGTCGCCGAACTCCGGCGCGCGATGCACACCCTCTTCGACGCGGCGGCGTCCGGGTAGCGCGCCGCCGCGCCACGCCGCCGGGCGCCGGGCCGGGGGCGGCGGATCAGCCGCGGCCGCCGGCCTCCCGCGCCACCCGTTCCAGGCGCTCGCGGTACTCCTGCCACCACGACCGGTCGCCCGGCGCCATGTTGTCGTTGCCGGCCCGCGTCCCGACGGCCCCGTCGACCAGCTCCCGGACGATGTCGGCGTGACCGGCGTGCCGGTGGGTCTCGGCGATCACGTGCACCAGGACCTGGTGCAAGGTCACCTCGCGCCGTTCCTCGGGCCACCACCGGACGCTGCCCGCCGCGTCGAGGTCGAGCGCCGCGATCGTGTCGTCGGTGTGCCGCCACGCCCGCCGATACAGGGCGACGATCTGCTCGCGTGACTCGTCGGCGGTGGCCCACAGGTCCGCGTTGGGTTCGGCGGCCTCGTCGTCGACGGGCAGCGTCTCGCCGTGCGGCCGCCCGAAGGTGTCCCCGAAGTAGCCGAACTCCACCCCGGCGAGGTGCTTGACCAGGCCCAGCAGGTTGGTGCCGGTCGGCGTCAGCGGACGGCGTACGTCGTACTCCGTCAGCCCGTCGAGCTTCCACAGCAGGGCTTCGCGGGCGGCTTGCAGATAGCGCTGGAGGTCGGCCTTCGGCTTCGTTTCGATCATGCCGGGAGTTTTCCACCGGGCACGGCGCGCCGGAAGTGCTTTACGCAGGCCCTCCGCCGCGGCCGCTTACGGCTCCTCGCCGCGCAAGCGGCCCCGCACCCGCTCCGTCACGTCCGCGTAGCGCGCCTCGGCGCCGTACCTCGTCGGCTCGTAATACCGCTTGCCGTGCACCTCGTCCGGCGCGTACTGCTGGGCCGCGATGCCGCCCGGCAGGTCGTGCGGGTACTGGTAGCCCTTGCCGTGGCCCAGCTTCTCGGCGCCCTTGTAGTGGCTGTCGCGCAGGTGCGGCGGGACGGGGCCCGCGAGCCCGGCCCGTACATCCGCGAGGGCCGCGTCGATCGCGAGGTAGGCCGCGTTGGACTTGGGGGCCAGGGCCAGCGCGATCGTGGCCTGGCTGAGGGTGATGCGGGCCTCGGGGAAGCCGATCAGCGCGACGGCCTGGGCCGCGGCCACCGCGGTCTGCAGGGCCGACGGGTCGGCCAGCCCGATGTCCTCACTCGCCGAGATCATCAGCCGGCGGGCGATGAACCGCGGGTCCTCCCCCGCCTCGATCATCCGCGCCAGGTAATGCAGGGCCGCGTCCACGTCCGAGCCGCGGATGGACTTGATCAGGGCGCTGGCGACGTCGTAGTGCTGGTCGCCGGCCCGGTCGTACTTGACCGCGGCCCGGTCGACGGACTCCTCCAGCGTCTGGAGGGTGATCTCCTTCTCCCCCTTGGAGATCGCCGACCCGGCGCCGGCCTCCAGCGCCGTGAGCGCGCGGCGCGCGTCGCCGCCCGCGATGCGCAGCAGGTGCGCCTCGGTGTCCTCGGGCAGGGTGACCGCGCCGGCCAGCCCCCGCGCGTCCGTCAGCGCGCGCTTCAGCAGGCCGCGCAGGTCGTCGTCGGTGAGCGGTTCGAGCGTCAGCAGAAGCGAGCGGGAGAGCAGGGGGGAGATCACCGAGAAGTACGGGTTCTCGGTCGTGGCGGCGATCAGCGTCACCCAGCGGTTCTCCACGGCGGGCAGCAGGGAGTCCTGCTGGGCCTTGCTGAAGCGGTGGATCTCGTCGAGGAAGAGGACGGTCTCCTTGCCGTAGCCGCCGGAGGCGCGGCGGGCGCCGTCGATGACGGCCCGCACCTCCTTGACGCCGGCCGTGATCGCCGACAGCTCCACGAAGCGCTTGTTGGTGGCCTGGCTGACCACGTAGGCGAGCGTCGTCTTGCCGATGCCGGGCGGGCCCCACAGGAAGACGGAGGACGGCCCCGCGGGCCCGCCGCTGCCCTCGCCGACCAGGCGGCGCAGCGGCGATCCGGGCTTGAGCAGATGCTGCTGGCCGACCACCTCGTCGAGGGTGCGCGGACGCATCCGTACGGCGAGGGGCGACCCCGTGGGGTCTTTCTCCTGGCGGTCTTCGGCAGCGGCGGTGAACAGGTCGGGCTCCACGCTCGAAAGCCTATGTCACCCCACTGACAACGCCGCCGGGACGGGCCTCAGAGCAGCGAGTTCCAGTACGACCACCACTTGGTGAGGATCAGCAGCGCGATCACGCCGTACCAGAGCACCGGCACGACCCAGTGGAACTCCAGCACGGCCCTGCGCAGCCCCTCCGGGGCCGGGATGATGCCGTGCTTGAGGTTGTGCACGGTGGTGTACCAGAACATCAGGATCGTGACGCACCAGGTCAGCGTGCACCACAGGCACAGGGAGTTGATCACGTACAGGGACTGGGACATCAGCCACATGCAGAAGACGGCGCCGGCGAGGGTGCCGATGTTCAGACCGATCCAGTACCAGGCGCGGTAGCGGGCGCCCGCGAGCAGTCCGACGCCGATGCCGATGACCACGCCGAACGCGATGAGGCCGGCGACCGGGTTGGGGAAGCCGAAGACCTCGGCCTGCGGGCTCTGCATCACGCTGCCGCAGGAGACGATCGGGCTCAGGCTGCAGGCCGGCTTGAAGTTGGGGTCCTTCAGCAGCTCGATCTTGTCCATGGTGATCACCCAGGACGCGAGGAGGCCCAGCGCGCTGGTGATCACCAGCAGCCAGGCCAGGCCGCGTCCCGAGCCGGACGGGCCGCCGCGGCGGTCCGTGTGATCGTCGCCGGTGGACACGTCGTCAAGCGCTGTCGTCGTCATATCGCCGTTCCGTCGGTGCCTTGGGGAGTGAGCGGACGGCGCGTTCCAACCGGCGCGCGCCGGGCCCTCATTCTGCCCCAACCGGACACGTACCGACTGTTCGATGTGGATAAAGGCCCCCTTCCGAGCCACCGCGCACCTCGGCGGTGGGCAGCCGGAAGGGGGCCTTCGATACCCGGCGGCGGGCGTCCCGTAAAGGGGCCCGCGGGTCAGCCGAGCCTGCGGCGGACCTCTTCGACGACCGCGTCGAGCGCGACCGGGGTCTGCTCGCCGCTCTCCAGGTCCTTGAGCTGGACGACGCCTTCGGCCAGATCGCGTTCCCCGGCGACGACCGCGAGGCGCGCGCCGGAGCGGTTGGCGGACTTCATCGCGTTCTTCAGGCCCTTGCCGCCGTACGCGAAGTCGGTGGCGACGCCGGCCCGGCGCAGCTCCGTGACGGTGGCGAACAGCGTCCGGCGGGCCTCCTCGCCGAGCGGTACGGCGAACACGGCCGTGCTGGCGGGCAGTTCCAGCTCGACGCCCTCCGCCTCCAGCGCCAGGACCGTGCGGTCCACGCCGAGCGCCCAGCCGACCGAGGGCAGCGCGGGGCCACCGATCATCTCGGACAGGCCGTCGTAGCGCCCGCCGCCGCCGACCGCGGACTGCGAGCCGAGGCCGTCGTGGACGAACTCGAAGGTGGTGCGGGTGTAGTAGTCCAGGCCGCGCACCAGCTTGGGGTCGTCCTCGTAGGCGACGCCCGCCGCGGTCAGCAGCTCGCGCACCTGCTCGTGGTACGCCTTGCACGCCTCGCACAGGTGGTCGCGCAGCAGCGGCGCGCCCTCCAGCTGCTTCTGCACGTCGGCGCGCTTGTCGTCGAGCACCCGCAGCGGGTTGATGTCGATCCGGCGCCGGGTGTCCTCGTCCAGGTCGAGCCCGTACAGGAACTCCTGGAGGGCGGCCCGGTAGGCGGGGCGGCACTCCTTGTCGCCGAGCGAGTTGAGCAGGATGCGGAAGTTCCGCAGGCCCAGCGAGCGGTAGGCGTCGTCGGCCAGGATGATCAGCTCGGCGTCCAGCGCCGGGTCCTCGGCTCCGATGGCCTCGGCGCCGACCTGCGAGAAGTGGCGGTAGCGGCCCTTCTGCGGGCGCTCGTAGCGGTAGTACGAGCCGGAGTACCAGAGCTTGACGGGGAGGTTGCCGGCCTTGTGGAGGTTGGCCTCCAGGGCGGCGCGCAGCACGGAGGCGGTGCCTTCGGGGCGCAGCGCGAGCCGGTCGCCGCCCTTGGTCTCGAAGGCGTACATCTCCTTGGTCACGATGTCGGTGGACTCGCCGACACCGCGCGCGAACAGCTCGACGTTCTCGAAGCCGGGGGTCTCGACGTAGCCGTAGCCGGAGCGCTTGAGGGGTCCGGAGATCGCGTCGCGGACCGCCAGGTAGGTCGCGGACTGCGGGGGGATCAGGTCGTAGGTGCCCTTGGGGGCCTTGAAGGTGCTCACGGGGGTTCTCGTCACATTCCTCGTCGCGGAGCCGGGCGGTTCGGCGCGCCGTCTCCGAGGCCGGCGGCCACGTCCCGCAGGAACGGGTTGGTGGCGCGCTCGCGGCCGATGGTGGTCTGGGGGCCGTGGCCGGACAGCACCACGGTCTCGTCCTGGAGCGGCAGGCACACGCGCTCCAGCGACCGCAGTATCTCGGCGTGGTCGCCGCCCGGCAGGTCGGTGCGTCCGATGGAGCCGGCGAACAGCAGGTCGCCCGAGAAGAAGACCGAGGGAATGTCGGCCTGCTCGGGCATCCTGAAGGTCACCGACCCCTTGGTATGGCCCGGGGCGTGCGCGACGGAGAACTCCAGCCCGGCCAGCTCCAGCGTCGCGCCGTCGCCCAGCTCCTTGACGTCGTCCGGCTCCCCCACGGTCAGCTCGCCCATGAGCTGCTGCCCGATGGAGCGGCCGAGGGCCTTCTCCGGGTCGCTCATCATGTAGCGGTCCTCGGGGTGGATCCAGGCGGGCACGTCGTGCGCGCCGCACACCGGCACGACCGAGGCGACGTGGTCGATGTGGCCGTGGGTGAGGACGACGGCGACGGGCTTGAGCCGATGCTTCTTCAGCGCTTCCTCGACGCCCGGCGCGGCCTGGTGGCCCGGGTCGATGATCACGCACTCCTCGCCCGCGGCGGGGGCGACCAGGTAACAGTTGGTCCCCCAGGCCCCGGCGGGGAACCCGGCAATGAGCACGTTCGTCCTTAACGTTCGATGCGGCGGACAGACCACCGAAGGCGGTCCGGCGGATTTCGGCAGTTCCAGAGCCTACCGGCGGGACTCCCACGTGGGCGAACCCGTATACGGTACGGCCCACGGCCCACCTCAGCGCACCCCCTAGGAGAAGACCGGTGGTCAGCAGCGATCAGCGGCGGCGGCAGCTCGCCCGCGAGAAGTACGAGCGCCAGCGGCAGCGGCGGGAAGCGGCCCGGCGCAAGACCAAGCGCCGCAACGTGATCGTCGCGTCCGCCCTGGCGGTCGCCCTGGCGGCGGGCGCGGCCGCGTACGCCTCGGTCGGGCTGGCGGGCGGCGGCGACACCGCGGACGGCGCGGCGGCCTCGCCGGGCAAGGCGGCCGACCCCTGCGGCAAGCCGGCCCCGGGCGCGCCGTCCAAGGCGCGCTGGGACAAGGAGCCGGCGATGTCGGTCGACACCTCGGCGTCGTACGCGATGAAGCTCGAAACGACCTGCGGCGACATCGGCGTCAAGCTCGACGCCGCGAAGGCGCCGCACACCGTCAACTCCTTCGCCTTCCTGGCGGGCAAGGGCTTCTTCGACCACAGCAAGTGCCACCGGCTGGTCGACCAGGGCCTGTACGTGCTCCAGTGCGGCGACCCGACCGGCACCGGCTCGGGCACCCCCGGCTACACGATCCCGGACGAGAACCTGAAGGACCCGAAGCTCAAGGGCAACGTCTACCCGGCGGGCACGGTCGCGATGGCCAACCGCTACGACGGCAAGAGCGACAAGACCCGCAACAGCGGCGGGAGCCAGTTCTTCCTGGTCTACCAGGACAGCGAGCTGCCGCCGAACTACACGCCCTTCGGGACCGTCACGGAGGGCATGGACGTACTGAAGAAGATCGCCGCGGCGGGTTCGACCTACGACCCGACGACCAGGAACACCGCCCCGAACGCGACGGTCGTCATCGACCGGGCGACCGTGCGGAAAACCTGACTCCGCGCGCCCCGGGCACGCCGGAGGCGCCGCCGCGGTGTGCGAACCGCGAAATTTCGGTCGCGCTGGATGCGGACAGCCGACCCGCCGGTCGCCTAGATTGGCGTTGTGTAGGGTGCCTGCTCCGACGGCTGCCACCCGCACCCGCAAGACACCCGTCGGACCGGCCGGGGCGCTGCCCCGCCGGACAGAAACTGTGGACGATGCCGGGGGGCGACTCGCTCCGGTCGGCATCATGTGGAGGAGGCGCTGTGAGCAGCGACCCATGGGGCCGCGTCGACGAGACGGGGACCGTGTACGTGCGTACATCCGACGGCGAGCAGGTCGTCGGTTCGTGGCAGGCGGGAACCCCCGAAGAGGCCCTCGCCTACTTCGAGCGCAAGTATGAGGGCCTGGTCGTCGAGATCGGCCTCCTCGAACGGCGGGTCAAGACCACCGACCTGTCGGCCAAGGACGCGACGGCCGCGATCGACCATCTGCGGCAGCAGGTGGACGAGCACCACGCGGTGGGCGACCTGGAAGCGCTGCGCAAGCGGCTGGACCAGCTCGTCGGCGATGTCGAGGCGCGCCGCGAGGAGCGCAAGGCGCAGAAGGCGCGGCAGAGCGACGAGGCCCGGCAGGCCAAGGAGAAGCTGGTCGCCGAGGCCGAGGAGCTGGCGGCCAGCGAGCAGTGGCGGGCGGCCGGCGAGCGGCTGCGCGCGCTGGTGGACACCTGGAAGGGCCTGCCGCGCCTGGACCGCAAGGCGGACGACGAGCTGTGGCACCGCTTCTCGCACGCCCGCTCGGCGTTCTCCAAGCGGCGCAAGGCGCACTTCGCCTCGCTGGACGCCCAGCGCGAGGAGGCCCGCAAGACCAAGGAGCGGCTGGTCGCCGAGGCCGAGGCGCTGTCCGGCTCGACGGACTGGGGGCCCACCGCGGCCCGTTACCGCGAGCTGATGGCGGACTGGAAGGCGGCGGGCCGCGCCCAGCGCGAGCACGAGGACGACCTGTGGAACCGCTTCCGCGGCGCCCAGGACGTCTTCTTCCAGGCGCGCGGCGAGGTGTTCGCGGAGCGCGACGCCGAGCAGCGGGAGAACCTGACGCGCAAGGAGGAACTGGTCGCCGAGGCCGAGAAGCTGCTGCCCGTCTCGGACCTGAAGGCGGCGCGCGCCGCCTTCCGTTCGATCAACGAGCGGTGGGAGGCCATCGGGCACGTGCCGCGGGACGCCCGCCCGAAGATCGAGGGCCGGATGCACGCGGTCGAGCGCGCCATCCAGGAGTCCGAGGAGGCCGAGTGGCGGCGCACGAACCCGGAGGCGCGAGCGCGTGCCGCGGGTCTGACCGGGCAGCTCCAGGACGCGGTCGACAAGCTGCAGAAGCAGATCGACGCGGCGCGCGCGGCCGGTAACGACGCCAAGGCCGACAAGCTCGCGCGCGAGCTGGAGGGCCGGCAGGCGCTGCTGGACCAGGCGCTGAAGGGCCTGGAGGAGTTCGGCGGCTGAGGCAGGCCGGCACGTCGCATCACGAAGGGCCCGGTACGGACGTCCGTACCGGGCCCTTCGTGCGTGGTCGTGACGTCACGGCCGGCGCGCCGACGTCACCCGGTACACGTCGTAGACGCCCTCCACGCTCCGTACGGCCTTCAGGACGTGCCCGAGGTGCTTCGGGTCGCCCATCTCGAAGGTGAAGCGCGAGGTGGCCACCCGGTCGCGGGAGGTCTGGACGGCCGCGGACAGGATGTTGACGTGCTGGTCGGACAGGATGCGGGTGACGTCCGACAGCAGCCGGGACCGGTCCAGCGCCTCGACCTGGATGGCGACCAGGAAGACCGAGGACTGGGTGGGCGCCCACTCGACGTCGAGGATGCGCTCCGGCTGCTTGGACAGCGAGTCGACGTTGACGCAGTCGGCGCGGTGCACCGAGACGCCGTTGCCGCGGGTGACGAAGCCGATGATCGGGTCGCCCGGCACCGGCGTACAGCAGCGGGCCAGCTTCACCCACACGTCCTCGACGCCCTTGACCACCACGCCCGGGTCGGCGCTGGAGCGCCGCTTGGAGCGCGGCCTGATCGGCGTGGACTCGGCGATGTCCTCGGTCGCCTCGTCCTGCCCGCCGAGCGCCTGGACCAGCTTCTGCACGACGCTCTGCGCGGTGACGTGGCCCTCGCCGATGGCGGCGTACAGGGACGAGATGTCGGGGTAGCGCATCTCGTGCGCGAGGGTGACCAGCGAGTCGCCGGTCAGGATGCGCTGGATCGGCAGGTTCTGTTTGCGCATCGCGCGGGCGATGGCGTCCTTGCCCTGCTCGATGGCCTCGTCGCGGCGCTCCTTGGAGAACCAGGCGCGGATCTTGTTGCGGGCGCGCGGCGACTTGACGAAGCCGAGCCAGTCCCGCGACGGGCTGGCGCCGGGTGCCTTGGAAGTGAAGACCTCCACGAGGTCGCCGTTGTCCAGGGTCGATTCGAGCGGTACGAGCCGTCCGTTGACGCGGGCGCCTATGGTCCGGTGGCCGACCTCCGTGTGGACCGCGTAGGCGAAGTCCACGGGGGTGGCGCCGGCGGGCAGCGCTATCACGTCGCCCTTCGGCGTGAAGACGAAGACCTCGTTGCGGGACAGGTCGAAGCGCAGCGACTCCAGGAACTCGCCCGGGTCCTCGGTCTCCTTCTGCCAGTCCAGCAGCTGGCGCAGCCACGCCATGTCGTTGACTGTGTCTTGACCGTCGGCCTTGTTCTTCGGCACGTCGGTACGCACCTTGGACGCGCCGGCGACGGCCTCCTGCTTGTACTTCCAGTGCGCGGCGATGCCGTACTCCGCGCGCCGGTGCATGTCGAACGTGCGGATCTGCAGCTCGACGGGCTTGCCGCTGGGGCCGATCACGGTCGTGTGCAGCGACTGGTACATGTTGAACTTGGGCATCGCGATGTAGTCCTTGAACCGGCCGGGGACCGGATTCCATCGCGCGTGCACGGTGCCCAGGGCGGCGTAGCAGTCCCGGACGGTGTCCACCAGGACACGAATGCCCACCAGGTCGTAGATCTCGGCGAAGTCACGGCCCCGCACGATCATCTTCTGGTAGACGCTGTAGTAGTGCTTGGGCCGCCCGGTGACGGTGGCCTTGATGCGGGCCGCGCGCAGGTCGGCCTGGACCTCGTCGGTCACTATGGCCAGGTACTCGTCGCGCTTGGGGGCGCGCTCGGCGACGAGCCGCACGATCTCGTCGTACATCTTGGGGTAGAGGATCGCGAAGGCGAGGTCCTCCAGCTCCCACTTGATGGTGTTCATGCCCAGGCGGTGCGCCAGCGGAGCGTAGATCTCCAGCGTCTCGCGGGCCTTCTTCTCCTGTTTCTCCCGCTTCAGGTAGCGCATCGTGCGCATGTTGTGCAGCCGGTCGGCGAGCTTGATGACCAGGACGCGCGGGTCCTTGGCCATCGCCACGACCATCTTGCGCACGGTCTCGGCCTGCGCGGCCTCGCCGAACTTGACCTTGTCCAGCTTGGTGACGCCGTCGACGAGCAGCGCGACCTGGTCGCCGAAGTCGCGGCGCAGGGTGTCCAGGCCGTACTCGGTGTCCTCGACGGTGTCGTGCAGCAGGCCCGCCATGAGGGTCGCCGGGTCCATGCCCAGCTCGGCGAGGATGGTGGTGACCGCGAGCGGGTGGGTGATGTACGGGTCGCCGCTCTTGCGCTTCTGGCCGCGGTGCCAGCGCTCGGCGACCTGGTAGGCGCGCTCGACCTGCCGGAGGGTGGCGGTCTCGATCTTCGGGTCGTTGCTGCGCACGATCCGCAACAGCGGTTCCAGGACCGGGTTGTACGGGCTCTGCCGCTGCACGCCCAGGCGGGCCAGGCGGGCCCGTACCCGGTTCGAGGAGCCGGTGCGGCCGGTGTAGACGGGCGGCGTGGGCTTGGCGGCCGGTACGGGGGACGCGGCAGGCCGGACGGCGGGCGGCTGGGACTTCGGCACACCGGTGCCCTCGCTCTTGCCGGGCGCACCCGAGGCAGCCGCGTCCGCGGGGCCGGGCCGGTCCGGATGGGCGGACTGCGACGCCCCCGGGCGGAGTCCGGGAGAAAGCGGCTGGGCCTCGTCTGGCAAGAGCACTCCTCAAAGGGGGTCCGGACCACAAGACCACGAACGGGTCGGGCTGCCATGGTATCGACCTCGGCGCCGCGGCTCTCCCACAGCCGAACGGTCCGTACATGACAGCAAAAGGGCACCCGGGTTTGTTCCGGATGCCCTTTTACTCGCTTTTTGCGGAATTTCGATCATACGGACGCGGTACGGACACCCTGCGGACGGCACTTCCGCGCTCGCTCAGACCGTGATCAGAGCCTCCAGCGGAGCGCCCTTCAGGTCCGCCTCCAGCCGCTCCCGGCCGGCCAGGAAGCCCAGCTCCATCAGGACCGCCACGCCCACCACCTCGGCCCCGGCGCGGCGGACGAGCCGCAGCGACGCGTCTGCCGTGCCGCCGGTGGCCAGCACGTCGTCGATCACCAGCACCCGGTCGCCGGGCTTGAAGGCGTCGGCGTGCACCTCGATCTCGGCCGTGCCGTACTCCAGGTCGTACGCCTGGCGGAGCGTCGTGCCGGGCAGCTTGCCCGCCTTGCGTACGGGCACGAACCCGGCACCGGCCCGTACGGCCACCGGAGCGGCCAGGATGAACCCGCGCGCCTCCAGGCCCACGACCTTGTCCACGTCGTACCGCTCGCACATACCGGCGAACGCGTCGGTCAGCGCGCCGAAGGCGGCCGGGTCGGCCAGCAGCGGCGTGATGTCCTTGAAGACCACCCCCGGCTTGGGGTAGTCCGGCACGTCGGCGATCCGGCTGAGCAGCAGCTCCCGCAGGCCGTCGGGGGCGCTCATCGGCGCTTGCCCGACGGACGGCCGCGGTCACGGGACGCGGGCCGGCCGCGCCGGCCGGCCGCGGAACTGCCGGCCGGCGTCGCGTCGTCCGCGTCCTGCGGCCCGGCCCCCTCCACGGCGTCCTGCGCGGCGGTGTCCCCCTGCTCCTGCGACTCGCCCTTGGCGGCGGCCGAGGCGCGCTTGGCACGCACCCGCTTGGCCAGCGCCTTCATCGCCGGGTCGCGCTCCTTGAAGTCGGCGACCAGCGGCGTCGCGATGAAGATCGAGGAGTAGGCGCCGGCGGCGAGGCCGACGAACAGCGCGAGCGAGATGTCGTTGAGCATTCCGGCGCCGAGCACACCACCGCCGACGAAGAGCAGCCCGGCGACCGGCAGCAGCGCCACGACCGTGGTGTTGATGGACCGCACCAGGGTCGAGTTGATGCTGCGGTTGGCCATCTCGCTGAAGGTGAAGCGGGTCTGCTTCCCGATGTCCTTGGACATCTCCTTCAGGCTGTCGAAGACCACGACGGTGTCGTAGAGGGAGTAACCGAGAATCGTCAGCAGACCGATGACGGTACCCGGGGTGACCTCGAAGCCGACCAGCGCGTACACACCGACCGTGATCGTCAGGTCGTGGATGAGCGCGATCAGGGCGGCCAGCGCCATTCTCCACTCGAAGGCGATGGCCAGGTAGATCACCACCAGGACCATGAAGACGCCCAGGCCCAGCCAGGCCTTGTTGGCGATCTCCTCGCCCCAGCTGGGGCCGACGAGCTGGGTGTTGATGTCCTTGACCGGGACGTTCAGGTCCTTGGCCAGGGCCTCCTGCACCGGCAGCGACTGCTGGGTGTCCAGCTCGCTGATCTGGATGCGCAGGCTGCCGTTGCCGAGCTTCTGCACCGTGGCCTGGTGGCCCTCGGCCGCGGCCTCGGCCCGGTGCTCCGCCTCCGTGGCGGAGACGCTGGTCTTCGGCGTGGTGAAGACCGCGCCGCCGGAGAACTCGATGCCCATGTTCAGGCCGCGCACCGCCAGGCCGACGATGGCCGTGATGGTGATCAGGATCGAGATGCCGTACCAGATCTTCCGCTTGCCGATGAAGTCGTAACCGACCTCACCGCGGTAGAGCCTGGCGCCGATGTTGCCGAGCTTCGACATCTCACGCCTCCTTCGTCTCGGTGGGGGCGGTGGTGCGACGGCGGCGCAGCGGCGGCTTGGCGCCCAGGCGCTTGGGGTCCAGGCCGGACCAGGGGTGGCCGTTGGCGAAGAACTTGCGCCGGGCCAGCATCGTCATCAGCGGCTTGGTGAAGAAGAAGACCACCACGACGTCGAGGAGGGTGGTCAGGCCCAGCGTGAACGCGAAGCCCTTGACCTTGCCGACGGTGACGATGAACAGCACGAACGCGGCCAGGAAGGACACGAAGTCGGAGACCAGGATCGTGCGCCGGGCCCGCGGCCAGCCGCGTTCGACGGCCGGGCGCAGCGTGCGGCCCTCGCGGATCTCGTCCCTGATGCGTTCGAAGTACACGATGAAGGAGTCGGCCGTGATGCCGATGGCGACAATGGCGCCGCAGACGGCCGGCAGGTTCAGCGCGAAGCCGATGGCCGGGCCCAGCAACGTCATGATCGTGTACGTGAGGACCGCGGAGACCGCGAGGCTCGCCAGCGCGACCAGCGCCAGGCCCCGGTAGTACGCGACCAGGTAGACGACGACCAGCGCGAGGCCGATGGCGCCCGCGATCAGGCCCGCCTGGAGCTGCTCGCCGCCGAGCGCCGCGGTGACGGTGGTCTCGTCGGCGATTTTGAAGGAGAGCGGCAGGGCGCCGTAGGACAGCATGTTCGCCAGGTCCTCGGCGGTCTGCTGGGTGAAGCCGCCGGAGATGGTGGCGCTGCCGCCGTTGAGCTGCTGGCTGACCCGCGGGTCGGAGACGACCGCGCCGTCCAGCACGATGGCGAACTGGTTCTGCGGCTGGGTCTTGGCGGCCAGCTTGCCGGTGATGTCGGCGAACTTCTTGCCGCCGGCGCCGGTGAAGTCCATCTGGACGATCCAGCCCTGGCCCTGCTGGCTGTCGAAGACCGCGGAGGCGTCCTTGACGTCGGTGCCCTCGACGGCGACCGGGCCCAGCACGTACTTCTGCGAACCGTCGTCCTTACAGGCCACGACCGGCTCGCTCGGCTTGACGCCGGCGGCCTTCTCGCCGGCCTCGGCGCGCGACTGCTTGGTGGAGCAGTCCAGGTCGGCGAGCTGCTTCTGCAGCGCGGCCGGGATCTCGTCGGCGCTCGCGGAGGGCTGCGGCGACGGGCTGCCGCTCGGTGCGGGCGAGGTGCTGCCGGACGCCGTCGGCGTGTCGGACGGGCCCTTCTTGAGGGCGCTGGTCACGGCGCGGCCCTGGGTGGTGGAGCTCGCGGACGGCTTCGCGGACGGCTTGTCGTCCTTCTTGCCGTCGTCACCCTTCTTGCCGTCGTCGCCCTTGCCGCTGCTCGCGGAGGGGCTGGGGCTCGGGGTCGTCGACGGCGTCTTGGTGCCTGCGGTGGTGGTCAGCACCGGCCGGAAGCCGAGCTGAGCGGTGGTACCGACCTGCTGGCGGGCCTGCTTCGCGTCCGTCCCCTTGGGGATGTTGACGACGATGTGGTTGGTGCCCTGGGTCTGGACCTCGGCCTCGGACACACCGAGACCGTTGACCCGCCGCTCCATGATGCCCGCGGCGGTGTTCATGTTGGTCTCGTTGATCGCGTTGGGCTTGCCGGGCTGGTTGCGGGCCTCCAGCGTGAAGCTGGTACCGCCCGCGAGGTCGATGCCCAGCCGGGGCGTCGACGTGCCGGAGATGAACATCCCTCCGACCAGCGCCACCATGGCGATCAAGATCAGGACCAGGGTACGCCCCGGCCTTCCCTGGCCCCCAGGAGACCTGCGGCCCTTTTTCGGTGCTGCCACCTTCTCGTATCTCCCTGTCCAACCACCCGGTCTGGTGCTGCCGAGCGGCCACGAAGTGTAGTGGGGACGTGCCCCCGCCGGAGCCTAGACCGTCCCGGAACCGCGGTGCACCGTCTGGGAGGTGCTCCGCGGTTCCGTCGGGGGTGGCTACTTCGCGTCGGCGCTGCCGTCCTTCTTGTCGGCCTTGTCGGCCTTGACGTCCTTGTCGGCCTGCGCGGCGCTCGCGGCGTCGTCGCCCTTGGCGTCCTCGGCGTCCTTGGCGTCGGCCGCGGTGGCGCCGGCGTCGGCCTTGCCGAGGTCGGTCTTCGGCTTCTCCAGGTTCGCGGGCTGGTCGGCCTGCTCGGCCGGGGCGGCGTCCGCGGTCAGCGAGGAGGCGTCGTCCGGAACGACCGCGCCGCCGTCCTTCGACTCGGCGCCGTCGAGGATGCGGTTGTACTCCTCGTCGGGGAGGACGGCGCCGACCGCGTTCTTCGCGTAGAGGGCATGCACGCCGGGGGCGACCTCAAGGAGGACGGTGTCTTCGTGGATCTCCTTGACGGTGGCGTACATGCCCCCAATCGTCCGGATGCCGGTGCCGGGCTGCATCTCGTTGCGCATCTGCTGCGCCGCCTGCTGCTTCTTCTTCGCAGACCGGGTCATCAGGAACATGGCCCCGATGAGGACGATGAAGGGGAGGAGAGTCACGATACTCACGGGACGGAAATCCTTCGCACGACCGCGGCTCGGCGGTCTGATATACGGGGGTGGGAATGCCGGACCATACGGTCGGCATCGGCGGAGTCTAAGCGAGTCCGCACCGGTGGAACAACGCCCAGCATGGCACCGCAGTTCCTGACCCGGCGAGTCCCCGCGCCGTCACGTCCCGAAGAGCCCCTGCTGTCCGCCGCCCGGGACCTGCGGCTGGGGCGGTGTGAGACCCAGGTGGGCCCACGCCGCCGGGGTGGCGATCCGGCCGCGGGGAGTACGGGCCAGCAGCCCTTCCCGCACGAGGAACGGCTCGGCCACCTCCTCCACCGTCTCGCGCTCCTCCCCCACGGCCACCGCCAGCGTGGACAGGCCCACGGGGCCGCCGCCGAACAGCTTGAGCAGCGCGGTGAGCACCGCGCGGTCCAGGCGGTCCAGGCCGCGGGCGTCGACCTCGTAGACGTCCAGGGCCTGCGAGGCGGTCTCGCGGGTGATCACGCCGTCGGCCTTGACCTGCGCGTAGTCGCGGACGCGGCGCAGCAGCCGGTTGGCGATGCGCGGGGTGCCGCGGGAGCGCCCGGCGATCTCCGCGGCGCCGTCGGCTTCTATGTGCACGTCGAGCAGCCCGGCGGAGCGGTGGATGACGCGTTCCAGTTCGCCCGGAGCGTAGAACTCCATGTGGCCGGTGAAGCCGAAGCGGTCGCGCAGCGGCGGCGGCAGCAGGCCGGCCCGGGTGGTGGCGCCGACCAGGGTGAAGGGCGGCAGCTCCAGGGGGATGGCGGTGGCGCCGGGGCCCTTGCCGACGATGACGTCGACGCGGAAGTCCTCCATGGCCATGTAGAGCATTTCCTCGGCGGGCCGGGACATCCGGTGGATCTCGTCGAGGAAGAGCACCTCGCCCTCCTGGAGGGAGGACAGGATCGCCGCCAGGTCGCCGGCGTGCTGGATGGCGGGGCCCGAGGTGATGCGGATCGGGGCGCCCATCTCGGCGGCGATGATCATGGAGAGGGTGGTCTTGCCCAGGCCGGGAGCGCCGGAGAGCAGGACGTGGTCGGCCGTGGCGCCGCGGGCGCGGGCCGCGCGCAGCACCAGGTCGAGCTGCTCGCGCACCCGCTCCTGGCCCACGAACTCCTCCAGGTCCTTGGGCCGCAGCGCGGCCTCGACCGCGGTGTCCTCGCCGTCCGCGTCGGGCCCGACCAGCCGGTCGGCCGTACCGCCCGGCTGGCCGCCCGCGGTCTCGGTGGGCTCGTCCCAGTTCACTGCGTCCTGCCTCACGTGGTCGTATCGGCGCTACCGGCCGACGTCGCGTCGTGCTTCTTCTGGTCTGCCGCTTCCGCGGTCGTTACGGTCCAGGCCGTCAAGGGTGCCGGGGGCCCGGCCTCCTTTGCCGTCCCGGGCAGCTCATCTGGCCCGGTTCAGCGTCTGCAGGGCGGCCTTGAGCAGCTGCGACACCTGCGGCGCCCCACCCGCGGCGACGGCCGCCTCGGCCTGCGGCGCGACGGCGGCCACCGCCTCGTCGGCCTCCCGCGTCGCGTAGCCGAGGCCGAGCAGCGCGGCGTGCAGCTGGTCGCTCCACCCGGCGCTCACCGCGCTGCCGACGCCCGCGCCGCCCGTGCCGACGGGCGCGCCGAGCCGGTCCTTCAGCTCCAGCAGCAGCTTCTGCGCGCCCTTCTTGCCGATGCCGGGCACGGCCGTGAGCGTCTTCTCGTCACCGTTGGCGACGGCCAGGCGCAGCGTGTCGGGAGAGTGCACCGCGAGCATGGCCTGGGCCAGGCGCGGGCCCACTCCGCTGGCGGTCTGGAGCAGTTCGAACGTCTGCCGCTCGTCGTCGTCGGCGAAGCCGTACAGGGTCAGTGAATCCTCCCGTACGACGAGAGAGGTGGCCAGCTTGGCCTGCTGGCCGACGCGCAGCCCGGACAGGGTGCCCGGGGTGCACTGCACGGCCATGCCGACGCCGCCGACCTCGACGACGGCGGTGTCCGGTGCCAGGGCCGCGACCGGGCCGGAGACGAAGGCGATCATCGGGTGGTGCCCTTCTGGGGTGCCCCGGGCCGCGGCCCGGGTGCGGTTGCGGGAGTACGTCGGACGGGGGCGGGCGCCGGACGGGCGCGGGCGGCCACGGCCTGCTGGAGCCGGTTGGCGGCGTGCGCCTGCTGGAGCCGGTTGACGGCGGGGGCGCGCCAGATGTGGCAGATGGCCAGCGCCAGCGCGTCCGCCGCGTCGGCCGGCTTGGGCGGGGCGTCCAGCCTGAGCAGGCGGGTGACCATCGCGCCGACCTGCGCCTTGTCCGCGCGGCCCGAGCCGGTCACGGCGGCCTTGACCTCGCTGGGGGTGTGCAGCGCCACGGGCAGGCCGCGGCGCGCCGCGCACAGCATGGCGACCGCGCTGGCCTGGGCGGTGCCCATGACCGTACGGACGTTGTGCTGGCTGAAGACCCGCTCGACGGCGACGCAGTCGGGCCGCTGCTCGTCGAGCCACTGCTCGATGCCGCGCTCGATGAGCACCAGGCGGTGCGCGATGTCCGCGTCGGCGGGCGTCCGTACGACGCCGACGCCGGCCATCGTCAGCGGGCGGCCAGCGACGCCGTCGACCACGCCGACACCGCAGCGCGTCAGCCCCGGGTCCACCCCCAGCACCTTCATCGGCCGCTCCCCACTTCTCCCCTTGGCCCCACTGCCGTGTCCGGGGCTCGAACCCCTGACCAGCACAGTATCGGCCGCCACTGACAACGCAGGACGGGCCGGCGGGGTGTGTCCCCGCCGGCCCGTCCGCCGCCGCAGCAGTCGGCCGCGCGTCAGGCGTCGACCTTGGCCATGACCTCGTCCGACACGTCGAAGTTGGCGAAGACGTTCTGCACGTCGTCGCTGTCCTCCAGCGCGTCGACCAGCTTGAAGATCTTGCGCGCGCCCTCTTCGTCCAGCTCGACCTGCATGGTCGGCACGAAGTTGGTGTCGGCCGAGTCGTAGTCGATGCCCTCCTTCTGGAGAGCGGTGCGGACCGCGACCAGGTCGGTGGCCTCGCTGAGCACCTCGAAGGACTCACCGAGGTCGTTGACCTCCTCGGCACCCGCGTCCAGGACCGCGCCGAGCACGTCGTCCTCGGACAGCTCGCCCTTGGGGACGATCACCACGCCCTTGCGGTTGAACAGGTACGAGACCGAACCCGGGTCCGCCATCGAACCGCCGTTGCGGGTCATGGCGACACGGACGTCCGAGGCGGCGCGGTTGCGGTTGTCGGTGAGGCACTCGATGAGCACCGCGACACCGTTGGGGCCGTAACCCTCGTACATGATCGTCTCGTAGTCGGCGCCGCCGGCCTCCAGGCCCGCGCCGCGCTTGACCGCGGAGTCGATGTTCTTGTTCGGCACCGAGCTCTTCTTCGCCTTCTGGATGGCGTCGAAGAGGGTCGGGTTGCCATCGACGTCGGCGCCGCCGGTGCGGGCCGCGACCTCGATGTTCTTGATCAGCTTCGCGAAGAGCTTGCCGCGCTTGGCGTCGATCACGGCCTTCTTGTGCTTCGTCGTAGCCCATTTAGAGTGGCCGGACATCCGCCTGTCTCCTTCGCGTAACCAGATTGAGAAACGAACGCCACAGATCCTACCGGGACGGGATCGGGCCGCCGCACACACGGCGGCCGACCCGCGGCGGACCCTACGCGCCGCGCACCATGCCGACGAAGTACGCGTGCACCCGGTGGTCGCCGGTGAGTTCCGGATGGAAGGACGTGGCGAGGACGTTACCTTGCCGGACCGCCACCGTGTGCCCGTCGTACGACGCCAGTACCTCGGCGGCGGCGCCCGTCGACTCCACCCAGGGCGCCCGGATGAAGACGCCCTCGACCGGTCCGCCCCCGATCCCGGCGACCTCCACCGCCGCCTCGAAGGACTCGTTCTGCCGCCCGAAGGCATTCCGGCGCACGATCATGTCGATGCCGCCCAGCGTCTCCTGGTCGGCGCGCCCGTCCAGCAGCTTGTCGGCCAGCATGATCATGCCCGCGCAGGTGCCGTAGACCGGCCTGCCGGAGCGCACGAAGGCGCGCAGCGGCTCCAGCATCCCGAAGACGACCGCCAGCTTCGACATGGTCGTCGACTCGCCGCCCGGTATGACCAGGCCGTCCAACTCGTCCAGTTCCTCGGGCCGGCGCACCGGCCTGGCCAGGGCGTCCGCCGTGGCCAGCGCCGTCAGGTGCTCGCGCACATCGCCCTGGAGGGCCAGCACGCCGATGGTGGGGGTCGTCATCCGTCCGCCGTTCTTCCGCTCACTGTTCCCGCGCCCGCGGCGCCCGTCCGTCCGCTCACCAGCCGCGGTTGGCGTACCGCTCCGCCTCGGGGAGGGTGTCGCAGTTGATGCCGACCATGGCCTCGCCCAGGTTGCGGGAGACGTCGGCGACGACCTTCGGGTCGTCGTAGAAGGTGGTGGCCTTCACGATGGCGGCGGCGCGCTTGGCCGGGTCGCCGGACTTGAAGATGCCGGAGCCGACGAAGACGCCCTCGGCACCGAGCTGGCGCATCAGCGCGGCGTCGGCCGGGGTGGCCACACCGCCGGCGGAGAACAGCACGACCGGCAGCTTGCCCAGCTCGGCAACCTCCTTGACCAGCTCGTACGGGGCCCGCAGCTCCTTCGCGGCGGCGAACAGCTCGTTGTGGTCACAGCCGCGCAGCTTGGCGATCTCGCCCTTGATCTGGCGCAGGTGGCGCACCGCCTCGACGACGTTGCCGGTGCCGGCCTCGCCCTTGGAGCGGATCATGGCCGCGCCCTCGGCGATCCGCCGCAGGGCCTCGCCCAGGTCGGTGGCACCGCACACGAAGGGGGTGGTGAAGGCCCACTTGTCGGAGTGGTTGACCTCGTCGGCCGGGGTGAGGACCTCGGACTCGTCGATGTAGTCGACACCGAGCGACTGGAGCACCTGGGCCTCGACGAAGTGGCCGATCCGGGACTTGGCCATCACCGGGATGGAGACCGCGTCGATGATGCCGTCGATCATGTCCGGGTCGGACATGCGGGCCACGCCGCCGTCCTTGCGGATGTCCGCGGGGACCCGCTCCAGGGCCATGACCGCCACCGCGCCGGCGTCCTCGGCGATCTTCGCTTCCTCCGGCGTGACGACGTCCATGATCACGCCACCCTTGAGCTGCTCGGCCATGCCGCGCTTGACCCGGGCGGTGCCGGTCTCGGGGTTCCCGGCGGTGGTGGCAGACGTGGCGTTGGGCGTGCTGGACACGGTATGACCTCACTAAGTGCGGGCGATGGACTCCGCCGCCCACACAACCGTTCGCACCGGTCCGCTGAAAAGGGCCAATCACAAGGCGGTGGCTCGTGGGGCGCGGCCGGCCGTCCTCGCCCCCCGGTGTGCGGGTGCGGTCAGTGCCCGGCGGCGCGGTCGCCGAGGACGGCCGGAGGCTCGTCGTCCATCTCGAAGGCCATCGGGAAGGGCGCGTGGCCCGCGAGGCGGAACCAGCGCACCACCCGGTGGCGGCGGACGGCGCGGGCCGCCCGTACGGAGTCGTTGTGGAAACGCCGAGCCATCGGGACGCGCCGCACCGCCGCCGTCAGTTCGGCGGCCGTCTGCTCCCCGCCCGGCGCCTCCCGTACGGCTTCGAGCTGCCCCTCGTCGTCGAAGACCGCACGCAGCGCCTGGCTCAGGCCGCTCTCGGCGACCTCCCGCTGCTCCTCCGCCGCCTGCCGCGCCTCGTGTGCCGCCTCGTACAGGACGATCGAGGCGGCCGGGTCGAGCACCCCCGACGTCCCCAGCTCCTGGGCCACCGAGGCCCGGCGCAGCAGCTGCGCGTCCAGCGCCGCGCGGGCCGCGTCGATGCGCGCGTGCAGGCGGTCCAGCCGCCCCGCGGTCCAGCTCAGGTAGACGCCGATGACGACGAGGGCGGCCGCGATCCAGATGAAAGTGGTCACGCGGGGTCACAGTACCGGCTGGGCCGTCCGCGCCTTCGGGCACGCCTGGTGGGGGTGCGCGTTTTCGCGATAGGTCCGGTGGGTGGGGGGCGGGGCCACTCCGGGGTCACTCCTCGGCACCGTTAACGCAACGTCGACTGATTTCGGCGACCTGAGCCGCCCGGCTGTCCTGCGGGGAGACCCCGGAGTGGCCCCGCCCCGGCCGTAGGGCGGCTGTCCCGGCATGGCGGCTGGGGTCTCCCTGCGCGCAGCGCAGGGGTCGTACCCGACGCGCGGAACGTCGTATGCCCTGCCGAGCGGGGGGGTGCCCCTCCCCACCTGCCAGGGAGTCGCACGACTCCCCTGAAGGGGCGCGTAGCGCGCGTCAGTCCCGTGCCAGCCCCCACCGCGCCCGGAATCCCGTGCGTTCGTCGGTGGCGACCAGCGCCGCGCCGTCGGTGACGGTTTCGTAGACGGCCAGGATGTCCGCGCCGACCGTGGACCAGTCGAAGCGGCGCACATGCCGGCTGCCGCGCTCGCGGAGTTCGGCGAGCCGGCCGGGGTCGCCGAGAAGTCGTACGGCCGCAGCGGCGAGCGCATCGGCGTCCTCGTTGGCGAACAGTTCGCCGGCCTCGCCCTGGTCCAGTACCTGCGCGAACGCGTCGAGGTCGCTGGCCAGCACGGGAGCGCCGGCCGACATCGCCTCGACGAGGATGATGCCGAACGACTCGCCGCCGGTGTTGGGGGCGACGTACAGGTCCACGCTGCGCAGCAGCCTGGCCTTGTCCTCGTCGCTGACCATGCCGAGGAACTCCACCCGGGAGCGCAGTGCGGCGGGCAGTTCCGCGACGGCCTCCTCCTCGTCGCCGCGGCCCGCGACCAGCAGCCGGGCGTCGGGGACGGCGGCGAGGATCTGCGGCAGGGCGCGCATCAGGACGGGCAGGCCCTTGCGGGGTTCGTCGATGCGGCCGATGAAGCCGATCGTGCGGCCCTGCCATTCCTCCTTGGGCGCGGCCTCGGCGAAGAAGTCGACGTCGACGCCGTTGGGGATGACGACCGCGTCGCCGCCGAGGTGTTCGACCAGGGTGCGCCGGGCGTACTCGCTCACCGCGATCCGCGCGCTGATCTTCTCCAGCGCGGGCTGCAGGATCGGATACGCCGCGATCATGAACCGGGAGCGCGGGTTGGAGGTGTGGAAGGTGGCCACGATCGGGCCCTGCGCGGCCCAGCAGGCGAGCAGGCCGACCGACGGCGTACCCGGTTCGTGGATGTGGATGACGTCGAAGGCGCCGTCGTGCAGCCAGCGGCGGACGCGGGCCGCCGACAGGAAGCCGAAGTTGAGCCGGGCAACCGAACCGTTGTACGGCACGGGCACGGCACGTCCGGCGGAGACGACGTACGGCGGCAGCGGTGTCTCGTCGTCCGCCGGGGCGAGTACGGACACCTCGTGGCCGAGCCGGATGAGGTGCTCGGCCAGGTCCCGGATGTGGAACTGGACGCCGCCCGGGACGTCCCAGGAGTACGGGCAGACGATCCCGATCCTCAAGGCTGCTCCGTTCGCGGGGCGTCGGCGGGCGACGCGGCGGGGCGCCGGGCGGGCTCGCGCGGCTCCAGGTCACCGAGCCACAGGCGTTGCAGCATGTGCCAGTCCTCCGGGTGGTCGGCGATGCCGGAGGCGAAGGCGTCGGCCAGTTCCTGCGTCATCGTGGCGGCCTTCTCGGCGCGGGTGCCGGTCTGCGGCACCTCGATCTCCGGGTGTACCCGTCCGCGCATGACGGGGCTCTCGTCGTACCACAGGGTGACCGGCAGGAGCATCGCCCCGGTCTGCACCGCGAGCATCGCCGGTCCGGCCGGCATCTTCGCGGCCTCGCCGAAGAACTTCACCTCGATGCCGGAGGCGGACAGGTCCCGGTCGGCGACCAGGCAGACCAGGCCGCCGGCGCGCAGCCGCCGGGCGAGGATGCCGAAGGCGGCGCCGCCGGTGTGCGGCAGGACCTCCATGCCCAGGCCCTCGCGGTAGGCGACGAACCGGTCGTAGAGCGTCTCGGGCTTGAGGCGTTCGGCGACGGTGGTGAAGGGCACGCCCAGCTTGGTGGTGACCCAGGCGCCCGCGAGGTCGTAGTTGCCCATGTGCGGCAGGGCGAGGATCACGCCGCGGCCGCTTTTGAGCCCCTCCTCCAGGTGGTGCACGTCCGTCGGCGCGAAGCCGCCCTTTATCCGCTCCTTGCTCCAGGCGGGCAGCCGGAAGGACTCCATCCAGTAACGCAGGTAGGAGCGCATCCCGGCCCGGGACAGCTGGGCGAGGCGCTGCGGCGTGGCGTCCGGCACGACGCGCGCGAGGTTGGCCTCCAGGCGCAGGACGCCCTTGCCGCGCCGCTTCCAGACCGCGTCGGCGATCCGCCGGCCGAGGGCCTTGGCGGCCGGCTCGGGCAGTTTCTTGACGGCGCTCCAGCCCAGGGCGTACGCCCCGTCGGTGAGCTTCTCGCGGTCGATGGTGGTGCGAGTGACGCGCTTCACGCGCTGTTCCCCCCTTGAGCGATGGCGTCGGCCTCGGCGGACTCCCGGCGTACGGTCACCACGCGCTGGGCGAGCGTGACCGCGCTGCCGGCGGCCACCACCCACAGCGCGACCGGCAGCAGGTACTGCACGCCCGGTACCCCGAAGGCGTGCAGCCCGGCGAGGCCGGCGGCGACCAGCGTGATGACGAGCCGCTCGGCCCGCTCCACCAGCCCGTTGACGTTCACCGGCAGCCCGATGCTCTCGCCGCGGGCCTTGGTGTACGAGACCACCTGCCCGCTGGCCAGGCAGAAGATCGCCACCGCGCAGAGCCACAGGCTGTCGCCGGCCCCCGCGTACCAGAGCGCCAGCCCGCCGAAGATCGCGGAGTCCGCGACCCGGTCGAGCGTGGAGTCCAGGAAGGCCCCCCAGCGGCTGGACCGGCCCAGCTGCCGCGCCATGTTGCCGTCCACCAGGTCCGAGAACACGAACAGGGTGATGACGATCGTGCCCCAGAAGAACTCGCCGAGCGGGAAGAAGACCAGGGCACCCGCCACCACACCCCCCGTGCCGACGAGGGTGACCGCGTCCGGGCTGACGCCGAGACGGATGAGCAGGGCGGCGAATGGCGTGAGGACACGCGTGAAGAAAGCACGCGCGTACGTGTTCAGCATGGCCTTCCCGGAGGTCGATACGGGCCGCGCGGTCAATGGGGCCACCGGCTGGCCCATCGTAGCCAGGCGGCACCCGCGTACCGCGAACGCACCACGGCCCGGGGCACGACCCGTGACCGGCCAAGACATCGCCGCCGCGGCCGGTGCGGGGCCGCGGCCGGTGCGCCGCCGCGCCCGGCGGGATCCCTGATCGCCCCTTGTGCGATGTATGGACGCGCCATGACCAGGGTGGAAAGCTCGAAACACCGCAAAGTGTCGACCGGGAGGCGAGACACATGGGCGAGAAGTCGAGGACACATCCAGGAGCCGCCGGCAGGGCAGCGTCGGCCGACCAGCCCACGTCCCTGAGGAATGTGGTGCTGGTCGGCCACAGTGGCGCGGGGAAGACGACGCTGGTGGAGGCGCTCGCGCTGGCGACCGGCGCGGTCAACCGGGCGGGCCGCGTGGAGGACGGCGGCTGCCTGTCGGACTACGACGAGATCGAACACCGGCAGCAGCGGTCGGTGCAGCTGTCCCTGGTCCCCGTCGACTGGTGCGGCATCAAGATCAACGTATTGGACACACCCGGGTACGCCGACTTCGTCGGGGAGCTGAGGGCCGGTCTGCGGGCAGCGGACGCGGCCCTCTTCGTCGTCTCGGCGGCGGACGGCGTGGACGGCGCGACCCGCATGGTCTGGGACGAGTGCGCCGCGGTCGGCATGCCCCGCGCGCTGGTCGTCACGCACCTGGAGGCGGCCCGCGCCGACTTCGACCAGATGACCCGGCTGTGCGGCAGCGCCCTGGGCGGCGACGACCCCGACGCCGTACTCCCCCTGTACCTGCCGCTGTACGGCCAGGCGGGCGCCGACGGACACGCGCCGGTGCACGGGCTGATCGGCCTGCTCACCCAGCGGGTCTTCGACTACTCCTCCGGCGAACGCGTCGAGCGCGCGCCGGAGCCCGGCGAGCTGCCGGTGATCGAGGAGGCCCGCAACCGGCTCATCGAGGGCATCATCGCCGAGAGCGAGGACGAGTCCCTCATGGACCGCTACCTCGCCGGCGAGGACATCGACGTGAAAACGCTCATCGGTGACCTGGAGACGGCGGTCGCGCGCGGCACCTTCCACCCCGTGCTCGCCGCCGCGCCCGCCGCCGAGGGCGCCAAGCAGGGCCTGGGCACCGTCGAACTGCTGGACCTGATCGCCCGCGGCTTCCCCACCCCCGCCGAGCGCGAGGCCCCCGCGGTCACGACCCCCGACGGCAAGCCGCGCCCCGCGCTCACCTGCGACCCGGCGGGCCCGCTGGTCGCCGAGGTGGTCAAGACCTCCTCCGACCCGTACGTGGGCCGGCTCTCGCTGGTACGGGTCTTCTCCGGCACCCTGCGCCCGGACGAGACCGTGCACGTCTCCGGGCACGGCCTGACGGACCGCGGCCACGAGGACCACGACGTGGACGAGCGGATCGGCGCGCTGTCCGCCCCGTTCGGCAAGGTCCAGCGCTCGCTGTCCAAGGCCATCGCCGGCGATCTGGCCTGTGTGGCGAAGCTGACCCGCGCCGAGACCGGCGACACCCTCTCCGACCGGGACGCGCCGCTCCTGATGGAGCCCTGGACGATGCCGGACCCGCTGCTGCCGGTCGCCATCCAGGCGCACAGCAAGGCCGACGAGGACAAGCTCTCCCAGGGCCTGTCCCGCCTCGTGGCCGAGGACCCGACGATGCGCCTGGAGCACAACCAGGACACCCATCAGGTCGTGCTGTGGTGCCTGGGCGAGGCGCATGTGGACGTGGGCCTGGAACGGCTGCGCTCGCGCTACGGCGTGCAGGTCGACACCGTGCCGTACAAGGTCTCGCTGCGGGAGACCTTCGGCGGCAAGGCGGCCGGCCGGGGGCGGCACGTGAAGCAGTCCGGCGGCCACGGCCAGTACGCGATCTGCGAGATCGAGGTGGAGCCGCTGCCCGGCGGCAGCGGCATCGAGTTCGTGGACAAGGTCGTGGGCGGCGCGGTGCCCCGGCAGTTCATCCCCTCCGTCGAGAAGGGCGTACGGGCCCAGGCGGCCCGTGGCGTGGCCGCCGGGTACCCGCTGGTCGACGTCCGGGTCACGCTGCTGGACGGCAAGGCCCACTCGGTGGACTCCTCCGACGCCGCGTTCCAGACGGCGGGGGCGCTCGCGCTGCGCGAGGCCGCCGGCGACGCCCGTATCCACCTCCTGGAGCCGGTCACCGAGGTGACCGTACTGGTTCCGGACGACTTCGTCGGCGCGGTCATGAGCGACCTGTCGGGGCGGCGCGGCCGGGTGGTGGGCACCGAGCAGGCCGGCCACGGCCGCACCCTCGTACGGGCCGAGGTACCGGAGATCGAGATCGGCCGGTACGCCGTCGACCTGCGCTCTCTCTCGCACGGCACCGGCCGCTTCCACCGGACCTACGCACGGCACGAACCGATGCCGCCGCAGCTCGCCGCGAAGATCCGCGAACAGGAGGAGAACGGCTCGTGAGCCGCGGCCTGCCGCCGGCCGCCCACCTCGGCACCCCCGGGGCGGGTGCCGGCGGTAGGCTGTGATGATCGCAGCTCAGAAGGTGTGCGACCGACGGTAGTTGGGAAGAAGGCCGCAGCAGCGGATGCGTGCGGCGATGGGGGCGGTAGTGGCAGCAGACGGCTTCGACTTCAGTCCCGGGGCGCAGGTCCCGCTGTCCGGTGGCGCCGGGCAGACCGCGGCCACCCAGGCGCTGGCCTCGGCGGCGTACCGCGACAACCCGCTCGCGGAGATCGCCAAGGCCGACTCCGCCGGCGCCAAGTCGACGATCAAACCACCCAAACTCTCCCTGTTCGAGCCGAACCTGGGCGAGGCGTTCTCCCGCGCGCTGCAACTGCGGATGCTCGGCGGTGCCCGCGGCGCGCTCATCCAGTCCTTCGGCATCGAACCGCAGACGGTCGTCGAGCACTGCCTGGCCGCCAGCCGCATCCGCAAGATCCGGGACGTCAAACTGACCGTCCTCATGCTGGTGTTCGGGCTGCTGTTCCTGCCCGGCGTGCTGCTGTGGCTGGGCGCCTTCCAGCTCAAGAAGCTGCTGTCCAGGGCGAAGGGCACCGGCACCTCGGCGCTGGGCGTCGCGCTGCTGCTCGCCGTCGCCGCCATCGCCGTGCTGTTCCTGGTCAAACTGCCGTTCACCGGCTTCTGGTCGGTGTACCTGCGCGCGATGGTCGTCGTTCCGGTGATCGGCTGGTGGTGGGCGAAGCGGATCAGCGAGGCCACCGCCAAGGACCTGCGGGACGCGTGGAAGGGCCTGCTCGAAGGCGGCGGCGTGGGCGCCAAGATCCCGGAGGCGGTCCCCCGGGACCCGAACGAGACCGCCGCCGAGCAGATGCGCCAGAGCCTGGCCAAGCTCACCGCCGAACAGAACAGCAACGTCGCCTTCTACGCCGGGCCCAACGGCATACTCGGCATGGGCACCCGGTGGGGCAGCTGGCAGATGGCCGAGGAGCTGCGGCCCGCCGCAGAGGGCGGCGAGATCAACCCCTTCCGCAGCTACGACGTCATCCGCGTCATCCACGACCGGCTGCGCCTGCTGGAGCGCAGCCCCCTGCACACGGGCGGGTTCAAGCAGCCCCCCTCCGTACGCCACTGGATCGTGGTGCCGGTCGGCGAGAAGGCCGGCTCGGTCTCCCGCCCCGGGGGCACGGACGTGGAGGCCTTCCAGGTCCGCGGCCACGAGATAGAGCGGATCTGCAACGAGCAGCAGTTCGGCGCCGGCAGCCGGCACTACCTCGGCGTCCAGTTCGTGCTGTGGGACGGGCAGCTGGTGATAACCCTGCTGATCACCGTCACCGTGCTGCACGAGACGCTGCGCGTGGAGGTCACCGGACACGCCCTCGGCCCGGTGAACCCGCTGTTCACCTCCAAGCCGGCGCCGAAGTCCAAGAGCGTCTCCAAGACGGTCAAGTTCTGGGAGACGAAGTCCGTGAGCCTGCCGCTGGTCGACGCGAGCGAGGTGGTGCGGCTCGCCGCCCGCGCCCCGCTGACGTGGTTCCCCGGCTTCCTGGAGTTCCTCGGCGGGAAGCTGACCCTGCCCGAGCCGTTCGGCCTGCGGCACGCCTGGGCCGACAAGCCCTGGCGGCACCGCTTCATGGCCGACGACGCGCTGCGCGCCGCGACACCGGTGCTGCGCGTGGTGCACGCCGCCGCCCTGAGCGTGCTCAAGGAGAACGGTGTGGACACCGCGCGCTTCGACAGCCGTTCGCTGGTGCTCAGCGGCATGGTGCAGAGCGCGGAGCCGCGCAAGGCGGACGAGTACAACGCGTAGCCGCCGGGCGGCGCGGGCCCGGGGCGTTCCGGACCCGCGCCGCCGTGCCGCCTACCGGAAGATCCCCGTGTGCCCCAGCGAGTAACGTCCGGGCTGCGGGTAGACCGCCAGGCCGTGCGGCCCCTCGCCCACCGGGATCTTGGCGAGGGTCTTCCCGGTACGCGTGTCCATCGCGTAGACCTCGGAGTTGTAGCGGCCGGACAGCCACAGCACCTTGCCGTCGGCGGAGACCCCGCCCATGTCGGGGCTGCCGCCTCCGGGGATGTGCCACTTGTCCACCAGCTTGCCGCTCTTGAAGTCGAGCAGGGACACGGAGCCCTCGCCCCGGTTGGAGATGTACATCTTCTCGGAGTCGCGGCTGACGTAGAGGCCGTGGGCGCCCTTGCCGGTCGGCATCAGCCGGGGCTTCTCGAAGGTGTCGCCGTTCAGCACCCACATGCCGTCGGCCATCATGTCCGCGATGTACCAGGTCTTCCCGTCGGGCGACATCTTCACGTCCTGCGGCATCGCTCCCCTGAACGGCAGTTTCTGCTGCCCGACGACCTTCATCCGCGCGGTGTCGACCTTCAGCAGCTCGGCCGAGAACTCGCAGGAGACGATGAAGTACCTGCCGTCCGCCGAGAAGTCCGCGTGGTTGACGCCCGCGCAGGTGACCGGCACGGTCTTGCGCACCGCCATGGTCTTCGGGTCGCGGAAGACCAGTTCCTTGTCCATCGAGGCCATCACGACCGCGTACTTGCCGTCGGGCGTGAAGTAGAGGTTGTACGGGTCGTGCACGTCCACCGACCTGCCCGGCCTGCCGTTCGCCGGGTTGATCGGGGTCAGGTCGTGGCCGCGGTTGTTGTTCACCCACAGCGTCTTCATGTCCCACGACGGGACGACGTGCTGCGGCTGCACCCCCACCGGGATGGTCTCGACGACCTTGTACGTCTTCGGGTCGATGACGCTGACCGTGTCGGAGCCGGTGTTCGGCACGTACACGCGCGAGGGGAAGTCCTTGACGTGCGGCGCGAGCTTGCCGGGGCGGTCCGCCGCGTACACGTCGTGCTCGTCCAGCACCGGCGGCATGCCCGGCAGTCCCGGCTTGGCGGCCTTCGCGGGCGAGGCCGGGGGCGAGGACGCCCCGGCGCCGCTGTCGGCGGCCTTCTTCCCGCCGCCACCGCAGCCCGCCGCCACCAGGGCGCAGGCGACGGCCAGCACCGCGGCCCGCCGGCCGGAGCGGGCGCGCTTCGAATCTTGCATACGGGTCCGGTCAGCCATCAGGTCACAAGCTCCGTTGTCGTCACCGCGCGCAGTCCGCGCCGGTGCAGGCCGTCGAGGATCGGGGGCAGCGCGGCAACGGTGCCGGGGTGCCCGAGGTGCAGGCTCACGATGGATCCCGCGCGGGCTTCGTCCAGCACGGTGCGCTGGACCGCCGGGGCGCCCGGATCGTCCGCGTCGAGGGAGTCGACGTCGTAGGAGAGGACGTGCGGATAGCCGGCTCTGCGGGCCAGCCGGGTCACCAGCTCGGTGGCGTACTGCGTACGGGAGGGGCGGAACCAGCTGCCGATCGTGCCGGTCAGCTTCCGCAGCCGCTCGGCGCAGCCGCTGATCTCGGCGTACGCCTCCTCGGCCGGCAGTGCGCAGATGTCGAGGTGGCGCAGGGTGTGGTTGCCCAGTTCGTGGCCGCCGTCGAGGATGCGGCGGGCCATCAGCGGGTGCTCGTCGAGCCAGCTGCCGACGGCCAGCACGGTCACCCTGGCCCCGGCCCGCTCGGCCTCGCCGAGCAGCGCGGTGGCCGTTGCGGCGTCGCCCTGGCCGTGGAAGGTGAGGGCGACGGCGGTGCCGCGCCGCGGGCCGTGCTGGATCTGTACGGGCAGGCCGGGTGCGCGCGTGGGCGGACGGGCGGCGCGGGCGGCTCCCGAGGCGGCGGGGCCGCCCGGCGGCGGGCCGGTCCCGCCCGGCCGCGGGGAGTCGGAGGCCCGTACGGAAGCGGTGTCCGTACGGGCCGTCCCGCACCCCGACGCGAGCGCGCCGGCGGCCGCGGCCGAGGCGGCGGCGCGCAGCACGGAGCGGCGATGCAGACAAGTCACCTCACCATTAGAGGGCAACCCGTCCGATTTTCGCCGATTTATCCGATTTACCGAGGGGTGTGTCTCGGCCGCACCCCGGCACGGCCACTACTGCGGCCAGGCGTCCGCCAGCATCTTCCGGGTGTCGGCGAGCAGCTGCGGAAGCACCTTGGTCTGGCCCACGACCGGCATGAAGTTGGTGTCGCCGCCCCACCGCGGCACCACGTGCTGGTGCAGGTGGGCGGCGATGCCGGCGCCGGCGGTCGCACCCTGGTTCATGCCGATGTTGAAGCCGTGCGCGCCGGAGGCGGCCCGCAGCGTGGTCATCGCCCGCTTGGTGAACCCGGCCAGCTCGGCGGTCTCCGGACCGTCCAGTTCGGTGTAGTCGGCGACGTGCCGGAACGGCACGACCATCAGGTGGCCACCGTTGTACGGGTAGAGGTTGAGCACCGCGTACACGTGCTCGCCGCGGGCGATCACCAGCCCGTCCTCGTCCGACTTGGCCGGAATCGTGCAGAAGGGGCAGCCGTCCTCGGCGCCCGGTCCGGACGGTTTGTTCTCCCCCTGGATGTACGCCATCCGGTGGGGCGTCCACAGTCGCTGGAAGGCGTCCTGTGTCCCGACTCCGATCTGCTGCTCCGGCTCACTCGTCATGCGGGCCAGCATATTCCCCGGCCTGCGCCGGAATGCGGCGAGGGGCGGTCCCGGACCGGGACCGCCCCTGCCTCGCCCCGCGCCTGCGGGGCCCGGCTCACACCTGGATGCGGCGCTCCACCGCGTCCAGCATCTCGGCGATCGCCTGTGCCTTCGGGATGCCGTTCTTCTGCGACCCGTCGCGGTAGCGGAAGGACACCGCTCCGTTGGCCACGTCCTCGTCACCCGCGATGATCATGTACGGGACCTTGCTGCGCTGGGCGTTGCGGATCTTCTTCTGCATCCGGTCCGACGACGCGTCCACGTCGATCCGCAGCCCCCGCTCCTTCGCCTCGGCGGCGAACTCCCGGAGGTACGGGACGTGGTCGTCGCCGATCGGGATGCCGGTCGCCTGCACGGGGGCCAGCCACACCGGGAACGCGCCCGCGTAGTGCTCCAGCAGCACCGCGAAGAACCGCTCGATGGAGCCGAACAGCGCGCGGTGGATCATGACGGGCTGCTGCTTGGAGCCGTCGGCCGCGGTGTACTCCAGGCCGAAGCGCTTGGGCTGCTGGAAGTCGACCTGGATGGTCGACATCTGCCAGGACCGGCCGATGGCGTCCCGCGCCTGCACGGAGATCTTGGGGCCGTAGTAGGCGGCGCCGCCCGGGTCCGGGACCAGCGGCAGGCCCTGCTTCTCGGCCGCCTGGCGCAGCGCCTCGGTGGCCTCCTCCCACTCCGCGTCCTCGCCGATGAACTTGTCCGACTCGGGGTCGCGGGTGGACAGCTCCAGCTCGAAGTCGTCCAGGCCGTAGTCGCGCAGCAGGTCCAGCACGAAGGTCAGCAGCGAGTCCAGCTCGTCCGCCATCTGCTCCTTGGTGCAGTAGATGTGCGAGTCGTCCTGGGTGAAGCCGCGGGCCCGGGTCATGCCGTGCACCACGCCGGACTTCTCGTAGCGGTAGACCGTGCCGAACTCGAAGAGGCGCAGCGGCAGTTCGCGGTACGAGCGGCCGCGCGCCTTGAAGATCAGGTTGTGCATGGGGCAGTTCATCGCCTTGAGGCGGTAGTTCTGCCCGTCGAACTCCAGCGGCGGGAACATCGCGTCGGCGTAGTTCGGCAGGTGCCCCGAGGTCTCGAAGAGCCCTTCCTTCGAAATGTGCGGGGTGTTGACGAACTCGTAGTCCGCGGCCTCGTGGCGGCGCCGCGAGTAGTTCTCCATCTCCCGGCGGATGATGCCGCCCTTGGGGTGGAAGACGGCGAGGCCGGAGCCCAGCTCCTCCGGGATGGAGAACAGGTCCAGCTCGGCGCCCAGCTTGCGGTGGTCGCGCTTCTCGGCCTCGGCGAGGAACTCCAGGTACGCCTTGAGCTCGTCCTTGGTCGGCCACGCGGTGCCGTAGATGCGCTGGAGCTGCTTGTTCTTCTCGCTGCCGCGCCAGTAGGCGGCGGCCGAGCGCATCAGCTTGAAGGCGGGGATGACGCGGGTGGTCGGCAGGTGGGGGCCGCGGCACAGGTCCTTCCACGTCAGCTCGCCGCTCTTGGCGTCGAGGTTGTCGTAGATGGTCAGCTCGCCGGCGCCGACCTCGGCGGACGCGCCTTCGGCGGCCTCGGCGGCGGAGCCCTTGAGGCCGATCAGCTCCAGCTTGTACGGCTCGCCGGCCAGCTCGGCGCGGGCGTCGTCGTCGCTCACCGCGCGCCGGGAGAACTTCTGCCCGCGCTTCTGGATCTCCTGCATCTTCTTCTCGATGCGCTTGAGGTCCTCGGGGGTGAACGGGGTCTCGACGTCGAAGTCGTAGTAGAAGCCGTCCTTGATGGGCGGGCCGATGCCCAGCTTGGCCTCCGGGAACAGCTCCTGCACGGCCTGCGCCATCACGTGCGCGGTGGAGTGGCGCAGGATGTCCAGGCCGTCCTGGCTGGTGATCTCGACGGGCTCGACCTCGTCGCCCTCGGCCAGCTCGTAGGCCAGGTCCTTGAGCTGCCCGGCGACGCGGGCCGCGACGACGGAGCGCTCGCCCTGGAAGAGGTCGGCGGCCGTAGTGCCCGTGGTCACCACACGTTCTTCCCGCTCGGAATCGCGTTGGATGGCCACACGGACGTCTGACACCGGTCTCTCCTGACTCATGTCTCCTGCGCGTCAGCGATTGCTGCGCAGCCGAATCGTACCGAGCCACCGGTCTTCCTCGCGAAACGGTCGGCGCGGCCGCTCCCCCGCCCGGCCGCTCCCCCGCCCCGTGCCCGTCAGTCGTCCGGCAGCGGCCCCCCGCACGCCTCCTCGAAGAAGTCCAGGTTCTCCTGGAGCGACTTCAGCAGCCGGTCCCGTTCGGCCTCGTCCACCTGGACGGGGGTGACGTCCGACGCGCCGGTGATGCGGCGGAAGCCGCCCCGGCTCTCCAGCCGCCCGCTGACCCTGATCGGCAGGCCGACCAGATGGGCGTGCCCGGCGATGCGGTAGTCCTCCTCGTCGAGCGCGACCCGTACCTGCACGACGTCGGCCCCGGCCAGCACCCGCAGCCGGACCGCGCCGGGGCCGCCGGGCCGCTCGCGCCGCATCCGGACCACCGCGCCGGTCACCCGTACCGGCAGCGACGGCTCGCCGCGTACGTAGCGCTGGGCGGCCTGCTGGAGCGCCGGCAGGTCGCCGGGCGAGAACTCGACCGGTTCGGGCCGGGCGGCGAAGCCGGGCGGCGGCCCTGCCCCCGGCGACCACTCGACCGAGATCCGTACCCCCTCCGCCTCCCGCACCAGCGAGATCAGCGCCTCCGCCAGCTCGTGGCAGACGCCCAGCTCCACGGCAGCGTCGAACGCCTCCATGCCGCCGGTCGCCCGCTGGTAGTCCGTGGCGTCGCGGATGGCGTGCAGCGCGCGCTGGAGCCCGGCGACGGCCGCGCGGCCCGCCGACACCGGGACGTACGCGGTCAGCCTCCGCCCGGCCGGCGCGGGCCCGACCAGCACGTCCGCCATGAACGCCTCGGCCTTGCGCTTGTGCCGCGCCCCGTAGAAACCCGCCCGGCCGTACGTGCCGAGCGCGCCCGCCATCAGCATCGAGCGCGCCGCCGTACGCAGCTGTTCCTGCGCCACCCACGGCGTGCCGCCCAGCCCGTCGTCCGGGACCTCGCGCTCCCAGCGCACCTCGTCGCTGGGCACCGCGAGCCCGGCCAGCACCTCGCGGGCGGACGGCGCGGCGCTGTGCGTGAGGGCGGCGAGCGCCTCCGCGAGCAGGTCGGTGCTGTCCGGGAACGTCCTGGTCTGCGGTACGAGCAGGCTCGTGCCCCCCGCGGCGCCGCCGGGCGGTGTCCAGCGCGCGTAGTGGCCGGCGGCGCCGCCCCTGCGCCGCCAGCCGTGCCGCGCCAGCAGGGCGCCGAGCACCACGGGGTCGAGCTGCGCGGGGTCCGGCAGCCTGAATTCGTACTCGTCGGTCGGCCGGTGCATCACGGTCTCCCTCCCGCCCCGACCCGCGTCATGATCTCGCGGAGCGCGCGGTCGTCGAAGATCCGCGTGGTCGGGATCCGCACGTTGGTCCGGTTCCTGCCGGTCACCTCATGGCCGGCGAGGTTGATCCAGTAACAGCAGTGGCGCAGTGCGAGGCGGTCGTGGTCCGCTCGCAGCCAGTCCTCCGGGGTCCGCGGCACCAGCATCACCACCAGGATCTTGTGCACCGCGACGGGCGTACGCGCCAGCTTCCTCAGGTGGTCGTTGTCCAGGGTGAAGGGAAAGCTCGGTCCCGGCGGCCTGGGGGCGACCTGGTACGTGCATTTCAACTGCACCTTGATGGTCACTTCGTCGTCGACGGCATGGCCGGGCGCGCCGTGGCTGACGTGCCAGTCGATGCCGTTGTCGGGGAAGGGCTGGGCCAGCGAGCAGCCCGATGCGGCGGCCACCGCGTGAAGATAGCCCACCTGGAGCGTTTCCATACAGGCCGTGGTGGCAAGCGCGCCACGTGGCGGAGCCGTCCGTCCGGGCACCAGTCCTCCCGGTTCGGGCTGCGCGAGCGTCATCGCTCAAGTGCCTTCCGGGACGCGTCGTTCGAGGGGGCCGCACGCGAGGTGGCGGCCCGTCGAAGTGTTCTTGTCCGCGCCAAGTGGTCAACAAACCAGGACGGTTCGACAACCGGAAGCCTCGGGTATCACCTGGTCGGGTGGCCGAATCGGCCCACCCGCCGCACGAGCGCGAGGAGTTGTGAAGATGCCGTGCTGGTACGACGGTCCGCTGGCTTCCTTCGACACCGAGACCACCGGGATCGACGTGGAGCGAGATCGCATCGTGTCCGCCGCCCTGGTCGTCCAGGAAACCCCGCGCAGCGTCCCCCGCATCACCCGCTGGCTGGTCAACCCGGGGGTACCCGTCCCCGAAGCGGCCACCGCGGTGCACGGCCTGACGGACGGGCACCTGGCCCTGCACGGCCGCTGGCCGTCTCCCGTCATGGAGGAGATAGCCCGCGCGCTGACCGACCAGTCGCTCGCCGGGCGGCCGCTGATCGTGATGAACGCGCCGTTCGACCTGACGCTGCTGGACCGCGAGTTGCGCCGGCACCGCGCCGCCTCGCTCCCGCACTACCTCGGCGCCCACCCGCTGTCCGTGCTGGACCCGCGCGTGCTGGACAAGCACCTGGACCGCTACCGCAAGGGCCGCCGGACGCTCACGGACCTGTGCGCGGAGTACGGGGTCGAGCTGACCGGGGCCCACGAGGCGGCCGCCGACGCGCTCGCCGCGCTCCAGGTCGTACGGGCGCTGGGGCAGCGGTACGCGGAACGGCTCCAGTCGCTGAGTCCGGCGCAGCTGCACACCCGGCAGGCGGTGTGGCACGCGGCGCAGGCGCGCGGCCTGGAGGCGTGGTTCGCGCGCAACGGCACGGAGGAGGCGGTGGACCCGCACTGGCCGATGCGGCCGGAGCTGCCGGCGGCCGCCTGACCGGCGCCGGACGCCGGAAGGTTGCCGTACCAACGCCGAGGGCCGGGCCGCCTGTTGGCGGCCCGGCCCTCGGTCCCGGTGGGCGATACTGGGTTCGAACCAGTGACCTCTTCGGTGTGAACGAAGCGCTCTCCCACTGAGCTAATCGCCCGGGTCTTTTGCTCCCGGGGTTTCCCCCGCGAACGATCTGAACAATACAGGCCGCGGCGCCTTTCCATCAAATTCCTTGCCGCCGCATTCCCATGCCCGGCCCCGGGTCGCCCTTTCGGAGATCACCCGTGGGCGAGCCACGAGGCCAGCCCCCGGCGCCCGGCGCGCATCATCAGCGTGTGGTTGACGACGAAGAGCGGCCGTCCCGGCAGCGCGAACCGGCGCAGCGACGGCTTGCGCACCACCACCTCCTGCTCGAAGACGGCCCGCGTTCCGCCGCCGGACGCACCGACCGTCCAGCGCACGAAGCCCTCCAGGTCGCCGCGCACCACGAACTCCAGCACGCCGGTGCCGGGGGCGCGCCGCGTGCCGGTCGCGGTGACCGTGAGGACGTACGGCAGCAGCGATCTGAAACGCGCGGTGCCGGTGTACTCGTCCACGCGGACCACCTGGCGCACCTGGGGCCACCAGTGCGGATACGCCTCGGCGTCCGCCAGGGCGGCGTAGACCGCCGCGGGCGGCGCGGGCAGCCGCCATTCGCTGCGGAAGCGGTAGCGGTGCAGGGTGTGCGGCCAGCCGGGCATACACCGATTGTGCCGCTCCGGCGGCGCCGGGGGCAGGCGGACGGCGACGGCCCGGAGGTCTGGGACCTCCGGGCCGTCGTCCGGTGTGGGCGATACTGGGTTCGAACCAGTGACCTCTTCGGTGTGAACGAAGCGCTCTCCCGCTGAGCTAATCGCCCGGGCGCAGCGCCAACATTACCGCACGTCGGAGGGGTCTTGTGACCACCCGCCGGGGCCGGGCGCCCCCGGCGTTCACTCGCCGGCGTGCCACGGCAGCACGAAGCCGAACTTCCACAGGTAGACGGCGAGCCCGGCCACGATGATCACCGCGCCGACGCTCGTCAGGATGATGTTGCGCCGCCGCACCTTCGGGTCCAGCGCCTTCTGCGTCGCCTCGGTGACCTTGCGCTTGGTCCAGCGCAGCACCAGCTGCGCCCAGACGAACTCGGTCGCCCAGATCGCCATGCCCGCGAAGATCACCAGCCAGCCGGGACCCGGCAGCGGCAGCATGATGACGCCACCCACGACCACCGCGAGGCCGACGACGAAGATGCCGACCTGCCAGCTCAGGTGCAGGGGCCGGGAACGCTTGATGAAATGCGGCGCCCGCGAGCCGAGTCGCTGTTCCACGTTCGCAGTCTCTCCCGCGCCGTCCTGTTCCGCAGCCGGAGCCGCCGCCGCGGCGGTTATGCCGACTCCCCCGTTACTCTCCGTATTCATGAGGAGAAACCTACCCGAGGGAAGTCGGTCACCGGAATGGCCGCCAGGGAGGATCCGCAGCTCCGCCGTAAGAGGTACCGGAAGTCACCCAAAACCCTCAGAGGGGTTTACAACGGCACCGTAGGTGGCATGTCGATTTCGCCGACGTGCGAATCCCCGAGCGCACACTGAGCGAAAGGCCCTGGCGCTTATGAACACCACGGTCAGCTGCGAGCTGCACCTGCGCCTCGTTGTGTCGAGCGAGTCGTCACTGCCTGTACCCGCGGGCCTGCGGTATGACACGGCCGATCCGTATGCCGTGCACGCGACCTTCCACACCGGAGCCGAGGAAACGGTCGAGTGGGTCTTCGCCCGCGACCTCCTCGCCGAGGGCCTGCACCGGCCCACGGGCACCGGAGACGTCCGCGTATGGCCGTCCCGGAGCCACGGACAGGGCGTTGTCTGCATCGCCCTGAGCTCCCCGGAGGGCGAGGCTCTCCTGGAGGCCCCCGCGCGGGCCCTGGAGTCGTTCCTCAAGAGGACCGACGCGGCGGTTCCACCAGGCACGGAACACCGGCACTTCGATCTCGACACGGAGCTCTCCCACATCCTCGCGGAGAACTGAAAGGCGGCGCAGCAGCCCATCGCAGCCATCCACCGCACCGAACCGCTCACACCTGCACCGTCCGACTCGGGGCGACGGAACAGGACCGACAAGTTCATACGGCACGAGCCGGCGTCGTCGCCGCGGACCCACCGCGGAGACGGCGCCGAGGCTTGTTGGACGCGCTAGAGTCGGCGACCATTCGGCAAGGACACCGGGGCGGCGCGGCCGACCCCGCCCGGCCAGGGAGCGAACCCGTGATGATCACCCACGACACCCGGTGCGCGCTCGACGCGGTCGTCGACCTCCTGAACACCGCTCCGGAGGGCGACGCCCCGGGAGCCACCGACAGCCTCACCGACCTGTCGGAGCTCCGGGCGTTCGTCGCGCGCAACGCGGTCAGCGACGTGGGCACGCTCGGCGACCGCGACCTGGCGGCCGTGCGGGCCGTACGGTCGCGGTTCGCCGGGATCTTCGCCGCGCCGGACGACCGCACGGCGGCCGAGCGGCTCAACGACCTGGTCGCGTCGGCCGGCACCACGCCGCAGCTGACCGACCACGACGGCTACGACTGGCACGTGCACTACTTCGCGCCGGGCGCCTCGCTGGCCGAGCACCTGGCGGCGGACGGCGGGATGGCACTGGCGTTCCTGGTCGTCGCCGGGGAGCGGGAGCGGCTGCGGCACTGCGAGGCCCCGGACTGCCGGTTCGCGTTCGTGGACCTGTCACGCAACCGTTCGCGCCGCTACTGCGACAGCCGTACGTGCGGCAACCGGCTGCACGTCGCGGCGTACCGTGCGCGCCGCCGCGAGGCCGCGCGCTGACGGTGCGCCCCGGCCGTCCCGCCCCGTCCGGCCTCACAGGAGGAGCAGGTCGTGGAGGGCGCCGATGAGCAGAAGGACGGCGATGACGGTGAGGAAGAGCATCAGGGGCGGCTGGGACAACGCGAAAAGACAGCCACGCGGTTCGGGGGCCGGGGAGTCCGCCGGTGTGACGGCGGGGTCCCGGGGCAGGGCGCACTCGTCGTTCATCTCGCGCCGATAATGGCGCACGTGATCACGCGGGGGCGCCCGAATCACCCCTGGGCAGCGGGAGTTCACCAGATCCCGTGCATTTGCGTGATCGCTACGGTGTCCGAGGCATCACCCGCACGAGCCGTGCGGGCGGCCGGGCCCGTGCCCGGATCCCGTGCTCTCGGATCCCGTGCTCAGATCCCGTGCTTCTTCAAGATGGCTTCGATGTCGGAGAAGTCCTCCTGCGGAGCGCTCCCCTTCGCCTTCGCCCTGGCGGCGGGCTGCCCGGTCCCGGCGCCCGCGCCCAGCGAAGGGGCCGAGGCCGCGGGTGCCACCGCACCGGGCTGCCGCCGGGCCGCGGCGCGCCGCTCCTTGCGGCTGCCGCCCGCCTTGCCCGCATGCCGCTCGGCCACCCTGCTGATCATGAACAGCACGGCGGAGAGGGCCAGCACGCCGAAGCCCGCCCAGACCATGGGCTTGAAGACCAGGCCGGTGACCCACTCGACGACGCCGGTCATCACCAGCCCGACGGGAACGAGCGAGAACGCCGCGATCCGCGTCGCGGCGAGGAAGCGCTTGCGGTAGGCCGTCAGCGCGGCGATACCCAGGCCCGCCGCCGACACCGCGGCGCAGACGGTCGAGGTCAGCAGCATCCGGTCCTCCAGCCGATGGTCGTGGCGCACCGCGCGCCGAGCCGCCGCGGGTGCCGTCCTGTCCTGCTCCACCTTCCATCCTGCACTGTTCACAGGCGCCGGGGCCACGATCCGGGGCGGGCTCAGGGACATCTCGGGGTAGGGCTCCTCCGCAGGTCCCGGTTCGGGTCGGCGGCCGCCTGCTGGGAGACTGGGCCCATGAACGACGCCACGACCTCCGGTTCCGCGCACCCCGTCGTCCTCGACGTGTGGTGCGAGCTGCAGTGCCCGGACTGCACCACCGCGCTGGACGACCTGCGGGCCCTGCGCGAGCGCTACGGGAACCGGCTGGACATCCGCCTCCGCCACTTCCCGCTGGCCAAGCACCAGCATGCCTACGCCGCGGCCCAGGCCGCCGAGGAGGCCGCGGAGCAGGGCAAGGGCTGGCCGTACGCCGAAGCCGTGCTGGCCCGTACGGAGGAACTGGGCGCCCGCGGCGAGCAGCTGCTGCTCGCGGTGGCCGGCGAACTGGGCCTGGACGCCGAGGAGATGGACACCGCGCTCATCGACGGCCGGCATCTGCTGACCGTCGACGCGGACCAGGCCGAGGGCAAGGCGATCGGCGTGACCGGCACGCCCACCTACCTGATCGGCGGGGAGCTGCTGGACGGCGGCAAGAGCCAGGACGGCCTGCGCGAGCGCGTCGCGGAGATCGCCGACCGGCTGCTGGCGGGACAGGCCTGAACCGTCCCGGGCGGGCGTGGGGCCGCCCGGTCAGAGCAGGGGCTTCTGCAGGGAGTGCTCGGCCGGCCGGTAGCCCAGCGAGTCGTACAGGCCGCAGGCCGGCACGTTGTCCGTGAAGACGTTGAGGCGCAGTACGGCGCGGCCGGCGGCGAGGCTCTCGCGCTCGGCGACGAGCATGAGCGTGCGCCCGTGGCCCCGGCCGCGGTGCTCCGGCGCCACCCGGACGGCCAGGACGTAGCCGCCGGGCCGGCCGAAGGCGTCCTTCGCGGTCCAGACGGTGCCCACGTCCGTGCCCTCGTGGGCCAGTACGCGCACCGACTGGCCGGCGCTGGCCGGACCGTCCGGCAGCAGCCTCCGGTGGTCCTCGGCAGCGGCCCGCTCCGCCCGCTCGCGCGGCACCCCGTGGGCCGCCTTCGTCTCGACGTACTCGGCGTGCGCGGTGGCCAGCCAGTCCGGGAACTCCGCCGCGCCGAGCGGCCGGTCCACGCTGCCCTCGGGGAGCTCGGGCGGCGTGGTGAGTTCCTTGTGCATCCGGCGGCTGTACTCCGTGTAGCCGAGGGCGGCGGCGAGCCGCAGCGCGGGTCCGGCGCCGGCCGGCACGTCCAGTTCGATCCGCCGGCAGCCCCAGCCGCGCAGCACCTCCTCGGCGGCGAGGGCCGCGACCGTGCCGCGGCCGCGGTGCCGGTCCCGCTCGTCGATGCGCAGGTCCGCGATGCGGCCGGCGGCCGGGCCGAGCCGGCGGTCCGTGGCCAGGACGATCCGGCCCACCGGGCGGCTGTTGACGCAGACTTCGTAGGTACGGGCCCGGCCGCCGTCGGCCAGGCGCTCCTCGGGGCCGTCAGGGCGCAGCGTTGTGGTCACGCTGACTTTCTACTCGGTCCCCGGCGCGTCCGTCATCAGCGCGGGTCGAAGTCGGCGGCGGCGCGCTCCGCGAAGACGCGCATCGCCTCGGCGGTCAACGGGCCCGGCGCGTCGCCCAGTCGGCGCCCGTCGACGCGGGTGACGGCCTGCACGTCGCGCAGCGTCGAGGTCAGGAAGACCTCCTCGGCGCGCTCCAGGACGTCCAGCGGCAGGTCGGTCTCCTTGGCGCCGGCCCACTCGACGGCCAGGGCGCGGGTGATGCCCGCCAGGCAGCCGGAGGACAGCGGCGGGGTGTGCAGCTCGCCGTCCAGGACGACGAAGACGTTGGAGCCGGTGCCCTCGCACAGCTGGCCGACGGTGTTGCCGAAGAGCGCCTCGGAGGCGCCCTGCTCGCGGGCGCGGGCGAGCGCGACGACGTTCTCCCCGTAGGAGGTGCTCTTCAGGCCCGCCAGCGCGCCGCGCTCGTTGCGCGTCCAGGGGACGGTGACGACCGCGGTGGTGCCGGGGCAGCGCGGGGACTCGCTGAGGGCGACGACCAAGGTGGGGGCCGCCTCGCCGCGGTCCGAGCCGAGCGGCGAGAGGCCGCCGGTGTAGGTGATGCGCAGCCGGCCGAGCGGTGCCGGGTTGGCGTCCAGGACGGCCGCGCAGGCGCGCCGCACCTCGTCGAGGTCGGGCGCGGGCAGGCCCAGGCCGCGGGCGGAGGAGGTGAGCCGGTCCAGGTGGCGGGTGAGGGCGAAGGCGCGCCCGTCGATGGTCCGCAGCGTCTCGAAGACGCCGTCGCCGACCGTCAGGCCGTGGTCGAAGACCGAGACCCGGGCGCCGTCGGCGTCGCGCAGCTCTCCGTCGAGCCAGATCCTCATGGTCGTGTCCCTCCGCTCGGCTCGTGCAGGCCCGACGCTACCGCGAGCAGTCTGCGGGCCTTCAGCTCGGTCTCGTCCCACTCCCCCTCGGGGTCCGAGCCCCAGGTGATGCCGGCTCCGGCGCCGAAGCGCAGCACCGGGCCCTCGGGGGCCGTGCGGTCGATCCAGAAGGTACGGATGCCGACGGCCAGCTCGCCGGTGCCGCGGTCGGCGTCCACCCAGCCGATGCCGCCGCAGTACGGGCCGCGGGGCGCGGTCTCCAGTTCCTCGATGATGCGCTGCGACGCCGGCTTCGGCGCCCCGGTGATGGAGCCGGCCGGGAAGGTGGCGCCGAAGAGGTCCGCCCAGGCCGTCTTCTCGTGCTCGTCCGCCAGTTCGCCGCGCACGGTGGAGACGAGGTGGACCAGGCCGGGGTGCGCCTCGACCGCGCAGAGGGCGGGGACGGTGACCGAGCCGGTGCGGCAGACCCGCCCCAGGTCGTTGCGGACCAGGTCCACGATCATCACGTTCTCCGCCCGGTCCTTGTCCCGCAGGTCCTCCGGGATCCGGCCGGTGCCCTTGATCGGCCCCGACTCGACCGTGCGCCCGTGCCGGCGCAGGAACAGCTCGGGGGAGGCCGTCGCGACCTCGGTACCGTGCGCCGGGAGCCGGACCGTGCCCGCGTACGGGGCCGGGTTGCCGCGAGCCAGGACGGCGGAGAGCGCGTCCACGTCGGCGCGCTCGGGATCCGGCAGCGGCGCGCTCAGAATGCGGCAGAGGTTCACCTGGTAGACATCGCCGGTGGCTATGTACGCGCGTATGCGCCGTACGCCCGCCGTGTAGGCGTCGCGGTCGAGGGAACTGCGCCAGTCCCCGGGGGCCGGGCCCCGCCAGCGGGCGGGGTCCGGCGGGGGCACCGCCCCGGCGTCCCGCACGTCCCCGAAGCGCGCGCAGATCAGACCGCCCTCGTAGTCGGCGACGACGGCCCACCACCCGCCCGAGTCCAGGGCCTCCGGATCACGGGTGACATCGCGCAGGTCAGTGGCTATGCGGCCGCCGAGACGGGCCAGAGGGGGGAGGTCGTTCACGCCATCGAGTCTATGGCTGGGGCCCGGCGGCCGCCCCGGCCGAGCGAGCAGCGCAGCACGCTGCACAAACGCGTTTTTGTACTGGCCCGGGAATCCGCTAGAGTTCAACACGTCGCCGGGACGCGGAAGCGAAACGGAGACGGGGTTCCTCCCCGGACCTGGTCCGGGAAAGGCACCTGCGGACGTAGCTCAGTTGGTAGAGCACCACCTTGCCAAGGTGGATGTCGCGAGTTCGAGTCTCGTCGTCCGCTCGAAGTGGGGGATCTTCCCGACCCCCGCACTCCTGGTGGAGTGGCCGAGAGGCGAGGCAACGGCCTGCAAAGCCGTCTACACGGGTTCAAATCCCGTCTCCACCTCCAAGGACGATTAGCTCAGCGGGAGAGCGCTTCCCTGACACGGAAGAGGTCACTGGTTCAATCCCAGTATCGTCCACTGGTCCGCAAGGACCGTTCCTCCGCCTACGGGCAGAGGAGAACCCCGCGCGATTAGCTCAGCGGGAGAGCGCTTCCCTGACACGGAAGAGGTCACTGGTTCAATCCCAGTATCGCGCACGCAGCACCCCGCGGCCCCGGGCCGCGGTCCCGAGGACGATTAGCTCAGCGGGAGAGCGCTTCCCTGACACGGAAGAGGTCACTGGTTCAATCCCAGTATCGTCCACACCGCAGTCCGAGGGCCGGAGCACATCGCTCCGGCCCTCGGTCGTTGGTGTACGCGCGACGGCGCGGACAGGCCGATGGCCGGGCATCTCCCCAGATGCCCGGCCACTCTGCCGTCCGCCGCACCCCCGTCCCCACGGGGTTGTCGGCCGGAAGTCCCCCGCCCCGGGCCGCTCTCCCGGGACCGGGGCGCCTCAGCGCCCCAGCATTCCGGCCACGGACGACGCCTGTGTCATGACGGCTTCCCAGCCGCCGAATACGACGGCCAGCAGGACCGCCAGCGGCAGCACCATGGCCACCGCGACGAGCGGATGGCGCTTCCCCGAGGGCTGCCCGCCGAACGCCGAGGCGGCCTGGCGCCCTTGCGTGCGGACGGCCGTGCGCCCGAAGATGTCTGCCATCGCCCCGCTCCTGTCGTGTCTGGGGCGGCGGGCGTCTGACCTCGGGGGACGAGTGCTTCCACCCGCCGCTTGCCCACAAGACTAGGCAACCGGCGGGGCCGGGGCGTCATGCCGTCGTACCCCTTGTCCGGCCTCCGGGAGGATGACGGTACGCCGCCGCGCGTACTCCCCTGGGTGGAGACGCGCCCTCAGGACCCGGGGACATCCCGGAGGGGACGCTCCGCGACCTCGGACTCCTCGGCCCGGGGCACGGGGTGTTCGACCAGGGCGAGAACCCTGTTGGCCATGAAGCGGGCCGTGCGGACCACCGAACCGCTCCGGGTGACTTCGCTCACTTCCACCACTCCCCTGCGCACCGCCGTCTCCACCCTGCGGCCCGCCCTGCTCGCCACCACTTCGTACGCCCTGGTCGTGTCCCCGGCGTCCACGACGATCTCGACCCGGTCACCCTTCACCGTGTCAATCCCCCTTCCGCGACGGATCATTGGGACCACACACGGGAGGCCTGGCCGCGCCGCGCCCGGCTCGCCCCCGCATCCTCAGGATCCCACCCGGCACTGACAATCCGGTGGCCGACGCATGCGCGGCCTATCAGCACAGCGAGCCGGCAATCCGTAAGCTGTGCCACGTCAGACGGGACCGGGCAGCGGGGATGGACATGGCGATGATGCGGCTCCGGCGCGAGGACCCGCGTGTCGTCGGTTCGTACCGGCTCCACCGGCGGCTCGGCGCGGGCGGGATGGGTGTGGTCTACCTCGGCTCCGACAAGCGCGGGCAGCGGGTGGCCCTGAAGGTCATCCGTCCCGACCTGGCCGAGGACCAGGAGTTCCGCTCGCGGTTCGCGCGCGAGGTGTCGGCCGCGCGGCGGATCCGCGGCGGCTGTACGGCGCGGCTGGTGGCCGCCGACCTGGACGCGGACCGGCCCTGGTTCGCCACGCAGTACGTCCCAGGACCCTCCCTGCACGACAAGGTCAACGACGAGGGCCCGCTGTACCCGGCGCAGGTCGCCTCGATCGGCGCCGCGCTGTCCGAGGGCCTGCTCGCGGTGCACGACGCGGGCGTGGTCCACCGCGACCTGAAGCCGTCCAACATCCTGCTCTCCCCCAAGGGTCCGCGGATCATCGACTTCGGCATCGCGTGGGCCACCGGCGCGAGCACGCTCACGCATGTCGGCACCGCGGTCGGCTCGCCCGGGTTCCTCGCGCCGGAGCAGGTGCGCGGCGCGGCCGTGACCCCGGCGACGGACATCTTCGCGCTCGGCGCGACGCTCGCCTACGCCTGTACGGCGGACTCCCCGTTCGGCCAGGGCAGTTCGGAGGTCATGCTCTACCGCGTCGTGCACGAGGAAGCGCACCTGGCGGGGGTGCCGGACGCGCTGGCACCGCTGCTCGCCTCCTGCCTGGCGAAGGACCCGGCGGACCGGCCGAGCACGCTCTCGCTGTCGCTGCGGCTCAAGGAGATCGCGGCGCGCGAGGCGCAGGGCCTGTCGCTGTCCGGCGGATCGGCGGACGGGGCGTCCGGCACGGGCCGGCCGCCCGGCGGCCCCGGGCGCGGGCGGCCGGGGCGCGGCCCCGCGGCGGAGCGCGGCCCCGCGGCGGAGCGGGGCTCCGAGCGCGGTCCGGCGTCCGAGCGGAGCACACCGGCCCGGCCCAGGCCCGTACGGCCGCAGGCGGACCGCCCGACGGGCAAGCGCGCGGAGGAGTACGCGCGGCAGCGGACGGAGCGGCGGGCGGCCAACACGCCGACGCCGCGCCCGCAGGCGCAGCGCGGGGGCGCGGCCCGTGGGTCCGCGCCGGCACGGGCCCAGGCGGCGCCGGGGGCCCCGGGGGCTTCCGGGGAGGCCGCGCCGAAGCCCCGGGGCGGCCGGCGGCCGGCGGGCCGCCCTTCCGTGCCGGGAGCGCGTACGGGGCGAAACGGTTCGCGCCCGGCGCGGGCGCCCCGTACGTCGCCCGGCGGGCGCCGGCCAGGGCCCGACCGGCGGCTGCTGCGGCAGCGGATCATCGTGTTCATCACGGTGACGCTGCTGGTCGCGCTGGGTATCGCGGCGGCGCAGGGCTGCCAGGGGCCCGCCAGGTCGTCGGGGATCGAGCGTACGGTGTACACCTCGTCGTCCGTGACGGAGGCACCGACGGGGGCCGGGCGTACCTGAGTGACGTCCGCGTTCCGGTGCCCTTGATCGCCGGCAGGTGTTAACGTCCCGCCGTGTCCAAGACCGAGATCGACGCGATGACCACCGAGTTCTTCGGTGCCTTCGACAACCGTGGCGGCCGGGCCGCCGATGTAGCCAGGATCCGAAAGCTGATGCTCCCGGGCGGCGTGATCGTCAGCACGGGAGAGAAGTTCACGGCCTATACCGTGGAGGAGTTCATCGAGCCTCGCCTGCGGCTGCTGACCGAAGGCCGGCTGGTCGAGTTCGCCGAATGGGAGACCTCCGAGCGCACCGAGATCGCGGGCGATATCGCGTCGCGGTTCGGCACGTACCGCAAGTCCGGGATCATGGACGGCCGGCCGTTCGAAGGCAGCGGGACCAAGACCTTCCAGTTCGTCCGCACCCCGGAGGGCTGGCGGATCGCCGCCTTCGCCTGGTACGACGAGCCCTGACCGCGCACGGCGCTCAGCCGGCGGCCGGTCCCCCGTCCCCCCGCCCCGCCGTCACCGCGTAGAACGCCACCGCCGCTGCCGCGCCCACGTTGAGGGAGTCGACGTCGTGGGCCATGGGGATGCGGACCCACGTGCCGGCGGCCGCCAGCGCCCGCGCCGACAGGCCGTCGCCCTCGGCGCCGAGCATCAGGGCGGCGCGGTCCAGGCGGTGGGGTGCCACCTGGTCGATGGGGGTGGCCCCGGCGTCCGGGGTGAGGGCCAGCAGGGGGAAGCCGGCGTCGCGGACCGTTTGCAGGTCGCGGGGCCAGTTCTCCAGGCGGGCGTACGGGACGGCGAAGACCGCGCCCATGGAGACCTTCACCGAGCGGCGGTAGAGGGGGTCGGCGCAGTCCGGGGAGAGCAGGACGGCGTCCATGCCGAGCGCGGCCGCGCTGCGGAAGATGGCGCCGATGTTGGTGTGGTCGTTGACCGCCTCCATCACCGCGATACGGCGGGTGCCGGGCCGGGCGAGGATCTCGGCCGCCGTCGGCAGGGGCTTGCGGGCCATGGACGCCAGGGCGCCGCGGTGCACGTGATAGCCCGTCACGCGTTCGGCGAGGGCGGGGCTCACCACGTACACCGGTGCCGGGACCTCGTCGATGACGTCCCGCATGACGTCGACCCACTTGGCGGACAGCAGCATCGAGCGCATCTCGTATCCGGCGTGCCGGGCGCGCCGGATGACCTTCTCGCCCTCCGCGATGAACAGGCCCTCGGCGGGCTCGCGGCGGCGCCGCAGCTCCACGTCGGTCAGGCCCGTGTAGTCGCTCAGGCGGGGGTCGTCCGGATCGTCGACGGTGATGATGTCAGCCACGGGGTGGGTGCCTTGTCGGTGGTGGTTCGGCGGGATCAGGGGGTGGGGTGCACGGCTACGACGTCGCCGATGACGATGACGGCGGGCGGGCGGATGCCTTCGGCCCGTACCGTCTCGCCGAGGGTGGCGAGGGTGGCGTCCACGCGGCGCTGGGCCGCGGTGGTGCCTTCCTGGACGACGGCCACGGGGGTGCCGGCGCCGCGTCCGTGCGCGATGAGCGTGGCGGCGATGGCGCCGCTGTTCTCGACGCCCATCAGGACGACGAGGGTGCCGCGCAGGCGGGCGAGCGCCGACCAGTCCACGGTGGAGCGCTCGTCGTCGGGGGCGACATGGCCGCTGACGACGGTGAACTCCTGGGCGACCCCGCGGTGGGTGACGGGGATGCCGGCGGCGGAGGGGACGCTGATGGAGCTGGAGATGCCGGGGACGACGGTGCAGGGGATGCCCGCCTCGGCGAGGGCCTGGAGTTCTTCCATGCCGCGGCCGAAGACGTACGGGTCGCCGCCCTTGAGGCGGACCACGGACTTCCCGGCGCGGGCGTGCTCGATCAGGGCGTTGTTGATGGCTTCCTGGGCCATGAACCGGCCGTACGGGATCTTGGCGGCGTCGATGACCTCGACGTGCGGCGGGAGTTCGGCGAGCAGGTCGCGGGGGCCGAGCCGGTCGGCGATGACCACGTCGGCCTCGGCGAGCAGCCGGCGGCCGCGCACGGTGATCAGGTCGGGGTCGCCGGGGCCGCCGCCGACCAGGGCGACGCCGGTGGCGCGGGCGCGGTGGTGCGGGGCTGCGAGGGTGCCGTCGCGCAGGCCCTCGACGATGGCGTCCCGTACGGCGGCGGAGCGGCGCGGGTCGCGGCCGGTGAGGACCGCGACGGTGACGCCCTCGCTGCGGCCGGTGGCCGGGGTCCAGGCGGTGGCGGCCTCGGCGTCGTCGGAGCGCACGCACCACACGCGGCGGTCCTCGGCCTCCTGGGAGGCGGCGGCGTTGGCCTCGGGGTCGTCGGTGGAGATCAGCGCGTACCAGGCGTCGGCGAGGTCGCCGGGGGCGTACCGGCGGCGCTCCCAGCGGATCTCGCCGGTGTCGGCCATGGCCTCGACGGACGGCTTGGCGGACGGGGAGACCAGCAGGACGTCGGCGCCCGCGGCGACCAGGGAGGGCAGGCGGCGCTGGGCGACCTGGCCGCCGCCGAGGACGACCACGCGGCGGCCGGACAGGCGCAGTCCGACGGGGTAGGCGGCGTGTTCGGCGTGCTCGGCCATGGCGGTACGGCTCCTTGTGCGGGTGGCGCGGGGCGCTGGTGGTGCGGGCAGCGCTCGCGGGCGGGGGAACGGGGACGCGTTCGCCGCTGCGGCGCTGGAGCGGCTGGTGGGGCGGGACGGTTGCCGCCCCGGGGGGGCCTCGGGCCTGGTGAGAGGGTACGGCCCCGGCCCACAGCCTATGTGGCTGCGGGCCGGGGGTCATGCTCAGGGCCGGTGGCCTGGCGGTCAGCTCTTCTCGGTGACTCCGGCGGAGTCGAAGGTGGCGACCTCGTGCATGGCGCGGGCGGCGCTCTGCACGACGGGCAGCGCCAGCAGCGCGCCGGTGCCCTCGCCGAGCCGCAGGTCGAGGTCGACCAGCGGGCGCAGCCCGAGCTTGTTGAGCGCGGCGACGTGCCCCGGCTCGGCGCTGCGGTGGCCAGCGATGCAGGCGGCCAGCGCCTCGGGGGCGATGGCGCGGGCCACCAGGGCGGCCGCTCCGGCGCTGACGCCGTCCAGGATGACCGGCGTACGCAGCGAGGCGCCGCCGAGGATCAGGCCGGCCATCGCCGCGTGCTCCAGGCCGCCGACCGCGGCGAGGACGCCGATGGGGTCGCCGGGGTCGGGGCGGTGCAACTCCAGGGCGCGGCGGACGACGTCGACCTTGCGGGCGTGCGTCTCGTCGTTGATGCCGGTGCCGCGGCCGGTGACCTCGACGGGGTCGGCGTCGGTGTAGACGGAGATCAGGGCGGCGGAGGTGGTGGTGTTGGCGATGCCCATCTCGCCGGTGATCAGCGCCTTGTTGCCGGCGGCCACCAGGTCGCGGGCGGTCTCGATGCCCACCTCGATGGCGCGCAGCACCTCGTCGTGGCTCATCGCCGGGCCGACGGTGAAGTCGGCGGTGCCCGGCCGGATCTTGCGCGGCAGCAGGCCGGGGGTGGCCGGCAGGTCGGCGGCCACGCCGACGTCCACGACGCAGACCTCGGCGCCCACCTGGTTGGCGAAGGCGTTGCAGACCGCGCCGCCGCCCAGGAAGTTGGCGACCATCTGCGCGGTGACCTCCTGCGGCCAGGGGGTCACGCCCTGGGCGTGCACGCCGTGGTCGCCCGCGAAGACGGCGACGGCGGCCGGCTCCGGGATCGGCGGCGGGCACTTGCGGGACAGGCCGCACAGCTGCGCGGAGATGATCTCCAGCATGCCGAGGGCGCCCGCCGGCTTGGTCATCCGCTTCTGGCGCTCCCACGCCTCGCCGAGCGCCTTGGCGTCCAGCGGCCGGATGCCCTGCAGGGTTTCCTGGAGGAGATTGGCGGGCGCCTCGCCGGGCAGGGCGCGGCGGCCGTACGTCTCCTCGTGGACCACCCAGGACAGCGGGCGGCGCTTGGCCCAGCCGGCCTGCATCAGCTCGGGCTCGTCGGGGAACTCGTCGACGTACCCGACGCAGAGGTACGCGACGACCTCCAGGTGGTCGGGCAGGCCCAGTTCGCGGACCATCTCCCGCTCGTCGAAGAAGCTGACCCAGCCGACGCCCAGGCCCTCGGCGCGGGCCGCCAGCCACAGGTTCTCCACCGCGAGCGCGGAGCTGTAGGGGGCCATCTGCGGCTGGGTGTGGCGGCCGAGGGTGTGCCGGCCGCCGCGGGTCGAGTCGGCGGTGACCACGATGTTCACCGGCGTTTCGAGGATGGCCTCGATCTTCAGCTCGCGGAACTGCTTGGCGCGGGCCTTGGGCAGCGACTTCGCGTACGCGTCGCGCTGCGCCGTGGCCAGCTGGTGCATCCGCTCCCGGGTCTCCTGCGAGCGGATGACGACGAAGTCCCAGGGCTGGGAGTGGCCGACGCTGGGGGCGGTGTGGGCCGCCTCCAGGACGCGCAGCAGCACCTCGTTGGGGATGGGGTCGGAGCGGAAGCCGTTGCGGATGTCGCGGCGCTCGCGCATCACGCGGTGCACGGCGGCGCGCTCGGACTCGTCGTAGCCGGTGGCCGGCGGGGCGACGGGCTCGTCCGGCACGCCGGCGGGCGCGTCCTCGGCGGCGGGCTCCTGGGCTTCGGCCGCCGGGGCCGCGGCCTCGGGTGCCGGGGCGGTCTCGGTGGCGGCTTCCTGCGCGGGGGCGGCCGGGGCCTCCTGGGCGTCCGGTACGTCGCCGAGCTGGACGAGTTCGGCGACGTCCTGCGGGTGGGCGGGCTGCTCCGCGTCGGCGGCGGGGGCTTCGGCCGGAACGGCGGCCTCCTCGGCCACCGGGGCGGCCGGAGCCTGCCCGTCGGCCGGCTGCGCCACCGCTTCCTGCGGCGCCTCGGCCACCTGGACCTCCTCGGGCCCGGCGGCGGGCTGCTCCGCCGCGGCGGGGGCGGTCTCGGCGGCCGGTACGGGCTCGGGCGCCCCGGCGGGCTGCGCAGCCTCGGGAGCCGCCGCTTCCGGGGCCTCCTGCGCCTGCGGTACGTCGGCCACGGCTTCGTCCGGCTGTACGGCCACGGGGGCCTGCGCCGCCTCGGGCACCACGGCGGGGGCCGCGGGCGCGGCCTCGGCCTGCTCTTCGGGCGCGGCCTGCGGCTCGGCGGCGGCCTGCGCCTGCTCGGCGGCGGGGGCTTCGGCCGGAACGGCGGCCGCCGGCGCGGGCTCCTCGTCCGCGGCGGCCGGTGCCTCCTCGGCGGGCTGTATGGGCTGCGGCACCTCGGCGGGCTCGGCGGGCCGCGCCGCCTCGGCGCCCTCGGCCGAACCCGTCTCCTGCGCGGTCTCGCCGGCGCCCGCGGGCTCCTGGACCGGCTCCGCCGGCTGCGCGGCCGGAACGGCCTGCCCGGCCTGCCCGGCCTGCCCGGTCTGCTCCGCCTGCGCCGCCGCGTCGGCTGCCGCCTGCGGCGCGGTCTCCGCCGGAACGGCTTCCGGCGCGGGAGCCGGCCGGGCCGCCGGAACGGCGTCCTCCACTGCCTCGCCGGCCTCGGCCTCCGAAGCCACTGGAGCCTCTGTAGTCACATCGGCCACCGCAGCCTCTTCAGCACCGGGAGCGACCGTTTCTGCAACCGGAGCGGTCTCGGGGGTCGGAGCGCTCTCGGGGGCCGGAGCGGTTCCGGTGGCGGCCGGAGCCTCGGGCGCCTCCGCGACGGCGGCCGCGGCCACCGGAGCGACCGGGGCGACCGGGGCGGCCTGCGCCGGGGCGCTGTCCCAGGACGGGACCTGCGCAGGGATCTCGCCGAGCTGCGGTCCGGGCATCGGGGCGCCGCCGGGGGCCGCGTACGCCTGGGCGTTTCCGGACTGCGCGGCGGCGGCCGCCTGCTGCGGCGCCTCCTCCTCGTCGTCCAGGTACTCGGGCACCGTCATCGCCGGGCCGGGGGTGCTGCGCACCGGCGGGCTCGGCGGCGCGCCGGCCGGGCCGCGGTCGGCGAGCGAGCGGACCACGCCGCCGGTCGCGTCGGGGACCGGCGGGCCCATGTGGAGCGGGCGGCGGGGCGGCGCGGGCGCCTGCTGCGGCGCGGGCGGCGGGACGCGCACGCCGCCCGGGTCGACGGAGCCCGGGTCGCGGCCGCCGCTCTCGTGGTCGCCGGCCTCCGGCGGCGCGGGCTCGTACGCCATGGCGCCGAGCGGCGCGGAGTCGTACGGCCCGGCCTGCTCCGGCACGGACGGCTGGGGCTGCGCCTGCTGCGGAACCTGCGGCAGGGGCTGCACGGGCTGGTGGTGCTGCTGCTCGCTCCCCCACGCGCCCTGCGCGCCGGGCATCAGCAGCAGGTCGTCGTCCTCGGCGCCCGCGTCGGCGGGGTCCAGGAAGGCGTAGGCACCGGGGGCCTCGGGCACGCCCGGTGCTTGCGTCGGGCCGGCATCGGCAGGGGAGGGGACGGCCGCCGGCTGCGGCTGTCCGGGCTGTCCGCCTGCGTTCTCCGGCTGTCCCTCACCCGGGACCTGGCCGGTGTCGGTCATGCGTACCCCTCGCCCATTGGTAGTGCTCCTTCCAACCGCTCGTGCGACGCGCTCCACCGCGGCGCGCCGACCGCCCCTATAGCTAGAACGAGCGAGCGCGCCTCGCGGCACGTCCGCCCTTGAGAGCTTCATTTACGGCCAAAACCACGGCATGTTCCGGATATTGGCGTACGAAACCGAACGCGGGACGGCGGCGCAACGATCCGCCAGCCTACCTCCCACCGCGCCCGGGCCCCGTCACGGGTGAGGAACCCGGTACCCGCTCAGCAGGAAAACGACGGCCCGCTCGCGCTCGACCCACGCGGAGGTGTCCAGCTCGACCGACTGGAGCAGCGCGCACTCGGTCTCGTATCCGCCGTCGGCCAGCGCCCGGCCGACCGCCTCGGCCTCGTCGCGGGTCGCGGCGTGCGCGACGATCCGCTCGGGCCTGCGGTCGGCGCAGGCGGTGACCACCGCCGCTCCCCCGCCGCCGATCCGCACGACGTCCGGCTCCGGCAGGTCCTCCAGGACCTGGGGGGCGCGGCCGTGCACGACCTGGAGCTGGACGCCGTACCGGCGGGCCATCGCCGCGGTGCGGTCGCAGGCGTCCGGGTCGGCGTCGACGGCGATGACGGCCGCGCCGAAGCGCGCGGCCTCGACGGCGGCGGCGCCGCTGCCGGCGCCGATGTCCCAGACGAGGTCGCCGGGCCGGGGCCCGAGGCGGGCCAGCTGGGCGCTGCGCAGCTGGACCGACTCCCCCTCCCCCAGGACGCCGCCGTACGCCTGGGCGGGCAGTCCCCAGCCGCGCGGCGGGGCCGGGTAGGCGACGTCGCGCCCCGCCATCCAGCCGCTGCCCTGGGTGGCGGCGCTGGCCCCGCCCGCGACGATGACGACGTTGGGGTCGCGCCAGACGTGGTCGGCGGCCTTGTCCGAGGTCAGGACGGTGACCTGTTCGCGTTCGGTGCCCAGTTCCTCGCAGATGACGAAGGTGCGGTGCACGCCGCGCAGCAGCAGGGCGAGTTCGGCGGGGCCCGCGCCGGGTGCGGTGAGGACCGCGACCTTGGTGTGCGCGCGGCAGACGTTCACGGCGCGCCGCAGGTCGCGGCTGTGGGCGACGACGATCTGGGCGTCGTCCCAGGGCATGCCGGCCCGCGCGAAGGCCGCGGCGACGGATGAGACGGCGGGCACCACCTCGACCTCCAGGCCGTGCTCGGGTGCGCGCAGGGTCCGTACGACGCCGAAGAACCCGGGGTCGCCGTCGGCGAGCACCACGGCGGTGCCGCGGTGCTGGGCGATGCGGCGGGCGGCCAGGCCCACGCTGCCCAGCCGGATCCGCTCGGCGTGCGGCGGCACTTCGGGGAGGGCGAGGTGGTGGGCGGCGCCGGCCACGAGGGTCGCCGCGCCGAGGGCGGAGCGGGCGGCGGCGGTCAACGGCGAACCGTCCCACCCGATCACCGTGACCCGGTCGGCCATCGTCGTCTGTCTCCTGGGCTTCGCTTGCTACGGGACGGGGCTGGGCGATACGGAACTCGCAGGGCACGCCGGGCGGCTCGCGCGGCGGTGGTCAGCCGACCGCGGCGTCCGGCGGGCAGGCCGAGACTACCCCGAGAGGTCCGGACCACAGCGAAGCGGGCCACGCCCGACCCGGCCGGAACCGGCCGGTCGCCCGGCCGGGATCATGGCACAGGCTCTCAGTTCCACTCGGGATAGGCGAAGCCGTTGGCGTCGGCCATCCGGCCCGGGACGCCGTCGAGGTCCTCCGGCAGCAGGCTCCAGACGATCAGGTCCGTGCGGATGTCCGCCCAGCCGCCGTCCTCGGTGCGCGAGCGGGCTATCCAGGCGTTCCGCAGCACGCCCTCGCTGATGCAGCCGACCTTCTGCGCCACCTGCTGGGCGGCGGTGTTGTCGGCGGCGGTGCGCAGCTCCACCCGTTCGAACTTCTGGTCCCTGAAGAGCCATTGCGCCACCGCGAGGACGGATTCGCAGGCGTAGCCCTCGCCGCGCGCCCAGGGCGCGGTGACGTAGGCGACCTCGGTGCTGAGCACCCGCCAGTCGGTGTGGTCGACCTGGATGGTGCCGACCAGGCGCTGGGTGAGGAACTCGGTGACGGCGAAGGCGATGCCGCGGCCTTCGGTGCGGACCTCGCCGGCCTCGCGGGTGGTCCAGTGCCGGGCGGTGTCGGTGGTGTACGGGTGCGGCAGCGCCGTCCAGGCGGTGGTCAGCTCGTCGTTCATCATCTCCGTGAGCGCGGGCACGTCGGCCTCTTCGAAGGGGCGGAGCACCAACCGATCCGTGCTGATGGAGATGTCCGGAAAGGTGGATGTCATGCCGCTGCTCCAACGCCGTTGACCGTGCTGCTCCGAAGTTCGGGCCGTGTTGACCGTCTTGAGTGCACCAGCATGCAGCATCCGACCGCGGATGTGCCACGCACGCGGGCCCCGGTGGCGCGGTGCGCGCTCCCGGGGCCCGTCGTCGGGCGGCCGGCGGTTCGGTGCGGACGCCGTGTGCGGTGGCGGCGGTCAGCCCTGGGGGGCGCCGAAGGCCGGGATGACCGAGCCGTCCTTGTACTTGTCCTCGATGAACTTCTTGACCTCGGGCGAGTTCAGCAACTTCGCCAGCTTCTCGACCCGCGGGTCGTCCTCGTTGCCCTTCTTGACGGCCAGGAAGTTGGCGTACGGGTTGCCCTCGGCCTTCTCCAGGGCGAGCGCGTCGGTGGAGGGCTTGAGCTGCGCGCCGATGGCGAAGTTGCCGTTGATCACGGCGGCGTCGACGTCGGCGAGGCGCGGCGCGATCTGGCCGGCCTCCAGCTCGGTGAGCTTGATGCCCTTGGCGTCCTCGACGTCGGTCAGCTTCGCGTCGGACCCGACGCCCTTCTTGAGGGTGATGACGCCGTTGTCGGCGAGCAGCTTGAGCGCGCGGCCCTCGTTGGACGGGTCGTTGGGCACGGAGACGGTGTTGCCCGAGGTCAGCTCGGAGAGCTTCTTGATCTTTTTGGAGTAGACGCCGAGCGGCTCGATGGCGACGTTGACGACCGGCACGACATGGGTGCCGTTCTTCTCGTTGTACGTGTCCAGGAACGGCTTGTGCTGGAAGAAGTTCGCGTCGACCTGGCCGTCCTCGGTGACCTTGTTCGGCAGGTTGTAGTCGTTGAACTCCTTCACCTCCAGCGTGAGCCCTGCCTTCGCCGCGAGCTTGTCCTTGACGAAGTTGAGGATCGCCCCGTGCGGGGTGGGGCTGGCGGCGACGGTCAGCGGCTCGCTGCCGTCCGCCTTCTTGCCCCCGGAGGAGGAGACGTCGGAGGGCGCGCTGCAGGCGCTCGCGCCGAGGGCGACGGCCGCCGCGGCCAGAGCGGCCACGGTGATGTTGCGGGTGGTACGCACGAAGAGTGCCCCTATCTCGGATTTCTCGGACGCGCGGGGCCGACGGCGCCGCGCGGGCTGCGCCCGGCAAAGGGTCCGGGCTCAAGAGGGTCCGCGCTGGGACCCGGTCTCAGGCGCCGACCCGCTCCTCGGGGGAGTCGGCGGGTGCGGCCTGCGCGGGCTGCCCGGCGGCGGTGGCCGGGGCGGGCGCCTTGCGCAGTCCGACGCGTACGGAGGAGGAGCCGCGGCTGCCGCGGCGGGCCAGCCTGCGCACGATCAGGTCGCCGAGCAGCTGGACGGCGATGACCAGGATGATCAGCAGCACGATGGTGATGACCATCAGGTTGGTCTCGTACTGGAGGTAGCCGTAGGTGTAGGCCAGGTTGCCCAGGCCGCCGCCGCCGACCGCGCCGGCGATGGCGGAGTAGCCGATCAGCGTGATCACGGTGGTGGTGACGGCCGCGACCAGGGCGGGCAGCGCCTGCGGCAGCAGCACCTTGAAGACGATGGTCCAGGTGCCGCCGCCCATCGACTGGGCGGCCTCGACCAGCCCGTGGTCGACCTCGCGCAGCGCGGCCTCGACGAGCCGGGCGAAGAACGGGATGGCCGCGATGACCAGGGGCACGACCGCGCCCGTGGGGCCGATGGAGACGCCGACGACCAGGCGCGTGAAGGGGATCAGCGCGACCATCAGGATCAGGAAGGGGAAGGACCGGCCGATGTTCACCACCGCGCCGATGATCTTGTTGACCACGACGTTCTGCAGGATGCCGCCGCGGTCGGTCAGGATCAGCAGGACGCCGAGCGGGATGCCGAACAGGACGGCGTAGAACGTCGACCACCACACCATGAAGAGCGTGTCGAGCGTGTTGTTGTACAGCAGCGGCTGCATCTGCGACCAGGTCACTTGGCACCTTCCTTCACCAGCGCGCCGGCGGTCGCCGTCGCCGCGGGGCCGGCCGGCTCGCCGGCCACGTCCACCTGGAGGCCCTGCTCGCGCAGGAAGCCGATGGGTACGACGTTCTCCTCGAAGCGGCCGGGCAGCTCGATGCGCATCCGGCCGATCTGCTTGCCGCCGACGGTGTCCATGGCGGCGCCGAGGATGGAGATGTCCACGTTGTACGTACGGGACAGCTCGGAGATCACCGGGCGGGTGGCGGCCTCGCCGTGGAAGGTGACGTCCACGACGGTCCGGTCGGGCCCCGAGGGCTCGCCGCCGACCGGGAACAGCTCGCGGGCCAGCTCGGAGCCGGGGGTGGCGAGCAGTTCCGAGACGGTGCCCTGCTCGACGACGCGGCCGTTCTTCATCAGCGCGGCCGAGTCGCAGATCGTCTTGACGACGTCCATCTCGTGCGTGATGAGCAGCACGGTCAGGCCGAGCTGGCGGTTGAGGTCGCGCAGCAGCTGGAGGATGGAGCGGGTGGTCTCCGGGTCCAGGGCGCTGGTGGCCTCGTCGGAGAGCAGCACCTTGGGGTCGCCGGCCAGGGCGCGGGCGATGCCGACGCGCTGCTTCTGGCCGCCGGACAGCTGTGCGGGGTACGCCTTGGCCTTGTCGGCGAGGCCGACGAGGTCGAGCAGTTCCAGTGCCTTGCGGGAGCGCTCGCGGCGGTCGACCTTGAGGATCTCCAGCGGCAGCTCGATGTTGTCCTGGACGGTGCGCGAGGACAGCAGGTTGAAGTGCTGGAAGACCATGCCGATGTGGCTGCGGGCGGCGCGCAGCGCGGCGTTGGCGCGCTGCCCCTTGCCGGCCAGCGAGGTCAGTTCCTGGCCCGCGACGGTGACCGTGCCGGAGGTGGGGCGCTCCAGGAGGTTGACGCAGCGGATGAGGGTGGACTTGCCGGCGCCGCTCTGGCCGATGACGCCGTACACCTCGCCCTCGCGGACGTGCAGATCGACGCCGTCCAGGGCGGTGACTTCGCGGTCTCCTGAGCGGTAGACCTTGGTCAGGCCCGTTGTGGTGATCACTGGGAATTCCGTCACTGTCGTGTGCTCGGCGGCTCGCCCGCCGGGCACGGGGCATTCATTGCGGAGTGCGGCATGGGGTTCCCGGAGGGCGCGTGGGCCCGACTTCGGGTTCCGGTGACGCGGGGCGGCCAGGTCCGTGGGGTACAGCGGTGTACGTCTCGCACGGCGCAAGGCGGCGGGTCTCGCTTCGGGGCGCGAGGCTCGGCGGGGGCCCTCAGCGGTCACACATTCGACACATGCAACGAGCACCGGGCGTCATGGGCGCCTCGGTCGCAGGGGTGCGGCTGCTCGTCGTGGTCATGCTGGCCAGTAAACCAGACAGGCGTACGGACCGATCAAGCCTGTCCGTATGCCGGACGCCCGCGACCGTCACGTGGACAGTCGCTCAGCCGCCCGCGACGATCTCCACGCCGTCCGCCGTGGCCTGCGCGGACACCGCCGACAGGTCCCCGACGAGCACGTCGGCGGCCAGCTCGGCGGCCCGGTGCGTTGTGGTCAACGCCACGGTGGTCATGCCCGCCGCGCGCCCGGACGCCAGCCCGGCCGGCGCGTCCTCGAAGACCACGCAGCGGGCCGGGTCCACCCCGAGCCGCCGGGCGGCGAGCAGGAAGGGCTCCGGGTCGGGCTTGCCGCGGGTGATGTCGTCGGCGGCTATCAGGGTCTTCGGGTGGATGCCGGCCTCGGCGAGCCGGGCCTCGGCGAGCCTGCGGGTGGCGGAGGTGACCACGGCCCAGCGTTCCGCCGGTACCTGGGCCAGCAGCGCGAGGGTGCCGGGCAGTGCCACCACGCCGCCCGCGACGTCCTCGACCTCCAGCTGCTCGATGCGGGCCAGCGCCTCGGGTATGCGGGCGGCGGGCAGCAGGTCGGCGATGATCTCGGCGGCCGGGCGGCCGTGCAGCTCGACCCGGGCGAACTCCTCCGCGGTGATCCCGTACTCCTCGGCCCACCGCGTCCAGCAGCGGCGGACGGATTCCATGGAGGAGACGAGGGTGCCGTCGTTGTCGAAAAGCAGTGCGGCCGCGGAGATCTTCATGCCGCGCCAGCGTACGCGAGCCCCGGTGACCGGCGGGAGTGACCGCGGGTGACCGGCGGGGTCGCGCGCGGCCCGCGCCCGGCCGCCGATTAGAGTCGTCTCATGCCCCTTTTCCCCACTGCGCGCAGCCGCGCCGCGCGGAGGTCCCGGTGATCGACGCGCTGACGGTCGCGATCGGCGTGACCGCCCTCGCCCTGGCCGCCTGGTGCGGCTTCGCCGCGTACCGCGACCAGCCGACGAAGGACTGGCATTTCATCGGCATGGCCGTGGTCTCGCTGCTCGGCGTGGTCCAACTCGTCGTGGGCCTGGTGCAGTTGGGGCGCGGCGAGACGCCGCGGGACGGTGCGGCGATCTTCGTCGCCTATCTGGTCGGCGCGGCCGCCTGCGTGCCGGCCACCGGCTTCATGTCGCTCTCGGAGCGCACCCGCTGGGGCTCGGCGACCGTGGCCGCGGGCGCCGTGGTGCTCGCCGTACTGGAAGTGCGGCTGTTCGACATCTGGGGAGGCGGTCATGCCTGAGACATCCGCGGGGTCCCGGGCCCCCGAGGCCGCGGCGGACGGCGCCCGGCGTTCCCTGGGCACCGGCCCCGGCCGGCTGCTGGTGGCCCTCTACGGCGTCTTCACCGTCGCCGCCGCGTCGCGCGCCGCCTACCAGCTGATCGCGCAGTTCGACCGGGCGCCGCTGGCCTACGTCCTGTCCGCGGTGTCCGCGGTGGTCTACGCCTTCATCCTGTTCTCGCTGGTGCGCGGCGGCGAGGGGGCCCGCAGGGCGGCGGTCGTGTGCTGCGCGCTGGAGCTGGCCGGTGTGCTCGGCGTCGGTACGTGGACGCTGGTGGACCGCTCGGCCTTCCCGGACGCCACCGTCTGGTCGGACTTCGGGATGGGCTACCTGTTCATCCCGGTCTTCCTGCCGGTGACCGGTCTGCTCTGGCTGCGGCGGGCCCGCCGGGCGTGACGCGTTTCCCGGCGGGCCGCCGGTGTGCGGGTCCGGCCGGTCAGGCGCTCGCGACGCAGGTCCGCGGCGTGCCGTCCCCGGCGGCCTTGGCGGCGACCGCCTCCTTCTCCAGCGTGACCAGGCTGAGCCGGGGGCTCAGCTGCTCGGTGCCGACGGGCTCGTAGCCGTGGCTGCGGTACAGGCGCAGGTTGCCCTCGCTGCGGTGGCCGGCCAGCAGCCGGTAGCGCTTGGCCGAGCGTTCGGCGGCGAGCCGCTCTTCGACGGCGTCGAGCAGCCGGCCGCCGAGGCCGTGGTGCTGCATCCGGGGATGGACGATGAGCTTGTCGATAGCGGCCGTGCCGTCCGCGCCGACCGAGCCGCGCACCGCCCCGACGACCTCCGTGCCGAGCCGGGCCACCACCACACAGGCGTCGCCCAGTTCGGCACGCAGGTCATCCAGGGTCTGGGTGAGCGGCTGGATCGTGTAGTCGTCGTACAGTGCGGCCTCGGCCTGGTAGCAGAGGTACTGGAGTTTGAGGATCTGCTCGGCGTCTTGCTCGGTCGCCGCAGAGATGGTCACGCTCATGCCCATGCGCGGATGCCTCCCCTTATTCGGTTCGGTGCGCCCGGGCGCGCAGAGGGTGAGAGGGTACGCCCGGACCTGTTGCCCTGACTGACGGAGCCGTGTGGTGCACGCCGCCGTCATGGCGTGACTGACGCTGCTGCTTCCGGATTCCCCGGTTTCGCGCAGCGGCAACCTCCGCCGTGAGCATTCTGCGCAGGCATCCCAGACAACGGGAACGGACCGGCCCCAAGCTCCCCTGTGACATTCCCAACTCAGATGAGATTTCCCGGTAGGTGAGGTCGGAGCGCGACAGCAGGGCGCGCACCAGGGCCGGGCAGCGTCCGGGGAGCCGTTCGACGGCGGCGAGCAGCGCGCGCCGCTCCTCGGTCTCCAGTGCCGCGCGTTCGGCGACGGCGGCGATCAGGGGCTGGGACCCGGTGGGGTCGTACGGGACCTCCCGCAGCGCCAGCCGCCGCGCGCCGCGGGCCTCGGCGCGTACCGCCCGGCGCAGCCAGCGGGCCGGTTCGGCGGGCGGGCCGGCGTCCCGGGTGTGTTCCAGCAGCCGGGCCCACACGCTCTGTTCGAGGTCCTCGGCGTCGGCTCCGGCGGCGTCCGCCTCGGCCGCGACTTCGGCGGCCAGCAGGGGGCGCAGGGTACGGATGAGGTCGTGGTCCGTGGTGGCGTGCCGCATGGCGTGCGAGACGCGGCGGCGCGGCCGGGTGGTTTCGCCGGTGCCACGGCCTCACTCGGCCGTGGCACCGGCGGCGCCGGGTTGACGCCTTCGGCGCCGCCCGGCGGTACGCGGCGGTCAGCGCCGGCGGAACTCCGCCGCGGCCAGCAGCGCCGTGTCGCAGTTGTCGGAGAAGAGGCCGTCGATGCCGGTGGCCAGGCACTTCTTGAAATAGCCCAGCGCGTCGCCGTAAGCCGCGGGGTCGGTGCCGCGGCGGTAGTCGGCGGGCAGGAAGGTGTTCTCGTTGCGCCCCGTGTAGGGGTGCAGGACCAGCCCGGCGGCGTGCGCGTCCTTGACGACCGAGGTGGGCTTGCCCAGCTTGTCGTCCTTGGTGCGCGGGAGGATGACGGTCAGGTCCGGGCCGATGCCCTGCGCGAACTTGGAGATCCACTTCAGACCGGCCGGCTTGACCAGGTCCGCGGTGGTACGCGGGTCGCCCGCCACCTCGAAGTCCCAGGGGCGGTCCTTGGGGGTGCCCAGCAGGAGGACCTTGGGGCAGTCGACGAGCTTGTCGAGCCGCTGGAGGCTGCTGGGCTCGAAGGACTGCAGGAAGTTGGGCGCGTGCTTCTTGTGCCGGCCGTACGCGCGCAGCAGCCGGGCGAGACGTTCCTCCAGGCCCAGGCCCAGCTTCCGGAAGTAGGTGGGGTGCTTGGTCTCGATGTGCAGCCAGACGCGGCGGCCGCGCTTGCGGCCCTCGCGGTCGGCCCACTTGAGCACCTCTTCGAAGGTGGGTACGTCCCACACGCCGTCATAAAGGGTGTTGTGCTGCCGGGTGCCCGGAATGCGCTCCTTCGCCCGCAGCGTCTTCAGCTCGGCGAGCGTGAAGTCCTCGGTGAACCAGCCGGTGAGCTTGGCCCCGTCCACCGTCTTGGTCGTCTTGCGGTCCGCGAACTCGGGGTGGGCCGAGACGTCCGTGGTGGCCGTGATGTCGTTCTCGTGCCGGCAGACGAGGTGGCCGTCCTTGGTGGGCACGACGTCCTGCTCGATGATGTCGGCGCCCATGTCGAGCGCGAGTTGGTAGGAGCCGAGGGTGTGCTCGGGCCGGTAGCCGCTGGCGCCGCGGTGGCCCACGATCAGCGGTACGGGCAGCTCGTCGCGCGCACCGTGGCCGCGCCCGCGGGAACTCGCCGCGCTCGCCGTGCCGGCGCCGCCCCAGACCGCCGCGCCCGCGCCGAGGGCCGCCGCGCCCAGTACCGTCCGGCGTCCCGGCTGCTGCCGTTCCTGCATGATCGCGCTCCTCGCTCCACGGCACCGGTGAGGGTGTCCGGCACCTGACAATGGGGTCGGGGCGATCCTAGGCACGTACGTCTTTCGAACGGGAGACCTGGCCCCCAACGCGCGGGAAACCCACGTCAACTCTGCGTAGCGCGCCCGTGAACCCGATGTGCGATCGAGGCGGGCCGACGAGTATCGTCCTGGGCTGCATGCTCTTGCAGGCTCGCGGCGGCCGCCGCAGACCACCCACGACCGGAGGGCCCGTTGTCCCGCATTGTGCTGAAGGCGATTCTCGGATTCGTCATGCGTGTCCTGTTCCGCCCGAAGGTCGAGGGCATGGACCGCATCCCGGGCAGTGGGCCGGTGATCCTGGCCGGCAACCACGTCACCTTCATCGACTCGCTCTTCCTCTCCCTCGTCGTCAAGCGCCAGGTGTTCTTCATCGGCAAGGACGAGTACGTGAACGGCAAGGGTCTCAAGGGACGCCTGATGTCCTGGTTCTTCACCTGCTCCGGCATGGTCCCGGTCGACCGGGACGGTGGCCACGGCGGTGTCGCGGCGCTGATGACCGGCCGCCGCATCCTGGAGGAGGGGAAGATCTTCGGCATCTACCCCGAGGGCACCCGCTCCCCCGACGGCCGCCTGTACCGCGGCCGTACGGGCATCGCCCGGCTCGCCCTGATGACCGGCGCGCCCGTCGTCCCGTTCGCGATGATCGGCACCGACAAGGTGCAGCCCGGCGGCAAGGGCCGCCCGCACATCGCCCCGGTCACCATCCGCTTCGGCGAGCCGCTGTGCTTCGAGCGCTACGAGGGCATGGACCGGGACCGCTACGTGCTGCGCGCCGTCACCGACGAGGTGATGAGCGACGTCATGGAGCTGTCGGGACAGGAGTACGTCGACATGTACGCCACCAAGGCGCGAGCGGCCTGACCGCCACGCCCCACCGCCAACGCGCCGGGCCCCGTCCGACCAGGGACGGGGCCCGGCGCGTTGGCGTACCACCGCGGCCGGCGGACGCGGACGGGTCAGCAGGGCACGCGGAACCCTTCCGCGGTGGGCCGGCCCGCGGCGAGCATCGCGGCCTCGGCCCGGGGCAGCAGCGTGCCGTCCGCGCGCCGGAGCCGCGGCGGCACGGTGGTCGCGCCGATCCGCGCGCCCGGAGCGGCACTGTTCTTGACCGTCACCCGGTTCAGCGGCGCGGGCGCGATCCGCTGCCGCTCCCTGATGTACGCCACGAAGCTCTCGAAGTCCCGGTTGTGCCGGTAGGGCGAGGTGAAGCCGGTGAACGCGGCGTACCCGTCCTGGTTGAGCAGCGTGTACGAGGGCATCGCGATCCGGTAGGAGCGGGACACGTCCAGCGCGGTGCCGTCGATCAGCACGTCGGCGGGATCGACCCGGTCGCCGGCCGGCCCCGTCGCGTCGAAGCTGTACCGGACGTTGGCGGAGACCGCCAGCGGCGCGTACTTCAGACCGCCGCCCGCCGGCACGGTCCACTGCTGCTCCAGCGCGTCGTGGATCTGCTGTCCGGTGACGGTCGCCGTGACGATCGGGTCGCCGAAGCCGACCGCGTTCCAGGCCTTGCCGAAGGCGACGGTGCCGTCCGTCGCGGAGTCGTACGTGAGGTCCCCCGCGATGATCGCCTGGCCCAGGCGCGGCGCGATGGCGATCACGGCCAGGTCGGCGGGGACGTTGGGGTACGGATTCGCGTCGTTCATCGGGCCGGTGGGCTGCCGCCCGGCCCACAGCGCCCAGTCGGCCACCAGGTCGCCCATGGTGCTCTCCCCCGCCGCGTTGCGGGTCCGGGTGAAGGAGGCGGTCTGCTTGCCGAGGGCGACCGCGGCGCGCCGGCTTCCGTACCCGGACCAGTACGTGACCACCTCGGCCAGCTCCCGGTGCGGGGCCACGTCGCGGGTGTTGGGGTGGTTGGTGGCGGTGGTCAGCTCGCGGACGACCTTGCCGGTGGCCGGGTCCAGCCGGAGGTTGATCTCGTTGATGATCTGGCCGTGGCAGCCGGCCTCGACGAAGGGGCGGGGCGCGCCGGCCGGGTCCGGCACCATCATGTTGAAGGCGGTGTGCCAGTGGCCGCAGACGATGGCGTCGATGTCCGGCGAGGCGCGCAGCGCCAGTTCGTAGGCGGGCCCCGAGGGGTTGGTGCCGCTGTTGAAGTCGCTGCCGGCCACCGCGCCGTCGTGCATGCTCAGCACGATCGCGTTGACGCCGCGCGCCTTGAGTTCGGCGGCGCAGCGGTTGGCGGTGGCCAGCTGGTCGAGGCTGCCGAGCCCCGGCTGGTAAGAGGCGGGCATCAACTCGGTGCCGAGGGCGGTCAGATGGATGAAGCCGATCGGCAGCCGGCGGCCCCGGCCGGCGTCCACCCACTCGATGTTGTACGGCGGCAGGACCCGCTGCCCATTGCCGGACCACACCATGTTCGCGCTGTAGTACGCGAAGTCGGCGCCGTGGAAGCGCTGCCCCGAGGAGTCGACGAAGGAGTTGTCCCAGTCGACCGTCGGGTAGGAGATGCCGTCCACCATGTGCTGCGACAGGAAGGCAGGCGACTTGTCGAACTCGTGGTTGCCGGCCGAGGCGAAGTCCATGCCCATCCGGTTGAGGGCCTCGATGGTCGGTTCGTCGGCGAGGGATTCGGCGGAGAACCACCAGCCGGAGAAGAGGTCTCCGGGGGCGAAGAAGAGGGAGTTGGCGCGGCCCGCCCGCAGCCGTTCGAGGTGCGCGGCCATGTAGGCGACGCCGCCCACGGTGTATTTCTTGCCACCGGCGCCGGTGATGACCGAGCTGCTGCCCGGTGCCGCGTCGAGGTAGCCGTGCAGGTCGGTGATGTTGAGCAGCTGCACGTCCACGTATTCGTCCGCGGACCGCGCGTCGCGCGCGTGGCCGGAGGCGAAGGCGTGGGTGCCGACCGCTGTGGCGGTGGCGAGGGCCCCCGCCGCGGTGAAGAAGATGCGTCTGCCGATCTCTGCCAAGGTCTTCACCCTCCTGAGAGTGCCCGAATTGGCGGGAACGACTGGAGAGTCAAACGAGCCATGGGAGCCTGCCGGCCCACGGGAGGCGGCCGGGACGTGAACGGGCGAGGGACAACCGCTGTCCCCCGCCCGTGCCCGTACCTCACCCGTTTCAGTGCGGCGCGACCCGCTCCTCGTCCTCGGCGTGCCCGGGTTCGACGGGGCTGTCCTCCAACCGCTGGCCGCGCAGCAGGAACCACGCGGCGCAGGCGGCGGCCAGCAGGACGGTGGCGCCGACCCCGGCCGCGGTGTCCAGCCCGCTGACGAACGAGTGCTGTGCGGCCTTGAGCAGACCCGCCCCGGCGTCGGCCGGCAGCGAGCCGGACGCCTCGACGGCTCCGCCGAGCGACTCGCGGGCGGCGTCGGCCGCGGACTCGGGCACCCCGGCCGGGGTGGCGAAGTCCCGGTAGATGCCGGTGACGATGGAGCCGAGCAGCGCGATGCCGAGCGCCGCGCCCAGTTCGTACGCCGTCTCCGAGACCGCGGAGGCGGCGCCCGCCTGCTCCTTGGGCACGCTGGAGAGGATCACGTCGGCGGTGACGGTGAACGCGAAGCCCGCGCCGACGCCGACGACGAACAGGATGGTGCCGAGCGCGAAGGTGCTGGTGTCCCCGTCCAGGCCGATGCAGCCGGCCAGGGCCAGCCCGACCACCGCCAGGCCGCCCGCGACGACCAGCCGTACCGACAGCCGCCGCGCGACGTACCCGGCGGCCAGTCCCGCGCCCACCGCGCCGACCGCCGCGGGCAGTTCGACCAGGCCCGCGTTGAGCGGCGAGCGCAGCTGCACCATCTGGAGGAACTGCGAGAGGAAGAAGACCAGTCCGGACAGGCCCAGGATGGTCAGCAGGTCGGCCAGTACGGCGCCGGAGAAGCCGCGGTTCTGGAAGAGCCGCATGTCCAGCAGCGGCGATGCCAGGGTCTGCTGCCGTCGTACGAAGGTGACCAGCGCGAGCAGGCCGAGGACGCCGGCCGCCGCGATGTCCCAGCGGAAGCCGTGCACCGACGCTTCCTTGACCGCGTAGACGACGCCGATCATGCCGACGAGGGACAGGCCGACGCTGGGCAGGTCCCAGGGGCCCGGGTCAGGGTTCTTGGACTCCGGCAGCACCTTGGCGCCGACGATCACCAGCAGCGCCATCACCGGCAGGTTGATCAGGAAGACCGAGCCCCACCAGAAGTGGCCGAGCAGGAACCCGCCGAGCACCGGGCCGACGGCCGCGCCCGCCGAGGCCATGGCGCCCCAGATGCCGATGGCCAGGCTGCGTTCCCTGGGGTCGTGGAAGAGGTTGCGGATCAGGGCGAGGGTGGAGGGCATCAGCGTCGCACCCGCCACACCCAGCAGCGCCCGCGCCGCGATCATCATGGCGGGTGTGCCCGCGTACGCGGCGAGCACCGACATGGCGCCGAACACGACCGAGCCGGTCAGCAGCAGCTTCTTGCGTCCGATACGGTCGCCGAGGCTGCCCATGGAGACGAGCAGGCCGGCGATGACGAACGAGTAGACGTCGCCGATCCACAGCAGCTGTGTGCCGGACGGGCGCAGGTCCTCGCTGAGGAAAGGGGTGGCCAGGCCCAGCACGGTGGCGTCGACGCCGACCAGCAGGACGGCGAGGACCAGGACGGCGAGCGCGAGCCAGCGGCCGGCCCCGGGCTGGTCCTCCCCGGTGCGGTCCGCGGTCTCCTTGGCAGGCTTGCTCATTTCTCCATGCTCCGTCGGATGCCGCCGAGCAGCAGCTCGACGATCGAGTGGTTGAGTTCCCTGCGGGCGACGCGCCCCTCGTGCACGGCCCACGCGCCGGCGCCGATCAGTCCGTACAGCGCCTCGGTGAGCCAGACGGGCGTCAGGTCGATCCGGAAGGCGCCCTCCTCCTGGCCGCGCCGGAAGAGCGCGTGGATGCGGGTGTCCAGCCGCTCCCAGCCGTCGTTGATCTCCTCGCCCTCGAAGAGCTGGTTCTCGGTGTAGAGGAAGGCGAGGAAGCCGGAGACCGGCTCGGCCTCGGCGATCAGGCGGCGCAGCGCGGAGACGGCGTCGTCCTCGTCGAGGCGGGCCGCGTCGAGCGCGCCGGCGAACTGCCGGATGCCCAGTTCCTCCAGCGCCTTGATCAGGGCGTCCCGGCCCGCGAAGTGGCGGTGCAGGGTCGCGCGGCTGATGCCGGCGGCCTTGGCGATCTCGTCCATGCCGGCGGTCGCCTTGCGTGTCAGCAGTCCCGCGGCTTCTTTGAGCACATGCTCCCGGTCAACAGCCATGAGACAGAGGATAGCCGAATGAGACATTGATGTCTCATTCACGGCGCGCTCGTCTCCCACCGCGGCAGGCCACGCGCCCCAAACGGCCGCGGCCCCCCTCGGAAGTCCCGAGGGGGGCCGCGGCCCGGGGCCCGAGCACCGCCGTCCGATGCTCAGCGCCCGGCGTATCCCTGATCCTGAGTGCCGTGCGGGCTCACCGCTTGACGTCCGCCCACCCCCGCTGCGTGGCCAGGTCCGCCTTGACCTCCGCCAGCTGGACGGCGACGGCGGACGGCGCCGTGCCGCCCCGGCCGCTGCGCGAGGCGAGCGCGCCCGGCACGTTCAGGACCGTACGCACCTCCGGCGTCAGATGCGGCGAGATCGCGGCGAACTGCTCGTCGCTCAGCCCGTCCAGCTCGATGCCGTGCCGCTCGCACTCCTTGACGCACTCCCCCGCGACCTCGTGCGCCACCCGGAACGGCACGCCCTGCCGTACGAGCCACTCGGCGATGTCCGTGGCGAGCGAGAACCCGGCCGGCGCCAGCTCCTCCATCCGCTCCCGGTTGACGGTCAGCGTGGCCATCATCCCGGTGAACGCCGGCAGCAGGACCTCCAGCTGGTCGCAGGAGTCGAAGACCGGCTCCTTGTCCTCCTGGAGGTCCCGGTTGTACGCGAGCGGCAGCGCCTTCAGCGTGGCCAGCAGGCCGGTCAGGTTGCCGATCAGCCGCCCGGACTTGCCGCGCGCCAGCTCGGCGATGTCCGGGTTCTTCTTCTGCGGCATGATCGAGGAGCCGGTGGAGAACGCGTCGTGCAGGGTCACGAAGGAGAACTCCTTCGTGTTCCAGATGATGACCTCCTCGGCGATCCGGGACAGGTCCACACCGATCATCGCCGTGACGAAGGCGAACTCGGCGGCGAAGTCCCGCGAGGCCGTACCGTCGATCGAGTTGCCCGAGCTGCCGCGCTCGAACCCGAGGTCGGCCGCGACCGCCTCCGGATCCAGCCCCAGCGAGGACCCGGCCAGCGCCCCCGACCCGTACGGCGAGACCGCCGTCCGCTCGTCCCACTGCCGCAGCCGCTCCGCGTTCCGCGACAGGGCCTGGACGTGCGCGAGGACGTGGTGCGCGAACAGCACCGGCTGCGCGTGCTGGAGATGCGTACGGCCCGGCATCGCCACATCCGGATGCGCCTCCGCGAGACCGATCAGCGCCTCCTGAAGATCCGCGATCAGCCCGCCGATGATCCGGGCATGGTCCCGCAGGTACATCCGGAACAGCGTGGCGACCTGGTCGTTACGGGACCGCCCGGCCCGCAGCTTGCCCCCGAGATCCGGGCCGAGCCGCTCCAGCAGCCCCCGCTCCAGCGCGGTGTGCACGTCCTCGTCGGCGACGGTGCCGACGAAGCTGCCGTCGGCCACATCGGCCTCCAGCCGGTCCAGCCCCTCCAGCATCCGCGCCAGCTCGTCCCCGGTGAGCAGCCCTGCCTTGTTCAGCACGCGCGCGTGGGCACGGGAGCCCGCGATGTCGTACGGCGCCAGCCGCCAGTCGAAGTGGACGGACGCGGACAGCTTCGCCAAAGCCTCGGCGGGCCCGTCGGCGAACCGGCCGCCCCAGAGCCGGACGTCACCGCTGTTGCTGCTCACTTGCTCAGCTCCTCGTGGATGGTGGGATGTACGGGTCCCCGGCAGCCGGACGAACCGGCCACCGGGGACGGAGTCGGGACAGCACCCTGCCCCGGGGGAAAACCGGATCCCGCCTTACGCCAGGTCCCGCTTCGCCGCGATCTTCGAAGACATCCCGAAGATCTCGATGAAGCCCTTCGACAGCGACTGGTCGAAGGTGTCGCCCGTGTCGTACGTCGCCAGGTTGAAGTCGTACAGCGACTGGTCCGACTTCCGCCCGGTGACCACCGCGCGCCCGCCGTGCAGCGTCATCCGAATATCGCCGCTGACCTGCTGGTTCGCCTCGGTGATGAACCCGTCCAGGGCCCGCTTCAGCGGCGAGAACCACAGGCCGTCGTAGACCAGCTCGCCCCACCGCTGCTCGACCTGCCGCTTGTAGCGGGCCAGCTCGCGCTCGACGGTGACATTCTCCAGCTCCTGGTGGGCGGTGATCAGCGCGATGGCGCCGGGCGCCTCGTACACCTCACGGGACTTGATGCCGACCAGCCGGTCCTCGACGATGTCGATCCGGCCGATGCCCTGGGCGCCGGCCCGCTCGTTGAGCTGCTGGATGGCCTGCAGGACGGTGACGGGCCGGCCGTCGATCGCGACCGGCACGCCCTCCTTGAAGGTGACGACGACCTCGTCGGCCTCCCGCGGCACCGCCGGGTTCTGGGTGTACTCGTACACGTCCTCGATCGGCGCGTTCCAGATGTCCTCCAGGAAGCCGGTCTCCACGGCCCGCCCGAAGACGTTCTGGTCGATCGAGTACGGCGACTTCTTGGTCGTCGTGATCGGCAGGCTCTTGCTCTCGCAGAACGCGATCGCCTTGTCCCGGGTCATCGCGTAGTCCCGCACCGGGGCGATGCACTTCAGATCAGGAGCCAGCGAAGAGATCCCCGCCTCGAACCGCACCTGGTCGTTGCCCTTGCCGGTGCAGCCGTGGGCGACGGTGGTGGCGCCGTGCTTCTTGGCGGCGGCGACCAGGTGCTTGACGATCGTCGGCCGCGACAGCGCGGAAACCAGCGGGTACCGGTCCATGTACAGGGCATTGGCCTTGATCGCCGGGAGGCAGTACTCGTCGGCGAACTCGTCCTTGGCGTCCGCGACCTCGGCCTCGACCGCGCCACAGGCGAGCGCGCGCTTGCGGATGACGTCCAGGTCCTCACCGCCCTGGCCGACATCCACAGCCACGGCGATGACCTCGGCGCCCGTCTCCTCGGCGATCCAGCCGATGGCGACGGAGGTGTCCAGGCCGCCCGAGTAGGCGAGTACGACGCGCTCGGTCACGGGTTTCTCCTTACGGTGCATCCACTGATGGGTATAACTATGCACTCCACCGCATGGTTCGTCAACGCCATGCACCCAAATGGCGCAGCCGCCCCGCTACCCACCCCCGTCACCGCAGGCCGGCCCGCCCCTCACCGCCCCCTCAGAACCTCCGCCAGCACCGTCACATGGCTCAGCCCCACGTCCTTGGTCGCGGTCAGCAGGGTCAGCGGCCCCGCCGCCACCCGCTCCCGAAGCCCCTCAAGCGCCTCCGCCGCGGGCGAGACACCCAGCTCCGCCCGGTACCGCTCCGCGAACTCCCCATACCGCTCGGGCCGGTGCCCGTACCAGGTACGCAGCTCCTTCGAGGGCGCCACGTCCTTGCACCACTCGTCCAAGCGCGCGGCCTCCTTCGACACCCCCCTCGGCCACAACCGATCAACAAGCACCCGAGCCCCGTCCCCGGCCGCAGGCTCCTCGTACACGCGACGCCGCCGCACCTCTCCCCGCCCCTGTCCCTGCCCCTGCCGGTCACCCATGGCGCCATGGAAACACGCCCCCGCACCCCCCGCGCGGCACTGCCCCACCACCCCTCGGACCCCCGCCACAGACCCCCGCACCCCCTCAAAGGGACCCCGCTTTGGATTCAGGGCCCCGGACAGGGTATTTTTCTTGTGCACGCCGCGACCGGGGAAAACCCCGGCCGAAGCGAGCACCGGGACGTGGCGCAGCTTGGTAGCGCACTTGACTGGGGGTCAAGGGGTCGCAGGTTCAAATCCTGTCGTCCCGACTCGACAGAGTCGCAGATCAGGGCCTTGTTTCACTTCGGTGAGACAGGGCCCTCGGTCGTTGTGGCCTGACTCCGACGGTCAGTCGTACTGCCGCAGCGCCTCCACGAGCAGGCGGCCTTCTCTCGCTCCGGCGCGGATCAAGGCCGCGGCAGTGGTGTGCAGCTCGTTCCACGAGTACGGCCGTCCGATCGTGGCGGCGTCGGAGACGAGCGGGAGAGCCACGGCCAGCGCCTCGGCGGCCTCTCCGGTTCCGGCGTACGCGTGGGCCAGGCAGCATCCGTACCACGTCCGGTCACGTCGGTAGCCGTCCCCCAGCCCTGCCAGCCCGGTGCGCAGCTGCCTGACGGCGTCACCCCAGTCGTGCAGGTGCATGGCGATCATGCCGCGCTGGAGTGTGAACCATGTGTCGCCGTAGAAGTACATCCACGCGGGCTCGTCCTCCGGACGCTCGGACGCGCGAGTGATCAGCGCCTGGGCCTCGTCGAGCAGTCGGTGGGCGTCGCTGCCGGCGCCGTTGAGGGAGTGGCCGCGGGCGGCCATCTGCGCCGCCATCCCCCGTACGCCGGGAGACGCATCCGGCGCCGACCTGCGCGCCGCCTCGGCGAGACGTACGGTGCGGTCACCCTGGCCACCGGACCATGCCATGTGTGCCTTCATGCTCAGCGTGGTGGCGGCCATGTCCGCGTCCCCGGCCTCCAGTGCCCAGTCGTGGCTGCGGTCGTACCAGGCGAGAGCGGCAGTGGTCTGCCCTTGGTCCTGGGCCATCCACGCGAGGAACTGGGCGTGTTCGGAGGCCAGCCGGACCACTCGGTCCGCAAGCGGCCCCCGGGCGCCCGGGAACAGGTCCACGACCGAACGCAGTTGCTGCCGCATCAAGCTCACCAGCGGACGGGAGCCGATCGAGTCTTCGGCGGAACGGTGCTCGGCGAGCAGCCGGTCCAGCCAGTCCAGGGTGGGGGCGTCCACCTTGTGGGTGGCGTCGGCGACGCCGCCGAGGCGTACGAGCAGATCGTCGTCCGGCCCCGGGCCGGGCAGCACGAGCCCTGCGACCGGCTGACGGTCCGGGCACACCGCGTGTGCCGGCGCACCCAGCCCGTTGACGATGCGCTGCCGTACTTCGCTGGACGTGACCCTGCGGCGCCCGCGCTCGATGTCGGACACGTCCGGCTGCACCAGGCCGACGAGTTCGCCGGCCTTGGTCTGCGAGAGCCCCGAGAGCCTGCGGTAGGTGCGCAGGACGGCGCCCCAGTCTTCGGCAGCGAGTGCCGAACGTAGCTCCGGGTGGGACCAGAGGCTGAGGTCGGGTGCCGTCATACGGCGAACATAGGGCGGCCTATAGGGCGGTGGGATGGGCCTCGTGCCCACCCGTCCCGATGATCGGTCCGGAAAGCCCCGGCGGCTGCGTGAGCGGCAGCGCCGAGGGACCTTCTCGACCCGGAGCCGTGACGATCGTGGCTGGAGGAGCCGGCCGAGGACGGGCCCTGGTCGTGTCCGAGCTGGTGTCCAATGCCGTTCGGCACGCGCGGAGCCGTTTCGTCCGGGTTTCGGTCACTCGGCCGGGGGCGGACCTTCCGTGGGGGAAGCGCGTGTGGGCGGAGTTGCACGGGGAGGGGTGAAGGTGAGCTGCCTCATGCCACCCTCACCCCGCCCCGCACGACCGCGACCACGTCGTGCACCGCCGTGGCGTTGGTCAGGGGGTCGCCGCCCACCGCGACCAGGTCCGCGTCGTACCCGGCCGCGATGCGGCCCTTGCGGCCGCCGAGGCCGCAGATCATCGCTGCCGTCGAGGTGGCGGCGCGCAGGGCCTGGGCCGGGGTGAAGCCGAAGTCGGTCATGGCGGTGATGCCGTGGGGGTAGCTGCCGTGGGCCTTGACCGGGAAGATGCCGGAGTCGCTGCCGAGGGCCATGGTCACGCCGGCTTCGCGGAGGGTGGCCAGGCCTGCGATGAGGGACGGGATGCGGCGGGCGATGTGGGCCGGTGGTGGGGGGCCGCCGGGGAGGGCGCCGAGGGTGAGGGAGGCGGTGACGCCTCGGCGGGTCATTTCCCCGATCACCTGGCGGTCGAAGTCGACGCCGGATTCGGTGAGGAAGAAGCAGTGTTCGATCGTGTCGAAGCCGGTGGTGACCGCTTCGCGGATGCCCGTGACGGCGTGGGCGTGGGCGGTGACCGGGAGGCCGTGGTGGTGGGCCTCGTCGACGATGGCGTGCAGTTCGCCGCGCCCGTACTGGACGCTGTACGGGTCCGAGCCGGGAGTGAGGTCGCCGCCGGTCACCATGACCTTGACGACGTCCACGCCGCGCTCGGCCCGTTCCCGTACGGCCGCGCGGACGCCGTCCACGCCTTCCGCCCGGCCGCCGAGGAACCAGCAGTGGCCGCGGGTGGTGGTCAGGGGCGGCCCGGCGGCGACGATGTGCGGGCCCGCCGCCGGGTCGCGGGCCGTCTCGGCGCGCAGCCGCAGGGTGAGGTAGCCGCGGTCGCCGAGGTCCCGTACGGTCGTCACCCCGGCGGCCAGGGACGCCAGCGCGGCGGCCTTGATCCGGTCGAGGAGGGTGTCGTCGTCGGCGCCGGTGAGCCGGCCGACGACGTCGGTGCTCGCGTCGAACGCCAGGTGGGTGTGGGTGTCGACGAAGCCGGGGAGGAGGGTGGCGGCGCCCACGTCGAGGATCTCGGCGCCGATCACCGGCATGCCGCCGGGCTGGACGGCCGCGATCCGGCCGTTCTCGATCAGTACCGTGGGCCGTTCGACGAGCCCCGGCCCCTCGCCGTCGAACAGCGCTCTTGCCCGTACTGCCAGCATCGGTCCTCCCGAACCGCCCGGCCGCCGCGGCCGGGACGGCCCCCAGTACAGCGGCCGGACGGGCGGCACGGCGCGGACCGGGCGGTTCAGCGTGCCTTTTGCGCCAGCTGCAGCAGGTGGTCGGCGAGTGCCTGGCCGCCGGCCGGGTCGCGGCTGATGAGCATCAGGGTGTCGTCGCCGGCGATGGTGCCGAGGATGTCGTGCAGTTCGGCCTGGTCGATGGCGGAGGCGAGGAACTGGGCGGCGCCGGGCGGGGTGCGCAGGACGACGAGGTTGGCGGACGCCTCGGCGGAGATGAGAAGTTCTCCGGAGAGCCTGCGCATCCGTTCCTCCTTGGCCGACTCCCCCAGCGGCGCCCGCGGCTTGCGGTCGCCGCCCTCGCTCGGTACCGCGTAGATCAGCTCGCCGCCGGTGTTGCGGATCTTCACGGCGCCCAGTTCGTCCAGGTCGCGCGAGAGGGTGGCCTGGGTGACGGTCAGGCCGTCGTCGGCGAGCAGCTTGGCGAGCTGGCTCTGCGAGCGGACGGCCTGCCGGTTGAGGATGTCCACGATCCGGCGGTGGCGGGCGGTGCGGGTCTGCGGTACGGCAGGGCCGCCGTGCAGCGTCTCGTTGTCCTGCGCCTCGGTCATCGTTGTCGTCAGTCTCCGGATCGTTGTACCCCGTGTGCCCCTGCGAGGGCCGCGTCGAGGACGGCGGGGAGCTTCCGGAGGAACGTATCCGCTTCGTCGTCCGAGACGATCAGCGGCGGGGCGAGCCGGACGACGTCCGGCGCGACCGCGTTCACCAGGAGGCCCGCGTCCTGAGCCGCTCGCTGCACCTGTGGTGCGACGGGCTCGGTCAAGACGATACCCAGGAGGAGACCCGCCCCGCGGACCTGGCCGACGAGCGGGTGCGCCGCTGCCTCGATCCCGCCACGCAGCCGCTCGCCCACCCGCTTGACGTGGTCGAGGAGGCCGTCGGCCGCGATCGTGTCCAGTACGGCGAGCGCGCTCGCGCAGACGACGGGGTTGCCGCTGAAGGTGGAGCCGTGCGAGCCGGGGGTGAGCAGGTCGGCGGCCGGTCCGAAGGCGAGGGTGGCGCCTATGGGCAGGCCGCCGCCGAGGCCCTTGGCCAGCGTGATCACGTCGGCCTCGACGCCCTGGGCCTGCGACGCCAGCCAGTGGCCCGTACGGCCGATGCCGGTCTGGATCTCGTCCAGGGCGAGGAGGGTGCCGGTGGCGGCGGTGATCTCGCGGGCGGCCGCCAGGTAGCCGGGCGGCGGGACGACGACGCCGTTCTCGCCCTGGAGGGGCTCCAGGACCACCAGGGCGGTGTCGGTGGTGACGGCGGCGCGCAGCGCTTCGGCGTCGCCGTACGGGACGAAGTCGACGTCGCCGGGAAGCGGCCGGAAAGGGTCCTGCTTGGCGGGCTGGCCGGTGAGCGCGAGGGCGCCCATGGTGCGGCCGTGGAAGCCGCCGGTGGTGGAGACCATGCGGGTGCGCCCGGTGAGCCGGCCGATCTTGAAGGCGGCTTCGTTGGCCTCGGCGCCGGAGTTGGAGAAGTAGACCCGGCCGGGGCGGCCGGCGATGCCCAGGAGCCGTTCGGCCAGCGCGACGGTGGGTTCGGCGACGAAGAAGTTGGAGACGTGCCCGAGGGTGGCGATCTGCCGGGAGACCGCGCGGACGACGGCGGGGTGCGCGTGGCCGAGGGCGTTGACGGCGATGCCGCCGAGGAAGTCGAGGTAGTCGTTGCCGTCGGCGTCCCAGACCCGTACGCCCTCGCCGCGTACCAGGGGCACGCGCGGTGTGCCGAAGTTGTCCATCATCGAGCCCTGCCAGCGCTCGGTGAGGGCCGAGTTGGCCGCCGTGCCGGGCGCCGCCGTGCCGGTTGCCGCGTGTGGGGCCGTGCCGCTCGCCGGGCCGCCGCTCATGCCGTTCCCCCTGCTTCGTCCGTCTGCGTGTCCGGCACGACCATCGTGCCGATTCCCTCGTCCGTGAAGATCTCCAGCAGGATCGCGTGCTGGACCCGTCCGTCGATCACCCTGGCGGTGCGCACACCGTTGCGTACGGCGTGCAGGCAGCCCCGCATCTTGGGCACCATGCCGCTGGCCAGTTCGGGCAGCAGCTTCTCCAGCTCGGTGGCGGTGAGCCGGGAGATCACCTCGTCGCTGAGCGGCCAGTCCTCGTACAGGCCCTCCACGTCGGTGAGGACCATCAGCGTCTCGGCGCCGAGGGCCGCGGCCAGGGCCGCTGCCGCGGTGTCGGCGTTGACGTTGAAGACGCCGGTTTCGTCGCCCTCGTCGGCGCTGCGGGCGACGGAGGAGATGACCGGGATACGGCCGTCGTCCAGCAGCGCCAGCACGGCGCCCGGGTCGACCCCGGTGACCTCGCCGACCCGTCCGATGTCCACCCGCTCGCCGTCCACCTCGGCGTAGTGCCGCGTGGCCGACATCAGCCGGGCGTCCTCGCCGGTCATGCCGACGGCGAGCGGGCCGTGCTGGTTGAGCAGCCCGACCAGTTCCCGCTGCACCTGCCCGGCGAGCACCATCCGTACGACGTCCATCGCCTCGGGCGTGGTGACCCGCAGGCCCGCCTTGAACTCCGATTTCAGGCCGACCTTGTCGAGCTGGGCACTGATCTGCGGGCCGCCGCCGTGCACCACGACCGGCCGCAGCCCGGCGTGCCGCAGGAAGACCACGTCCTGCGCGAAGGCGGCCTTCAGCTCCTCGTCGACCATGGCGTTGCCACCGAACTTGATCACGACGGTCTTGCCGTGGTGCCGGGTCAGCCAGGGCAGCGCCTCGATGAGCGTGCGGGCCTTGGGCAGCGCGGTGTGCTTGCGGGTGCTCATGACGCGTACGCGCTGTTCTCGTGGACGTAGTCGGCGGTGAGGTCGTTCGCCCAGATCACCGCGGACTCGGTGCCGGCGCTGAGATCGGCGGTGATCCGCACCTCCCGGTAGCGCATGTCCACCAGGTCCCGGTCCTCGCCCACCGAACCGTTCTTGCAGACCCACACGTCGTTGATGGCGACGTTCAGCCGGTCCGGGTCGAAGACGGCCGACGTGGTGCCGATGGCGGACAGCACCCGCCCCCAGTTCGGGTCCTCGCCGTGGATGGCGCACTTCAGCAGGTTGTTACGGGCGATGGACCGGCCCACCTCGACGGCGTCGTCCTCGCTGGCCGCGCCCACCACCTCGATCCGGATGTCCTTGCTCGCGCCCTCCGCGTCGCCGATGAGCTGCCGCGCCAGGTCGTCGCAGACCGTGCGGACCGCGTCCGCGAACGCGTCGTACTCCGGCACCGCTCCGGACGCCCCGGAGGCCAGCAGCAGCACCGTGTCGTTCGTGGACATGCAGCCGTCGGAGTCGACCCGGTCGAAGGTGGTCCGGGTCGCGTCGCGCAGCGCCCGGTCCAGGACCGGCGCTTCCAGGTCGGCGTCGGTGGTCAGCACGACGAGCATGGTGGCCAGTCCCGGTGCGAGCATGCCGGCGCCCTTGGCCATGCCGCCGACCGTCCAGCCGTCCCCGCTCAACGCGGCGGTCTTGTGCACGCTGTCGGTGGTCTTGATCGCGATCGCGGCCTTCTGGCCGCCGAGCACGCTGAGGTCGGCGGCGGCCTTCTCGATGCCCGGCAGCAGCCGGTCCATCGGCAGCCGTACGCCGATGAGCCCCGTCGAGGCGACGGCGACCTCACCGGCGCTGTGCCCGGGGAGCACCTCGGCGGCCTTCTCCGCGGTGGCGTGGGTGTCCTGGAAGCCCTCGGGGCCCGTGCAGGCGTTGGCGCCGCCCGAGTTGAGTACCACGGCCGAGACCCGGCCGCCCTTGAGCACCTGCTCCGACCAGAGCACCGGCGCGGCCTTGACGCGGTTGGCGGTGAAGACGCCTGCGGCGGCCAGTCGCGGACCGTTGTTCACCACCAGGGCGAGGTCCGGGCTCCCGTTCTCCTTGATCCCGGCGGCGATGCCCGCCGCCGAGAACCCCTTGGCTGCCGTGACGCTCACGGTGCGACTCCGATCGTAGAGAGCCCGGTGGCCTCGTCGAGGCCGAGGGCGATGTTCATGCTCTGCACCGCGCCGCCCGCGGTGCCCTTCGTCAGGTTGTCGATGGCGGCGACCACGACGATCCGGCCGGCCGCCGCGTCGTGGGCCACCTGCACCAGCGCGGTGTTGGACCCGTACACGGCCGCGGTGGACGGCCACTGCCCCTCCGGGAGCAGGTGGGCGAACGGCTCGCCGCCCAGCGCCTTCTCGTACGCCGCCCGCAGGTCCGCGCCGTCCACGCCGGGCCTGGCCTTGGCCGAGCAGGTGGCCAGGATGCCGCGGGACATGGGCGCGAGCGTGGGCGTGAAGGAGACGGTGACCGGCTCCCCCGCCGCGGCGCTCAGGTTCTGCGCCATCTCCGGCGTGTGCCGGTGCGCCCCGCCCACGCCGTACGGGCTCATCGAGCCCATCACCTCGCTGCCCAGCAGGTGCGGCTTGAGTGCCTTGCCGGCGCCGGAGGTGCCGGTGGCCGCGACGATCACGGCCTCGGGCTCGGCGAGCCCCGCCGCGTACGCGGGGAAGAGGGCCAGCGTCACCGCGGTCGGGTAGCAGCCCGGCACCGCGATCCGCCGGGACGCGCGCAGCGCCTCCCGCGCGCCGGGCAGCTCGGGCAGCCCGTACGGCCAGGTGCCGGCGTGCGGCGAGCCGTAGAACTTCTCCCAGTCGGCGGCGTCGGCGAGCCGGAAGTCGGCGCCGCAGTCCACCACGAGCACCTCGGGCTTCAGCGCCTCGGCCACCGCCGCGGACTGCCCGTGCGGCAGCGCCAGGAAGACGACGTCGTGCCCGGCCAGCGCCTCGGCCGTGGTGGCGACCAGCTCCCGCCCGGCCAGCGGCACCAGGTGCGGCTGCACGGCACCGAGCCGCTGCCCCGCGTTGGCGTGCGCGGTCAGCGCCCCGATCTCCACGTCCGGGTGCCCCAGGAGCAGCCGGAGAACCTCACCCCCGGCGTACCCGCTCGCTCCGGCCACTGCTGCTCGTACTGCCATGGACCCTCCTCCTTGAAGGAATGAATATACGTAGGGCAGCAGGTTTATGCAATGGTGGTTTCATGGTTGACAGGGAGGGGGGTGTGGCTGAGCGCCATGGTTGTGGCGTTCCGCCTTGCCTCGCCGACGGCGTCCGGATCGCGCCCCCGGAACGCCGCCCTCCCCACCACGCCGGTGACAGGCAGCAGGTGCGGTGCCAGAGTGTGCGCCGCAGCACCTGGCGGGACTCCGGCCGGACCTCGTCCCCCTGTCCCGGCATCCGCCTCGTGCGGTGCCGGGCCGCTCGGAGCACATCTCACCTCGGCATGCCCTGCCCGCGACGTACCGGGCTGGGGGGCCGGAGAGGAATGGCATGGGTTCATGGCACTGGAGCGACCAGCAGAAACCCACCAGCACCATCGGGGTCCGGGCCACCGCCGGCGCCGTCACCATGAAGGACGACCCGCAGGCCGCACAGCGGCCCTACGTCTTCGTCCGCGGCTACGACTCACGGCTGCACGTCAACTGGTGGGACGGCAAGACCTGGCACTGGAGTGACCAGGGGACTCCGCCCGGCCGTACCGTCCTTGAGAAGATCGGCGCGGTCACGGTCCAGGACAGTGCGAGCGCCGCGCAGCGCCCGTACGTCTTCGTCATCGGTGACGACTCGAAGCTGTACGTGAACTGGTGGGACGGCAACAAGTGGAACTGGAGCGACCAGGGCGCGCCCAGCGGGCGTCTGGTCCGTGAGGGCGTCGGGGTCGTCTCCGTGCGGAACGACCCGAACGCGGCGCAGCGCCCGTACGTGTTCGTCCTCACCGACGACTTCCGGATGTGGGTCAACTGGTGGGACGGCAGCAAGTGGAACTGGAGCGACCAGGGCGCGCCGCCGAGCCGCACCATCTCCCGCCCCCTGGGCGTCACCACCGTGCGCGACAACCCGAACGCCTTCACCCGCCCGTACGCCTTCGTCATCACCGACGACTCCCGCGTCTGGGTCAACTGGTGGGACGGCAACAAGTGGAACTGGAGCGACCAGGGCGCGCCGTCCGGGCAACCGGTCAAGAAGGGCGCGGGCGTCATCAGCGTCCAGAACGATCCGAACGCCGCGGAGCGGCCCTACGCCTTCGTGCAGGGCTACGACTCGAAGCTGTACGTGAACTGGTGGGACGGCGGCAAGTGGAACTGGAGCGCACAGGGCGCGCCGTCCGGGCGGCTCGTCCTCGACTCCGTGGGCGTGGTCATGAGGCAGAACGACCCCAACGCCTTCACCCGCCCGTACGCCTTCGTCATCGGTGACGACTCGAAGCTGTACGTGAACTGGTGGGACGGCAAAGCGTGGCACTGGGCCGCGCAGGACACACCGCCCGGCCGCATTATCGAGCGGCCCGGCGAAGCCGTCACACTCCAGGACACTCCGAACGCGAAGCAGCGGCCCTACGCGTTCGTCGTCACCGACGACTCCGAGCTGTGGGTCGACTGGTGGTCGGAAGCGTAAACGGGGCACCACGCGGCGGGCGCAAGGCCCGGTGCCGAAGAACACATCGGCCGGCCGGCCCGGCGTAACACGCCGGGGCCCGGTCGGCCGGTTCTGCTCCGGGAGCGTTCGCCGAGCGGCTCCCGCGTGGTCCGCTACTTGTCGCGCTGCTCCTGCTTCGCCTGCTTCTCCTTGTTCTTCTCCTTGATCCGCACGGTTTCCTTGCGGACCTCGGCCTGGGTGGCGCGCTCCTTCTGGAGCCACTCGGGAGACTCGGCCTTCAGCGCTTCGATCTGCTCCGTGGTGAGCGCTTCGGTGACCCCGCCGCGCGCGAGCCCGGAAATGGAGACGCCCAGCTTCGCCGCGACCACGGGCCGGGGGTGCGGGCCGTCCCGTCGCAGGTCCCGCAGCCACTCGGGCGGGTCGGTCTGCAGCGCGTTCAGTTCGGCGCGCGAGACGACACCCTCCTGGAACTCGGCGGGGGTGGCTTCGAGGTACACACCCAGCTTCTTCGCCGCGGTCGCGGGCTTCATCGTCTGGGTGTTCTGGTGCGACGTCATGCCGTCAAGGGTATCGATCGTGTGCGCTACCGCTGACCACGACCGGTAACCTGGCGGAGTGACAGGCTCGGAAGAAACCCTCTCGTTCCGGCTCGCGTACGTCCCGGGGGTGACGCCCACCAAGTGGGTGCGTATCTGGAACGAGCGGCTGCCCGGCGTTCCGCTGGAGCTCATCGCGACGCCCGCCGCCGAGGCGTACGGCGTGCTGCGGGACGGCGGCGCCGACGCGGGTTTCGTGCGGCTGCCCGCCGACCTGACGTACTTCAGCGCGATCCCCCTCTACGAGGAGACGACGGTGGTCGTGGTCCCCAAGGACCACCTCTTCACCGCCGCCGACGAGGTCGCCACCGAGGACCTGGCCGACGAGATCGTGCTGCACCCCCTCGACGACACCCTCGGCTGGGAGCGCCCGCCGGGGCAGCCCGCCTTCGAGCGCCCCGCGACGACGGCGGACGCCATCGAGCTGGTGGCGGCGGGCATCGGCCTGCTCGTCGTCCCGCAGTCGCTGGCCCGGCTGTACCACCGCAAGGACCTCAAGTACCGGACGCTGACGGACGCCCCCCAGTCCCGGATCGCGCTGGCCTGGCCGCAGGAGCGGACCACCGACCAGGTCGAGGACTTCATCGGCATCGTCCGCGGCCGGACCGTCAACAGCACCCGCGGCCGCACCCAGCCGCAGGCCGCGGCCCAGCCGAAGGCCAAGCAGCCCGGCAAGGCGGGCGCCCGCAAGCCCGCCGCGGGCAAGCCCGCCGGCAAGGGCTCACGCGGCCCGCGCGGCGGCTCCGGCGCCCCGAAGGGCGCCCGGCGGGGCAAGCCCCGCCGCTGACGGTCAGCTTCCCGGGCGAACCGCCTCCCACCCCCGCTCCAGCAGGTCGAAGATCTCTTCGGTGGCCCGGCGCGGCGCGGGGTGCCGGTCGGTGAGGGTGCGGGAGGCGAGGGCGAAGTGGGCCAGGGCGGCGCAGGTGGCGTCGCCCTCGGGGGCGCCGACCTCCTCGGCGATGGCACGGGCCAGGGCCGATTCGTGGCGCATCCACATGCGCTGGGCGTAGTCGCGCAGCGCCGGGGTCTCGGACACCAGGCGGATGAACGCGGCGATCTCGGGGTGCGTGACGTCCTTCTCGGTGCGCAGCACGTACGCGCGCAGGGCTTGCAGGACCGACTGGCCGGGGGCCCGGTCGCGTACCGCGGCGACGAGGGCGGCCTCGATGTCGTCGTCCTGGTCGAAGACGAGCGCTTCCTTGCCGGCGAAGTGCTTGAACAGGGTCGTCACCGACACGTCGGCGGCGTCGGCGATCTCCTTGACGCCGACCTGTTCGTAACCGCGCTCCAGGAAGAGCCGCAGGGCGGCATCGGCCAGGGCCTGTCGGGTCCGGGCCTTCTTTCGCTCGCGGCGGCCGGCGGGGGCGCCGCTCCCGGAAGGCGGGGGCGGTTCGAGGCGGGGAGCGGGTTCGGTCACGGGTACAGCCTACCTCGGGGTGTATCGACTTCGAAGGTTTAGCGATTGCACTTATTTATTGGATGTGCTTTTTTTGGGTCAGCGCCAGGACGTCCGGTCCGGCGTTCCATGCACCCCTGGAGGGGGACCCATGAACCTCACCCGAGACGCCCGCGTCGCGATCGTCGGAGCCGGCCCCGGCGGCCTGGCCTGTGCCCGCGTCCTGCAGCTCCACGGCCGCTCCGTCACCGTCTTCGAGCGCGAGACGTCCCCGGAGGCCCGTTCGCAGGGCGGCTCCCTCGACCTCCACCCTGATACGGGCCAGGCCGCCCTGCGCGCGGCGGGCGTGCTCGACCGGTTCCACGAGCTGGCCCGCCCCGAGGGCCAGGAGTGGCGGGCCCTGGACCACGCCACCGCGGCCGCGCTGGAACAGCAGTGGCCGCCCGGGGACGAGGGCGCGGGCGTGGAGGACCGGCCGGAGATCGACCGCGGACACCTGCGGGGGCTGCTGCTGGACTCGCTCGTGCCGGGGACGGTCCACTGGGGGCGCGCCGTCAGCAGCGCCCTGCCGCTCGACGACGGCACCTGCCGCCTGGTGTTCGCGGACGGCACCACCGAGGACTTCGACCTGGTCGTCGGCGCCGACGGCGCCTGGTCGCGGGTCCGCCCGGCCGTCTCGGACGCCCTCCCCCGGTACACCGGCGTCACCTTCGTCGAGGTCGGCTTCGACGACTCCGACGTACGCCATCCCGGCCTGGCGCGGCTGGTCGGCCCCGGCACCATGGTCGCGAAGACCGGGTCCACGGGCCTGTTCGCCCAGCGGAACAGCAACGGCCATATCCGCGTCTACCTGGCGTTCCGGGCTCCGCAGGACTGGCACACGGCCGCCGGGCTCGACCTGGGCGACAAGGCGGCGACGCGTGCGTACCTCTCGGAGATGCTCGACGGGTGGGACGAGAGGCTGCGCTACGCGCTGCTCGGCGCCGACAGCGACTTCGCCCACCGGCCCCTTTTCGCGCTGCCCGTCCCGCACGTCTGGGACCACGTCCCGGGTGTGACCTTGCTGGGGGACGCCGCGCACCTGATGCCGCCGCTCGGCGTGGGCGTCAACCACGCGCTGCTCGACGGCACCGACCTGGCCCAGGCACTGGTCGCCCAGGCGTACACGGACGACGCCGTGCGCTCCTACGAGGAGATGATGCTGCCGCGGTCGTCCGAACTGGCCAAGAGGTGCGCGGAGGGGCTCGACCACCTGATACCGCCCGTGACGGCGGACGGTCAGTAGCCGGACGGGCGGACCAGGCCCGTCTCGTACGCGAAGACCGCCGCCTGGGTGCGGTCGCGGACGCCCAGCTTCACCAGGATGCGGCTCACATGGGTCTTCACGGTCTGCTCGGCCAGTACCAGACGGGCGGCGATCTCCGCGTTCGACAGACCTTGGGCGACCAGGGAGAGGACCTCGGTCTCACGTTCCGTCAGGTCGCCGACGCGGTCCTTGAGGGGCGCGCGGGGCTGCCCCGCCATCCGGGAGAACTCGGCGATCAGGCGCTTGGTGATGTTGGGGGCGAGCAGCGCGTCGCCGGCCGCGACCACCCGTACGGCCTGGGCGAGGTCGGCGGCCGACGCGTCCTTGAGCAGGAATCCGGACGCGCCGGCGCGCAGCGCCTCGTAGACGTACTCGTCCAGGTCGAAGGTGGTCAGGACGAGGATCTTGACGTCGGCTCCGGCGGTCTCGGTGAGGCGGCGGGTGGCCTCGATGCCGTCCAGGCCGGGCATCCGGATGTCCATCAGCACGACGTCGGGCGCGAGTTCGGCAACCTTGGCGAGGGCGTCGAGGCCGTCCACGGCCTGGCCCGCGACCTCGATGCCGGGCTCGGCGTTGAGCAGCACCGTGAATCCCTGGCGGACCATGACCTGGTCGTCGGCGATGAGCACGCGGATGGGTGTCATGGGGCGTCCTCGGTGGAATGGGTGGACCGGGCGGGGCCGTCGGGCCGGGCGTCGGTGTCCACGGGCAGGACGGCGGTGACTTCGTAGCCGCCGTCGGGAGTCGGCCCGGCGGCGAGGTCGCCGCCCAGCATGGCGGTGCGTTCGCGCATGCCGAGCAGCCCGTGGCCGGCGCCCGGAGAGGCGGCGACAGGACGATCCGGCGCGGAGTTGGTGACGCGTACGGTGAGTGCGGCTGGGCGGTAGGCGATCGTCACCGCGACGCGCGCGCCGGGGGCGTGACGCATCGCGTTGCTGAGTGCTTCCTGCACGATGCGGAACGCGGACAGTTCGACACCTGGTGACAGCGGGCGCCGCTCCCCGGTGTGTGTGGTGGTGACCGTCAACCCTGCGCTGCGGACGTTGGCGACCAGTTCGTCGAGACGGTCCAGAGTGGGCTGCGGGGCATGCGGTACGGCAGTGGTCCCGCCGTCCGGGGCATCCTCGGACCGCAACACACCCAGCACGCGGCGCAGTTCGGTCAGCGCCTCCACCGCGTTCGTACGGATGCCCGCGAGGTTCTCCCGCAACTCGGCGGACGGGTTCTCGGCCAGGTGCGGGGCGACCTGCGCCTGGATGGAGATCACCGACATGTGATGGGCGACCACGTCGTGCAGCTCACGGGCGATCCGGTTGCGCTCCTCCAGGAGCGTGCGGCGGGCCCGCTCCTCGCTGGTGATCTCCTCCTGTACGACGAGTTCGGTACGGGCCACCTGGCGGCCGCGGAGGGCGGCGCCGACGAGGACGACACCGACGAGAACGGCCATGGCACCGCCGAGGGGAAAGGGCTGGAGCGGGCCGGCGCCGATGCTGCACGCCAGCACCGTCAGGACCGTGAGGATCAGCGCTCCGGCTGCCGCGCGGAGCCGGTGCCGCAACGCGAGCAGGAACAGCACCCCGGCCTGTACGGCGAGCCCGGGTCCCGTCCAGGGGTACGGCCCGTCCCGGGTGAAGGACCAGGGGTACGCCACGTCCCCCGGGGACGGGACCCGCACCGACACGGCGATGACGATCGTGACGGCGGTCGCCGCCCACCAGGCCGCCACCGGCCGGAATGCCGCCAGAACGAGGGCCAGCGACTGGCCGCCGCCGAGGAGTACGGCGTACCCCATGGCGAAACGGTATTCCGGGGCGAAGGCGAGGTGGTTGATGCTGAACACACTGACGATCACCGCGCAGAACAGCAGCAGGACCACGATGAGCGGCTGCCAGGCCAGCCAGCCCGGCCGCTCCCCCGTTGGCAGCGGCCGGACGGCTCCCTTCACCAGGTCGTCACAGAACGCGCGTGACACCGTCCGTACGGCCGTCGACAGCCGCTTCTTGAGCGCCGTCCGCCCTGTCCGGACGCCCGCTCCGTTGTCCCCCACATGCTGGACCTCAAGCACCGTGCACGGTCTCCTCCCGGGAGGGGCCTTCCGTTCTGAGCGAAGCGCGCGCTTCACCAAGGAAGTTACGGATCGCGTCACGTGGTCGGCGTCCTGCCGGAGAGGGCATCTGCCGCCTAGCTCCGAAGTACTACGGGTAGGGGCCGCCAGGAAGAGCCGTACGAACACGGGTCCGCCCCGGCCGGGCGGGAGTGCCGGCCGGGGCGGACCCGTCGTGGATCAGCTGCCGAGGGTCGCCAGCGCCTGGTTGAGCGTGGCCGACGGGCGCATGACGGCCGCGGCCTTGGCCACCGAGGGCTGGTAGTAGCCGCCGATGTCGGCGGGCGAGCCCTGTACGGCGATCAGCTCGTCGACGATGGTCTGCTCCTGCTCGGCCAGCGTCGCCGCGAGCGCCGCGAAGGACTCCGCCAGCTGCGTGTCCTCGGTCTGGCGCGCCAGCTCCTGGGCCCAGTACAGGGCCAGGTAGAAGTGGCTGCCGCGGTTGTCGATGCCGCCCAGCTTGCGGCTGGGCGACTTGTTCTCGGCGAGGAACGTGCCGGTCGCGCGGTCGAGGGTGTCGGCGAGCACCTGGGCGCGCGCGTTGCCCGTCTTCTGCGCGAGGTGCTCGAAGCTCACCGCGAGCGCGAGGAACTCGCCCAGGCTGTCCCAGCGCAGGTAGTTCTCCTTGACCAGCTGCTGGACGTGCTTGGGCGCGGAGCCGCCGGCGCCGGTCTCGAACAGGCCGCCGCCGTTGATGAGCGGCACCACCGAGAGCATCTTGGCGCTGGTGCCCAGCTCCAGGATCGGGAACAGGTCGGTGAGGTAGTCGCGCAGCACGTTGCCGGTGACGGAGATGGTGTTCTCGCCGCGGCGGATGCGCTCGACCGAGAACTTCGTCGCCTCGACCGGGGACATGATCTCGATCCGCAGGCCCTCGGTGTCGTGCTCCGGGAGGTACTGCTTGACCTTGGCGATCAGGTTCGCGTCGTGGGCGCGGCCCTCGTCCAGCCAGAACACGGCCGGGTCGCCGGTCGCGCGGGCGCGGGTGACGGCCAGCTTGACCCAGTCGCGGATCGGCACGTCCTTGGTCTGGCACATGCGGAAGATGTCGCCGGCGGCGACCGTCTGCTCCAGGACGGCGTTGCCGTCCTGGTCGAGGACCCGCACCGTGCCGGTGGTGGCGATCTCGAAGGTCTTGTCGTGGCTGCCGTACTCCTCGGCCTTCTGCGCCATCAGGCCGACGTTCGGCACCGAGCCCATGGTCGACGGGTCGTACGCGCCGTTCGCCTTGCAGTCCTCGATGACGGCCTGGTAGACGCCGGCGTAGCTGCTGTCCGGGATGACGGCGAGGGCGTCCTGCTCCTGGTCGTCCTTGTTCCACATGTGGCCGGAGGTGCGGATCATGGCCGGCATGGAGGCGTCGACGATGACGTCGCTCGGTACGTGCAGGTTGGTGATGCCCCGGTGGGAGTCGACCATGGCCAGGTCCGGTCCCTCGGCCAGCTCCGCGTCGAAGGAGGCCTTGATCTCCTCGCCCTGGGGCAGCGACTCCAGGCCCTTCCAGATGCCGCCCAGACCGTCGTTCGGGGTCAGGCCGGCCTTGGCGAGCACGTCACCGTACGCGGCGAAGGTCTTCGGGAAGAAGGCGCGCACCACGTGACCGAAGATGATCGGGTCGGAGACCTTCATCATCGTGGCCTTCAGGTGCACCGAGAACAGCACGCCCTCGGCCTTGGCGCGCGCGACCTGCTCCTTGAGGAACTCGCGCAGCACGGCGACGCGCATGACGGAGGCGTCCACGACCTCGCCCGCGAGCACCGGTACCGACTCGCGCAGCACGGTGGTGGAGCCGTCGTCACCGGTCAGCTCGATGCGCAGGGTGCCGTCCTCGGCGACGACCGCGGACTTCTCGGTGGAGCGGAAGTCGTCGCCGGTCATGTGCGCGACCTCGGTCTTCGAGTCGGCCGACCAGGCGCCCATCCGGTGCGGGTTGGCCTTGGCGTAGTTCTTCACCGAGGCGGGGGCGCGGCGGTCGGAGTTGCCCTCGCGCAGCACGGGGTTGACGGCGCTGCCCTTGACCTTGTCGTAGCGGGCGCGGATGTCGCGCTCTTCGTCGGTCTTCGGGTCGTCCGGGTAGTCCGGCAGCGCGTAACCCTGCTCCTGCAGCTCGGCGACGGCCGCCTTCAGCTGCGGGATGGAGGCCGAGATGTTCGGCAGCTTGATGATGTTGGCCTCGGGCGTCTTCGCCAGCTCGCCGAGCTCGGCGAGGGCGTCGTCGATGCGCTGTTCCTCCTGGAGCCACTCCGGGAAGCCGGCGATGATCCGGCCCGCCAGGGAGATGTCGCGGCTCTCCACCGTGACCCCGGCCGTCGAGGCGTAGGCCTCGACCACCGGCAGGAACGAATACGTCGCCAGGGCCGGGGCCTCGTCAGTGTGTGTGTAGATGATGGTCGAGTCAGTCACCGGGTGCTCCGCTCCACGTCTGCAACATTGCTCGACATCAAGATATCTCGTGATCGGCGTCTTACCGCCAGGGCCCTGCATCACGTCTTGGCCCCTTCGTACTCATCGAGCACCCTGGCACCTTTCGCTTGCAGGAACCCCACAAAAACAAGCGACAGGTCTCCGTGAGGTTCCCCACCCGGCACGCCACGAAAACACTGGAAGAGTGGGCGGCAGTTGATCACTCCCCCCGCCTCACCCGGCCCGGGGAGTTGTATCCATACGACAATGGGGGTTCATCCAGTGCGTACTGTCACCGAAGAAGTCCTCGTCACCGGGCTCGGAGCCACCACCCCGCTGGGCGGAGACGCCGCCACGACCTGGGCGGGCATGCTGGCCGGGCAGTCCGGGATCAGCGCCATCGAGGAGGACTGGGCGGCCGGGCTGCCGGTACGGATCGCGGGCCGGCTCAAGACCGAGCCGGGCGAGGTCCTGGACCGGGTGCAGGCCCGGCGCATGGACCGCTGCGAGCAGGTGGCGCTCGTCGCGGCCCGCGAGGCGTGGGCCGACGCGGGCGCGCCCGAGGTCGATCCGGAGCGGCTGGCCGTCGTGATCGGTACCGGGACCGGGGGCGCGCTCACCCTGCTCGGCCAGGACGACGTCCTCGAAACGTCCGGCGTGCGGCGGGTGTCCCCGCACACCGTCCCGATGCTGATGGCGAACGGCCCGGCCGCCTGGGTCAGCATCGAACTCGGCGCCAAGGGCGGCGCCCACACCCCGGTCAGCGCCTGCGCCTCCGGGGCCGAGGCGATCGCCACGGGCCTGGACCTGATCCGCCTCGGCCGGGCGGACGTCGTCGTGGCAGGGGGCGCCGAGGCGTGCCTCCACCCGCTGCCGCTGGCCGGGTTCGCGCAGGCCAGGGCGCATTCGACGCGTAACGACGAGCCGCAGCGGGCCTCGCGTCCGTTCGACGCCGACCGGGACGGCTTCGTCATCGGCGAGGGCTCGGCGGTGGTCGTCCTGGAGCGCGCCGGATTCGCCGCCGCGCGGGCGGCCCGCGCCCACGCGACGCTCGCCGGCGCCGGCGTCACCTCGGACGCCCACCACATCACGGCCGCGCACCCCGAGGGACAGGTGCGGGCGATGCGGCTGGCGCTGTCCGCGGCGGGACTGTCCCCGCTCGCGGTCGGCCACGTCCACGCGCACGCCACGTCCACGCACCAGGGCGACCTCACGGAGGCCGAGTCGATCACCGAGGCCATCGGCACCCACCCCGCCGTCACCGCGACCAAGTCGATGACCGGCCACCTCTTCGGCGCGGCCGGTTCGCTCGGCGCCCTCGCCGCGATCCTGGCCGTCCGCGACGGCGTCATTCCGGCGACCCGGAACCTCGACACCCTCGACCCGGCGGTGAAACTCGACGTCGTCACGGGCGGACCCCGCCGCCAAGCCCTGTCCGCGGCCCTGACGAACTCCTTCGGCTTCGGCGGCCACAACGCGTCACTCGTCTTCACACCCGCCCCGTGAAGCGCCGGGGCACCGCCGGGCACCGGACGCCGGGAACGCGGGCACGCCGTACGCCACTTCGCGCTGCTCGCCGACCGGCGCACGGTGCTCGGGCGGCTGCGCCGCGCGTGGACGGGCATCAAGCACATCCGCCTCGACTGACGCGGTTCAGCCGTTCGGCCGAGCCTGCCCCGCCGCGCGCCGGGCAGACGCCGGGAGCACGGGTCGGCTACCGCCACCAGGACGCTCGGGGACCAGCGTGCCGTGCATCCGGAGAAAACCGTGCGGGACGGGCGGCCGTGGCAGGCGCCCGCCCCGCACGGCGCCCCGGCCTGTCACATCGGGGCGAGCGGATCCGTCAGGTTACTGACGGAACGCGACAGGAGAATGTGACCAGTGGACGAGAAGGACTTTCTGGCGGAGCGCTTCGAGGAGCACCGGGCGCGTCTGCGGGCGGTGTCGTACCGCATGCTCGGTTCGCTGAGCGAGGCGGACGACGCCGTGCAGGAGGCCTGGCTGCGGCTCAGCCGTGCGGATGCGGGCGGGGTCGGCAATCTCGGCGGGTGGCTGACGACCGTCGTCGGCCGGGTGTGCCTGGACATGCTGCGGGCCCGTACGGCACGGGGCGAGGAGTCCCTCGACGCAGGGGAGTCCGCCGGTGTCCGCGTGCCCGATCCCGTCGTCGGCAGCGGTACGGACGGGACGGACCCGGAGCACCAGGCCCTGCTGGCCGACTCGGTCGGGCTCGCCCTGCTGGTGGTGCTGGAGACGCTGGCGCCCGCCGAACGCCTCGCGTTCGTCCTGCACGACATGTTCGCCGTGCCGTTCGAGGAGATCGGCCCGGTGGTCGGGCGCAGCGCGGGCGCGGCGCGGCAGCTCGCCAGCCGGGCGCGCCGCCGGGTGCGGGGCGCGGCCACCACGCCCGACGCCGACCTGGCCCGGCAGCGGGAGGTGGTCGACGCCTTCCTCGCCGCCTCGCGCGGCGGCGACTTCGAGGCGCTGGTCGCCCTGCTCGATCCGGACGTGGTGCTCAGGGCCGACACCGGCGCCAGGTTCGCGGGCGCGCCCAAGGTGGTCGTCGGGGCGCGGGCGGTGGCCGGGCAGGCCTTCACCTTCCGGAGGCGGGCGCGGTTCGCCCGTCCCGCGCTCGTGAACGGGGCGATGGGCGTCGTCGCGGTCGCGAACGGGGTGCCGGTGTCGGTGATGGGCATGACGATCACGGGCGGCAAGATCGTCGCGATCGACATCCTCGCCGATCCGGAGCGGCTGCGGGGGCTGGGGGCGGGGAGCCGGGTCTGAGGGTCTTGGGGTGAGCCGCAGACGGAAGCGGGGGTTGTCCCCATGGTGGCCGCCGCGGCGGGTCCCATAGGGTCCATCCGCGTACGAGGACGACGCCACGCTCACGGCGCGGGTCACGTCCGTACGGCTGGACGGCGGCAACGGCTCGGTCACCGTGCGCGGCAGGAATTCCCCCGGCAAGGTGTCCGTGCACCGCAAACCGGAATACCGGGGCGACCGGCCGGAGAAAGCCACGCACCGGATGGAGAACGGCGCCGAACAGCCGTCCCCGCAGCCGCCGAGCACTGGGCTACACCGTCGACGTGCCCGCGGGCCTGCCGGTGACCGGCGCGGCCTCGAACGGCGCGGTCGACCTCGTCACGGACACCGCGCAGGACGTCCGGGCGAAGACGTCGAACGGCGCCGTCACGCTGGTCGTGCCGGGTGGTCAGGGCAACCGCTACCGGGTTTCGGCCGACACCGACAACGGCCACAAGACCCTCGGCGTGCCCGACGACCCGGCCGGCGAGCACCGGCTCGACCTCGTCACCACCAACGGGTCCAGCACGCTCAAGAAGGCGTGAGGCGGGGCGCGGTCGTGGGGGGGGCCGCGGGGGGGGGGGGGGCCCCCCCCCCCCCCCCCCCCCCCCCCCCCCAACCACCCCCCGCCCCGGGCCGCCCGGGCCCCCCCCCACCCCCCCGGGGGGGGATCCCCGGCGCCCCCTCGACACCACAACCGGTTCACGCACCCCAACGATGGCGTGGGGGGGGGGGGGGGGGGGGGGGCCCGGGGGGGGCCGGGCCCCCCCGGGCCCCCCGCCCCCGTCACGGCCTCACGAGGATGCCCGGGCCGTCTCGTCCGGGAACCCGCCGTACGGGCGGGTGATGATCTCCAGGCCGTGGCCGGACGGATCGTGGAAGTAGACCCCGCGCCCGCCGTCGTTGTGGTTGATCTCGCCCGGCTGCTTCCCGTGCGGATCGGCGTAGTACGTCAGTCCCGCCTGCTCGATCCGCGCGAAGGCCGCGTCGAATTCCTCTTCCGAGACGAGGAACGCGTAATGCTGCGTGACGATCGACTCGGCGGGGATGGTGGCGAAGTCCAGGGTGACTCCGTTACTGGTGTCCACCGGAATGAACGGGCCCCATTCCGCACCGGTTTCGAGCCCGAGGATATGCGCCAGGAATGCGGCGGATTCCCGGTTGTCCCGGGAGTGGACGATGGTGTGGTTCAACTGCACTGACACGGTGGAATGCCTCCGTAAGGCAAACTCACGGACACCTCCATGTCTCACCCGGCCGGTGACCGACACGCGATGCCGTCGCGGCAGATAGTAGGCGGCGTCACCGGTTCCGTCGAGTGGTGTTCCGGCGGCCCGGCGGCGTATCAGCCGCCCGGCCGTTTGACCGCGTGGCCGACGATGACGGTCTCGACGCCGCCGATGCCCAGGCCCGACAGGTCTTGTGAGATCAGACGGTAGAGGGCCGCCAGGTCCCGCACCCAGACCGCGGCGTGCAGGTTGGCGGCGCCGGTGGTGGCGAACGCGCCGTGCACCGCGGGGTGCCGGGCCAGCGTGCGCCCGACGGCGTCCAGGTGGTCCGGCGGCACCTGCATCATCACGTTGGCGTCGATCCGCAGGCCCAGGCGCTTGGGGTCCACGGCCACCTGGACGACCAGCCGGCCGTCGGACGTCATGCGGGCGAGGCGGCGCCGGACGGTGGAGGCGGGGTGCCCGGTGCGGGCGGCGATCGCCGCGGCCGGCGTACGGGCGTCGTCGCGCAGCGCGGCCAGGATGTCGCTGTCGACGGCGTCCGGGGCGGGCCCGGCGGGGGCCGGCGCGCGGGTGCGCGGCGCCGGGGTCAGGGCGGCGCGTTCCGCCTCGGTCAGCACGTCGTGGCGCCAGTCGGACGCCTCGGAGAACACGTGGAGCACGGTGGCGGCGGACACCGACGCCACCGCCGGCGTGGCGGGCAGCTGCCGGAAGACCAGGTGGTCGCGGGAGCCCGGGTCGGTCAGGGACACGGCGGTGATCTCGTCGCCCGTGGCCGACAGGTCGATGAACGGGATGTCGGGTCGGGCGGCCAGGGCGGCGGTGAGGGCGTCCAGCTTGCCCTTGAGCACCTTGATGCGCAGCAGCAGCGCGCCGACCGAGTCGGGGCGGGCGGGCAGGGCGAGGACCTTGACCGTGCCGTCGCCGGTCAGCGCCCGCCAACGCCGGTGCACGGTACGGGGGTTCTCGCCCAGCACCTCGGCGGCCCGCTCGGCGCTCAGCCGCCCGTCGCACTGGAGCGCCGCGACCAGCCGCTGGTCGCGGAGGCCGAGGACGGCGGGAGGGGCGGCAGCACCGGGCGTGGCGGCTCCGGGAGCGGAATTGCTCATGTTCTTCGGCATGAAGGACAGTTTCGCCCACTCCACAGCCCCGATGAGGCCGATCACGACGCTCCCGGCGCAGGATCGGCGCATCAGCCGTTCACCGACACCGGAGACGAACATGACGTACACGTCCCTGCTCGCGCCGATGGCAGCCGCCGCACACGAAGTCGGCGAGTACCTGGCCGGGGTGCCGCGCCCCACCGCACCGGCCGCCGCCACCTTGGAGGAACTGGCCGCGGTCCACCGCGCCGTGGAGGAACCGGCCGTCGCCATCGTGCGCCGGCACCTGGACGCGCTGCTCCCCGGCGTCCCCTGGGACGCCTCCGCGGACGCCGGGCTGCCGGCGGGAGACGTGTGGGTGGTGGACGTGATCGACGGCGCGGTGCAGTTCCTGCGGGGCCTGCCGAACTTCTGCGTCAGCCTCGCGCTGGTACGGGACGGCGAGCCGGTGGCCGCCGCGCTGCACGCGCCGCTGCCGGGCGAGACGTACCTCGCCGCGGCGGGCCGGGGCGCCACCCGCAACGGCAGGGCGATCGCCCCGTCGGCCGGTGTCCGGCCGGAGGCGGCGCTCGTGGGCACCAGTCAGCCGTCCTTTCTGGGCGGGCAGCCCGGGGTCGCGGCGGCGGCCGGGCGCGCACTCGCCGCCGTGCTGCCCGCGGTGGGCGCGGTCCGCAACCTCGGCCCCACCTCCTGGCAGATCGCCGACACGGCCGCGGGACGGCTGGACGCCTTCTGGGAGTACGGCAGGGACGACGCCAACCTGCTGCCCGGCGCCCTGGTGGCACGCGAGGCGGGCGTCGTCGTCACCGACACGACGGGCCGCCCGTGGCGCGCCGGAGCGCCCGGTTTCCTCGCCGCGCCACGCGGCCTGCACGGCACGCTGCTGGAGTTGCTGGAGCCCTGAGCGCAGGAGTGGATCCACCGTCCGGCCGGGGCCCCGGCCCCCGCTGCGCCACGGACCGGCGCACCGGCCCGGGACATGGCGGGCACGCCCGGCGGACCGCTGCGCGTGGGGTGGACGGAAGGGGCGTAACGGGAACAGTCGTGCGGGCGATGAGGGAGGGCATGACCACTCGATTAGCAGCGGCCTGGCCGGCCTTCCTCCTCGCCGCGGCCGCCCTGTTCGCGGCGGGCCCCGCCCTCGCCGCCACCGCCGTCTCCGCCTCCGGCCCCGACGTGGCCGTCTCACAGGCGGGCAACTACCCGGCGCGGCCCAACAGTTACGGCAACTTCTCCGTCAGCTGGACCTCGGTCGGCACGGCCGACACCACCGGGGTCACCCACCTGACCGTGGACCTGCCGCCCGGCCTGAGGACCGGCGGCGCGCTGATGTACTCGACGCCCTACGACTACACGTTCAGCCAGACCGTGTCGCCGGACGGGCGCCACCTGGAAGCGACGTTCCGCGGCACCCGCGTGCCCGGCCGCGGCGACTTCATGAAGGTGCAGGTCAGTTCGGGCGCGGCGACGCCGTCCGGGGTGATCAGGGCCACCGTCGCCAACCGCGACGACGTCAACCCGGCCAACAACGTGTCCACGTACACGGTCAACGGCCCGCAGCGGCCCGCCGGGACGCCGGACCGGCCGGCGGTGACCGCCATCGGCACGGCCACCGGGCCCGGCACCGGCGGCACCGCCGTGACGCTCACCGGCACCGGCCTGGACGACGGTTTCGTCCTGTTCGGCAACGACCGGTCCGCGAAGGCGAGTTGTACGGACACGCAGTGCACCGCCACCACGCCGGGCGGCTCCGGCAGCGTGCCCGTCACCGTCGTCACACCGGGCGGCGCCGCCGACGCCCCGGAGGAGTTCACGTACACCGGACCGCCGCCCGCCCCGCCCGCCGCTCCGGTGGTCACCGGGCTGAACGTGCGCGGCGGCCCGGCGCGGGGCGGGACGTCGGTGTACGTCCTGGGCACGGGCCTCGCGGGCGGCTAGGCGCGGTGCCGCGCGGCGCCTCACCCGTCGCGGCAGCACCATTGCACCGATCGGTGCCTGCTGGTTAGCTCTTGAGGGCTCCCGACCGTCCGGTTCGGGGGCCCGGGAGCGGGCGCAAACGGTTCTTCGGAGCCTTGGACCGGTTCGTCGAGGGGGTGGCCGGTGGTGCGCGACACACCGGGCGGGGACACGGGCACGGCGGGATTACCCAACGAGAACGCCGGGCCGGACGCGCGGCCTCCGGGCGGGCCGACACGGCGCCGCCTCCTGCACACCGGCGCCGCGCTCGCGGCAGGCGCGGTCGGCGCGCCCCTCCTCGGCGGCTGTCTGGCACCGGACGCCGGGAGCGTCGGCTCCGACGGCCGGATCACCGTCGAGCTGTGGCACGGCCAGGCCGACACCGGCCGCAAGGCCATCCAGGCGCTCGTCGACGACTTCAACCGCCGCCAGTCGCGCATCCGGGTCGACGCCGGTGGCGGCGGCGTGGTGGCCGACGCCATGCTCCAGAAGGTGACGGCGGCGCTGGCCGCGGGCTCGTACCCGGACATCGCGTACGTCTTCGGCGCCGACCTGGCCCGGGTGGCCCGCAGCCCCCGCGTCGTCGACCTCACCGGCGAGCTGCGCGCCACCGCGTACTGGCCGCAGTTCTGGGGACCGGTCCGCGACGCGGTCCAGCTCAACGGCCGGGTGCGGGCCGCGCCCGCCGTGCTGGACTCGCTGTGCGTCGTCTACAACAGGAAGCTGTTCCGCCAGGCCGGGGTGCCCTACCCCGAGGCGGGCTGGACGTGGGACGACTTCGTCCGTACGGCACGCCTGCTGACCGACCCCCGCCGCGGCACCTTCCGTACGAGCTGGCCCGGCACCGGCGACGAGGACACCGTCTGGCGGCTGTGGCCGCTGGTGTGGGACCTCGGCGGCGAGGTCATCGCCCCGGACGGGCACAGCATCGGCTTCAAGGACGTCGGGGAACAGGCGCTGGGCACCCTGGCGCGGCTCGCCGCGGACCGGAGCGTCTACGTCGACCCCAAGCCGGGCAGCGAGCAGATGCACCAGGTCTTCATCGGCGGCCGGATGGGCATGATGGCCACCGGCCCCTGGGAGCTGCCGGACATCGTGGCCGGCGGGGTCGACTACGACGTGGTGGCGCCGCCCACCTACAGCGGTCGGCCCTGCACGATCTCCGGCCCCGACACCTGGACCGTCTTCGACAACGGCCCGGAGCGGTCGCGGGCGGCGGTCGAGTTCCTGCGCTGGCTGGGCGACCCGGCGCAGGACGTGCGGTGGGCGGTGGGCGGCGGCAGCCTGCCGCTGAGCAAGGCGTCCGCCGGGAGCCCCGGGTGGCGGCGGTACTCGGCGCGTACCACCGGGCTGCCGGTGTTCACCAAGGCGCTGGAAACCGCCAGGGTACGGCCCGTCCACCCGGCGTACCCGCAGATATCGCAGGCGGTCGGCGAGGCGGTCGTCGCCGTACTGCTCGGCCGCAGCTCCCCCGCCGACGCGCTGCGCACCTGCGCCGAGAAGGCCGACGCGGCCCTGCTGATCCCCCGATGAGACCGGACGACGCCCGTGAGGCGGCGGCCGGCAGCGGCCGGACGAGAGAGGGTGCCATGCCGCCAGTGCCCCGCACGGCCCGCCGCACGACGCCGCGCGCCGTCACCCTGGACCCGCGCCGCCACGGCACCGGGCGGCGGCCGGGCGCCCCGTCCGGCCGGCGGGCCCGTACGCTCGCGGGCCGCACCCGCCGGGAGACCGCCACCGCCTGGGCCTTCATCGGCCCGGCCGTCGTGGTCATCCTCGGGCTGGGCATCGTCCCGGTCGTCTGGTCGCTGCTGCTCTCCTTCCGGGCGGACGACCTGGTCACGCCGGGGCGCTGGGTGGGCCTGGCCAACTACGAGGCGCTCGCGCAGGACCCCGGCTTCCGTACGGCGGTGGAGAACACACTGGTGTACGCGGGCCTGTACGTGCCGCTCAGCCTGGTGGGCGGGCTGGCGCTCGCGCTGGCGCTCAACCGCCGCATCCGGCTGATCGGCCTCTACCGGACGCTGGTCTTCGTCCCGTTCGTGATCTCGGCCGCCGCGCAGGGCGTGCTGTTCTTCTTCATCCTCGACCCGCAGTTCGGCGTCGCCAACTCCCTGCTGTACCACCTGGGGGTCTCCCCGCAGGGCTTCCTCTCCGACCCCGGCCAGGCGCTGTACCTGCTGGTGCTCATCTCGCTGTGGAGCGGCGTCGGGTTCTGCGTCGTCGTCTACCTCGCCGCGCTCCAGGACGTGCCGCCGGAGCTGGTCGAGTCCGCGCGGCTGGACGGCGCGAACAGGCTGCGGGTGCTGTGGCACGTCAAGCTGCCGGCCCTGACGCCGGTGACCGTCTTCCTGGCGCTGTGGCAGCTGATCACCGCACTCCAGGTGTTCGACCTGATCTACGTGACCACGAAGGGCGGCCCGCTCGGGTCGACCACCGTCATCGTCTACTTCGTATGGGAGCAGGCGTTCCGGATGTTCACCGCCGGATACGGGGCCGCCGCCGCGTACGTCCTCGCGGTCGCCCTGCTCCTCGCGGGCACCGCCCTGCGCCTGTACCGGCGGCGCCGGCCGGGCGCCACGCCGCGAGGGGCGGTCCGTTGACCGCGCGGCAGGGACCGGCCCGGCGGCGGAGACTCCTGCCTTTCAGCGCCTGGCACCTGCTGCTCGCGCCGCTGTCGCTGGGGTTCGCGCTGCCGCTGGTGTGGCTGGTGCTCAGCTCGGTGATGACCAACGCGGAGATCAACCGGTTCCCGCCCGCGCTGTGGCCGGCCGGCATCGACCTGGGCGGGTACGACTACGTGCTGGGCAACGCGATGTTCCCGCGCTGGTTCGCCAACTCCTCGGTCGTCGCGGTGACCGCGGTGCTCTCCAACCTCGTCCTCGGCTCGCTGGGCGGCTACGCCTTCGCCCGGATGCGGTTCGCCGGGTCCCGGCTGCTGCTCGGGCTGATGCTGGCGACGATGGTCGTCCCGTTCCAGCTGACCATGATCCCGACGTTCCTGGTGATGAAGGGGCTGGGGCTGATCGACACGCTGGGGGCGCTGATCGTGCCGTCCCTGGTCACGCCGTTCGCGGTCTTCCTCTTCCGGCAGTTCTTCCTCGCGCTGCCCAGGGAGCTGGAGGAGGCGGCCTGGATCGACGGGTGTTCGCGGCTGCGGGTGCTGTACTCCGTGGTGCTGCCGCTGGCCCGTCCCGCGCTGGCCACCGTCGCCGTACTGACCTTCCTGACCACCTGGAACGATCTCACCTGGCCACTCATCGCGATCAACCACGACACCCAGTACACGCTCCAGCTGGGCCTGACGACCTTCCAGGGGCAGCACCACAACCGGTGGTCGGCGATCATGGCGGGCAATGTGATCACCGTGCTGCCGGTGCTGGTGGCGTTCCTGTTCGCCCAGAAGACCTTCGTCCAGTCCCTGACGTCGAGCGGTCTGAAGGGGTAGCGCCGGCCTTCGCACGACCGGTTCCGTCACCTGGTCCCGCCCCACCCCGTCCCGTCCCGGAGGTGTCCGTGTCCCGCCCCTTCGATCTCCTCGTGATCGGCGACGCCAACCCCGATGTGGTGGTCGGCCCGGTCCCGCACCCCTTGGAGTACGGGCAGCGCGAACACCTCGTCGCCGGCGGCGGCCTGCTGCTGGGCGGCTCGGCCGCGATCACGGCCTGCGGCGCCGCCCGGCTGGGCCTGCGCGTGGCGTTCGCCGGGCGGGTCGGTGACGACGCCGCGGGCGCCTTCGTCCGTACGGCACTGGCCGGGCGCGGCGTGGACGTGACGGCGCTGGCCACCGACCCGGAGCTGCCCACCCCGCTCACCACCGTCCTCACGCGCGGCGACGACCGGGCGATCCTGACCGCCCCCGGCTGCCTGGCCGCCACCGGGCCGCAGGACGTGCCGGACGGGCTGCTGGCCGCCGCCCGGCACGTACACGCCGGATCGTTCTTCCTGATGCCGCGCTTGGCCCGGTCGCTCGGCGGCATCTTCACGCGGGCCCGCGGACACGGCGCGGCCACCTCGCTCGACACGAACGACGACCCCGCGCGGCGCTGGGACCCGGAACTCCTCGGCCCCGTCCTGAAGTCCACCGACATCCTGCTGCCGAACGCGGCGGAAGCACGGGCGCTGGCCGCGACGCTGGCGCCCGGGGCACCCGCAGGTGACCTCCCCGCCGCCGCCCTCGCCCGGCTCGGGCCGCTGGTCGTCGTCAAGGACGGCGCGGCCGGCGCGCTCGCCCACGACGGCACCACGCTCACCCGTACCGGCGCCGTCCCCGCCGACCCGGTGGACAGCGTCGGCGCCGGCGACAGCTTCGACGCCGGCTTCGTCGCCGCGGTCCTGCACGGCATGGACCCGTCCGCGGCGCTCGCCTTCGCCGCGGCCTGCGGCGCCCTCTCCACCCGCGCCCACGGCGGTACGGCGGCCCAGCCCACCTGGGACGAGGCCCGCGCCGCCGCCCTCACGATCCGACCAGGGAGCCACGCATGACCAGCACCAGCCCGGCCGGCCGCACCGGCACCGGCACCGTGAAGATCGCCTTCATCGGCGCCGGCAGCGTCGTCTTCACCCAGGGCCTCCTCGCCGACCTGCTCGCCTTCCCCGAACTGCGGCGCGTCCACGTCGCCCTGCACGACATCGACGCCGAACGCCTCGCCACCGCCGAGGGCGCGGCCCGCCACATCGCCGGCAGCCGCGGCGCCGAGCCGGTCGTCACCGCGCACCTCGACCGGCGGGCCGCGCTCCGGGACGCGGACTTCGTCATCAACACCGTCCAGGTCGGCATGAACGAGGCCACCCGCACGGACTTCGACATCCCGGCGCGCTACGGGCTGCGCCAGACCATCGGGGACACCCTCGGCATCGGCGGCATCTTCCGCGCCCTGCGCACCTTCCCGCTGCTGCGCGCCCTCGCCGACGACATCGCCGAACTCTGCCCGGACGCCTGGCTGCTGAACTACACCAACCCGATGGCGATGAACGTGATGTACCTGGCACAGGCCACCCCGCTGCGCCGGGTCGTCGGCCTGTGCCACTCGGTCTACTGGACCGTACGGGACCTCGCGGAGCTGCTGCGCGTGCCTTACGAGGAGATCTCCTACCTGGCCGCCGGCGTCAACCACCAGGCGTGGGTGCTGCGCTTCGAACGGGACGGGCAGAACCTGTACCCGCTGCTCGACGAGGTGATCGCCAAGGACCCGCAGCTGCTGCGCCGGGTGCGCGTGGACATGTACCGCAGGCTCGGCTACTACCCGACCGAGACCAGCGAGCACTCCTCCGAGTACGTGCCCTGGTACCTCCACCACGACAGCGAGGTGGAGCGGCTGCGGCTGCCGATCGGCACGTACCTGGACATCGTCGAGGAGAACACCGCCGAGTACGAGAAGACCCGGGACGCGCTCGCCACCGGCTCACCGCTGCCGGTGGAGGGCACCATGGAGTACGCGCCGCAGATCATCCACAGCATCGTCTCCGGCACCCCGCGCACGGTCTACGGCAACGTCCCCAACCACGGCCTGGTGGACAACCTGCCCGCCGCCGCCGTGGTGGAAGTGCCGTGCCTGGTGGACTCGCTGGGCGTCCAGCCCACCCGGGTCGGCGCCCTGCCCCCGCAGTGCGCGGCCCTGAACCGGGCCTACGCGAGCGCCAACGAACTGGTCGTACGGGCCGCGGTGGAGGGCGAGCCGCGCCACATCAGGCACGCGGCGATGACGGACCCCGCCACCGCCGCCGCACTCCCGGTCGAACGCATCTGGGACCTGTGCGACGACCTCGTACGCGCCCACGCCGGCCTGCTCCAACCGGAACTGCGCGCCGTGCTGGGGCACTGAGGCGGGGACCCGCGGGCTACTGGAGGCCGAGCGCCATCCACTTGCCGGGCTCGGCCAGCGGCTCGAAGCCGACGCGGGCGTAGACCTCGTGGGCGTCGCCCGTCGCCAGCAGGATGCGGCGCAGCCCGCAGGGCGCCAGGTGGTCGCGGACGCGGGTGACGAGGGCGGTGCCCAGGCCCTTGCCCCGTGCGGCGGGGGCGATGTAGACGTCGCAGAGCCAGGCGAAGGTGGTGTGGTCGGTGACGACGCGGGCGTACCCGATCTGCCGCCCTCCGCCGGTCCCGGCGGCCGCCCCGCCGGAATCCGTCTCGTACAGGCCGAAGTTGAGCGAGCCCGCCACCGCGCGGTCCTGGCGCTCGCGCGGGCGCCCGAGCGCCCAGTAGGCGTCGGTGGAGAGCCAGTGGTGGATCAGGCCCAGGTCGAGGCGGGCCGGGTCGGTGGACACTTCGTAGCCGGCCGGGATGCCGTCGGAGGTGCAGTCGTTCATGGCGGGAGGCTCGCAGAGGAGCCGGCCGGAGTCGAACGGTTTACGGCGGCTGAGGAACATGCGCGTCGGATCGCGCGCCGAGCGGTCAGGCGGCCGGGCGGACTGTGTGGTGGTTGCCGGAGCCGGCGCGGCGGATGTCGCGGGCGGCCAGGGCGATCACGACGGCGGGAATGAGAATGTCGTTGGCCAGGATGCCGCCCGTGTTTCCGGCGGCGTGATCGCCGTTGGCGAACCACTGGTAGACGTGGCCGATCGCGGCTCCCCACAGGAACGCGGCGGCCGCCAGCCCGCTCGTGAGGCGCTCGCGGGGTGACGCGGACGCGGCACGGAAGCCCAGCACGGCGAGGCCGAGGTTGGCGAAGGCGATCTCGAACTGGAACGGCGAGGGGGCGAAGCCGATCGCCTCGGCCATGCCCTCCGGGACCGCCAGGAACGCGAGCGTGATCCACAGGCTGCCGACGCCGAGGGCGCCGACGGCCCACCAGCGCTGCCAGATCTCCGCCGCCGGCCGGTCCGGGCCGCGGCGGCGGCAGCTCAGCAGCGCTCCGAGGGCGGGCACCAGCATGAAGAGAAGCGGGAACGTGGTCTGAACGGCGTACGGGAGATGGTCCATGAACCTGAGTGTTGCACGGTTAATATTAACTTTGCAAGAGTCCGGTAGGCTGGACCCATGGACGAAGGACTGGCAGAGCTCCTGTATCGCGTGGTCATGCTGATGGGCGAGGCGGCCCGGCGCCGCTCCGGTCCGGACCAGCGCCTCTCCCCCAGCCAACTGCGGCTGCTGGGCACCCTTGAGGAGATCCAACCCGCCACCCAGCACCAGCTCGCCGAAGCCCTGAGCCTGTCCGACCCCGCCATCAGCCGCGCCCTGCGCCCACTGGAGGCGGAGGGGTACGTGACCATCAGCGTCGACCCCGCCCACCGGCGCCGGCGCCTGGTCGCCCTCACCCCGACGGGCCAGGCCACCTTCCTGGCCGAGGGCAAGCCCCTGGAGGAAGAACTCCGCACCGCCCTCCTGGAGTCCGGCTTCCCCTACGACCGCTATCTCGCGGACACCCACCGGCTCGCCGCACTGCTGACACCCGCGGAGCCGCGGCGCGGAGCGGCGGCCCGGCGACCGAACGGCACACCTGAAGCGGATTGAGCGGGGCCGGCACGAACCGGCCCGGGAACCGCACGAGCCGGCACGGACGCCCCTCAGCCCTCCCTACCCCCGCCCTCCTCCGCGCAGCTCCTCGTACGCGGTGCGCAAGCGGCGCACCCCTTCGGCCAGTTCGGCCGTGCCGGCGGCCGAACCGTAGGTGAGCCGCAGGTGCGCGGCCGGGGGCTCGGCGGCGAAGTACGGGCGGCCGGGGGCGACCGCGACGCCCGCGCGGAGCGCCGCGCCGGCGAGCGCCGACTCGTCCGTACCGTCGGGCAGCCGCAGCCACAGGTGGCAGCCGCCCGAGGGCACGACCTGCACACCGGGGCCGGGACCGGCCGCCGCCCCGTCCGCGAAATGCAGCCGCAGCGCCGCGACCAGCGCGTCCCTGCGCGCCGCCAACTGCCCGGACACCGCCCGCAGATGGCGGCTCCACGCCGGGGAGCCCACCAGTTCCAGGGCCGCTTCCTGAAGCGGCCTGGCGACGAAGAAGCTGTCCACGACCTGGATGGCGCGCAGCCGGTCGAGGACCGGGCCGTGCGCGGCGAGCGCGCCCACCCGCAGGCTCGGCGCGGTGGCCTTGGTGAGCGAGCAGACGTGTACGACCGTGCCGCACGGGTCGTCGGCGATCAGGGTGGGCGGCGGCGCGGGCGCGTCCTGGTGCACGAGCCGGCGCGCGAAGTCGTCCTCGATCACGAAAGCCCCGGCCGCGCGGGCGATCCGCAGCACCTCCGTCCGGCGCCCGGCGGCCAGCACGGTACCGGTCGGGTTCTGGAAGAGCGGCTGGCAGACGAACAGCCGGGCCCCGCTGGCCCGGAACGCCTCGGCCAGCAGATCGGTCCGTACCCCGTCCGCGTCCATCGGCACGGGTACGGGTCGCAGCCCGGACGCGCGGGCCGCCGACAGCATGCCCGGGTACGTCGGCGACTCGACGAGCACGGGCGCGCCGGGCGGGGCCAGTGCCCGCAGCGCCGCCGTCAGCGCGCTCTGCCCGCCCGCCGTCACCAGGACGTCCGAGGCGGCGAGCGCTCCGCCGGGCCCGCCGATCTCGCGCGCGAACCAGGTCCGCAGTTCGGTGACGCCCTCCATCGGCGGGCGGCCCCAGGCTCCGGGCCGGCGCCCGGCGCGGGCGAGGGCGGCGGCGAGCGCGCGTTCCGGTTGCAGGGCGGGGTGCAGGTAGCCGCCGTTCAACTCGATGACGCCGGGGGCCGGGGTGGTCAGTGTGGCCAGCACGCCGGAGGCGTCCACCCCGCGCGGCGCGTGGTCGTCGGCGGCCTCCGCGCTGAGGGCGATCTCCTGCCACGACGTGTCCACGGCGCGCGCCTGCGGCCGCGCCTCCGCACGGAAGGCCCCGGCGCCGGGCCGGGTGACCACCAGCCCCTCGGCCACCAGCTCGGCCAGGGCCCTGGACACCGTCACCGGGCTCACCCGGTGCCGCTCGACCAGGGCCCGGCTCGACGGCAGCTTCTCACCCGGGGAGTAGCGGTTCAGGTCGTCGCGGAGGATACCGGCCAGCTCGGTCACGCTGCTACGCTCGTGCATGAGAGATCACGATAGCGCTACTGCGACGAGTGCGATAGCAGTCAGCGAGCCGGCCAGTGCGGCCCCGGCGCCCGGTACGGGCAGCGCCACAGCCCTCGAAGCGGCGGGCACTCCCGGTCCCGCCCGCGGCACCCTGCTCGCCGCCCTCGGCGTCGCCGCCTTCTCCCTCACCTTCCCCGCCACCGCCTGGGGCCTGGAAGGCATGGGCGCCTGGACGGTGGTGACCCTGCGCAGCGTGCTGGCCGCCGCCCTCGCCGGCTGCTGCCTGGCCGCGTTCCGGGTGCGGCCGCCGGAGCGCCGCCACTGGGCCGGCCTGGCCGTCGTGACGGCCGGCGTCGTACTCGGCTTCCCCCTGCTCACCACCCTCGCCCTGGAGACCTCCACCACCTCGCACGCGGCGGTGGTCGTCGGCCTGCTGCCGCTGACCACGGCGGCCTTCTCGGCCGTACGGACCGGCGCCCGGCCGTCCCGCACCTTCTGGGCCGCCGCGCTGGCCGGCGCCGTCGTGGTCATCGGCTTCGCGGTGCAGCAGAGCGGCGGCACGCCGAGCACCGGCGACCTCTACCTCTTCGCCGCGCTCCTGGTGTGCGCGGCCGGCTACACCGAGGGCGGCCGGCTCGCCCGGCACCTGCCCGGCTGGCAGGTGACCGGCTGGGCCCTGCTGCTGGCGCTGCCGGTCACCGTGCCCGGCGCGGCCCTGGCGCTGCTCGCCGAACCGCCGCACCTGACGGGGCACGCGGTGGCGGGCCTGCTGTGGCTGTCGTTCGGCTCGCAGTTCCTCGGGCTGGTGGTCTGGTACCGCGGCATGGCGGTGATCGGCGTGTCCAAGGCCAGCCAGCTCCAGCTGGCCCAGCCGCTGATGACCCTGGTCTGGTCCGTGCTGCTGCTGGGCGAGCAACTGCCGCTGGCCGCTCCGGTCGCCGCCGTCGCCGTACTGGTGTGCATCGCGGTCACCCAGCGCACGGCCGGCTGAGAGTCCGTACCGTCACCCGTACGTGGCCGGACACCGGTCTGCGCCACGCGCGGGTACCGCCTTCCACGGGTGCATCGGCGGTGACCGGTCGTAGACTTGCCGCCACGCAACACACACCCTCCGACCGACTGACGAGGAGGCCGTAGCCGATGCAAGCGAGTGTGGGAGACCGGCTGCTGGTGCACGGCAGGATCGTGGGGCAGCACGACCGGACCGCCGAAGTCATCGAAGTCCTGGGGCCCAACGGCTCCCCGCCCTACCGCGTCCGGTTCGAGGACGGCCACGAGACCGTGATGTCCCCCGGCCCCGACACGGTCGTGCGGAGTTTCCCGGCGGCGGAGGCCCAGGACTAGGACCTCTCGGGCAGGGCCCCTCGCGCAGGGCTCTTCCCGCGGGGCCCTTCACACGGGACGGGGCGGCAGCGCCGGCCCGTGGTAGTGGTCGGCCACGACCCGGGCCATCGCCCCGGTGCGGTCCTCCGCCACCTCCTTCGCCGAGAAGAAGACGTGGCCGCGCACCCGCGGGAAGCCACGGGCCAGCGTGAGGTGGCGGGAGAGTTCGGCGGGGTCCTGCCAGGCGGGCGGCTGACCGGGCGCGCCCGCCTTGTACAGGGCCTCGCCGATACACAGGTGCACGCGTGTGCCGGTGACCGTCTCCGACCACCAGGGCAGCAGCTTGGCGTAGTCCGCGGCGGGGAAGCCGATGTTCCAGTACACCTGCGGCACGATGTAGTCGATCCACTCCTCGCGCACCCACTTACGGGTGTCGGCGTAGAGGTCGTCGTAGGTCTGCACGCCCGCCTGCGTGTCGGATCCGGACGCGTCGGTGGCACGATTGCGCCATATCGCGAACGGGCTGATGCCGAACCGCACGGGCCGGTGGTGCTTGCGGTCCCGCCTGCGCCACCGGCCCACGCGCCGGCCGCCGCCGGGGCCCCGCGCGTCGCGCACCCGCTCTCCCGTCTCGCGCACCAGCAGGTCGATGTTGTCGCGCCGCCAGGCCGCCCGGTCCTCGAAGTCGCCGCCGTACTCCTCGTACGCGGCGTCGTCGTCGAAGGTCTGGCCCGCCACCGGATAGGGGTAGAAGTAGTCGTCGAAGTGGACGCCGTCGATGTCGTACCGCTCCACCGCGTCGAGGATCGCGTCCTGTACGAAGGCGCGTACCTCCGGCAGCCCGGGGTTGTAGTACAGCTTGCCGCCGTACGGCACGGCCCACTCCGGGTGCAGCCGCGCCGGGTGGGTGGGCACCAGCCGGGCCGGGTCGGTGTGGTTGGCGATGCGGTACGGGTTGAACCAGGCGTGCAGTTCCAGTCCGCGCCGGTGGGCCTCGCGCACCGCGAAGCCGAGCGGGTCCCAGCCGGGGTCGCGGCCCTGCACGCCGGTCAGGTACTCCGACCAGGGCTCGTACGGGGACGGCCACAGCGCGTCCGCCGTGGGCCGCACCTGGAAGACCACCGTGTTCAGGCGGCGCGCCACCGCGGCGTCCAGGTGGCCCAGCAGCTCGGCCTGCTGCCGGGCGGCCGGCAGACCGGGCTTGGAAGGCCAGTCCCGGTTGGCGACCGTGGCCAGCCACATGCCGCGGAACTCGCGTCGGCCGGTGTCCGCGCCCCGGCCGCCGGCCGCCGCGCTGCCGCCGCCCGGAACCGCGGCGGCCGCCGTGAGGGCCGCCATCGCGAACGCTCTGCGTGTGATCCGTCTCATGCCGCGCCCCCAAAGTGTCCGGAACGTCCGTCTCAGGACAACAGAATGCCCGCCCCTGCCCCCGCCGCACAGCACCCCGCGGAGTAACGTCGGGGCCGAGGCGGACGCCGGGGTCCCTGCCACAGGCACGGACGGCCCCGCGCGCCCCGCCGGTCCCCGAGATCAGCGAAAGGCACGATGTGACCGACATCGAACGCGTCGGAGTGGTGGGCTGCGGCCAGATGGGCGCCGGTATCGCCGAGGTGTGCGCCCGCTCCGGCCTGGACGTGATGGTCGCTGAGACCACCGGCGAGGCGCTGGAGCTGGGCCGGACGCGTCTGACCAACTCCCTCGGCAAGGCAGCCGAGCGCGGCAAGATCACCGTCGCGGAGCGCGACTCGACGCTCGGCCGGCTCAGCTTCACCACCGATCTCGGCGAGTTCGCCGACCGCGACCTGGTCATCGAGGCGGTCGTGGAGAACGAGCAGGTCAAGACGGAGATCTTCCAGGTCCTCGACCAGGTGGTCACCCGCCCGGACGCGATCCTGGCCTCCAACACCTCCTCCATCCCGCTGGTGAAGCTGGCCGTCGCCACCTCCCGCCCCGACCAGGTCATCGGCATCCACTTCTTCAACCCGGCGCCGGTGCAGAAGCTGGTCGAGCTGATCCCCGCGCTGACCACCGGCGAGGAGACGATCAAGCGGGCCGAGGCGCTGGTCCAGAACGTCCTGGGCAAGCACGCCATCCGCGCCCAGGACCGCTCCGGCTTCGTCGTCAACGCGCTGCTGATCCCGTACCTGCTGTCGGCGATCCGGATGTTCGAGTCCGGCATCGCCAGCCGCGAGGACATCGACAACGGCATGGAGATGGGCTGCGCCCACCCGATGGGCCCCCTGAAGCTGTCCGACCTGATCGGCCTGGACACGGTCGCCTCGGTCGCCGACTCCATGTACGAGGAGTACAAGGAAGCCCTCTACGCCGCCCCGCCGCTGCTCCAGCGCATGGTCGACGCCGGCCGCCTCGGCCGCAAGACCGGCTCCGGCTTCTACACGTACTGACCGAAGCCCGCACCACCCGACGCGAGGGCCCCTCCCCCACCCGGGAGCGGCCCTCGCGTGTTGTGCCACGGCAGCGCTCGCACCGTCACCGCCGTGCCCCGCGCCCGGCCGTCGCCCCGGCACCCGCCACACGCAGCCGAGTAGGGCGGGCCCGGTGTCCCGGGCCCGCCCTTTTCGCGTTGCCGGCGCGTCGCCCGCGGCCGTGTGTGCCGCCCGCCGTCCCCGTGCCCCCTGAGTGGCGTCCCCCGTTGGGTCCGCCCGCCGCTCGGGGGAAAGACGGCGGGCGGACAACCGGCCGATGGGCGCCCGTCCACCGGCAGCGGCCCCCGTTGGTAAACAGCATCGGTGTTCGCGGGCTTGGTCGGGACCGTGTGAACGCGGCCGGTTGGGGCGCGGGGTTCACACCCCGTGTGAAGTCCGCGCTCCCTCGGGGGCCGTCACGGGGTGTCACTTCACACGGGGTGTGCGCGGCAGACCCGCATATTCGTCCCGCACACGCTCCCGCCGTACGTGCCGAGGTAGTTGACTGGTGCGCGTATGGACAACGAAGTCCCGCCCGAGAGAGGAAAGAGGAGCGGACCGTGACCGCCCACCCCGAACCCGACCTGGTTGCCACCGACATGGCGGAGTTGAGACGCTGCCTCGATGTGCGGACGGCCCGTGTCGACGGACAGCTGGCGTTGCTCGCGCAACGTTCGGAACAGAACGAGCGTGACGCGGGCGATTTGCAGGCCCGCGTCACGCGGTTGGAGCACGGCCGCTGGCCGCTGCCCTCCATCGCCGCACTCACGGGGCTCGCGGCGCTGGCGATCGCCGTATGGCAGGCGATGGGGCGCTGAGGCCGGCGGGCCGGCGGCGTTCTTATCGTGCCGCGGCCCGGGTCACCCCAGCCGGATGTGATGCAGCAACAGCAGGGCGGCCGCCATGTTGGCGGCCGGCACCTCCCCTCTGGCGATCATGTCGGGTACCAGTTTGAGGGGGACCCATTCCCGTTTGTCGGATTCGAAGTCGTCCTCGGGATGGCCCGTGAACGCGCCCCGGTCGGACCAGTAGATGTGGTGCCGGGCGTCGGTGAGGCCGTTGGACGGCTCGACCGAGAGGAGGTGTTTGAGGGGGCCGGGGCGCCACCCGGTCTCCTCCTCCATCTCCCGGGCGGCCGCGGCGGCGATGTCCTCGCCGTCCTCGACCACCCCCGCGGCAAGCTCCCATCCCCAGGTGTCGGTGATGAAGCGGTGCCGCCACAGCAGCAGCACCTCGTTGGCCTCGTTGACCACTGTGGCCACGGCGACGGGACGCAACCGGATCAGGAAGTGATCCAGGTGGCGGCCGTCGGGGAGTTCGACATCGGCGAGGTTGACCCGGAACCAGCGGTTCTCGTACACGGTCTGCTCACTGAGATTCTTCCATCGCACGTAAGTGCCACCTTCCGCCGTTGAGCCGGCAAGGTGACACGGGCCGGCCTCACAGTGGAACGCGCAGCGCCTCGTCGATCAGATCGGCAGCTTCGTCGGTGGCGGAACCTCCGGTCTCGGCCAGGTGCTCGCGCACCGCCCGCAGCCGGTCCCGTAACCGCTGCGACTCCATTCCCCGCGCCTGTTCGGTCATCTGCGCGGCGTTGGCCACAGCCTGGTCCGCGTCCCCTTGGCGCAGCTCGATATGGGTGAGCATGGCCAGCCGGTGGACCCGGCCCCGGTCGTGCGCGGGGGTGTCGACGGCGGCGTCGGCGTGTTCCCTGGCGGCTCTGAGGTCCCCCAGGCTCAGCAGCGCCTCCGCTACTTGGACGTTCACCAGGCCCGGCTGGACGTAATCCGTTTCGTCGGGTTCCTGACCAGGGCGTATACGCTCGGCCGCCGCCTCCGCACGCCGGATGCAGGAGAGCGCGCTGGCGCCGTCCCCGAGGCGTGCGTACGCCTTGGCCTGCATCGCGTAGAGATCCGCCGCGAGCGCCGGGGTGATCTGCGGCCCCGCCGTGCGCAGGGCCGCCTCCGCGAAGGCGACCGCCTGACGGTACTCCCGTACGAACAGGGACTGGTTGACCAGCAGCGCGATGACGTACGCGCCGAGCCCCCGGTCCCCGCTGGCCTTGGCCAGCCGCAGCGCCTGATGGAAGTAGCGCTGGGCCAGTCCCAGGGCGTCCGAGTCGTACGCACAGATTCCCGCGACGGCGACCAGTCCGCCGGTGGCCCGGTGGAGCTGTCGTCCCGTCGCGTCGGTGTAGCTGCCCCGCAGCAGCGGCGCCGCCTCGGTGTTGAGGAATCCGACGACCCGCGTTCTCGTCGCGATACCACCCGCCTTCCGGTACATCAGCTCGTAGTGCGTACGCGCCGCGCGGAGCATTTCGATGTCCGCCATGGAGACCCTGGTCAGGCCGTCCCGGGACACGTCGGAGTCCTCGGGCGGGTTCTCCCACTCCCATACGGGGATGACCGCCGAGGTGCCGGTGAGGGCGGGAGCGGACAGCACGTGCGGCCGCTGCTGTTCGTCGGACCGCCACAGCGCGGTGGCCCGCTCCACGAAGCCGGAGAGCGGGGTGTCCGGGACGCGGCGCACTCCCGGCCGGCTCAGTCCGATGTCGTCGAGGCCGACGGCGCGGTGCAGCCGTTCGCTGAGGACCTCGCAGATCAGGTCCGGCACCTGGCCCCGCGGCCGCTGCCCCTTCAGCCAGCGGGCCACGGCGGTGTGTTCGTAGCGCAGTGCCAGTCCGCGCTGGCGGCCGAGCTGGTTGATGTGCACGGCCAGCCCCGCGTGCGAGATGCCTGCCTCGTCGAGAATCGCGTCGAGCAGGCTGTTGGGCTCCATGGTGCCCTCCTGATGAGCGCGCGCCGTCCCCCCGGCCGGCGCGGCCGCTCGTAGACTTGTCGACTCAACATCCCCTTGAGATCAGCGTAATGAAGCGGCCTTCACACGGGGTGTGAACCGGCCGCGCCCTCCTTCACTCCGGCCGCCCCGCCCGGACACGCCCGCGCATCGCCGGCGTAGCGGCCGCCTCGGCGGGTACCCGCAGCCGGTCGTTGCACAGCACCAGCAGCGCGACGTCGTCGGAAAGCCGCCCGCCGGCGTGCCGCAGCAGCGCGGCCCGTACGCCTTCCACGACGCCTTCGGGGCGGCAGTCCCGGGCCGCCCTGACGCTGTCGTCCAGGGCCTCGGGCAGCGGGAAGAACGCGCCGCGGGCATCGCGCGCGTCCGTCGCCCCGTCGGTGTGCAGGAAGATCGCCTGGCCGGGCGGCAGCGGCGGGCAGTCCACCACCGGCAACTCGGCGGGCAGCGGGAACAGGCCCAGCGGCGGCATCGGCTCGCCGGGCGCGTCCGGCAGCGCGCCCGCGCGGCTGAGCCGGTACGGCCACGGGTGGCCGCAGTTCAGGGTCCGTACGGAGCCGTCCCTGGCGATCTCCACGAGCAGCACCGTCACGAACTCCTCGGACAGCGGGTTCTCCGGCTCCGCACCGCCCGACGACGGGTGCTCGGCGCGCGCCCGCTCCCGCAGGTGCCGCTGCAACGCGCGCTCCAGGCGCCGGAGCACGCCGCCCAGGTCCGGCTCGTCGTGGGCCGCCTCGCGGAAGCTGCCGAGCACCGCGGCGACCGTGCCCAGCGCGCCGAGTCCGTGCCCGCGCACGTCCCCGATGACGACCCGTACGCCGTGGCGCGTGGCCATGACCTCGTACAGGTCGCCGCCGACCGTCGCGGCCTCGTCCGCCGCGAGGTGGTCGGCGGCGACGACGATGCCGTCCACCCGCGCGGGCAGCTCACGCAGCAGCACCCGCTGCGCGGCGGTGGCCACTTCCTTCGTACGCTCCAGCTCCCGCAGCAGGCGCAGCCGCCGGCCGGCGGTGAGGTAGCTGGCGCCGACGACGACCAGCACGGCACAGCACGTGCCGACGCGGGTCAGGACGTGGGCGTCGCGGTCCACCGGCCCCAGGGGGACGAGCGCGAGCAGCGCGCACAGGCCGCCGAGCACGACGCACTGACGCCGCCCCGTGCCGGCGCAGGCGATGGCCGGCGCCGCGGCGAGAAGCTGGAGGAACTGCCCCTCGGCGGCGGAGCGCAGGTCCCAGAGCAGCACGCCGAGCACCCACAGGCCGGGCAGCACGAGGACGAACGCCCGCCGGGCCCGCGCGGCATGCCTGCGCGCCCCGCCACGTCGCGCCCAGGTTCGGATCATGCCGATGTTCCCCCCAGCAACCATCGCGGCGGCCGGTCCGGCCCTTCCCGCGGCCAGGAGCCTGTCCGGGTGGGCCGCGTCGACCGGGACGATTCTTGCGACCGCGCGTGGTCAAGCGAACACTTTGCGCTCCGATCTCACCCGATCGAGTGACAGCCGAGGGCGCGGTGGGCGCAACACGGACGGGGCCCGGTCATGGATCCGTGGATCCGTGACCGGGCCCCGCCGGTGGTGCTCCCGCGGTACGGGAACGCCGCGTGCGGCTACGCGCCGCGCAGTACCGCGCCCGTGCGCTCCATCGCCGCGGCGACCGCCGCGTCGCGGGCCGCGGACGCCTCGTCGGCGGTCAGCGTGCGGTCGGGCGCGCGGAAGCGCAGCGCGTAGGCCAGGGACTTCTTGCCCTCGCCCACCTGCTCGCCGGTGAACACGTCGAACAGCCGCAGCGATTCGAGCAGGTCGCCCGCGCCGCAGCGCAGCGCCGCCACCACGTCCGCCGCCGGGACCGACGCGTCCACGATCAGCGCGACGTCCTGGGTGGCGACCGGGAAGGCGGAGATGCGCGGCGCCTGGACCACGCCCTGACCGGCCCGCTCGACGCGGTCCAGGTCGATCTCCATCGCGCAGGTGCGCTCCGGCAGGCCCAGCGCCTTGGTGACGCGCGGGTGCAGCTCACCGGCGTTGCCGACGAGCACCTCCTCGCCGTCGGTCAGCGCGAGCAGCGCCGCGCAGCGGCCCGGGTGGAAGGGCGCGTGCTGGTCCTGGCGCACGATCAGCTCGACACCGGCCTCGCGCGCCACGACGCGGCCCGCCTCGATGGCGTCCGCCCAGGTGGCCGGGCGGCCCTTGCCCCACCAGCCGGCCTGCTCGCGGGCGCCGGCGAGCACCACGGCGGCGCGCCGCGGCTGCTCGGGCAGCGCCGCGTTCAGCGCGGCGATCTCCTCGTCCGTCGGCCGGCGGTCGACGGGCAGCCGGGGGGCCGGCCGCTCGTCGCCGGTCGGCCGGAAGACCAGGCCGGTCTCGAAGAGCGCGAGGTCGTGCGAGCCGCGGCCGTCGTTGCGGCGCAGCGCGGTGAGCAGGCCCGGGATCAGCGTCGTACGGAGCAGCGGCTCCTCGTCCGAGAGCGGGTTGACCAGCCGCACGGTCCGCCGGCGGGGGTCGTCGTCCTCGATGCCGAGCTGGTCGAGCACCGCCTCGCCGATGAACGGGTAGTTCAGCGCCTCGACGTAGCCCGCGCCGGCCAGCGCGCGGCCCGCCCTGCGGTGCAGCCGCTGGCGCTCCGTCAGGCCCCGCCCGGCGGGCGGCTTGGGCAGCGTGGAGGGCAGGTTCTCGTAGCCCTCCAGGCGGATGACCTCTTCGGCGAGGTCGTTCGGGTCGGTCAGGTCGGGCCGCCAGGACGGCACGGTGACGACCAGTTCGTCCTGCCCGTACACATCGCAGCCCACCTGCTGGAGGCGGCGTACGACGGTCTCGCGGCCGTACGTGACGCCCGCGACGCGGTCCGGGTGGTCCGCGCGCACGGTGATCGTGCGCGGCCCGCTGGGCGAGACGACCTCGGTGACGCCCGCCTCGGCGGTGCCGCCCGCGAGCAGCACCAGCAGGTCGACGGTGCGCTGCGCCGCGGCGGACGCGGCCTGCGGGTCCACGCCGCGCTCGAAGCGCTTGGACGCCTCGGAGGTCAGCCGGTGGCGGCGGGCGGTGCGGGCGATGGCCACCGCGTCGAAGTGCGCGGCCTCGATCACGACCTCGGTGGTGCCGTTGACCACGCCGGTCTCCGGGTCCGCCACCGCGTCCGCGATCTCGGTGTTGGCGCCGCCCATCACACCCGCGAGGCCGATGGGGCCGCGGTTGTCGGTGATGACCAGGTCGCCGGCGTCCAGGACGCGCTGGGTGCCGTCCAGGGTCGTCAGCTTCTCGCCGGGCTCCGCGCGGCGCACGCCGATCGTGCCGTCCACGCGGGTGCGGTCGTAGGCGTGCAGCGGCTGGCCGAGCTCCAGCATCACGTAGTTGGTGACGTCCACGGCGAGCGAGATCGGGCGCATCCCGGCCTTCTGCAGGCGGCGCTGGAGCCAGATCGGGGAGCGCGCCTCCGGGTCGAGACCGACGACCGTACGGGCCGTGAAGCGGTCGCAGCCCATCGGGTCGGCGACCTTGACCGGGTAGCCGAAGGAGTTCGGCGGCGGCACGTCCAGCAGCGCGGGGTCGCGCAGCGGCAGGCCGTAGGCGATGGCGGCCTCGCGGGCGATGCCGCGCAGGGACAGGCAGTCGCCGCGGTTGGCGGTGACGGCGATGTCCAGGACCTCGTCGACGAGCTGGAGCAGCTCGATGGCGTCGGTGCCGGGCTCGTACTCCGGCGGCAGCACGATGATGCCGCCGCTCCCGTCGTCGCCCATGCCCAGCTCGTCGCCCGAGCAGATCATGCCGTGCGAGACCTTGCCGTACGTCTTCCGCGCGGCGATCTTGAAGTCGCCGGGCAGGGTGGCGCCCGGGAGCACCACGACCACCTTGTCGCCGACCGCGAAGTTGTGCGCGCCGCAGACGATCTCCTGCGGCTCGCCGGTGCCGTTGGCCTGGCCGACGTCGACCGTGCAGAAGCGGATCGGCTTCTTGAAGCCCTCCAACTCCTCGATGGTCAGGACCTTGCCGACGACCAGGGGGCCCTTGAGACCGGCGCCCAGCTGCTCGACGGTCTCGACCTCCAGACCGGTGGCGACGAGTTTGGCCTGTACGTCCCGGCCGGACTCGCCGTCCGGCAGGTCGACGTATTCCCGCAGCCAAGAAAGCGGGACCCGCATCAGATCTCCATCCCGAAAGGCCGGGTGAACCGGACGTCACCCTCGACCATGTCTCGCATGTCCTCGACGTTGTGGCGGAACATCAGCATCCGCTCGATGCCGAACCCGAAGGCGAAGCCGCTGTACTTCTCCGGGTCGACGCCGCAGGCCGTCAGCACCCGCGGGTTGACCATGCCGCAGCCGCCCAGCTCGATCCAGCCCTCGCTGGAGCAGGTGCGGCACGGGCGGTCCGGGTCGCCGACGGAGGCGCCGCGGCAGACGTAGCAGACCATGTCCATCTCGGCGGACGGCTCGGTGAACGGGAAGTAGTTCGGCCGCAGCCGGGTCTGCATGCCCTCGCCGAAGAGCGCCTTGACCATGTGGTCCAGGGTGCCCTTGAGGTCCGCCATGGTCAGGCCCTCGTCGATGGCCAGCAGCTCGACCTGCGTGAACACCGGGGTGTGGGTGGCGTCCAGCTCGTCGGTGCGGTAGACGCGGCCGGGGCAGATCACGTACAGCGGCGGCTCGCGGTCGAGCATGGAGCGGATCTGCACGGGCGAGGTGTGGGTGCGCAGCACCACGCCGGACTGGTCCGACTCCGTCGCGGCGTTCTCGACGAAGAACGTGTCGTGCGTGGTGCGGGCCGGGTGGTCGGGCGAGAGGTTCAGGGCGTCGAAGTTCAGCCACTCCGACTCGACCTCGGGGCCCTCGGCCACCTCGTAGCCCATGGCCACGAAGACGTCCTCGATCCGCTCGGACAGGGTGGTGAGCGGGTGCCGGGCACCGGCCAGGGCGCGGTCGTGCGGCAGCGTGACGTCCACCGCCTCCTCGACCAGCACCCGGGCGTCCCGCTCCGCCTCCAGCTCTTCCTGGCGGGCCTTGAGCGCCTGGCTCACCTGGCCGCGGGCCTGGCCGACGCGCTTGCCCGCCTCGGCCTTGGCCTGCGGCGGCAGCGCGCCGATCTCGCGGTTGGCCAGCGCCAGCGGCGACGTGCCGCCGGTCTGCGCGACCTTCACCTCGTGGAGCGCCTGGAGATCGCCGGCGGCGGCGATGGCGGCGAGCGCCTCGTCCCGCATGCGGGCGATCTCTTCCGGTTTCAGGGCCTCGACCTCGACCGGGTCGTACGACTTATTGGGTGCGGACATCTCTTCCCGTGCTTCCGATGGGCTTGGCGCGCGGCGTGCCCCCGACGTCTGAAAGTGCCAAAGGTGCCAAAGACGCAGTCTACGGGGCACGGCGGCCGCGCCTCATCCGAGCCCCGGGAGGGAGGAGCCCGCCGGGCGCCGCTCAGGCCATGAAGGCCGGCGTCCCGACGGGCAGGCTAAATCGGAAACGGGCGCCGCCGGCGGGCGCGCGGCCGACCGTGATGGTGCCGCCGTGGGCCTCGACGATGCCCTTGACGATGTACAGGCCCAGGCCGGTGCCGCCGCGCTTGCTGCCCCGCCAGAAGCGGGTGAAGACGCGGCTCATCGACTCCTCCGGGATGCCGGGGCCCTCGTCGCTCACGGTGACGCTCGTCCCTTCCGCTGCGGAGACCGATGCCGGCCCCACTTCGATGGTGACGGTTCCCTCACCGTGCCGCACCGCATTTTCCAGGAGGTTGCCCAGAACCTGGTCGACCTTGTCCGGATCGGCCCACAGGTCGGGCAGCGGCTCCACCATCCGGATCAGGAAGCGGTCGGGCTGCTGCCCCGCCGTCGTCTGCGCCTGTACGTGCCGGCGTACGGCGGAGACCATGTCCACCCGCTGCCGGCGCACCTCCAGGCGCCCCGAGTCGATCCGGGAGATGTCCAGCAGTTCGGCGATGAGCCGGGTGACGCGGTTGGCGTCCGCGTCCACGGTCTCCAGCATCAGCCGCTTCTGGTCGTCGGTGAAGCGCTCCCACTTCTGCAGCAGGGTGGCGGTGAAGCCCTTCACCGACGTGAGCGGCGAGCGCAGCTCGTGGGCGACGGTGGCGATCAGCTCGGCGTGGCTCAGCTCGGTGCGGCGGCGCGCCTCGGTGCCGCGCAGCGCGACGACCAGGCGCCGTACGGGGCCGGTGGGGCAGGTGCGGACGTAGCGCGCGGAGACCAGCACCTCGCGGCCGCCGAGCAGCAGGTTGCGCTCCGGCTGGCCGTTGCGGATCGCCAGCCCGCCGTACGGGTCGGTCAGCTGCCACCAGCGGCGGCCCTCGATGTCCTGGAGCGGCAGCGCCTTCTCCAGCGGGCGGCCCAGCGCGTCGCGCGGGTCGATGGCGGTGATGCGGGCGGCGGCGGCGTTGAAGCAGACGACCCGGCCGTTCTCGTCGGCCACGACCAGGCCGTCGGGCAGGTCGTCCGGGTCGAGCCCGGCGCCCGCGAAGCCGGCTCCGGGGGGCGTGGAACCTCCGTCCGGGCAGGTCTCGGCGGCGACCGCCGTACCGGACGTCCTCGTACCCATCCCCGCTACCCCCTTCCGGCCCCCGGGCACGCAACCCTACTAGTCGCGGCAGGCGGAGCGGCACCCTCCGGCGGTGCGCTGGGCGCGGGCCGAGGCGTACAGGCAGACGGCCGCCGCGGTGGCCAGGTTGAGGCTCTCGGCCTTGCCGTGGATGGGGACGCGCACCACCGCGTCGGCCAGCGCGCGGGTCTCCTCGGGGAGTCCCCATGCCTCGTTGCCGAACACCCAGGCCGTCGGGCCGCTCATGCTGCCCGCGTCCAGCTCCGCGTCCAGGTCGTCGGCGCCCGCGCCGTCCGCCGCCAGGATGCGCACCCCGGCGCCGCGCAGCCCGCCGACCACCTGCTCGACCGGTACGCCGACGGCGACCGGGAGGTGGAAGAGCGAGCCGACCGAGGCGCGTACCGACTTGGGGTTGTAGAGGTCCACGGAGGCGTCGGTGAGCACGACCGCGTCGGCGCCCGCGGCGTCCGCGCAGCGCAGCACCGTACCGGCGTTGCCGGGGTCGCGGACGTTGGCGAGCACCGCGACCAGCTTCGGTCGGGCGGCCAGGATCTCCTCGAAGGGCGAGTCCAGGAACCGGCAGACGCCGACCAGGCCCTGCGGGGTGACGGTCTGGGAGAGGTCGGCGATGGTCGTGTCGGCGGCGAGGTGGACCGGCACGCCGGCCGCCCGTACCGCGTCGACGATCTGGGCGTGCCGCTCGGCGGCCTCGGGAGTGGCGAACAGCTCGACGAGGGTGCGCTCGCCGCCGCGGCGGTGCTCGACGGCTTCGCGTACGGCCTGCGGGCCCTCGGCGATGAACCGGCGTTCCTTGCCGCGGAAGTTGCGGCGGGCCAGCCGCCGGGCGGCGGCGACGCGCGCGGAACGCGGGGAGATCAACTCGGGGGTGCCCATGGGCGGCGGCTCGCTTCTTCGGGTCTCGACGGTCGTGCAAACAGCGGCGGACCCGCAGGCCGGGGCCTGCGGGTCCGTGACAAACGTGCCTCAGGCCGTGCTTCAGGCGGCCTTCGGGGCGTTGACGTCGCTCGGCAGCGCCTTCTGGGCCACCTCGACCAGCGCGGCGAACGCGTTGGAGTCGTTGACCGCCAGCTCGGCCAGCATCTTGCGGTCCACCTCGATGTTGGCGGCCTTCAGACCCTGGATGAGGCGGTTGTACGTCATGCCGTTGGCGCGGGCAGCGGCGTTGATGCGCTGGATCCACAGCTGACGGAAGTCGCCCTTGCGCTTCTTGCGGTCGTTGTAGTTGTAGACGAGGGAGTGGGTGACCTGCTCCTTCGCCTTGCGGTAGAGGCGAGAACGCTGGCCGCGGTAGCCGCTGGCCTGCTCGAGGATCGCCCGGCGCTTCTTGTGGGCGTTGACTGCCCGCTTGACGCGTGCCACTTGTTAACTCCTTGTAGCGGGGCCGTGGTTGTCGTCACACGGCCCGAATCGATTGGGTCCCGGTCCAGGTCCTGTGCCGCGCCGCGGGGCGCGGCGGCCAGGACTTACTTGCCGAGAAGCTTCTTGATCTTCGCGGCGTCGCCCGGGGCCATCTCGGCGTTGCCGGTGAGGCGACGCGTCACGCGGGACGACTTGTGCTCGAGCAGGTGGCGCTTGCCGGCGCGCTCGCGCATCACCTTGCCGGAGCCGGTGACCTTGAAGCGCTTGCTGGCACCGCTGTGCGTCTTGTTCTTCGGCATGCGCCGTTCTCTCCTCTTGGATGGCGCCCCCACCGGCCCGGGGGCCGGCGCCCGGGGGCGTCAGATGTATCGGTTGGAATCCGGGGCGATCACCCCGGCGTGCTCCGGGGCTCGCGCCCTGGATCACGCCTCGGCGGGCTCCTCGACGTCCTGCTCGGGAGCAGAACCCTGGCGCTCCGCCTTGCGGGCGGCCTGCGCCTCGCGGGCCTCGGCCATCGCCTCGGTCTTCTTCTTGTGCGGACCGAGGACCATGATCATGTTGCGGCCGTCCTGCTTGGGGTTCGACTCGATGAACCCCAGGTCCTGGACATCCTCCGCGAGGCGCTGCAGCAGTCGGAAGCCCAGCTCGGGGCGGGACTGCTCGCGACCACGGAACATGATCGTGATCTTGACCTTGTCACCCTGCTTGAGGAACCGGACGACGTGACCCTTTTTGGTGTCGTAGTCGTGCGGGTCGATCTTCGGCCGGAGCTTCATCTCCTTGATGACCGTGTGCGCCTGGTTCTTGCGCGCCTCACGGGCCTTCATGGCCGACTCGTACTTGAACTTTCCGTAGTCCATGAGCTTGCAGACCGGCGGACGGGCGTTCGCCGCCACCTCGACCAGGTCGAGGTCGTACTCCTGCGCAAGCTCCAGGGCTTTGGCAAGCGGCACAATGCCGACCTGCTCGCCACTGGGACCGACGAGTCGCACCTCAGGGACGCGAATCCGGTCGTTGATGCGGGGCTCGGCGCTGATGGATCCTCCTCGGTAGCACCACGCGACGGCCTGGCGGACTGCCGCGTAACGTCTGTTTCGATGTGACCAACCGCGCCGGAACACAAAAAACGCCCCGGACGGGACACAGGCGGGGCTCCTCAATGGATCGGGAGCACCGCCGCGATGTCATCGCGGGGCGCAGCCTGACCGTTGACCCGCCGACCGCGAGGTCGGTTCGGGTGGGAGATCGGAGCCTCCACTTGTGGGCTGGGCACAGGAATGCTCAGCCGGTCGGATACCCAGAATACACGAGTCAAGGGGCGGGCCCCACTCGTCGGCGGCCCGGCCATAAGGTTGAGCCGTCCCCCTGAGCAGGAAGTGAAGTACGCAACGATGAGTGACCAGACCCCGCAGCAGCCCGGACCGGCGTCCCCGGCAGGCCCCGCGAACCCCGCCGGCCCCGACTTCGACGCCATGACCCGCGACATCGCGGACGTGCCGGCGGTCGAGGTGATCACGACGGTCGCGGTGCACCTGATGAGCTCGGCGGCGGTCAACCTCGGGCTCGCCGAGGAGGGCGCCCAGCACAAGGACCTGGACGAGGCGCGCAAGCTCATCCAGGCGCTGGCCGGGCTGGTCACGGCGAGCGCCACCGAGATCGGCTCCTACCACGCGGCACCGCTGCGGGACGGGCTGAAGTCCCTCCAGCTCGCCTTCCGCGAGGCCTCGCTCGTCCCCGACGAGCCGGGGCAGGGGCCGGGCGAGAAGTTCACGGGGCCGGTGTACGGATAGCCCGTGCCGGGCCCGGCGGCGTACGGCCTTCCGTACACCGCCGGGCCCGGGGGCTACGTCGCGGCGCGTTCGTCCGCGACCAGCTTGGGCTCCTGCGGCGGGTGGGTGATCTGGTGCACCACCGCGGCCAGCGCGCCGCCGATCAGCGGCGCCACGATGAACAGCCACAGCTGCGACAGCGCGCCGCCGCCCGCGAACAGGGCCGGGCCGATGCTGCGGGCCGGGTTCACCGACGTGCCCGTGAGCGGAATGCCCACGAGGTGCACGACCGCCAGCGCCATGCCGATCGGCAGGCCGTCGAAGCCGACCACCGCCACCTTGTGCGTGACGGCGAGCACCACGAACACCAGCAGGAACGTCAGCACGATCTCGGCCACGAACGCGCCGCCCAGGTTGATGTGCACGGCGGACCGGTCACCCCACCCGTTCGACCCGAAGGCCTCGCTCGTCTTCAGGCCCGGCACCTGCTTGGCGACCAGGAACAGCAGCGCGGCGCCGACGATGCCGCCCAGCAACTGGGCGATCCAGTACTCGGCCGCCGCCCGCGGGGTGATGCGGCGGGCCAGCAGCATGCCGAGCGTCACCGCCGGGTTGAGATGACTGCCCGAGATCGGGCCGAGCGCGTATGCCAGGGCCAACAGGGTGAAGCCGAATGCCAGGGCGATGCCGAACGTTCCGATGTACTCGCCGGCCAGCACAGCGGAGCCGACGGCGAAGAACACCAGGAGCAGCGTGCCGAGGAATTCGGATACGACCGTGCGGGTCTCCGTTGTCGTCTCCATGGGGCCTCCTCGCGCGGATCTTGCTCTCTCCTCGCATTGTGAGCCCCGTCACGGGGTTCCGCCTGTCGGCGGGGGCCCGCTTGCGGCCGGCGCCGGGGTCAGCGCTTGTAGAAGGGTTCTCCCCCGGATTCGGCGCCGGGCGGCAGCAGAGCCAGGTCGAGGCCGCGTACGAGCCGGGAACGCAGCGTCTCGTCGGCCGCCAGGGCCGGGGCGAGGCGCTGCGCGACGGCGGCAGCCGTGGCATCCGGGGCGAGCCCGAGGGCCAAGGTCGCGTCGGCCTCGGCCGAGGGGTCCAGGCGGGCGGTCAGCACGGCCGGCTCGGCGGCCAGCAGGGCGCGCAGCGCGTCGGTGACGGTCCGGTCGTCGCGCGGGTCGGCGCTCTCCCGGCCCTCGGCGAGGGCGCGCAGCGCGGCGCCGGTGAGCTGGTACGTGGCCGGGCCCGCCAGGTCGATGACGACCGTGTCCGCCTTCTCGTGCGCGGCGGCCAGCAGCGCCTGCCGGAGCGGTACGGCCACCGGGCGGGCGTCCGGGCGCCAGCGGTGCAGCGTCTCCATCGACGTGAACGCGGGCAGCGCGCGGCGGCCGTCGGGGGCCTGCAGCGTCGGCACCGCCATATCGCTGGTCTTCTCCCGCTTCAGGCCGTCCGGCCCGGTCTCCACCTCGCCGAGGACGGCGACGACCGGGACGAGGAGCCGGGCCCGGCTCAGCAGAGGCAGGAGCCGGGTCTCGGCTTCCGCCGAGCGGTCCTGGGCGTACGCCGCCAGGGCAGCCGCCAGTTCGGGATCGGCGGAGCCGTCGTCGTCGGAGAAATCGGAGGTGGGGATGTTCTTGGGCTGCACGGTTCGAGCCTAGCGGCAGGGCCCTTTGGGCCCCGGAGTAGGGCCGGACGCCGTTGCGCCTGCGGCGGGCGGTGGCCGCTGCGCGGGGCTGTCGGGTTCGGGGACGGGCCTGCGCGGCAAGCCGCTCCGGCCCGCCACCTTCCGCGGGTGGGGGGAGGGCGGGTGGATGGGTGGTCTGGGTGCGAGGGTGAGTGCCGGGCCGCTTTGCTGGTGGTCAGTGGTGGCGGGTGCGCCAGAAGGCTGCTGATGCGGCTATCAGGGCCAGGCCCGCTGCCGTGGCCGTCCAGGGGAGCCAGGTGTCGTCGCCGTCGGATGTGGCGGCGGTCGGGCCCTGGCCGAAGTAGGGCTTTGCGTAGGCGGCCGCTTCGGGCTTCTGGGGGGTCGGTTTCAGGGCGCCGCCCTCTTTGATCGCGGCGGCCGGGTCGACCATGCCGGCGCCCAGCTCGTCGTTGCGGCCGCCTTCCGGGGCGTCCTGCGCGGTGTCGGTGAGGAGCTTCTTGATCTGGGCGGGGCTGAGGTCCGGGTGGGCGGAGCGGACGAGTGCCACCGCGCCGGAGACGAAGGCGGACGCGGCGCTGGTGCCCCAGCCCTCGTAGTACTTGCGGTCCGGGTTGGCGATGACGACGCCGACGCCGGGCGCGCAGACCGTGGCGTACCAGCGGCGGGTGGAGAAGTTGGCGCGGGAGCCCCACTGGTCGACGGCGGTCACGGCGATCACGCCGGGGTAGGCGGCGGGGTAGGAGACGTGGTCGCCGTCCTTGCCGCCGTTGCCGGCCGAGGCTATGACGGGAATGCCCTTGCCCAGGGCGTACTGGATGGCGGCGTCCTCGCGCGGCTCGGGGTGCGCGGAGCTGCTGTCGTCGCCGAGGGACAGGTTGATCACGTCGGCGCCGTGGTCGGCGGCCCAGCGGATGCCGTCCGCGAGGGCACCGGCGCGTTCCGTACGGGCGCGCCGGCGCTGCGGGTCGCTGTCTTCGAGGATGACGCGGACCGGGAGGATCTTGGCTTCGGGGGCCACGCCGACGACGCCGTCGGCCCGGTCGGCGCCGTGGCCGTGGCCCGCGATGATGCCGGACATGGCGGTGCCGTGCTCCGCCCACGCGCTGTCGCCCGGGCTCGCTCCGAAACCGACCAGGTCGTTGTCGGGCAGTACCTGGCCCTGGAGGTCGGGGTGGTCGGCGTCGACGCCGGTGTCCAGGACGGCGACGGTGATGCCGTCGCCCTTGGTCGTCTCCCAGGCGTCCTGGGCGTGCAGGGCCTTCAGCGCCCATTCCTGGGCACGTATGCCGTCGGCGTGGGCGGGCAGGGCGGGCAGCACGGTCAGCGCGGCTGCGGACAGCGCGACGCCCGCGGCGCGCAGCAGGGGCCTGGTCATTTCGGCTCCGTGGTGGCCTTGGCGGCCTGCTTGCGGAAGGCCTGCTCGGTCCGGTCGGTGACGGCCTTGGCGTCGTGGCCGAGCCCGGATTCGGCGGGGGCGGTGGTGGCGCCGCCGCGGGTGGCCTCGGCGGCGGGCTGCGGGTCGGTGACGGGGCGGCCGTCGGCGAAGCCGGAGACCGCGTAGACGACGACGGGCAGGTCACCGAGGACCTTGATGCTCCAGCTGGCGCGTTGCGCGGGGCCGAACTTCGCGGCGGGGGTGTCCTTGGCGGCGTGCGGGCGGGGCATCAGGTCCGTACGGGTGTCGAGGTGCTCGGCGGCGAAGCGGCGGCGGAGGTCCTGCATCGCGGAGTGGTCGGCCTTGGTGGTGACGGCGCCGGCGGTGACGACGTTGGTGCGGGTGGCGTCGACGTAGGTGGCGCGTACGAGGCGTTCACAGCCCACCGGGGCGAGTGCCTTGGCCAGCAGGGGGTCGAACGCGCCGGCGCAGCCGCTGTCGGGCGCGACGGCGATGCGGGTCCAGGTGCGGTCCGCGCCGCCGGGGCCGGTGCCGAGGCCGTTGAGGGTACGGGGGAAGAGGGTGTCGACGGGGGTGCTGTGCCACACCTCGCGGCCCTGGGCGAAGACGGCCTCGGCGGCGGGGCTGCCGTCGGCGTCGCCGGCGAGCCAGCTGCCGGCGGCGGCGCCCACGACGAGGCCGAGGCCGAGCACCAGCCCGGCGGCGGCGAGCACGCCGCGCCGCACGGGGCGGTGCGAAGCAGCGGCCGGCGGTACGGGCGGGCCGGTGAGCGGCCGGAGGGTGTCGGCGGGCGGCGCCGCCGGCGGCCGGGTGGGGCGCGGTGGCGCGGCGGCGGCACTGCCCGTACGCGCGTCGCCGGGGCCGTTCCAGAGCGCTTCGCTGTTGGCGAGGTGGAAGGCCGCGGTGTCGCGGGGCGTGGCGGAACGGTCCGCCGGGGCCCGGGGCGGGACGGACGGGGGCGTGGGCGCCTGGTCCGTACGCGGCGGGGCGGCGGGGGGCGCTGCCGGGATGGTGCCCGGTGTGTGGGCGGGGCGGGGCGGGATGTTCGCCGGGGACGGGTTGCCTGCCGCGCGCGGGGCGGGCGGTGTCGCGGGCGGCAACGGTCCGAGGCCCGGCTTCGCGGGGCGTTCCGGCGGCACGGGGCGCAGGACGGCGGTGTGCGGGTCCTCGGCGGGGGGCGCCGGCACGGGCGGCTGGGGCGGGACGGGAGGAAGGCGATGCGCGTCGGCGTAATCGGCTTCGGTGCTCACCCGCGCTCCCCCTCGCGCCTGTGTTCCCCGGCCCGACCAGCAATCGGGGCAGGGTGGTTCGTATCCGGACATCACGCCGCTGACCTGCTGGTTGCGGCGTCCGCCACTCTACGGGCTGCCGCCGCCGGTGCTCCAACTCGCCGCCGTACCGGGGCCGCCCCGCGTCCGGTCTGTCGCGTTCTCACCCCCTACCCACCTGTAGGGCCTTCTGGCAGGCTGCGGCCATGTCCCCGTACTCGTGCGACGCAGCCGGTGACCGGGCCCGTTTCGACCGGGCCACCGCCCATCTCGACGCGCCGCTGGCCGTCGTGGACCTCGGGGCGTTCGACGCCAACGCCGCCGATCTGGTGCGGCGGGCGCAGGGCAAGCCGGTGCGGGTGGCGAGCAAGTCGGTCAGGTGCCGGGCCTTGCTGGAGCGGGCGCTGGCGCGGGACGGCTTCGCCGGGGTGATGAGCTACACGCTGGCCGAGTCGCTGTGGCTGGCCCGGTCGGGGTTCGAGGACGTGCTGCTGGCCTATCCGTCGGCGGACCGGGCGGGCTTCGCGGAGCTGGCCGCCGATCCGAAGCTGGCGGCGGCGGTGGCCGTCGTGGTCGACGACGTGGCGCAGTTGGAGCTGATCGACGCGGCACGTCCGGCGGGGGGCGGCGAGGAGGTGCGGGTGTGCCTGGAGTGGGACACCGCCTTCCGGCCGCTGGGCGGGCGGGTGCGGGTCGGCGCGCGGCGGTCGCCGCTGAGCCGGCCGGAGCAGGTGGCCGCGCTGGCCCGCGCGGTGACGCGCCGTCCGGGGTTCCGGGTGGTGGGCCTGATGGCGTACGAGGGGCATGTGGCGGGTGTGGGCGACGCGGTCGCCGGGCATCCGCTGCGGTCGCGGGCCGTACGGGCGGTACAGGCCGCGGCGCGCCGGGAGCTGGCGCGGCGGCGGTGGGAAGTGGTGCGGGCCGTGCGGGCCGAGGCGCCGGACCTGGAGTTCGTCAACGGCGGCGGCACGGGCAGCGTGCAGTACACGGTCGCGGAGGCGGCGGTGACGGAGGTGGCGGCCGGGTCGGGGCTGTACGTGCCGCGGCTGTTCGACAACTACCGGTCGTTCACGGGCCGCCCGGCGGCGGTGTTCGCGCAGCCGGCGGTGCGGCGGCCGGGGGGTGGAGTGGTGACGGTGCTGGGCGGTGGCTATCCGGCATCGGGCGTGGCGGGACGGGATCGGTCGCCGGTGCCGTATCTGCCCGAGGGGCTGCGGTACGACCCGCAGGAGGAGGCGGGCGAGGTGCAGACGCCGCTGCTGGGGGCGGCCGCTGACGGGCTGCGGCTGGGCGACAAGGTGTGGTTCCGGCACGCGAAGGCCGGTGAGATGTGCGAGCGGTTCGCGGAGCTGCAGCTGGTCGAGGGCGACCGGGTGGTGGCGACGGTGCCGACGTACCGCGGGGAGGGCCGCACCTTCCTGTAGGCCGCCCTCCCCGCGTGCCGGTCAGGCGTGGACGCGGTCCCGCTGGTCGGGGACGACCGTGCCGTCGGGGCGGCGGACCGGGCCGGTGCCGCCGTCGGTGTTGGTGTAGCCGGTGGTGGCGCAGGGGTACGTACCGGACTTCTGCGGCAGCGGCTCGATGAACATCGGGTTGACCACCCAGCGGCCGTCGGCGTTGTCGTAGCCGCGGCACATCAGTTCCGGCTGGTTGCGGTTGACGGCCAGGTGCACGCCGGTCGCGTCGTTGACGAAGGTGACGTCGGTGTTGGCGTCGCCGCCGCCGAGCGCGATGCGGTGCGCGGGGTCCTGGAAGCGCCACGCCTCGGCGCCCTTGATCTTGAAGATCTCCTGGTTGATCAGGCAGCGCTTGCCGTCCATGTACGGCAGCACCTCGCCGTGGCCGTCCTTGACGTCGCCGCAGCCGCGGATGCCGGTGGTGAACCGGCCGTTCTTCACCAGGCTGCGGACGCCGATGGTGTGCGCGCGGTCGACGCCGACGCCGCCGGACCAGGCCTCGGCGATGGTCTCCGAGGACGCGGAGACGATGTAGACCTGGAAGCCGGCCGCCTTGAGGGTGCGGATCAGGTCCTTCTGCTGGTCGTAGTAGCGGATGTAGCCGGCCAGCTGGTGGGTGCCGACGGTCTGCTTCGCGCCGATGGGCGCGGCGAGGTTCTCGGTGCGGGCCTGCTGGGCGTACGAGGAGACCTGGGCCGGGGTCAGGCCGGCGAACAGCTGCGGGATCCAGGCGTACTCGGGCTTGGTGCGGCGGTGGTTCCACTCGCCCGCGAAGGCGGCCTGGCCGTCCATGGTGCGGGCCTTGCCGCGGATCTCCATGATCTCGTCGGCGCAGGCGGCGTTCTTCGAGGTGCGCAGCGGTCGGCCGGCGGGTACGGAGGTGCCGCACGCCTTGGTCAGGGCGCGGTCGGCGGCGGTGGTCATCCAGGGGCTGGTGGACTTCCAGCTCTTGGGCCGCAGGATCTTGTCGTGCCGGAGCGACCAGGCGAGGGTGGCGTCGGAGATGTCGTTCTTGACGACGGTGTTGTCCCAGTCGAAGGCGGCGACGGGGCGGCCCTCGGGGCCCGGCTTCGGGTGTGAGCAGCTGCCGCGCTCGTCGATCATGCGCTGGATCTTGGCGCGGTTGTCTCCGTACCACTTGATGTTCTTGGAGAGCTGCGGACAGCTCGTACGCTCCGGGGCCTTCGCGGGGTGCGCGGGCGCGGCGACCGCGGGGCCGGTGGCCGCGAGGGTGGTGACGGTCGCGGCGGTGGCGAGTCCCAGGGCGAGGGCGTGTCTGGTGCGCATGGTTCTCCGGTGATTGGGGCGGAATGTCGGCAGTGACGTTCCTGCGGGCAGAAAAACCCCGGGACCGGCGCGCCGGGGCACCGGTCCCGGGGTGATCTTCGGACTGTATCCGCGAAGAAGGCTGCGGCCTACACGGGTGTGACGTACGCCCCTGCGATCCCTCCGTCCACCAGGAACTCGGCAGCGTTCACGAAGGAGGAGTCGTCGCTGGCGAGGAAGGCGACCGCGGCCGCGATCTCCTCCGGCTCGGCGAACCGGCCGACCGGAACGTGCACCAGGCGGCGCGCGGCCCGCTCCGGGTCCTTGGCGAACAGTTCCTTCAACAGGGGGGTGTTCACCGGACCCGGGCACAGCGCGTTCACCCGGATGCCCTCGCGGGCGAACTGCACGCCCAGCTCGCGGGACATCGACAGCACGCCGCCCTTGGACGCGGTGTAACTGATCTGCGAGGTGGCGGCACCCAGCACGGCCACGAAGGACGCCGTGTTGATGATCGAGCCCTTGCCCTGGCGCCGCATGTAGGGCAGCGCGTGCTTGCAGCACAGGTAGACGGAGGTGAGGTTGACCTCCTGGACGCGCTTCCAGGCGTCCAGCCCCGTGGTGAGGATCGAGTCGTCGTCGGCGGGCGAGATACCGGCGTTGTTGAAGGCCACGTCGACCGATCCGTACGTGTCGTACGCGGTCTTGAACAGCGCCGCGACCTGGTCGGAGTCGGTCACGTCCACCTGGACGAAGGTGCCGCCGACCTCTTCGGCGGCGGCCTTGCCCGACGTCTCGTCGATGTCGGCGCAGACCACGTCGGCGCCCTCGGAGGCCAGGCGGCGGGCGGTGGCCAGGCCGATGCCGCTGCCGGCGCCGGTGATGACGGCGGTGCGGCCGACGAGGCGGCGGCACACGGGGGACGCGCCGGCGCCGGTGGCCGCGGGGGTCTGGTCGGTCACTTAGCTCTCCTCGGTGCTGATGAAGACGTTCTTGGTCTCGGTGAAGGCGGCCAGCGCGTCCGGGCCCAGCTCCCGGCCGAGGCCGGACTGCTTGTAGCCGCCGAACGGGGTCCAGTAGCGGACGCTGCTGTGGGAGTTGACGGAGAGGTTGCCTGCCGCGACCGCGCCGGACACGCGCAGCGCGCGGCCCACGTCGCGGGTCCAGAGGGAGCCGGACAGGCCGTAGTCGGTGGCGTTGGCGAGGCGGACCGCGTCGGCCTCGTCCTCGAAGGGGATCGCGACGGCGACCGGGCCGAAGATCTCCTCGACGGCGGTGCGGTCGTCCGGGCGGCCTTCCAGGACGGTGGCCGGGTACCAGAAGCCCTTGCCCTTGGGAGCCTCGCCGCGGATGGCGGCGGGCGCGTCTTCGGAGACGTAGGACCGTACGCGCTCGCGCTGGGCCGCGGAGATCAGCGGGCCCATCCGCGTCGCCGGGTCGGCCGGGTCGCCCGCGACGAACGCCTTCACGGCGGGCTCCAGCAGCTCCATGAAGCGGTCGTAGACCGGGCGCTGGACGAGGATGCGGCTGCGGGCGCAGCAGTCCTGGCCGGTGTTGTCGAGGAAGGAGCCGGGGGCCGCGGCCGCCGCGCGTTCGATGTCGGCGTCGGCGAAGACGATGTTGGGGCTCTTGCCGCCGAGTTCGAGGGTGAGCCGCTTGGTCTGCGCGGCGCACTTGGCGGCGATGCCGCGGCCGGTGGCGGTGGAGCCGGTGAAGACGACCTTGGCGACGCCGGGGTGCTCGACCAGGGCGTTGCCGGTGACCGCGCCCTCGCCGGGCAGTACCTGGAACAGGCCCTCGGGCAGGCCCGCCTCCAGCGCGTATCCGGCGAGGCGCAGGGCGGTGAGCGGGGTGGTCTCGGCGGGTTTGAGGAGGACGGCGTTGCCGGCGGCGAGCGCGGGGGCGGTGCCCCAGGCGGCGATCGGCATCGGGAAGTTCCAGGGCGCGATGACGGCGACGACGCCCAGCGGCTCCTGAAGGGTGATGTTCAGGCCTCCGGCTACGGGGATCTGCCGGCCGGTCAGCCGTTCCACTCCCCCGGCGGCGTAGTGCAGCAGGTCGGCGACGTTGTTCGCCTCCCACTCGGCGTTGCCCAGGGGGTGCCCGGCCTCGGCCAGTTCGAGCCGGGCGAGCGCGGGGACGTTGTCCCGTACGGCCTCGGCGAACCGCCGCAGTACGCGCGCCCGGTCGCCGGGCGGCAGCGCGGCCCACTTCTCCTGCGCCGCGGCGGCCCGCCGGACCGCGGCGTCCACCTCGGCGGGGGTGGTGACGGGGACGACGGCTTCCAGTTCCTCGGTCGCCGGGTTGATGATGCGCAGCTCTTGCAACACGTCGCAGCTTTCCTTACATGCGCTCGAAGGAGCGGAAGCGCTCCCAGTCCGTGACGGCGGCGTCGTACGCGTCCTGTTCGACGCGGGCCATGTGGAGGTAGTGCTCGACGACCTCGTCGCCGAACGCCTCGCGGGCGATGGGGCTCGCCTCCCAGGCGGCGGCGGCCTCGCGCAGGGTGGCGGGTACGTGGGTGGCGTCGCCGGTGTAGGCGTTGCCCGTACACGCCTCGGGGAGTTCGAGTTCGTGTTCGATGCCGTACAGGCCCGCGGCGACCATGGCGGCGACCGCGAGGTACGGGTTGACGTCGCCGCCGGGCAGGCGGTTCTCCAGGCGGTGGCCGGGGCCGTGGCCGATGACGCGGAGCGCGCAGGTGCGGTTGTCCGGCCCCCAGGCGACGGCGGTGGGGGCGAAGGAGCCGGCCCGGAAGCGCTTGTAGGAGTTGATGTTGGGGGCGTAGAAGAGCGTGAAGTCGCGCAGCGCGGCGAGCTGTCCGGCCAGGAAGTGGCGCATGACCTGCGACATGCCGTACGGGCCCGAGTCGTCGGCCAGCACGGGCTGCCCGGCCTCGTCGCGCAGCGAGAGGTGGATGTGGCAGGAGTTGCCCTCGCGCTCGTCGTACTTGGCCATGAAGGTCAGCGCCATGCCCTCCTGGGCGGCGATCTCCTTGGCGCCGGTCTTGTAGACGGAGTGCTGGTCGCAGGTGGTCAGCGCCTCGTCGTAGCGGAAGGCGATCTCGTGCTGGCCGAGATTGCACTCGCCCTTGGCGGACTCCACGGTCATCCCGGCGGCGCCCATCTCGTTGCGGATGCGGCGCAGCAGCGGCTCGACGCGTCCGGTGCCGAGGACGGAGTAGTCGGTGTTGTACTGGTTGGCGGGGGTCATGCCGCGGTAGCCGCGGTTCCAGGCGTCCTCGTAGGTGTCGCGGAAGACGATGAACTCCAGCTCGGTGCCCGCGTACGCGCTCCAGCCCCGCTCGGCGAGCCGGTCGAGCTGGCGGCGCAGGATCTGGCGCGGGGAGGCGGCGACCGGCGAGCCGTCGTGCCAGGCGAGGTCGGCGGTGAGCAGGGCGGTTCCGGGGTTCCACGGAGTGCGGCGGAGGGTGGCGGTGTCGCCGTGCAGGGCGAAGTCGCCGTAGCCGCGCTCCCAGGAGGACATCGCGTAGCCCTGCACGGTGTTGACGTCGACGTCCACGGCCAGGAGGTAGTTGCAGCCCTCGGTCCCGTGCTCCAGCACCTCGTCGAGGAAGTGCCGGGCGGCGAACCGCTTGCCGGTGAGCCGGCCTTGCATGTCGGTGAAGGCCAGGACGACAGTGTCGATCTTCCCGGCGTCGACGAGCCGTCTCAGCTCCTCGACGGAGAGCGGGGGCGTGCGGTCTGCCACGGTGGTGCCTCCTGTCGCTGCATCCGGAGGTCATAAGGTAGGGCCGCGAACCATTGGTTGGGAAGGGGGCTCGGTGGACGGTACGAGGGATGGCGTGACGGACGGCCGGGGGGCGGGCGGCGCCGACCGGCTGGCGCCCGTGCTGCGGCCGGTGCGGGCGGGCAACGGCTTCGAGGAGGCGCTGGAGCAGATACTCCAGATCGTCCGGCTGGGCCTGGTGCCGGGCGGCGAACGGCTGCCCGCGGAGCGCGAGTTGGCGGAGCGGCTGCAGATCAGCCGGGTGACGCTGCGCGAGGTGCTCAAGGTCCTCCAGGACGAGGGCCTGGTGGAGAGCCGGCGCGGCCGGTACGGCGGCACGTTCGTACGACCGCGCCCGGAGACCGCGGGCGAGGAGGAACTGCGGCGCCGCGTCGAGAAGGTGGACGTCGAGGACACGCTGCGGTTCCGCGAGGTGCTGGAGGCGGGCGCCGCCGGGCTGTGTGCCGCGCACGGGCTGGACGACGCGCAGGCGCGGCGGCTGCGCGAGGCGCTGGCGGCGACCCACGACGCGCCGCTGGCGGACTACCGGCGGCGGGACACGCTGCTGCACCTGACGCTGGCGGAGCTGTCCGGCTCGCCGTCGCTGGCGGCGCAGTACGCCGCGGTGCGCGCGGGCGTCAACGAGTTGCTGGACTGCATCCCGCTGCTGGTCCGCAACCTGGAGCACTCGCAGGCGCAGCACACCGCCCTGGTCGAGGCGGTGCTGGAGGGCGACGCGGACGGCGCGCGCGAGGTGATGCGCGAGCACTGCCGCGGCACCGCGGCCCTGCTGCGGGGCTTCTTGACGGGGCCGCCTTCGTAACCAGTCTTTTACGCAGGGGGCTTGCGCTCGGCCGCACGGTGACGCAAAGGTGTGCGGCCAAACCTTTGATGCGCTTCCCCCCACCCACCCCCTCGGCGAGGCAGGAGCGGCTCATGGCCGACAGCACCGATCCCCGCACCGCACCGCCCTCCCCCACCGCGGGCGGCACCCCCGCACCGCACGACGCGTACCTGGAGCGGCGCGCCCTGCGGAGCGGCAGCGCCGGCCCGCTCCTGCTCACCGGCCTGGGCGTCGCCTATGTCGTCTCCGGCGACTTCTCCGGCTGGAACAACGGTCTGGCGCACGGCGGATTCGGCGGCCTGGCGATCGCCGCCGTCCTCATGGGCCTGATGTACACCTGCCTGGTCTTCGCCCTCGCCGAACTGGCCTCCGTCCTGCCGACGGCCGGCGGCGGCTACGGCTTCGCCCGCCGCGCGCTGGGCACCTGGGGCGGTTTCCTGACCGGCACGGCCATCCTCATCGAGTACGTGCTCGCGCCCGCCGCGATCGCCATCTTCATCGGCGACTACGCCGAGTCCCTCGGCCTGCCCGGGCCGGCCTCCGGCTGGCCCGTCTACCTGGCCTGCTTCGCGGTCTTCACCGGCATCCACCTGTGGGGCGTGGGCGAGGCGCTGCGCTTCAGCCTGGTGGTCACCGCCGTCGCGGTCGCCGCGGTCGTCGTCTTCGCGTTCGGGGCGCTCAGCGACTTCCACGTCGGCTCGCTGGACGACATTCCCGTCGACTCCGGTGCGTTCGGGGCCAATTCCTGGCTGCCGTTCGGCGTCCTCGGCATCTGGGCGGCGTTCCCGTTCGGCATGTGGTTCTTCCTCGGCGTCGAGGGCGTGCCGCTGGCCGCCGAGGAGGCCAGGGACCCGGCCCGTACGCTGCCGAAGGCGATGGCCGCCGCGATGGGCATCCTGCTGCTGCTCGCCCTGGTCACCTTCGTCGCCGCGACCGGCGCCCGGGGTTCCGCCGCCCTCCAGTCCGCCGGCGACCCGCTGGTCCAGGCGCTGCAACCGCGCGGCGAGCCCACCACCGTCTCCCGCATCGTCAACTACGCGGGCCTCGCCGGGCTGGTGGCATCCTTCTTCTCCCTCATCTTCGCCGGTTCCCGGCAGCTGTTCGCCCTCTCCCGGGCCGGCTACCTGCCCCGCTTCCTCTCCCTCACCAACCGCCGCAAGGCCCCCTACCTGGGGCTGCTGGTCCCCGGCGCGCTGGGCTTCGCGCTGGCCGCGGCGACCGGCGACGGCGCCCGCATGCTCAACATCGCGGTGTTCGGCGCCACGATCTCCTACGCCCTGATGGCGCTCTCGCACCTCGTGCTGCGCCGCCGCGAACCGCGGCTGCACCGCCCGTACCGCACCCCCGGCGGCGTCCTGACCTCGTCCGCCGCCTTCGTCCTCGCCTGTGCCGCGCTGGTGGCCACGTTCCTCGTCGACAAGGAGGCCGCGTTCATCGCCCTCGGTGTCTACGCCGTCGCGCTGGCCTACTTCGCCTTCTACTCCCGGCACCGGCTGGTGGCGGCGGCGCCGGAGGAGGAGTTCGCGGCGCTGGCGGCGGCCGAGGCGGAGCTGCGACGCGACTGACCACCGCCGCCGGAGGCGGTACCCCGCACCTACACACACATCGGAGGCCCAGTGGCCCAGTCACTCCCCCTCATCGGCGTCACCACCTACCTCACCGACGAAGCCCGCTGGGGCATCTGGTCGCTGCCCGCCGCCGTGCTCCCGGCCGGCTACCACCGCCTCGTACAGCGCTCCGGCGGCCTCGCCGTCCTGCTGCCGCCCGGGGATCCCGGCACCGCGGCGGCGGTCGTCGCGCGCCTGGACGGGCTGGTGATCGCGGGCGGCCCGGACGTCGAACCCGCACGGTACGGAGCCGAGGCGGACCCCCGTACCGACCCGCCGGCCCGCGAACGGGACGCCTGGGAGCTGGCCCTGATCGACGCCGCGCTGCGCGCGCGGCTCCCGCTGCTCGGCGTCTGCCGCGGCCTTCAGCTGCTGAACGTGGCCCTCGGCGGCACGCTCGTCCAGCATGTCGACGGCCACCGGGGCCCCGTCGGGGTCTTCGGCCACCACGAGGTCAAGCCGGAGCCGGGCACCCTCCTCGCCGAGCTGCTGCCGGAGGCGGTGTCCGCGCCGACCTACCACCACCAGGCCGCGGACCGCCTCGGCCGCGGCCTGCGGCCCTCGGCCTACGCGGCGGACGGCACCATCGAGGCCCTGGAACTCCCGGAGGCGGATCACTTCGTGCTGTCCGTCCAATGGCATCCGGAGGCCGGGGACGACACCCGCCTGATGGACGCGCTGGTGAGGGCGGCAAGCGGTTTCTAGAAGCCCCCCGTATGGCTGCAAATTGCGTCGGCAAACCCACACGATTCGGCGATGTCATCCCCGCCGGAACCCTGGATACGCTCGCTGCACCGGCGCTGACCTGCGTCAACGCCGCGGAGCTTCGCCGTGCGCGGCAAAGCCCGGCCTCGTGCTGTCCTTCCGACGGAAGTGGGTTCCGCCATGACATACCGACGCCACCTGAAGTCCGCCGCCGCCGTGGGGTTGTCCTCCGTGCTGGCCCTCGGCTTCCTCACCCAGTACGGTTCCGCCGCCGTGGCCGCCCCCAGGCAGTGTGCGGGCAGCGAAAACGACTTCATCCAGGCCCCGCAGGAGGGCGGGAGGGCACCGTTCGAGCTGTCCAAGCCGTACACCCAGGACGGCACCAAGGTACGGACCGTGCAGTTCAACGCGGGCAACTCGATGACGGTCGTGCCGACGAACTCCTCCGCGACGGCGGACGGATTCTGGTTCTTCGAGGCGCCGAACGGCAGCCATCCCGCCAAGAAGGGGGTGGTCACCTTCGTGACGCGGGTGTCCATGCCCGACGGGTCGCGGTACCAGACCGTCTTCACCGTCCCGGTCGCGGTCTGCAACCCCCAGAACCGTCAGCGGCCCACCAACGTCTTCCAGATCAGAGGGGACCGCACACTCACCTACACCGCCCCCGACGGCAGGACGGCCACCGCCGCGGACGCGGCGTACCAGGCCGACCGCTGACCCGATCCGCGGTCACGGCAGGGCCCGGGTCAGCCCCAGCAGGTGGCGGGCCGGGCCCGCCGGGCGGTGGCCCGCCGGCCAGACGGCGCGCAGGTCGCGGCCGAAGCGCGTGCCGAGGACGGGGACCTCGACCAGCCGCCGGGCCGCCAGTTCCTCCCCCACGGCCAGTTCGCTCAGCACCGAGGGGCCCGCGCCGCTGACCGCCGCGGCCTTCACCGCCGTCGTGGAGGCCAGTTCCAGCAGCGGCGCCGCCAGTCCCCCGTGCCCGGCCAGTGCCGCGTCCAGGACCTGGCGGGTGCCGGAGCCGCGTTCGCGCAGGATCAGCGGCGTCGCGGCCAGTTCGGCCGGCGTCAGCTGCGTACGGCGCCGGGCCCAGGGGTGGGACGGCGCGGCGACCACCACGAGCCGGTCGTGGCCGACGACCGCGCCGTCGAGTCCGGCGGGCACGTGCAGCCCCTCCACGAACCCGAGGTCGGCCTCGCCCGCGAGGAGGCGTCCGGCGACCGCGGCGGAGTTCCCGGCCAGCAGGGACACGGCGGTGCCGGGGCGCTGGGCGCGCAGGGCGATCAGCCAGCCGGGCAGCAGGTACTCGGCGATGGTCATGCTGGCGGCGACCCGCAGCCGCGAGTCGCGCTGCCCCCGCAGCGCCTGCGCGCCCGCGTCGAACGCCTCCGCGGCCTCCACCACCCGCCGCGCCCAGTCCGTGACCAGCGCTCCCGCGTCCGTCAGCCGCGAGCCGCGCGGCGAGCGCTCGACGAGGGCGACGCCCAGCTGCTGTTCCATCGAGCGGAGCCGGCTGCTCGCGGCGGGCTGGCTGATGCCCCGCTCGCGCGCCGCCCGGCCGAGACTGCCGAGCCGGGCGACGGCGAGCAGCAGTTCCAGCGCGCCGAGGTCGGGCACGCGGTGCGAGAGCGGGGTGGCCGCACCCGCCTCGGATCGCTCTTCGTTCACACTGGCCATAACCCCACCTTATGTCCCCATAGGTACGAGGCCCCTGGTGGGCGGCGGCGTCCCCGCCGACTCTGGGACCATGGCAACCCTGACGCAGTCCCCGGCGGATTCCGGCCCCCGCACCTCCACCCGCTCCCCCGGCGCGCCCCCCGCGCTGCGCCACCTCGGCCCCAACTGGTACGCCGCCGTCATGGGCACCGCCATCGTCGCCAACGCCGGCGCCGCCCTGCCGCTGCACTCCCCTGGCCTGCGCGGCGCGTACGTCGCGGTCTGGGCGCTCTCCGCCGTCCTGCTGGCGGTCCTGCTGGCCGCCCGTACCGCGCACTGGCTGCGCCACGGCGACCAGGCGCGGCAGCACCTCCTGGATCCCGCCGTGGCGCCGTTCTACGGCTGTCTGGCGATGGCGCTGCTGGCGGTCGGCGGCGGGACGCTCGCCGTCGGCCCCGACGTGCTCGGCGAGCGGGCGGCCGTCGCCGCCGACGCGGTCCTGTGGTGCGCCGGTACGGCGATCGGGCTCGCGGCGGCCACGGCGGTCCCGTACCTCATGGTGGCCCGGCACCGGATCGAGGCCGGCGCCGCCTCCCCCGTCTGGATCCTGCCGCTGGTCGCGCCGATGGTGTCGGCCGCGCTCGGGCCCGGCCTGGTGCCGCACCTGCCGGCCGGGCAGTGGCGGGAGGCGATGCTGCTCGCCTGCTACGCGCTGTTCGGGATGTCGCTGCTGGCCACCCTGCTGGTGCTGCCGCTGGTCCTGGCCCGGCTGATCCACCACGGCCCGCTGCCGCTCGCGCTGACCCCGACGCTGTTCCTCGTCCTGGGGCCGCTCGGCCAGTCCACGACCGCCGTGAACAACCTCGCCGACGCCGCGCCCGGCACGGTGGGCGCCGGGTACGCGCAGGCCATGAGCGGCTTCGCGCTGCTGTACGGCGTGCCGGTGACGGGCTTCGCGCTGCTGTGGCTGGCGCTGGCGACGGCGCTGGTCGTACGGGCCTTCCGGGCCGGGATGACGTTCTCGATGACCTGGTGGGGGTTCACCTTCCCGGTCGGCACGTGCGTGACGGGCGCCGCGGGCCTGGCCCGGCACACGGGGCTGACGGCCTACACCTGGCTCGCGGTGGGGCTGTTCGCCGTCCTGGTGGCGGCGTGGCTGGTGGCGGGCGTGCGCACCGCCCTGGGCCTGGCGCGCGGTCAGCTTCTGGCGCCGCCGCGGGAGAAGCCGGTGGCGGCGGTCAGCGCGCCGCGTCCAGCGCGGCCCTGAGCACCCCGGGCGCCTCGGCCAACGACGGCCCGTACCAGGTCAGATGGCGCCCGCTGACCAGCGCGGACGGCAGCCCCGGGAACGCCTCGGGGCCGTCGTCCGCCGTGAAGCGGTACGGCTCGTCCGGCAGCACCACCAAGTCGGCGCCGCGCCCGTTCAGCTCGTCGACCGGGATGCGCGGGTACCGGTCGGCGTGGTCCGCGTACAGGTTCGTCACACCCAGACGGGCGAGCAGGTCGCCCGCGAACGTGTCCCGGCCCAGCACCATCCAGGGCCGCCGCCAGATCGGCACCACCGCGCCGCGCGCGTCCGCCGTCCCGGCCCGTACGTCCCGCCAGGCGTCCGCCGCGTCGTCCAGCCAGCCGGGCCTGGGCAGCCGGCAGCCGCGCACCAGCACCCGGTCCAGTTCGCGCAGCGCCTGGTCCAGGTTGCGGATCTCGGTGACCATGACGTCCAGACCGGCGGCCCGCAGCGCGCCGAGGTCGGGGGCCCGGTTCTCCTCCTCGTTGGCGAGGACGAGGTCGGGCGCGAGGGCGGCGATGCGGGCGGTGTCCGGGTTCTTCGTGCCGCCGAGGCGCGGGACGTCCAGTCCGGCGGGGTGGCTGCACCAGTCGGTCGCGCCGACGAGCAGTTCGGGCGCGGTGGCGGCCACGGCCTCGGTGAGCGAGGGCACGAGGGAGACCACACGCGGGGCGCGGCGCTGACCGGTCGTCATCACCCCACCGTACGCGGGCGGGGCCGCGCCCGACGCACAAAGCCCCGTCCCCGGCCGTACAGCCGGGGGCGGGGCCCGTGCGGTGCGTTCGGCGCCTCACTTGCGGTGTGTTCGGCGCCTCACTTCACCGGCGCCATCTTGTCGACGATGCCCGGGTGGGCTTCGATCCACTTCTCGACGCCGTCGTTCTCGTGGCCCTTGCCGGCGTCCTGGATCTCCTTCTCCAGGCTGCCCAGCTCCTCGGGTGACATCTTCCAGTTCTTCAGCCAGCCGTCGAACTCCGGGAACTTCTCCGGGAAGCTCTGGTGGCCCAGCGACTTGATCTGGTTGTTGTCGCCCCAGGTGTGCCGCGGGTCGGCCAGCTTGGTCAGGTCGTACTTGCTGTACGCCCAGTGCGGCGACCAGAGCACGACCGCGACCGGCTCCTTCTTGGCGTAGGCGCGGTCCAGCTCGGCCAGCATGGAGCTGGTGCCGGCCTCGGTGACCTGGAAGTCCTCCAGGCCGTACGCGGGTGCGACGGTGTCCTTCAGGCGCTTCATCTCGCCGGTGCCCGGCTCGATACCGATGATCTTGCCCTGGAACTCGTCCCGGTGCTCGCGCAGGTCGTCCAGCGTCTTGACGCCCTTGACGTAGGACGGCACCGCGATCTCCAGCGACGTCTTGTCGTACCACGCGCCGAGGTCGACGAGGTCGTTCTTGTACTGGTCCCAGTACTGCTTCTGCGCGACCGGCAGCCAGGCGTCGAACTCGACGTCGATCTGCCCGCTGGACAGGCCGGTCCACATCGGGCCGACGTCCAGGTTGCGGATGTCCGGCTTGTAGCCGCGCTTCTCCAGGACGTTCTTCCACAGGTACGTGGTGGCGATGCCCTCGTCCCACGCCGGGTAGCCGATGTTCGGCGCGGCGCCCGCGTCCTTGCCCTTGGCGTACGTGGCGTTCGCGGAGGGGGCGAACTTGTCCACCAGGCCCGGGTTCTTCTTCAGCCAGCTGCGCACGCCGTCCTGCTCGTGGCCCTCGCCGGCGCTCTTGACCTCGTTCTCCAGGCTGGTGAGCTGCTTCTCGTCCAGGTGGAAGTTCTTCATCCACCGGGCGACCTCGGGCTCGTCCTTGGCGAAGCCCTTGCGGCCCAGCAGGTGCAGGCCGTCACCGGAGCCGAAGGAGCTCTTGGGGTCTTCGAGCTTGGTGAGGTCGTACTTGTCGTACGCCCAGTGCGGCGACCACAGCGTGACGGCGATCGGCTTCTTCGCCGCGTACGCGCGGTCCAGCTCGGTGAGCATGGACGCGGTGCTGGACTCGGCGACCTTGTACTCGCCCTCCAGGCCGTAGTCCTTCAGGACCTTGTCCTTGAGGATCTTCATCTCGCCGGCGCCCGGCTCGATGCCGGTGATCTTGCCGCCGAACTCGCCCGCCCTGCCCTTGAGGTCGTCGAGGGTCTTGACGTCCTTCATGTACGACGGGACCGCGATCTCCAGCGAGGTCTTGTCGTACCAGGCGCCGAGGTCCTCCAGCTTGTCCTGGTACTTCTTGTAGTACTCGGCGTGCGTGGTGGGCAGCCAGGCGTTGGTCTGCACGTCGATGTCGCCGCGGGCCTGCCCGGTGAACAGCGCGCCGGCCTCCAGGGCCTGCGCCTTCGGCTTGAAGCCGCGCTGTTCGAGGATCTCCTTCCACAGGTACGTGGTGGCCTTGCCCTCGTCCCAGTTGACGTACCCGAGGGTGATCGGGCGGCCGCCGCCGTCGGTCTTGGTGCCTTCCTTGCCGAAGACGTTCAGGCCGCCCGCGACCAGCGCGAGCACGACCACGCCGACCATCGCCACGGACGTGCCGGGCTTCCAGTACAGGAACTTCGCGCCGCCCAGCGCCGCCTGCGCCTTGGCCAGCGCGCGGCGGCCCAGCGGCGAGACCCGCTCGTTGAGGGCGCCGGTCATCCGGTCCAGGTACATGGCGAGGATGACGACGGCGAGACCGGCCTCGAAACCGAGGGCCACGTTCACGGAGCTGACCGCGTTGTAGACCGACGAGCCCAGGCCCTCGGCGCCGACCATGCCGGCGATGACGACCATGGACAGCGCCAGCATGATGACCTGGTTGATACCGGCCATGATCGTGGGCAGCGCCAGCGGCAGCTGCACGCGGAAGAGGGTGCGGCGCGGGTGCGTACCGAACGCCTCCGCCGCCTCGACCAGTTCGCCGTCGACCTGGCGGATGCCCAGCTCGGTCATGCGCACGGCCGGCGGCATCGAGAAGATGACGGTCGCCACCATGCCGGGCATCACGCCGATGCCGAAGAAGAGGATGCCGGGGATCAGGTAGACCATCGCCGGCATCGTCTGCATCAGGTCCAGGACCGGGCGCAGCGCGCCGCCGACGGCGCGGTTGCGGGCCGCCCAGATGCCCAGCGGCACCGCCACGACGATGGTGATGATGCAGGCGACGAGCACCAGCGACAGGGACTGCATGGTGGCGTCCCACTGCCGGACGGAGTCGATCAGCGCGAAGCCCGCGAAGGTGAGGACGGCGGCCGGCAGGCCGCGCAGCCACCAGGCGAGCACCGCGAAAATGCCCATCAGCAGGAACGGCTGCGGGGCGGTCAGGACCGCCTCTATGCCGTTGTACATGTCCGTCAGGACGTGCGAGACGAAGTCGAAGAGCCAGGTGAGGTGGTGGCGCAGCCACTCGACGCAGGTGTCGGCCCAGGAACCGACGTTGATCCTAGGCACCGGCGGTCACCTTGCTCTCGGGCTTGCCGCCCGCTTCGCCTCGCGGCCCGTCCCCGGCGGCACCGCCGGAATCCCGGACGGCTGCTTCCTCCGGAGCCGGCGCCCCGGCCGCCTTCGCCTCCCGGCCCCCGGCGGACCCGCCGTCGCCGAGCACGGACAGCAGCCGCTGCGCGGGCACCGCGCCGACCAGCTCGCCGTCCGCGCCGGTCACCGCGACCGGCACGGAGCCGGTCGAGCACGGCCCGAACAGCTCCGCGACCGGCGTGTCCCGGTGGACCGTGGCGGGCGCCGCGGCCAGCAGGTCGGCGGCCGTACGCAGCTCCGTACCGTCCTCCGCCGTGCCGCCCAGCACCTCGTCCGCGTCGACCATGACGGCGCCCGCGGTGAGCACCCGGGAGCGGTCGACGTCCTGGATGAAGGAGGCGACGTAGTCGTTGGCGGGGGTGAGGAGGATGTCCTCGGCGCTGCCGGTCTGCACGATCCGGCCGTCGCGCATGACGGCGATCCGGTCGCCGAGGCGCATCGCCTCGTTCAGGTCGTGGGTGATGAAGACGATGGTCTTCTTCAGCGTCTTCTGGAGTTCCAGGAGCTGGTCCTGCATGTCGCGGCGGATCAGCGGGTCCAGCGCGCTGAAGGACTCGTCCATCAGCAGCAGGTCGGCGTCGGTGGCCAGCGCGCGGGCCAGCCCGACGCGCTGCTGCATGCCGCCGGACAGCTCGTCAGGCCAGGACTTCTCCCAGCCCTTGAGGCCCGCGAGGTGCAGTGCCTCGGTGGCGCGCTTCTCGCGTTCCGCGCGCGGTACGCCCTGCACCTCCAGCCCGTACGCCGCGTTCTCCAGCACACTGCGGTGCGGGAAGAGCGCGAAGTGCTGGAAGACCATGGAGATCTTTTCGGAGCGGACCTTGCGCAGTTCCCTGGCGCTCAGCGAGGTCAGGTCCTGGCCGTCGAACCGGACGCTCCCGGAAGTCGGCTCCAGCAGCCCGTTGAGGGTTCGCAGCAGCGTGGACTTGCCGGATCCGGACAGACCCATGACGACGAATATCTGGCCCTCGTCCACGGAGAACGACGCGTCGATCACCGCGGCGGTCGTGCCGTCGGCCCGCAACTCGTCGCGGCCGGCGCCGCCTTCGAGCCGTCGTACCGCGTCCTCGGGTCGTCTCCCGAACACTTTGTACACGTGTTCGGCTTGCAGCCTGGCCACATACACCTCTCGAATTAACCGAAGTACGACCCGTCTCCCCCGTTGGCAGGTCGTGGCGCGGCGCGGGTCGGGCCCGCCGTTAACCGGTGGAAATGTTGAATTTCCACCGGTCCGCTCCGGCCGCGCGCCTGCCCCCTTTCGCCGAGCGCAAACACGTCAGTGACATCCCTCACAACCGCACCGGCCCGCGCCCGGCGCCGCACCACGGGGTGCGGCATCATTCGGGGTGTGACCCGACGCCTGATGCTCCTCGACACCGCCTCCCTCTATTTCCGGGCCTACTTCGGCGTGCCGGAATCGGTCAGGGCCCCGGACGGCACCCCGGTCAACGCGGTGCGCGGACTGCTCGACTTCATCGCCAGGCTCGTCCAGGACCACCGGCCCGACGACCTGGTGGCCTGCATGGACTTCGACTGGCGTCCGCAGTGGCGGGTCGACCTCATCCCCTCCTACAAGGCGCACCGGGTCGCCGAGGAAGCCCCGGCCGGCTCGCCGGAGCCGGACGAGGAGGAGATTCCGGACACCCTCTCCCCGCAGGTCCCGGTGATCGAGGAGGTGCTCGACGCGATCGGCATCGCGCGGGCCGGCGCGGCGGGGTACGAGGCGGACGACGTCATCGGCACGCTCACCGCGCGCGCCGCGGGCCCGGTGGACATCGTCACCGGCGACCGCGACCTGTTCCAGCTGGCCGACGACCGGCGCGGCATCCGCGTCCTCTATCCGCTCAAGGGCGTCGGCACCCTCCAGATGACGGACGAGGCACTGCTGCGCGAGAAGTACGGCGTGGACGGCCGCGGCTACGCGGACCTGGCGCTGCTGCGCGGTGACCCCAGCGACGGGCTGCCGGGCGTGCCGGGCATCGGCGAGAAGACCGCGGCGAAACTGCTGGCCGCCTACGGGGACCTGGCCGGGATCATGGCCGCCGTCGACGACCCGGCCGCCAAGCTCACCCCCTCGCAGCGCAAGCGGCTGGCCGAGGCGCGCCCGTACGTCGAGGTGGCACCGAAGGTGGTCCGCGTCGCCACGGACGTGCCGCTGCCGGACGTGGACCCGGCGCTGCCCGGCGAGCCCGCCGATCCGGAACGACTTGCGGCACTTGCGGAGCAATGGGGACTTGGTGGCTCATTGCAGAGGGTTCTCACGACGCTGCACGGTTGAGCTGTTAGGTTAGGTATACCTAACAATGATCGTGTCAGGGGAGAACGTCGTGGCAACAGAGCGTCCGGCCCGCAAGAAGCCCAAACTCCTTCACGCGCAGGTACTGCGCACCGAACAGCTCACGCCGCACATGGTGCGGGTGGTGCTGGGCGGCGACGGCCTGGCGGAATTCTCGGCGGGTGACTACACCGACCACTACATCAAGCTGGTCTTCCCGGTCCCCGGCGTGGACTACCCGCAGCCGCTGGACATCGCGGAGATCCGCGCCGCCTTCCCCCGCGACCAGTGGCCCAGGACGCGTACGTACACGGTGCGCAGCTGGGACCCGGACGCGCGGGAGATGGCCGTCGACTTCGTGGTGCACGGCGACACCGGCCTCGCCGGGCCGTGGGCGGCACAGGCCCGCCCGGGCGACGAGGTGCCCTTCCTCGGCCCCGGCGGCGCGTACGCCCCCGACGCCGACGCCGACTGGCACCTGCTCGCCGGCGACGAGAGCGCGCTGCCGGCCATCGCCGCCTCCCTGGCCCGCATGCCGGAGAACGTACCCGTACACGCCTTCATCGAGGTCGCGGGCCCGGAGGAGGAGCAGAAGCTCGAAGCCCCGGCCGGCGCCGAGATCACCTGGCTGCACCGCGGCGGCGCGCCGGTCGGCGAGCGCCTGGTCGCGGCCGTGCGCGCGCTGGAGTTCCCGGCGGGCCGGGTGCATGCCTTCGTGCACGGCGAGGCCGGCTTCGTGAAGGAGCTGCGCGCCCTGCTCCGCGTCGAGCGCGAGATCCCGCGCGAGGCCCTGTCGATCTCCGGCTACTGGCGCCGCGGCCACGACGAGGACGGCTGGCAGGCGTCCAAGCAGGTCTGGAACCAGCAGGTCGAGGCCGAGCAGGAGTCCGCCCCCGCCGCTTCCTGACGCGTACCCGGGGTTCGGCGACCGGGCGCCGCGGGTACGTGAACTCCGGGCGCGGACCGGGGAACGGACACCGCGCGGCGCTCCCGCCCCGCGTTCCGCGGCCGCGTGGCCGGGACCGTACGGCTCATGGCGGGACGGCGCGTCTCCGTGCCGAGCGGTGGCCTCCGGTCCGTGGAACCTGGGATTCCAAGAGCGGAAAAGGGTTGCGGGCAGCGCCGGCTGCCGCGCCTGCGCGCCCCCGGCGGCGCTCCGCCGCGTCGGCGCCGCGGAACCGGGGACACCCACGGCGTGTCGGACCGGCACAAACGCGCCGCGCGACACGCCGTACGAGCCCGGCGCACCCCGGTTGGACGCGCCCCGCCCGTACCGTACGGCCTGCCCGACGGGCGGCACACGCTCACGCCAGCACGCTCCCGATGACCGCCACCCCTTCCGCGATCTCGGTCGCCGTGCTCGCGGCGTAGCCCAGCACCAGCCCGGGGCGTCCCGGCCTCTGGCGGGTCCACGACAGCGGCTGCGCCTTGACGCCCCGGGCGAACGCGGCCGCCGCCAGGTCCGTGTCGGCGAAGTCAGCGTCGAAGGTGATCGTCAGGTGCAGGCCCGCCGCCGCGCCCTGCACGGCCGCGCCGGGCAGGTACGTACCGATCGCCCGGATCATCGCGTCGCGGCGCGCCCGGTGCCGCTTGCGCAACTGCCGCAGCCGGCGCTCCAATTCACCGGTCTCCATCAGGTCGGCCAGCACCAGCTGGGGCAGCCCGGCGTTCCCCAGGTCGGTGAACCGCTTGGCGTTCACCAGCGCGCCGTGCAGCTCCGGCGGCGCGACGACCCAGCCGGTCCGCAGCGCGGGCGCCAGCAGTTTCGAGACGCTCCCCGCGTAACAGACGTGCTCGGGCAGCATCGAGCGCAGCGCGGGCACCGGCGGCCGGTCGTAGCGGTGCTCGGCGTCGTAGTCGTCCTCGATGATCAGGCCGCCGCCGTCGGCCGCCCAGCGCATCAGTTCGCGGCGCCGCCCGCCGCCGAGCACCACCCCGGTCGGGAACTGGTGCGCCGGCGTGACCACGACCGCGCGGGCGCCGCAGGCCCGCAGGTCGTCGACGCGGATGCCGTCCGCGTCGACCGGCACCGGCGGCGTCCGCATCCCCCAGTACCGCAGGTGCTGGCGGGCGCCGAGCGACCCGGGGTCCTCCACCGCCACCTCGTCGAGCCCCCGGTCGCCCAGCACGCGGGCCAGCAGGCCGAGCGTCTGCGCGGTGCCGGAGACGATCAGCACCTCGTCCGGGCCGACGGTGATGCCGCGGTTGCGCGCCAGCCACTTCGCGACGGCGTGCCGCAGCTCCGGCGCGCCGCGCGGGTCCCCGTAACCGAAGCCGGTGGCCGCGAGCGAGCCGAGGACCCGGCGCTCCGCGCGCAGCCACGCCGCGCGCGGGAACGAGGCCAGGTCGGGCGTGCCGGGGCTGAGGTCGATTCGGGCCGGTGCCGCCCGCACCGTGTCGAAGACGTCATCGCCGGGTTCCGCGGTGAAGACCGCGTCCGGCGGCAGCCGGCCGGCCGGACGCGCGGGCGCCGGCGCCGCCGCGACGACGGGAGCGGCGACGACGACCGTACCGGCGCGGCCGCGGCCGACCGCGTGCCCGTCCTCGATCAGCCGCTGGTACGCCTCGGTGACCACGCCCCTGGAGACCCGCAGTTCCTCGGCGAGCGTACGGGTGGCGGGCAGCCGGTCGCCCACCGCGAGGCGGCCGTCCGAGACGGCGAGCCGCAGGCGCTGCGCCAGCCAGTCGGACAGGCCGCCCGCCGGGGCGTCGGCGGCGTTGAGCTGGAGGAAGTCGGACCCGGATGTTTTGGACCGGTCTGCTGGAACGTCTTTGGACCTGGGCACCGGACCATTGTGGGGCCAGAGTGACGGTATGAGAACGTCAGCAACAGCGACGGACCAGCCGGCCGGCGCCGGGCACGGCCACCGGTCCCCCGCCCCGCCCGCAACAGGCTATGTGCACGGGTATTCGGACCACGAGGCGCGCCGGCTGACCGACCAGGCGGACACCCTGGCAGCGCTCCTGCACGCGGGCACGGCGTACCCCGCGGGCAGCCGGGTATTGGAGGCCGGGTGCGGGGTCGGCGCCCAGACAGCGCACCTGGCCGCGTCCAGCCCGGGGGCACACATCACCGCGGTCGACATCTCCGCCGATTCGCTCGCCCAGGCCCGCGCCCGCCTCGCCGCCCGTCCGCACGCGGCGACGGTGCACTGGCAGCAGGCCGACCTGACCGACCTGCCGTACGACGACGCCTGCTTCGACCACCTCTTCGTCTGCTTCGTCCTGGAGCACCTGCCCGATCCCGGGCAGACGCTGGCGGACCTGCGGCGCGTACTGCGGCCCGGCGGCAGCATCACCGTCATCGAGGGCGACCACGGGTCGGCGCTCTTCCACCCGGACAGCGCCCACGCCCGCGCCGCGATCGGCCACCAGGTCCGGTTGCAGGCCGCGGCCGGCGGCAACGCGCTGCTCGGCCGGGAGGTGCAGCCCCTGCTGACCGGCGCCGGATACGAGGAGGTCGCCGTGTCGCCGCGTACGGTCTACGCCGACGCGACCCGGCCCGGACTGGTCGACAGCTTCACGCGCGCCACGTTCATCGCGATGATCGCGTCGGTGCGGGACGACGCGCTGGCCGCCGGGCTGACGACCGAGGCCGACTGGGAGCGCGGCATCGGCGACCTGCGCCGGACCGCGGACGCCGGAGGAACGTTTCACTACACCTTCTTCAAGGCCACCGCCGTCAACCCGCCGGCGTAGCCCACCGAAGCCCCGCACGCCCGGACCACGGGGGTGGGGCGTGCGGTACGCGGGCCCGGCCCCTGCCCTGGGGCGGACCGCACCGTGAGGGAGGAGTAGTGAGGGCCCCAAACCTCGCCGCTCCTCCCTCCCCCCTCATCCCACGGAGGAGTACGCCACCACGCCCCTGAGCACCGCGTCCACGGCCTTCCGCGCGTTGCGCGCCACGTCCGGCGGAGCCGCCGCCGCGATCTGGCCGAGGATGTCGATCAGCTGCTTGCACCAGCGCACGAAGTCGCCGGCCGGCATCTCCGCCTCCCGCAGCACCTCGTCCAGGCCGAAGCCGGAAGCCCAGCGGTACGCGGCCCACGCGAAGCCGAGATCCGGTTCGCGCTGGCCCACGCCCTCGGCCTGGTTGATCTTGTGGTCCTCCTCCAGGGCGTCCAGCCGGCCCCAGATCCGCACCATCTCGGCGAGCGCGTCCCGCGCCTTGCCGGACGGCAGCTTCGGCGCCACCGCGTCGTCCGCCTGCCGCGCCTCGTAGACCAACGCCGAGGCGCAGGCGGCCAGTTCGGCCGGGCCCAGCCCGTTCCAGACGCCCTCGCGCAGGGATTCGCTCGCGAGGAGGTCCAGCTCGCCGTACAGCCGCGCCAGCCGCCGGCCCTCGTCCGTGACCGTGTCCCCGTGCAGGTAGCCCAGTTCGGCCAGCAGGGCACAGATCCGGTCGAAGGTGCGCGCGATCGTGTTCGTACGGCCCTCGATGCGGCGCTCCAGCTGCCGGGTGTCGCGCAGCAGCCGGTGGTACCGCTCGGCCCACCGCGCGTGGTCCTCGCGCTCGTCGCAGCCGTGGCAGGGGTGCGCGCGCAGCTCCGTACGCAGCCGCGCGATCTCCCGGTCGTCGGCCGCCGCCGACCGCTGCTTGCGGTGCCGCTCCGGCACGAGGTGCCCGGCCTTCGTACGCAGCGCCGACGCCAGGTCGCGGCGCGACTGCGGGCTGCGCGCGTTGAAGGACTTCGGGATGCGCATCCGGTCCAGCGGCGCCACCGGCACCGGGAAGTCGATCGACGCCAACCGCTTGACCTGCCGCTCGGCGGTCAGCACCAGCGGCCGGGGCCCGTCGTGCGCGTCGTAGCCGCGGTGGCCGTTGGTGCGCCCCGACGGCATGCCCGGGTCCAGCACCAGCGCCAGGCCCGCGTACTTGCCCGTCGGCACGTGGATGACGTCGCCCGGCCTGAGCTTCTCCAGCGCCGCCGCGGCCGCGGTCCTGCGCTGCGCCGCGCCCTGCTTGGCCAGCTCCGTCTCACGGTCCTTCAGCTGCCTGCGCAGCCGCGAATACTCCTCGAAGTCGCCGAGGTGGCAGGTCATGGACTCCTTGTAGCCCTCCAGACCCTCCTCGTTCTTCTGCACCTGACGCGAGATGCCGACGACCGACTTGTCCGCCTGGAACTGCGCGAAGGACATCTCCAGCAGCTCGCGCGAACGGTGCCGCCCGAACTGCGAGACCAGGTTGACCGCCATGTTGTACGACGGCTTGAAGGACGAGCGCAGCGGATACGTACGCGTACCGGCCAGGCCCGCCAGCGCGCCCGGGTCCATGCCGCGCTGCCACAGCACCACCGCGTGGCCCTCGACGTCGATACCGCGGCGCCCGGCACGGCCGGTGAGCTGCGTGTACTCGCCGGGGGTGATGTCGGCGTGCTGCTCGCCGTTCCACTTGACCAGCTTTTCCAGCACCACCGAACGCGCGGGCATGTTGATGCCCAGCGCCAGCGTCTCCGTAGCGAAGACGGCCTTGACCAGCCCCTTCAGGAAGAGCTCCTCCACCACCTCCTTGAAGGTCGGCAGCATGCCGGCGTGGTGCGCGGCGATACCCCGCTCCAGCCCCTCCAGCCACTCGTAGTAGCCGAGGACGTGCAGGTCCTCATCGGGAATCCCGGCCGTCCGCTCCTCCACGATGGCGCGGACCTTGGCCCGCCCCTCCTGGTCGTTGAGCCGCAGCCCCGAATACAGGCACTGCTGCACGGCGGATTCGCACCCGGCCCGGCTGAAGATGAACGTGATCGCCGGCAGCAGGCCCTCGTTGTCCAGCCGGTCGATCACCTCGGCACGGCCCGGCGTCCAGATACGGCTGCGCTGGCGCCGCTCGCGCTCGCGGTCCGCCTCGCGCTGGTTGCGGCCCCGGCGCTTGTCCCGGCCGAACGTCGGGCGGCTGTTCTCCATCCGCGCGAGCCGCTCCAGGTCCGGGTTGACCTCGCGGCGCCCGGCGCCGGACCGGCCCTCGCGTTCCTCGAAGAGGTCGTACATCCGGCGGCCTGCGAGCACGTGCTGCCACAGCGGCACCGGGCGGTGCTCGGAGACGATCACTTCCGTGTCACCGCGCACCGTGTCCAGCCAGGCGCCGAACTCCTCCGCGTTCGAAACCGTCGCGGACAGGGACACCAGCGTCACGGACTCGGGGAGGTGAATGATCACCTCTTCCCAGACGGCCCCCCGGAAGCGGTCGGACAGGTAATGCACCTCGTCCATCACCACATACCCGAGCCCGGACAGCGACTGCGAACCCGCGTACAGCATGTTCCGCAGGACCTCGGTGGTCATCACGACCACCGGCGCCTCGGAGTTGACACTGTTGTCACCGGTCAGCAGGCCGACCCGGTCCGCGCCGTAGCGCCGCACCAGGTCCTGGTACTTCTGATTCGACAGCGCCTTGATCGGCGTGGTGTAAAAGCATTTACGGCCCTGCTCCAGGGCCAGGTGGACGGCGAACTCGCCCACGATCGTCTTGCCGGATCCGGTCGGGGCCGCGACCAGCACTCCCTTCCCGGCCTCCAGGGCCTGGCACGCCTCGATCTGGAACGGGTCCAGCGCGAAGTCGTACATCTCACGGAAAGGGGCGAGTGCGGTGGCCTGCTCCGCCGCCCGCAGCTTGGCGGCGGCGTAGCGCTCAGCAGGGGACATGTCCTCGGTCATCGTGCTTACGAGCCTACCGGCCACCTCTGACAACGAGCCGATCATTATGGCCGCCCTTTACCGACCCTCCCCCAAGCCCCCGCTCCCCCACCCACCCGCCGACACCCGCAGCCCCCCGAACCTCCCGACAACCACCGACCGGCGCGGGCACGCGCCACGGGCGGCGTGCGGGGGCGGGGTGGGGGGGGCGGCGCGCACGGGCAGCGCGCACGGGCGGCGTGCGGGGGGGCGGCGTGTGGGGGGGGCGGCGTGCACGGGCGGCGTGCGGGGCGCGGGTTCGCACCCGCCACCCCTGGGTAACCCCCGGCCGGGGGGACGAGCACGTTCGATTCGCCCCGGAGAAGCGCGGGGCGACGCTGGAACACGGGGCGACGCAAGGTCAGGGGCGACGCAGGAACGCGGGGCGGCCCGGCGGCCGGGGGTCGGTGGTTCGGCTCACACCTCGCCCCGGCCCTGCCGGTCACGTCGCGTCGTCGTACCCGTTGCGGCGCGGCGGCCCATCGCCGCCGGCCTGCTCCGGCAGCATCCGGTGGCCGGTGACCGGTTCCACCTCGCCGATGTCGTCAGGTGTCAGGTCCAGCTCGGAGGCCTCGTCGTCGGCGAGCCCCGCGGCCAGCCTGCGCTGCCTGCGGGAGTCGTTCATCGTGGCGATCGCGACGGCCGTGAAGTACAGGAGGCAGATGGGCGCGGCGAGGGCGATCATCGTCAGCGGGTCGGTGCTCGGGGTGGCGATGGCCGAGAACACGGTGATGCCCATCACCATGCCGCGCCACCAGCCACGCATCCGGGCCGCGGACAGGACGCCGGCGAAGTTGAGCATGACCAGCACCAGCGGCAGCTCGAAGGAGAGCCCGAAGACCACGAACATCCGGGTGACCAGGTCGAGCAGCTTGTCCAGCGGCAGCAGGTTGTCCACGCCGACCGGCGTGAATTCCAGCAGCACCTTGGCGGTGGTCGGCAGCACCGAGTAGGCGAAGTACGCGCCGACGACGAAGAGCGGGAAGCCGGTGCCCACGAAGCTCAGGGAGTACTTCTTCTCGTGGCGGTGCAGGCCCGGCGCGAGGAAGGCCCACAACTGGTACAGCCAGACCGGGCTGGCCAGGATCACGCCACCCATCAGGGAGACCTTCAGGGCCAGCGCGAACGGCCCGAGGAGGTCCAGCATGACGATGCGGGCACAGGTGCCCTTCTGCTGCTTGGCCAGGTCGGTGAACAGCGCATCACAGCCGACGGCCTGCAGGACCGGCTTGGTGATGAAGTTGATGATCTCGCCGTAGAAGAACGCACAGACGATCGTGGCGATCAGGATGGCCAGGACCGATTTGGCGAGCCGGTTGCGCAGCTCGCGCAGGTGCTCCACGAGCGGCATGCGCCCCTCGGGATCCTTCTCTTTGCGGCTCTTCGGGAGGGCGGACTTGAGCACCCCACGTCCTCATCTCGTGCGAGAGGCAGTGGCCGTCACCCCTGCCCCGTCCGGGCCCTCGGTCAGCGCTTGGTGGTGTCGGACGGCTGGGCGACCGGCCGTCCGCTGTTCACGTCGCCGGGGGCGGCCTGGATGGTGCGCGGGGCCTCCTGCTGGCCGTTCGGGTTCGGCGGGTCGGACGGCGCCGACTGCGAGTCCGTCCCCTCCGACTTCATCGCCTTGGCCTCGCTCTTGAGGATGCGCGCGGACTTGCCGAGCGAACGAGCCATGTCGGGGAGCTTCTTCGCGCCGAACAGCAGCAGGACGACGACGAGGATGAGGAGGATCTCGGGAACACCGATCTTTCCACCGAACATAACTGGGTACCTTCTCACCGAGGCGGCTGGGGTTGGGGCTGCTCGACAGATCGGACATATGTCCGTCCGCCGTGCCAGCAGCGATCGTAACGCGCGGCGGCAAACGCTGGACAATCTCCGCGCGTACTCCCGGTTGCGGGCCGGTGCCTCGCTCTTCGGCCCGCTTCAGCAGCGTACCGGTCGCGCGTACGACTGAGCAGAGCGCGTCATCCCTTTACTCTTCCGCCCCGCGCGGCCAGCGGTGTGGCCGCGCGTTCCAGGTCCTCGGCGGCCCGCTGGATGCGCTGCGAGGTCTCTCCGACCTGGCGGGCCAGCCGCCGTACCTCGACGAAGACGCGGACGGCGAGGACGCCGAGCACGGCGAGGCCGAGGAAGCCGAGAGCGATAGCGATCATGGGCCAGAGCATGGGGCGAGCCTATCGGGATGGGCGGGGCGGGTGTGTCTCGGAGCACGTCAGCCGCAGTGCAGCCGCAGCGTGCGCACCCCGCCCCCGGTGAGCAGTTCGACGATCCGTTCGCCGGCCGGTTTGCGGACCGCGCTGCCGCAGTCCGGACAGGTGAAGGAGTAGAAGGTCGTACGGCTGCTGGCGCCGATGGCCAGGCGCAACGCGTCCGACGCCAGCTCGAAGCGGCCGCGGCAGGCCGGGCAGGCCGCCTTGAAGAGCACCGGTCCTGCCAGGGTCGTGGTCATCGCGCCCGCCGTGGTCGTCGTCATCGTGCCGCCGCCCTCCGCGTCCTATTCGCCGTACGCCGCGAGCGCCTGCCGGGACGCCTGGCGCGCGCTGTCCGCGAGGGCCTGCGGCGAGACGATGCGGCCGTCGCGGCCCAGGCGCAGCGCGAGCCGCCGCAGCGAGGCGGGGTCGGGTGTGCGCAGCGTGATGCGCAGGCCGCCGTCCGGCAGCTCGTCGGCGCTGTCGTGCGGGTAGTACTCGGCCACCCAGCGGCCGCCGGGGCCGACCTCGATGACGACCTCGGGGTCCTCGGCCGCCGGCTGGACCAGCCCTTCGGACAGGTCGCGCAGTTCGACGGGCGGCGGGTCGGAGGGGGCGTCGAGCAGCTTGATCTCGGCGACCCGGTCGAGCCGGAAGGTGCGGCGTGCCTCCGAGAGCCGGCACCACGCCTCTACGTAGGTGTGGCCCACCGCGAACAGCCGGATGGGGTCCACCTCGCGCTCGGTCAGCTCGTCGCGCGCGGGCGAGTAGTAGCGCAGCCACAGCCGGCGCCGCTCGGCGATCGCCCGGTCCACGTCGGCGAAGACCCCGCCCTCGGACTCGAAGGTGACCGACACCCGGGAGCTGGCCCCGGCCGCCTCGCCCGCCGCGGCCTCCAGCTTGGCGGTGGCGCGCAGCAGCGCCTGCCGGTCGCCCTCGCGCAGGCCGGGGAGGGTGGCCACCGCGCGGGCGGCCACCAGCAGGGCGGTGGCCTCGTCGGCGGCGAGGCGGAGCGGTTCGGCGACGTCGTCGGGGTTGTGCCACCAGATGCGGTCGCCGTCGGTGTCGATGTCGAGCAGGTCGCCGCCGCGGAAGCTGGTACCGCACATGGGCAGTACGTCGAGGTCGGCGATCAGCTCGTCCTCGGTGATGCCGAAGGCGCGGGCGACGTCGGAGACGCGGGCGCCGGGGCGTTCGCGCAGGTAGGTCACCAGCGACAGCATGCGCCGGGTCTGGTCGATCGCGTTCGTAGCCATGGAGTGTGCGTCCCGTCTCTCTCAGCCCTTGGCCACGGCGCGCAGCCGGTCCACGACGTCGGCCCGCAGTTCGGCGGGTTCCAGCACCACCACGTCGGGGCCGAACTCCACCAGCCAGGCGTCGAGTCCGTGCCCGTACGGGATCTCCAGTTCGTCCCAGCCGCCGCCGAGCTCGCGGATGTTCAGCGCGCGGGCGCGCAGCGGGTAACCGTGGTCGGCGCGCAGTCTGATGCGGGCGGTGCCGGTGGCGGTCTCGCCGGCCCAGCTCTCCACGGTCTCGCGGACCGTGACGTGGTCGGGCACCTCGGCGGTGAACTTCCCCTGCCGGGAGCGGACCTTGCCGGTGATGCGGGAGAGCCGGAAGACGCGCTCGGCCTGCCGCTCGCGGTCCCAGCCGGCCAGGTACCAGTGGCCGCGCCAGCACTCCAGTATCCACGGCTCCACCTGCCGCTGCTCGGGGCGCGCGGCGTTGGACTTGCGGTAGTCGAAGACGACGGGGCGCCGGTCGCGGCAGGCGAGCATCAGCGGTTCGAAGGCTGCCTCGTGGGCGGGGATGCGGGGTTCCAGCGCGCTGTGCGGCTGCTGCGCCTCGAACGCGTCGTCGTCCTGGAGGGGCATGCCGGCGGCGCGCAGCTTCTGGAGCGCGCCGCTGGCCGCGCCGGCCAGCCGGGCCTGCTGCCAGATCTTGGCGGCGAGTCCCAGGGCGGCGGCCTCGGCCGCGTCCAGGGTGATCGGGGGGAGCCGGTTGCTGTCCCGGCGCGCGAGGTAGCCGGTCTCCCCGTCCAGTGCCTCGACGGTCTCGATGACCAGGCCCAGCTCGCGCAGATCGTCCTTGTCGCGCTCGAACATCCGGTTGAAGGAGTCGTCGCTGCCGCTTCCGGCGTCCCCGCCTCCGAAGGTCTCCATGTACGCCTCGATGGAGGCCCGCAGTTCGCGTTTGGTCAGCGGGCGACGGGTACCCAGAAGGCACAGCGCCAGGTTCATCAGCCGCTCGGCCTTGGCAATGGCCATCGACGCCCTTTCTTGTCGGACTCCCGACCGATGACCGTACCGCTCCGGGGACCTGCGGCAAAAGCCGAGGGGCCGGACGACGGGCAGCGGCGGCCCGGTCGGCGAAAGCCGAGGGCCCGTGCCGGGTGGCACGGGCCCTCGGTGGGCCGGCCGCCGCGGTGCGGTGGGCCGGCCGCCGTCGGTCTCAGACGGAGATCAGGTCACAGACGAAGATCAGCGTCTCGCCGGGGGCGATGCGGCCGCCGCCGGCGCCGCGGTCGCCGTAGGCCAGGTGCGGCGGGATGGTCAGCCGGCGGCGGCCGCCGACCTTCATGCCCTGTACGCCCTTGTCCCAGCCGGGAATGACCTGGCCGGCACCGAGTTGGAACTCCAGCGGGTTGCCGCGGTTCCAGCTCGCGTCGAACTCCTCGCCGGAGCTGAAGGAGACCCCGACATAGTGGACCTTGACGTAGTCCCCGGCCTTGGCGACCGGCCCGTCACCCTCCCACAGGTCCACGATCTCCAGATCGGTGGGGGCTTCGCCCTCGGGAAAGTCGATTTCGGGCTTGTCGATGCTCACGAAAGTGCTCCTACGAACGAATCTGTACTGCTACGACCACAGTCTGGCAGATGTAGTTCACACCGTGCCGACGATGTCCACGGAGAACACGAGAGTGCTCTTGCCCAGCTCGTGCTGCGGGTTCGCGCCGTAGCCCAGCTTCGGCGGGATCACGATCTCCACCCGGTCGCCGACGTTCTTGCCGACCAGCGCCTGGTCCCAGCCCTTGACGACGGCACCGGTGCCGATCTGGAAGGCGGTCGCCCCGCCGTGGTCCCAGGAGGAGTCGAACTTCTTGCCGTCCTCCCACTTCACGCCCGTGTACTGCGCGATCAGCCCGTCGCCGGCCTTCACCTTCGGGCCCTTGCCCTTGATCAGGACCTGCTCCTTGAGGTCGGCGGGCGCCTCCTCCCCCTTGGGGATGGTGATCGTCGCGGCCTTGTCGCCCTCCGCCTTCACCTCGGGCATGCCCTCCTCAGGCGCCGCCTGCTCGCCCTCGGACTTGCCCTTCTTGTCCGCCTTGCCCGCGCCGGCCACGTCCACGACCCACACCAGGCCGTCCTCCGGCTTGATGCCGGACTGCGGGTTCAGGTTCTCGCCGATCAGCGCCTTCGCGGTGCCCTCGACCTCGAACCGGCTGCCGACCTTCTGGCCCGCCACCGCCTCCAGCACCTTCTGCGGCAGCTGCTGCTGGGTCTGCTGGTCGCTCACCTCGCTGACCAGCTGCATCCGCGGCGCCTTCGCATCCGCGCCGGGCTGCTTGGTCCACGTGCTGCCGAGGTTCTGGCCGCTCTTCATGGTCTGCGCCGCGAAGTCCAGGCGTACGTAGTCGCCCTTCTTCACCGTCGCGCCCTTGCCCTCGATCAGCGTCTTGGTGACGGCCTCGTCGGGCGCCTTGGCGTCCTTCGGCACGGTGATCTTGGGCTGTTCCCCGGGTTTCCCCTCCACCTTGGCGACCGCGGAGGCGGAGGCGGAAGCCGACGAGCCCTTGCCGTCATCGGACCCGCAGGCGGCGGTGAACAGCAGGAGGGGCACGGTCAGCGCCGCGGCGGCAGCGCGGCTGGTGTTCTTCGTGAGGTTCATGAAGTCCAACTCGGGGTCGTGGGGCGGGTGGGCAATGCCCGCCACTCTACGACCTGAACCTGGGTGCATTTCCATAAGCAACACAACGGTGGAATAGAGCAATGTGCCGGGAGCGCCCCGCGCTCCCGGCACCTCCACGGCCGGCCGTCACCGTATCCGGTGACGGCCCGGACTCACATACCGGCGATCAGCTTCTCCACCCGGTCGTCCACCGACCGGAACGGGTCCTTGCACAGCACCGTGCGCTGCGCCTGGTCGTTGAGCTTCAGGTGCACCCAGTCCACCGTGAAATCGCGGCGCTGCTCCTGCGCGCGGCGGATGAAGTCGCCGCGCAGCCGCGCCCGGGTGGTCTGCGGCGGCACCGACTTGCCCTCGAAGATCTTCAAGTCGTTGCAGATACGAGCCGCCTGGCCCTTCCGCTCCAGGAGGTAGTAAAGGCCCCGGCGGCGGTGGATGTCGTGATACGCGAGGTCTATCTGCGCCACCCGCGGATGCGACATGCTGATGTTGTTCTTCGCGCGGTACCGCTCGATGAGCTTGTACTTCATGACCCAGTCGATCTCGGTGTCGATACGGTCGAGATCCTGTTCACGGACGGCTTCGAGCGTACGGCCCCACAACTCCAGGACCTGCTCGACCATGCCCGTACGGATACCGCGCCGTTCGCAGAAGTCCACCGCCTTTTCGTAGTACTCCTGCTGGACCTCCAGCGCGGACGCCTCCCGGCCGCTGGCGAGCCGCACCTTTCGCTGGCCCGTTATGTCGTGGCTGACCTCACGAATGGCGCGGATCGGGTTTTCCAGCGTCAGGTCGCGCATGACGGTGCCGGCCTCGATCATGCGCAGCACGAGGTCCGTGGCGCCGACCTTCAACAGCATCGTCGTCTCGGACATGTTGGAGTCGCCGACGATGACGTGCAGCCGGCGGTAGCGCTCCGCGTCGGCGTGCGGCTCGTCGCGGGTGTTGATGATCGGGCGGGACCGGGTCGTCGCCGAGGAGACGCCCTCCCAGATGTGCTCGGCGCGCTGGCTCACGCAGTAGACGGCCCCGCGCGGCGTCTGCAGGACCTTGCCCGCGCCGCACAGCAGCTGGCGGGTGACCAGGAACGGAATGAGAATGTCCGCGAGCCGGGAGAACTCCCCGTGCCGGGCCACGAGATAGTTTTCGTGGCAACCATAGGAGTTTCCGGCGGAATCGGTGTTGTTCTTGAAGAGATAGACGTCGCCCGCGATTCCCTCCTCGTGCAGGCGGCGCTCGGCGTCGACCAGCAGACCTTCGAGAATGCGCTCGCCGGCCTTGTCGTGGGTGACCAGCTCGGTCACGTTGTCGCACTCGGGGGTTGCGTATTCCGGGTGCGATCCCACGTCCAGGTACAAGCGGGCGCCGTTCCGCAGGAAGACATTGCTGCTGCGGCCCCATGACACGACACGGCGGAAGAGGTACCGCGCCACTTCGTCAGGAGACAGTCGGCGCTGTCCCCTGAACGTGCACGTGACGCCGTACTCGTTCTCCAGCCCGAAAATGCGGCGGTCCATGACTGAACATTACGCCTGATGCCCTGCTCTGAAACCGGGTTGGGCCGCCCCGTTCCGATCATTTTCCGCCGTGACCCGCACAGCCCGGCTCGCGGCGACCCCGCCACCAGGGGAAAGAAAGCGCTTTGTCGACAGAAGGACGACCAGTGCGGCCACGCCGCCCGCGCCGGCCACCGCGAACCCGGCGGCCGGGCCGCCCCGCTGCACCGCGGGCCCCACCACCGTCATCCCCACCGCCGACCCGACCCCGATCGTGGTCACCAGCCACGAGAACGCCTCGGTGACCGTGCCGCGCGGCGCGTGCCGGTCCACCACCACGAACGCACACGCCAGCGCGGGCGCCAGGGAGACACCGGACAGCCCCGCCAGCAGCGTCATCCCCACCACTCCCGGCGTCACCGCCAAGGGCACGTACCCCACCGCCAGCAGGGCCACCAGCAGCCGCAGCCGGTTCTCCGGATGGCCGGGCCACTGCCGTGCGCCGTACACCACACCGCCCAGCAGCGCGCCGACGCCGAGGGCGGACAGCAGGTAGCTGGAGACCATGCCGCCGCCGTGCGCGTCGGCATACGCCACCGCCGCCACCGCGATCGACCCCAGCGCCGCGCCCACGAAGAAGAACGACGCCACGAGCACCACGATCCCGGAGGACCGCAAGGCCCCCAGCCAGTGCGCCTCCCGTGGCGCGCTGCGCCACTGCCGCGACGGCGCCGAGACGGCCACCGAGAGCGCGCCCAGCACCCCGAACACGTTGACCACCAGCAGCGCCGACCGTTCCGACCAGGCCGCCACACACGTGGTCACCAGCAACGGGCCCACCGCGAACAGCACTTCCTGCGCCACCGCGTCCAGCGCGTACGCGGCGTGCACCCGGTCCTCGCGCTTGAGCACCCCGGGCCACAGCGCGCGCAGCCCGCCCTCCAGCGGCGGCGTGAAGAACCCGGCGACCACCATGGCCGCGTACACCACGGGCAGCGGATCGAGTCCCACGGCCGCCGGCAAGGTCATGCCCAGGGCGGAGATCACGGCGGCGGGCAGGATCACGCGCGGCTGCCCGTACACGTCCACCGCCCGCCCCAGCAGCGGCTGCCCGATGGCGTTGCTCAGCCCGTACACGGCGGACAGCGCCCCGGCGAGCACGTAGCTGCCGCCCTCCGCGCGGGTGAAGAGCACGATGGCCAGCGGCCCCGTCGCGTTCGGCAGCCTGCCGATCAGTGTCCCGACCAGCAGCCGCGCCGCGTGCCGCGTCCTGAGCAGCTCCGCGTACCCAGCGGCCATGCCCGCCCCCTCCTGCCCGGCTCGGCCGGGAGTGTTACGTATAACGTGCGGGCGTCATACGTACCATGGGACCGGTCCGCGGGTCCACACCGCGACGTACCGACGCGAGGAGCCAGACCCCGGTGACCCCCCAAGAGGACCCGACAGCAGCACGCCGGGGCACGGCCGCCGGCGCCCGCGTGACCAGCCGGGACGTGGCCCGCGCCGCCGGCGTCTCGCAGGCCGCCGTCTCCCTGGTCCTCGGCGACAAGTGGCACGGCCGCGTCTCGCGGCCCAAGGCCGAATCCGTCCGCGCCGCCGCCCGCGACCTCGGCTACCGGCCCAACCTGGCCGCCCGCAGCCTCCGGCTGGGCCGCACCCGTACCGCGCTGCTCGTCGTCCCCGCCCTGACCACCGAGTTCTTCGCGCGCGTCTACACCGGCGCGGCGCGGGTCGCCGCCGAGAACGGCTTCGGCGTCGTGCTGTACCCCTCCCCCGAAGGCGTCGGCCCGGCCCGCGACCCCTTCGACTCGGCGCGCGCCTCACTCGACGGCGTGATCGCCTCCTCGATGGCCTCCGACGCCCTGGCCGCCATGCGCGGCGAGGGGCTGCCGCTGGTCCTGCTCGACAGCGACCCGGACGACTCCGGGGCCACCGCGACCGTCAACCTGGACCTCTCCGGCGGCGTCCGCCGGCTGACCACGCACCTGCTCGCGCTGGGTCACCGCCGGATCGCCCACCTCGCCGCCGACATCGACGCCTGGACCTTCCGCGTACGGGCCCAGGCGCTCGCGGAGGCGTTGCGCGGCGTCCCGGACGCCCTCGTACGGACCGAACCGGCCGCCCTCAGTGTCGAGGCGGGCCTGCGCGCCGCGCACGCCGCCCTGACCCGGCCCGGCCCCCGGCCGACCGCCCTCCTGTGCGACGACGACCTCCTGGCGGCGGGGGCCTGCAAAGCCGCGCGCCGGCTGGGCCTGCGGGTACCGGAGGACGTCTCCGTCACGGGCGTCGACGACCTGGCGCTGGCCACCGCCCTGGAACCGGAACTGACCACCCTGCGGCTGCCCGCCGAGGACGTGGGGGCCGCCGGCATGCGGGCCCTGATGACGGCGCTGGACGGCGGTACGCCCGCGCCCGCGACCCTGCCGGCCGAACTGGTCGTCCGCGGCTCCACCGCGCCGCCCCGGTGACCGCAGCACAACGCGGCGCGCCCCGGCGGGTGCCGACCCGCCGGGGCGCGTGGGTGCCCCTCTGCCGCGTCGTACGGTTGCCGGCCACCGGCACGCCGCACGACGCCTCGTAAGCGCTACTTCCCGGTGTCCGGGCCGCCTTCGGAGCCCGAGGCGCCTTCGGAGTCCGACGGTTCGTCGCCGGCCCCTTCCCGGTCCTCCCCCGCCGCGGACACCGCGGCGCCGTTCTCCTCCAGCAGCCGGGAGAGCTGACGGCCCAGGATCCGCTTGAACTTCCGCTGCTGCGGCCGCGTACGGTCCAGGGTCGCGACCTCCAACTGCTCGGCGGTCAGCGTGCGTTCGCCGCCGTTGTTGTCGCGCGAGAGCGACTCGACGGCCAGCTTCAGCGCCTCGCCCAGCGTCATGCCGTCACGGTGCCGCTGGTCGAGGTAGCTGCTGATCTGATCGGCGCTGCCGCCCACCGCGACCGAACCGTGCTCGTCCACGATCGAGCCGTCGTGCGGCAGCCGGTAGATCTGGTCGTCCTCGGGGGCGTTGCCCACCTCCGCGACGATCAGCTCCACCTCGTAGGGCTTCTCGGCGGCACTGGAGAAGATCGTGCCGAGGGTCTGCGCATAGACGTTGGCGAGGCCCCGCGCGGTCACGTCCGCGCGGTCGTAGGTATATCCGCGCAGGTCGGCGTAGCGCACGCCGCCGATGCGCAGGTTCTCGAACTCGTTGTACTTGCCGACCGCGGCGAAGGCGATGCGGTCATAGATCTCGCTGACCTTGTGCAGGGCGCGGGAAGGATTCTCGGCGACGAAGACCACGCCGTCGGTGTACTGCAGCACCACGACGCTGCGGCCGCGCGCGATGCCTTTGCGTGCGTACTCCGCGCGGTCGGCCATGGCCTGCTGGGGTGAGACATAGAACGGCGTCGACACCGGCTATCCGTCCCTTTCTGTCAATGACTCTCTCAGTGGCGCGTGCATGGCGGACTTCCGTCCCTCAGAGCAGCGCGGCACGCGGGCCGTCGGGCTCGTCGAGCCGCCGCTCGTGGACGGCCCGGGCGATCTGGGACACCTCGGCCTCGGTGAACCGCTTGAAGCCGTCCTCGGTGATCACGGTGACGATCGGGTAGATGCGGCGCGCCAGGTCGGGGCCGCCGGTCGCCGAGTCGTCGTCCGCGGCGTCGTACAGCGCCTGGACGACGGCGGTGGCGGCCTGGTTCTCCGTGAAGTCGTCGCGGTAGAGCTTCTTGAGGGCGCCGCGCGCGAAGACCGAGCCGGAACCCGTCGACGCGAAGCCGTGCTCCTCCGAGCGCCCGCCGGTCACGTCGTACGAGAAGATGCGGCCCTTCTCGCGGTCCACGTCCCAGCCGGCGAACAGGGGCACCACGGCCAGGCCCTGCATGGCCATCCCCAGGTTGCTGCGGATCATCGTCGAGAGGCGGTTGGCCTTGCCCTCCAGGGAGAGTTGGGCGCCCTCGACCTTCTCGAAGTGCTCCAGTTCCAGCTGGAAGAGCCTGACCATCTCGACCGCGAGACCGGCGGTGCCGGCGATGCCGACGGCCGAGTACTCGTCGGCGGGGAAGACCTTCTCGATGTCGCGCTGCGCGATGACGTTGCCCATCGTCGCGCGGCGGTCGCCGGCGAGCACCACGCCGCCGGGGAACGAGGCCGCCACGATCGTCGTGCCGTGCGGCGCCTCGACGGCCCCCTGGACGGGCAGCGGCGGCCGCTTGCCCGGCAGAAGTTCCGGCGAGTGCTCCCCGAGGAAGTCCATGAACGACGAGGAGCCGGGCGTCAGGAAGGCCGCCGGCAGACGCCCGGTGCTACGAGTGTTGGCTTCCACACGTTTCCTTCCGGATATTCGGCCGCCCGCCCCAAGACGTCCGGCCGATCCTTGAATTGGCCCAGCGCTGCGTTGCTGCTGAAGCACCGTACGCCCCGGACCTTACCCGTCTTGTGGTCGTGATCCACATGCGGCCGTGCGCCGGGCACCCCGGGGGCACCGGCGGTGCGCGGCTCCGCGCTCCGCCACGCACCGCCGGCACCTCGGCCGGAGGTCGGCCCGCCGGTTCCGCCCGGCAGCGGATGCGGCCGCGGGCAGCCCGTGCCCGTACGCGCCGCACCCCTTGCCGGCCGAAGCGGCGGATCGGCTACTGGCCGCCCTTTTGCACGAAACTCCGGACGAAGTCCTCGGCGTTCTCTTCGAGCACGTCGTCGATCTCGTCGAGGACGGAGTCGACGTCGTCCGAGAGCTTCTCCTGCCGCTCCTTGAGATCGTCGGCAGCCTGTGCGTCCTGCGACTGCTCCTCGACCTCCTCGGTGGAACGCGTCGCCTTCTGCTGTCCGCCGCCGGTGTCCTTGGTCGCCATATCCCTCACCCCGCTCGGTTCGCCCCGCTCGATGTGACTTGTCAAGATCAGACCCTACAAGCAAGGTCTGACATCGGCCCTGTTCTTCGTTGTCTTGGTGCAACGTCCGGGAGACACCCCGATGATTCCCGTTCGGGGGACCTTTCAGCCCCTCGCCGGGTGCCCGATCGGGGTCCGGATCACCCTCCGGAAAGGACCCTGACCAGGTCCTCGGCCGTACGGCACCGGTCGAGGAGCTCCTTGACGTGGTTACGGGTGCCGCGCAGCGGCTCCAGTGTCGGAACCCGTTGCAGAGAGTCACGGCCCGGCAGATCGAAGATCACCGAGTCCCAGGAGGCCGCGGCCACGTCGTCCGCGTACTGCTCCAGGCAGCGGCCGCGGAAGTACGCCCTGGTGTCCTCCGGGGGCGCCTGCACCGCCCGGTCGACCTCGGCGTCGGTCAGCAGCCGTTTCATCTTGCCGCGGGCCGCGAGGCGGTTGTAGAGGCCCTTGTCGGCCCGTACGTCGGCGTACTGCAGGTCGACCAGGTGCAGCCGCGCCGCGTCCCAGCCGACGCCGTCGCGGCGCCGGTAGCCCTCCATGAGCTCCCGCTTCGCCACCCAGTCCAGCTCGCCGGACAGGCTCATCGGGTCGTGTTCCAGGCGCCCGAGCACGTCCTCCCAGCGGGCCAGGACGTCCTTGGTCTGCTCGTCGGCGTCCGCGCCGAGGCGGTCCTCCACGTACTTGCGCGCCAGCTCGAAGTACTCCATCTGCAGCTGGATAGCGGTCAGTGTCCGGCCGCTGCGCAGCGTGACCAGGTGCCGCAGCGAGGGGTCGTGGGAGACCTGGTGGAGGGTGCGTACGGGCTGGTCGACGGCGAGGTCCACGGCGATGAAGCCGTCCTCGATCATGGACAGGACCAGCGAGGTGGTGCCCAGCTTGAGGTACGTCGAGATCTCGGAGAGGTTCGCGTCCCCGATGATCACGTGCAGCCGGCGGTACTTCTCGGCGTCGGAGTGCGGCTCGTCGCGGGTGTTGATGATGGGGCGCTTGAGAGTGGTCTCCAGGCCGACCTCGACCTCGAAGTAGTCGGCGCGCTGGCTGAGCTGGAAGCCGTGCTCGTGGCCGTCCTGGCCGATGCCGACGCGGCCGGCGCCCGCGAAGACCTGGCGGGAGACGAAGAAGGGCGTCAGATGGCGCACGATGTCCGAGAAGGGGGTCTCCCGCTTCATCAGGTAGTTCTCGTGCGTGCCGTAGGAGGCGCCCTTGTTGTCGGTGTTGTTCTTGTAGAGGTGGATGGGCTGGGCGCCGGGGACCTGGGCCGCGCGCTCGGCGGCCTCGGCCATGATGCGCTCGCCGGCCTTGTCCCAGAGCACCGCGTCGCGCGGGTTGGTGACCTCGGGCGAGCTGTACTCCGGATGCGCGTGGTCCACGTACAGACGTGCCCCGTTGGTGAGGATCACATTGGCCAGCCCGATGTCCTCGTCGGTCAGCTGGCTGGCGTCGGCGTTCTCGCGGGCGAGGTCGAAACCTCGGGCGTCCCGCAGCGGGTTCTCCTCCTCGAAGTCCCAGCGGGCGCGTCGCGCCCGGTGCATCGCCGCCGCGTAGGCGTTGACGACCTGGGACGAGGTGAGCATGGCATTGGCGTTCGGGTGGCCGGGGACGGAGATCCCGTACTCCGTCTCGATTCCCATTACTCGCCGTACGGTCATGCGGCCCTCCTTGCCCGGCGGCGCCCCCGGATGGGGTCGGCGCTCAAGTACCGCTGCGCTTCCGGTCCGTGTGCGGTCCCCGCTCCCGCAGTGCGTGAAGCGGCGGTACCGAAGAGCCTAGAACGCCTTTGCGGCGCTGGGGAGATCATTACAGTCATTGCTCCAGTCCGGTTTTTACCTGCTCCGTCGCCGCGTTCCGGAGGATCACCCCCGTGGCCCCGGAAATGCGTCCGGCTGCGGACGCCCCGTGCAGGACATCCGCAGCCGGTCGGCGGTGTTACAGGTATTGGCCGGTATTCGCCACCGTGTCGATGGAGCGGCCGGTGTCCGCGCCCTGCTTGCCGGTGACCAGGGTGCGGATGTAAACGATCCGCTCGCCCTTCTTGCCGGAGATGCGGGCCCAGTCGTCCGGGTTGGTGGTGTTGGGCAGGTCCTCGTTCTCCTTGAACTCGTCCACGCACGCCTGGAGCAGGTGGGCGACGCGCAGACCCTTCTGGTTGTGTTCGAGGAATGCCTTGATGGCCATCTTCTTGGCGCGTCCGACGATGTTTTCGATCATTGCGCCGGAGTTGAAGTCCTTGAAATAGAGAACTTCCTTGTCGCCATTGGCGTAGGTGACCTCCAGGAAGCGGTTCTCCTCGGACTCCGCGTACATCTGCTCGACGACCGACTGGATCATCGCACTGACCGCCGCCGAGCGGACTCCGCCGTGCTCGCCGAGGTCGTCGGCGTGCAGCGGCAGGCGCTCGGTGAGGTACTTCGAGAAGATGTCCTTGGCGGCCTCGGCGTCCGGACGCTCGATCTTGATCTTGACGTCGAGCCGGCCGGGACGCAGGATCGCCGGGTCGATCATGTCCTCGCGGTTGGAGGCGCCGATCACGATGACGTTCTCCAGGCCCTCCACACCGTCGATCTCGGAGAGCAGCTGCGGGACGATGGTGTTCTCCACGTCCGAGCTGACCCCGGATCCGCGGGTGCGGAAGAGGGAGTCCATCTCGTCGAAGAAGACGATGACGGGTGTGCCCTCGCTCGCCTTCTCCCTGGCCCGCTGGAAGACGAGGCGGATGTGCCGCTCCGTCTCGCCGACGTACTTGTTCAGCAGCTCGGGGCCCTTGATGTTGAGGAAGAAGCTCTTCCCCGCGGGCTGCCCGGTCACCTCGGCGACCTTCTTGGCGAGCGAGTTCGCCACGGCCTTGGCGATGAGCGTCTTGCCGCAGCCGGGCGGTCCGTAGAGCAAGACGCCCTTGGGCGGGCGCAGTTCGTGCTCCTTGAACAGGTCGGGGTAGAGGTACGGGAGCTCGACCGCGTCGCGGATCAGTTCGATCTGGCCGCCCAGACCGCCGATCTTCGTGTAGTCGATGTCCGGGACCTCTTCGAGGACGAGCTCTTCGACCTCGCTCTTCGGGATGACCTCGTAGACGTAGCCGGAGCGCGGTTCCAGGAGCAGGGCGTCGCCGGGGCGGATGGTGATGTCCAGCAGCGGCTCGGCGAGCCTCACCACCCGCTCCTCGTCGGTGTGCCCGATGACCAGGGCCCGCTCGCCGTCCTCAAGGATCTCCTTGAGGGTGACGATGTCCCCGGCGTTCTCGTACTCCATGGCCTCGACCACGTTGAGAGCCTCGTTGAGCATGACCTCCTGGCCACGCCGCAGCTCTTCGAGGTCGACGCTGGGGCTGACGTTCACCCGGAGTTTGCGGCCTCCGGTGAAGATGTCGGCCGTGCCGTCCTCGTTCGCCTGCAGGAAGACTCCGAAGCCGGCCGGCGGCTGTGCGAGCCGGTCGACTTCCTCCTTGAGGGCGACGATCTGGTCGCGCGCCTCACGGAGCGTGTTGGCGAGTCGTTCGTTCTGTGCCGAAACGCCGGCCAGGTTGGTCTGCAGCTCGACGATCCGCTCTTCGAGAATCCTCGTGTGACGCGGAGAGTCGGCGAGCTTGCGTCGCAGGACGGCGATCTCCTGCTCGAGATAGGCAACCTGGCCGGCAGGGTCGTCAGACCCCCGCCCCGGCCGGATGCCGCGGTTGATGTCGTCGTCGTGGGCTGCCACGGTCCTCACCTCCTCCAAGGGGAGCTGGACGCTTCCTGACCCTACCTGGGCCGGTGCAGGTTGAAACCCCTAGATCGAAAAGACTGTCGGGGTGTGTCCGATCTTCACCCTTGCGCACGTCCTCACCTCAGGGGGATACCCACCCAACAACATCAGAAAGCGGACGGTTGTATCGTCGAGACGGTCAACACCCGTCAGGGTGGGCCCCATTTGATTCACGTACGCAGGAACGGCAGGCGAGATGACGGCGCAGGACGAAGCACTGGAGGTCTGGATCGACCAGGACCTCTGCACCGGCGACGGCATCTGTGCGCAGTACGCGCCGGAGGTCTTCGAACTCGACATCGACGGTCTGGCTTATGTGAAAAGCGCCGACGACGAGCTGCTGCAGGACAAGGGGGCCACCACCCCCGTACCCCTGCCGCTGCTCAATGACGTACGGGACTCCGCGAAGGAGTGCCCGGGTGACTGCATCCACGTGCGCCGCGTCTCGGACCAGGTGGAGGTTTTCGGCCCGGACGCAGAGTAGACGGAGTGTGACGGATCACACACCCTCGGTGCCGGATGAGGCGGGAAGTTCGCTCTGGACGAACTTCCCGCCTTTCCATTGCCACTTGACCTGCTCGCGCTCATCCGGGCAGCAGCGCGGCACATCGGTCGTGGAGTAGCCCAGCAGGGTCGCGGCGACCACCCCGCCGCGTACGGCGAAGCCCTCGACGCTGCGCTGCCGTGCGGGCGCGAGGAGGGTCGCGGCGACCCGCGGGGCACCCTGGCCCGCCTTGGGGCGGGCCAGGACGTACACGCCGCTGGGAGGCGTACCCGTCTCGGTGTGGCAGCGCACCACGGCGACCGTCTCGGGGCCGCCGTCGCCGTCGAGGTCGCCGGTGGCGCTGTCGACCACGTCGAGGCGGTTCGGGCCGCAGTCCACCGGGTAGGCGGCGGCACGCGCGTCGGGGGCCGGTGCGGCGGCGGCGCGGGCGTTCGCGGCGCCTGCGGTGGTGGCCGTGGCGTCGGGCGGCTGGACGAGGGACGCGGTCGCGGCGACCGCCGCCAGGGCGGCGGCGGTGGCGAGCCAGTGCAAGGCGCGGGCGCGGGTGTGCGGGAGATCCTGGCCTGCCGTGAGCTGCACGCGGGGTGACTCCTGTGAAGAACTGTGGCGGTGGGAGTGCCCAGCATCGTTCCACAGGGCAGGCCCGTCAGGGAACACCCGGGCAGGGGCTCTCCCAGCCGAACGAAGCGGCGCCGCCGGCGGTTCCCGCGCGGGGGAACTCGTCGGCGGCGCCGGGTGGTTCGGGTCGTCGTACGGGCGGCGGATCAGCCGCGCTCCGCGCCTCCGCTGGAGCTGCCGGGACCGCTGTAGTCCTCGCCGTACGCGCCCTTGGCCGGGCGGCGCCGGCGCAGCGGCGGCTCCACGCCGTCCGCGAGGCGGCGGGCGGTGAGCAGGAAGCCGGTGTGGCCGATCATGCGATGGTCCGGGCGGACGGCCAGGCCCTCGACGTGCCACGTACGGACCATGGTCTCCCAGGCCGACGGCTCGTTGAAGGTGCCGTGCTCGCGGATGGCCTCGACGGTGCGGGCCAGCTGCGTGGTCGTGGCGACGTAAGCGCACAGGATGCCGCCCGGCACGAGCGCCTTGGAGACGGCCTCCAGGCACTCCCAGGGGGCGAGCATGTCCAGGATGACCCGGTCGACGTCGGTGTCGGAGAGGTTGTCCTGGAGGTCGCCGACGGTCAGCGTCCACGCGGGGTGCGGGCCGCCGAAGTAGCGCTCCACGTTCTGCGTGGCGATCTCGGCGAAGTCGGCGCGCCGCTCGTAGGAGTGCAGCATGCCCTGGTCGCCGATGGCGCGCAGCAGGAAGCTGCTGAGCGAGCCGGATCCCACCCCCGCCTCGACGACGCGGGCGCCGGGGAAGATGTCGGCCATCGCCAGGATCTGCCCCGCGTCCTTGGGGTAGACCACGGCGGCGCCGCGGGGCATGGACAGGACGTAGTCGGGGAGCAGCGGGCGCAGCGCGAGGTAGGCGACGTTCCCGGTGGTACGGACAACACTGCCCTCGGGAGCACCGATCAGCTCGTCGTGGGGGAAGGCTCCCTTGTGGGTGTGGAAGCTCTTGCCCTCTTCGAGCGTGAACGTGTAGTGGCGTCCCTTGGGATCGGTGAGCTGGACCTGGTCCCCGACCTTGAAGGGCCCGCGACGGCGGGCGGCACCGGTCGGTTCGGACATGTGACCAGCCTACCGGGCGCGGGGGGCGCTCCGTACCAGGGAGGGGCGGGGGCGGGGTGGGGAAGGCGGGGCGGGTGGGGCGAGACGAGGCGGGGCAGGGGCCGCAGCCCTACGGGGCGAATCGAACGCGATCATCCCCCCGGTGGGGGCTTACCCAGGGGTGGCCGGAGGAACCCCCGCCTCAGGAAGGTCGTGCCATCGCTGCCACGAAGGCGCGCTCGACGTCGGCCGTGGACAGGACGCCGTAGATCTCGCCGGTCTCCTCGACCACGAGGTATTCGGTGGCGGGCGTGGCGCGCAGGTAGTCCAGGAGGTCCTCGCCGGCCAGTTCGGCGGAGACCCGCATGCCGTCCTTCAGGTCCTGGGCGAGGCCGCTGACGGCGACCCAGGGGCGGCGGTGCTCGGGGACGCCGACGATGGCGGTCTCGCGGACGACGGCGGTGGGCCGGCCCACGCGGTCCACCACGACCAGGGCGCGGGCGCCGGCGTCGTTGGCGCGGCGCAGGGCCTCGGACAGCGGGGTGTCGGCCTCCACGGGCACGGCGCGCCGGGTGAGGGTGCGGGCCTGGAGGTCGGGGAGGCGTTCGCGCAGCCGGGCCATGCGCAGGCTGTTGCCCGCCCCGGTCCAGATGATCGCGGCGAGGATCGCGGCGAGCAGGGCGTCGGTGATCGAGTCGGCGCCGCCGAGGTCGGTGGGCGCGTTGCCCAGGGCGCCGGTGTGGGTGAGCAGCGGCAGGCCGATCAGGACGGCCATGGCGAGCCCGCGGCCGACCCAGGCGGCGGCGACGGTGCCGGTCATCGGCTTGCCGGTGATTTTCCACACGACGGCGCGGAGCATCCGGCCGCCGTCCAGCGGGAGGCCGGGGAGCAGGTTGAAGACGGCGACGATCAGGTTGGAGATCATCAGTCCGGCGAGCAGGACGCCGGGTACGGTGCCGGGTTCGACGAGCTTCATGCCGCCGTAGAAGACGCCCGCCAGGACGAGGGAGAGCAGCGGGCCGACGAAGGCGAGGACGAATTCGCGGCCGGGGGTCTCGGACTCCTTCTCGATCTCGGAGACGCCGCCGAAAAACTGGAGCTGGATGCGGCGGACGGGGAGTTCGTAGCGCAGCGCGGCGATCGTGTGCGCGAGCTCGTGGACGAGCACCGAGGCGTAGAAGGCGACGGCGAAGAAGAGCGAGACGAGGTAGCGGGCGGCGCCCAGCTCCGGCAGGATCCGTTCGAGCTGGCCGCCGAAGACCCAGGTGATCAGGGCGGCGACGACGAACCAGCTGGGGGCCACGTAGACCGGTACGCCGAAGGGGCGGCCCATGAGGATGCCGCCGCCGGTGCGCCGTCCCCGGCGGGTGTTCCCGGACGGCTGCTGCTTCGGGGGGCGCTGCCCGGCCGCGCGTGTGCGCCCGGTGTCGCTGGCCGGGTCGGACGGTCCGGGCGGGTTGGGCGGTTGGGGGTGCGCGGACTCCTCTGGGTCCTGCGGCTTCCCACTCTCGTCCACGGTGTCCCCTCGTCGATTGCGGCCTTCGCTCCTGTCCGTACGGATCCTGTCCGGCGGCTTGTCGATCATGCAGGGCGAAGGGGTCTGGCGTCGATGGTATGCGGAGCGCTCCGCGGCGCCCCGTCTCGGTCTCCCATTGTGATCCCTCGGTTGGGCGAGCTGTCAGTGGCGGGCCGTAAGGTCGGGTGTCATGGGAACGAGCACCGAGAAGGCCGGGCCGGACGCCGCGGGCGGGGACGGCGGGCAGGACGGGACCGGGGCGGCGGCCGGGACCGGCGCCGGGGCGGGGGCCGAGGCCGTGGCCGTGGCCGGCGTCGCGCCGCCGGTCGTCGCCCTGCCCGCCGGGCGGCCGGTCGCGCTGTCGCCGTCACGGGCGAGCGACTTCATGCAGTGCCCGCTGCTGTACCGCTTCCGTGTGATCGACAAGCTGCCGGAGAAGCCCAGCGCCGCGGCGACGCGCGGCACGGTGGTGCACGCGGTGCTGGAGCGCCTCTTCGACGCGCCCGCGGCGCAGCGGACGGCCGACGGCGCGCGGTCCATGGTGCCGGGCGAGTGGGAGAAGCTGCTGGCGAAGCGGCCGGAGCTGGCCGCGCTGTTCGAGGACGACCCGGCGGGTGAGCGGCTGGCGGCGTGGCTGGCGGACGCCGAGGCGCTGGTGGAGCGCTGGTTCACGCTGGAGGATCCGACGCGCCTGGAGCCGGCGGACCGCGAGCTGTACGTGGAGACGGTGCTCGACTCGGGGCTGCGGCTGCGCGGCTTCATCGACCGGGTGGACGTGGCGCCGACGGGCGAGGTGCGGCTCGTCGACTACAAGACCGGCAAGGCGCCCCGCCCGGAGTACGCGGACGGTCCGCTGTTCCAGATGAAGTTCTACGCGCTGGTGATGTGGCGGCTGCGCGGCCTGGTGCCGCGGCGGCTGCAGCTGGTGTACCTGGGCAGCGGGGACGTGCTGACGTACGACCCGACCGAGGCGGACCTGCGGGGTGTGGAGCGCAAGCTGCTGGCGCTGTGGGACGCCATCCAGCGGGCGGCGGCGAGCGGTGACTGGCGGCCGCGGCGTACGAAGCTGTGCGGATGGTGCGACCACCAGGCCGTGTGTCCCGAGTTCGGCGGCACCCCCCCGCCCTATCCGCTGCACGCGCCGGATGCCGGGCGGGCGCTGCCCGTTCTCCCTGTGGAGGCTTCCGGGGAGGGGCAAGGCAGAATGGGCGCGGTCTAACGAAGGAGTTCCTGTGGCTATCCGCGTCCTGCTGGTCGACGACCAGCCGCTGCTGCGTACCGGTTTCCGGATGATCCTGGAGGCCGAGCAGGATCTCGCGGTCGTCGGCGAGGCCGGGGACGGCTTGCAGGCGCTGGAGCAGGTGCGGGCGCTGCAGCCCGACGTGGTGCTGATGGACATCCGGATGCCGCGGATGGACGGGGTGGAGGCGACCCGGCAGATCACCGGCCCGGCGAAGGACGGTCCGGCGAAGGTGCTGGTGCTGACCACGTTCGACCTGGACGAGTACGTGGTCGAGGCGCTGCGCGCCGGGGCCAGCGGCTTCCTGTTGAAGGACGCGCCCGCGCAGGAGCTGGTGCAGGCGATCCGGGTGGTGGCGGCGGGTGAGGCGATGCTCGCGCCGAGCATCACGCGCCGGCTGCTGGACAAGTACGCGGGGCACCTGCCGTCGGGTGAGGAGCCGGTGCCGGACACGCTGAACACGCTCACCGAGCGTGAGGTGGAGGTGCTGAAGCTGGTGGCGCGCGGCCTGTCGAACGCGGAGATCGCCGCGGACCTGTTCGTGAGCGAGACGACCGTCAAGACGCACGTGGGGCATGTGCTGACGAAGCTGGGGCTGCGCGACCGGGTGCAGGCCGCGGTGTACGCGTACGAGAGCGGTCTGGTGCGTCCCGGCGCGCAGTAGGCGGGCGCCGGACGCGTAGGAACGGCCCGGCCCGCCCGCTCCCGGAGGAGTGGGCGGGCCGGGCCGTTTCGCGTGGCGGCGCGGTCCGGTGCCGCTAGGGCGCTTCTGACGGATCTCCGCGGCATCGCGACGCCCGGCACGCACCCTCGCCGCACGGCGCGAAGGGACAGGTGGCTCCGCCACATGACCCTCCCCACCGCACGCCGAGCGCACGCACCGAACGCCGCTCCGTCCTCCACGGAGATCCATCAGAAGCGCCCTAGCCCTTGTTGATCTCCCAGAAGCGGAAGACGGTGGAGGCGTCCAGGGTCCACTGGAGACCGTCGACGTTCTCGCGGGCGACGGCGTACTGCTTGCCCTGCCACACCGGGATCATGGGCAGGTCCTCGGCGACGATGTCCTGCATCTCGCGGAAGGCGGGCTTGGTCGCCTGCCGGTCGGGCTGGCCCGCGGTGCCGGGCAGCAGCTTCCCGGTGATCCGCTTGGCGTCGTAGTTGTTGCGCAGGACGTTGTCCTTGCCGAAGAACGGCTGGGTGAAGTTGTCGGGGTCCGGGTAGTCGGGGACCCAGCCCTTGACGTACACGCCGTACTGGCCGGCCTCCACGCCCTTCTCGTACTCCTCCATGGGCACGCTCTTGACCTTGGCGTCGAAGAGGCCGCTGGCGTTGAGCTGCTGGGCGATCTCCTGGAAGGCCGGGACGGTGCCGGGGCCGTAGCGCACGGGGGTGGCCCAGAGGGTCAGGGGCACCTTCTTGTCGCTGCCGTAGCCGGCCTCGCGCAGGGCGGCGGCGGCCTTGTCGGGCTGCGGCCGGTCGCCGTAGTTGGCGAAGAAGGCGGTGTTGTGGCCGGTGATGCCCGCGGGGACGATCGAGTACAGCGGGGTGGCGGTGCGCTTGTAGACGTCCCGGACGAGGGTGGAGCGGTCCAGGAGGTGGGCGATGGCCTTGCGGACGCCCAGCTTGCCCGCGACGGGGTCGCGCATGTTGAAGACCAGGTGCATGACCTCGGCGCTGTTGCCCTCGACGACCTGGATGCCGTGCTTCTGGCTGTCGGACGCCTGGTCGAGGGAGGCGATGTCCTTCATGGCCAGGCCGCGGTAGGCGAAGTCGATGGAGCCGTCCTGCACGGCCTTCTTCAGCTTGTCCTGGCTGTCGAAGAACTTCATCGTCATGCCGGAGTTCTTGACCTTGGCGGGGCCCTTGTAGGAGCCGTTGACGCCGAAGACCGCTTCCTCGGCGCCGTACTCGTTGAGGGTGTAGACGCCGGAGCCGACGGCCTTGTTGTCGGTGCGCAGCTTGTCGGGGGCGTACGAGCGGTGGTCGACGATGGAGCCGGCGCCGGAGGCGATCTTCATGGGGAAGGTCGCGTCGGGGGCCTTGAGGCGGAAGACGACGGTCTTGGCGTCGGGGGCCTCGATCTTGTCGACGGCGGCGAACATCACGGCCGGGCCGCGCTTGTCGTTGATGCGCTTGATCCGGTCGAAGGAGAACTTGACGTCCTCGGAGGTCAGCGCGTTGCCGTTGCTGAACTTCAGGCCGTCCTGGAGGGTGCACTTGTAGACGCTGCTGCCGCCCTCGGTGAAGCCGCAGGACTCGGCGGCCTCGGGCTGGGGCGTCGTGCTGCCCTTGGGGAAGCTGAGCAACGACTGGAAGACGTTGTTGAACAGCAGCCAGGAGACCGGGTCGTAGCCGGCCGCGGGGTCGGTGGACACGACTTCGTCGGTCATGCCCATCACCACGGGTTCACCGGTCCCGGCACCCTTGCCGTCACCTGAGCCGCAGCCACTGAGCAGAGCGGCGATGAGCCCTGCCCCGATCGGTGCGGCCAGCCACTGGTCGCGTTTCCTCACGTGCGTGTCCCTCACAGTCGTCATGGCGGTGAAGCGTTGTGGTCCGCGCCGGCGGGTGCCGGTGTCGGTGTGCCGGCAGGGTGCCGTCATCGGTTGTGGTGGTGCGCGCCGTCGTGGACGGGGCAGCCGGCCGGCGCACGTGGGCGCCGGCCGGAGATCGGGTCAGTTGCTGCTCACGCCGCGGCCGAGTTCCCAGATCTGGAGGGCCGAGGAGGAGTTGAGGGCCCATTCGGCACCGGTGATGTCGTCACGGGCCGCGACGTACTGCTTGCCCTGCCACAGGGGCAGTACGGGTACCTCGTCCGCGATGATGTCCTGGGCCTGCTTGAATCCCTCGCCGGCGGCGTTGCGGTCGGTCTGCTGCCGGGTGTTGGGGATCAGCTGGGATTCGATCTTGCTGTTGCGGTACGGGGAGTTGAGGAAGTTCCCCTTGCCGATGAACGGCGCGATGTAGTTGTCGGCGTCGGGGAGGTCGGCGAACCAGCCCATGCCGTAGACGGCGTACTTGCCCTCGGTCTGCTCCTTGCGGAACTGCTGCCAGCTGTCGACGCCCTTGACGCTGACGTCGAACAGGCCGCTCTTGTTGAGCTGGCTCTGCAGTTCCTTGAACTCCTTGGCCGTGATGGTGCCGTAGTGGTTCGTGGTGTAGGTGAGGGTGAGCTTGACCGGGGTGTTGATGTGCGCCTGCTGGAGGATCTTGCGGGCGGCGGGGACGCTCGGGTTGCCGTACTTGGTGAAGAAGGAGTTGATGTGGCCGGTGAGGCCCTTCGGCACCAGGGAGTACAGCGGGTCACCCGCGTAGGAGTACACGTCGCGTACCAGCGCGGAGCGGTTGACCAGCTGGGCCATGGCCTGCCGGACGGCCTTGTCGGAGACCGACGGGTCGTCGGTGTTGAAGGCCAGGTAGCGGATTTCCGCGCCGGGTACCGCCGTCAGGGTGACGTGGTCGTTCCTGGCGTCCTCCAGGCCCTTGATCTGGTCGGGCGCCAGGCTGCGGTTCATCAGGTCGATGTCGCCCTTGCGCAGCGCCTTCTCCATGCCGGCCGAGTCGTCGAAGAACCTCATCTCGACGGCGGAGTTCTTCGCCTCGATGCCGCCCTGGTAATCGGGGTTCTTGGAGAAGACGGCCTTGGTGACGCGCTCTCCGCTGTGCTCGACCTGCACGGTGTAGGGGCCGGAGCCGGCGACCTCGAAGCCCTTGTAGAGGCCCTTGGCCGGGTACACCTCGCTGTCGACGATGGCGGCGGCCGGGGTGGCGAGCTTCTGCGGGAAGGTGGCGTCCGGCTTCCTGAGGTGGAAGACCACCTCGGTCTCGCTGGGCGTCTCCACCTTGTCGACGTTGTCCACCAGTGAGAACGGGCCGGTGTCGAACTTGATGGCGAGCATCCGGTCGATGGAGAACTTCACGTCCTTGGACGTGAGCGCGTGCCCGTTGGAGAACTTCAGGCCGCTGCGGAGTTTGCAGCGGTACTGCTCGTTCTGGGTGTCCCGGAAACCGCAGGACTCGGCGGCCTCGGGGACCGGCGCCGTGCCGGTTCGCGGCAGCCGCATCAGCGTCTGCAAGGTTCCGCGCAGCACGTTCCACGCGTCGACGTCGTACGCCTGCGCGGGGTCGAGCGGGGCGGGCGCGTCCTTGGTGGCCTCCAGTTGGGCGGTGGTGCCGACCTTGATCGGCTTGCCGCCGTCCCCGGAGCCGTCCGAGCTGCCGCAGGCGGCGAGCGCGGGGACGAGCAGACCGGCCAGGGCCGGCAGCACCAAGGTCTTGCGATTCATCGTCGGCAGGTTTCCTTATCAGCGCAGAGGTGTTGCTCGCGATGACATTAGTAGGAACGGCCAGGGCGTCCGGGACACAACAGAGTTGAACAGATATCACGCCCGGATAACGGCCGCCAGGTGACCGATATCCGGACGGGGGAACGATTTGCGCGAGCCTCCATGAATCCGGACACTTGCCCCTGCCGAAACCACCCGAAATTACCCGCGAGAGGCCTGCGGACTCCCCTGTCGACGGGCTGGCGCGTGAGAAACGTCACTCCGGCATTGGGGGGTTCGGGCGGGTGAATTCAGCCAACGCATTCGTCACGGAAAATGAGCGGCCCACTCCTTACAGTTTCTTCCGTTTTCGAACGCCACGCTCGGTGCACACCTCACCGGCTATCCGTGATGAGCGAGCGGAGAAATGGGAGATCCACTTCTTCGAGGGAACCGACGACCGTGCGGCCCGCCGCGGGGGCGATCGGCGTCACCGACGGCACGGCCACGACCCGGCAGCCCGCCGCCTCACCGGCCGTCACCCCGGTGACGGTGTCCTCCACCACGGCACAGCGCCGCGGGTCCACGCCCAGCCGGGCGGCCGCGGTCAGATACGGGTCCGGGTGCGGCTTCGTACGGGGCAGGTCGTCGCCGGCCAGCGTCAGCCGGAAGTGCTCCGGGCCCAGGGAGTGCAGCATCCGGTCGATGATGGTGCGGTGCGAGGCGGAGACCAGGGCGGTGGGCACGCCGTGGGCGGCCAGCTCGGCCAGCAGCCGGCGGGCGCCCGGCATCAGCGGGACGCCGCGGGCGATGCGCTCGGCGAACCGGGCGTTCAGCAGCACGGTCAGTTCCGGGAGGCCGATGTCGGCGCCGGTCGCGCCGATCAGGTACGCGGCGCTGCGCGTCATCGGCCCGCCGACGACGACCTCGCGGTGGTGGTCGTCCAGTACGTGGCCCAGCTCGGCGAAGACCTCGGCCTCCGCCTCCCACCAGAAGCCCTCCGTGTCGACGAGGGTGCCGTCCAGGTCGAGGAAGACGGCCTGGAGGGTGGCTCCGTCGGCCGTACGCGTGCCTACCGCGGGGATGCTGCTGGTCATCCGTGCACCTCCGTTGATGTGTCCCCGGAGGGACAAAAGGGCCGGTCGCCTCCCCGTACTGGGGAAACGACCGGCCGCTACCGGACCGACCAGTGTACGACGGCGCCGGCTAACGCGCGTTGAAGTACTTGGCCTCCGGGTGGTGGATGACGATGGCGTCGGTGGACTGCTCGGGGTGGAGCTGGAACTCCTCGGAGAGCTGGACGCCGATGCGCTCGGGGCGGAGCAGGTCCGCGATCTTGGCGCGGTCCTCCAGGTCGGGGCAGGCGCCGTAGCCCAGCGAGAAGCGGGCGCCGCGGTACTTCAGCGCGAACATGTCCTCGACGTCGGCCGGGTCCTCCCCGGCGAAGCCCAGCTCGGCGCGGACCCTGGCGTGCCAGTACTCGGCGAGCGCCTCGGCGAGCTGGACGGACAGGCCGTGCAGCTCCAGGTAGTCGCGGTAGGAGTCGGAGGCGAACAGCTCGGCGGTGGCCTCGCCGATCTTCGAGCCGACGGTGACGACCTGGAGCCCGACCACGTCCGTCTCGCCGGACTCCTCCGGGCGGAAGAAGTCGGCCAGGCACAGGCGCCGGCCGCGGCGCTGGCGCGGGAAGGTGAAGCGGGTGCGCTCGGTGCCGTCCTCGTTGAACAGGATCAGGTCGTCGCCCTTGGAGTGGCAGGGGAAGTAGCCGTGGACGACGGCGGCTTCGAGGAGGTTCTCGGTCTGGAGCTTGTCGAGCCAGCCGCGCAGCCGGGGCCGCCCCTCGGACTCGACCAGTTCCTCGTAGGAGGGGCCGTCACCCGTACGGGCCTGCTTGAGGCCCCACTGCCCCTTGAACAGGGCGCCCTCGTCCAGCCAGGACGCGTAGTCGGCGAGCTGGATGCCCTTGACGACGCGGGTGCCCCAGAAGGGCGGCGCCGGTACGGGGTTGTCGGTGGCCACGTCGGAACGGACCGTGCCCTCCTCCTGCTCCGGCTCGGCGACCTGGAGGTCGCGCTTGGGGACGCGGCGCTGCTTGAGCTCGGGCAGGGTGGCGCCGGGCACGCCGCGCTTGACGGCGATCAGGGCGTCCATCAGGCGCAGGCCCTCGAAGGCGTCGCGGGCGTAGCGGACCTCGCCCTCGTAGATCTCGTGCAGGTCCTGCTCGACGTAGGCGCGGGTCAGGGCGGCGCCGCCGAGGATGACGGGGAAGTCGGCGGCCATCTTGCGCTGGTTGAGCTCCTCCAGGTTCTCCTTCATGATCACCGTGGACTTGACCAGCAGGCCCGACATGCCGATGACGTCGGCGCGGTGTTCCTCGGCGGCTTCCAGGATGGCCGAGACCGGCTGCTTGATGCCGAGGTTGACGACGTTGTAGCCGTTGTTGGACAGGATGATGTCGACGAGGTTCTTGCCGATGTCGTGCACGTCGCCGCGCACGGTCGCCAGGACGATGGTGCCCTTGCCCTCGGAGTCGGACTTCTCCATGTGCGGCTCCAGGTAGGCCACCGCGGTCTTCATGACCTCGGCGGACTGGAGCACGAACGGCAGCTGCATCTGGCCCGAGCCGAACAGCTCGCCGACGACCTTCATGCCTTCCAGCAGCGTGTCGTTGACGATGTCCAGGGCGGGGCGCTCGGCGAGCGCCGCGTCCAGGTCGGTCTCCAGGCCGTTCTTCTCGCCGTCGATGATGCGGCGCCGCAGCCGCTCCTCCAGGGGCAGCGCGAGCAGTTCCTCGGCCTTGCCGGCCTTCAGCGACTTGGCGGTGGCGCCCTCGAACAGCTCCAGCAGCTTCTGGAGCGGGTCGTAGCCCTCGGCGCGCCGGTCGTAGATCAGGTCGAGGGCGACCTTGACCTGCTCCTCCTCCAGGCGCGCGATGGGCAGGATCTTGGAGGCGTGCACGATCGCCGAGTCCAGGCCCGCCTTGACGCACTCGTCGAGGAAGACGGAGTTGAGCACGATGCGGGCGGCGGGGTTGAGGCCGAAGGAGATGTTGGACAGGCCCAGCGTGGTCTGTACGTCGGGGCGGCGCCGCTTCAGCTCGCGGATCGCCTCGATGGTGTTGACGCCGTCCTTGCGGGACTCCTCCTGGCCGGTGCAGATGGTGAAGGTCAGGCAGTCGATGAGGATGTCCGACTCGCGGATGCCCCAGTTGGACGTCAGGTCCTCGATGATGCGCTCGGCGATGGCGACCTTGTTCTCGACGGTGCGGGCCTGGCCCTCCTCGTCGATGGTCAGCGCCATCAGGGCGGCGCCGTGCTCGCGGGCCAGCGCGGCGACCCTGGCGAACCGCGACTCGGGGCCGTCGCCGTCCTCGTAGTTGACGGAGTTGATCACCGCGCGGCCGCCCAGCTTCTCCAGGCCCGCCTGGAGCACCGGGACCTCGGTGGAGTCCAGCACGATGGGCAGGGTGGAGGCGGTGGCGAAGCGGCCGGCCAGCTCCCGCATGTCGGCGACGCCGTCGCGGCCGACGTAGTCCACGCACAGGTCGAGCAGGTGGGCGCCCTCGCGGATCTGGTCGCGGGCCATCTCCACGCAGTCGTCCCAGCGGCCTTCGAGCATGGCTTCGCGGAACTTCTTGGAGCCGTTGGCGTTGGTGCGCTCGCCGATGGCCAGGTACGAGGTGTCCTGGCGGAACGGGACGGTCTGGTAGAGGGAGGCGGCGCCGGGCTCGGGGCGCGGGTCGCGCTCGGTGGGGGCCAGGCCCCGTACCCGCTCGACGACCTGGCGCAGGTGCTCGGGGGTCGTACCGCAGCAGCCGCCGACCAGCGAGAGGCCGTACTCGCCGACGAAGGTCTCCTGGGCGTCGGCCAGCTCGCCCGGGGTCAGCGGGTAGTGGGCGCCGTCCTTGCCGAGGACGGGCAGGCCGGCGTTGGGCATGCAGGCCAGCGGTACGCGGGCGTTGCGCGCCAGGTAGCGCAGGTGCTCGCTCATCTCGGCGGGGCCGGTGGCGCAGTTCAGGCCGATCATGTCGATGCCCAGCGGCTCCAGCGCGGTCAGCGCGGCGCCGATCTCCGAGCCGAGCAGCATGGTGCCGGTGGTCTCCACGGTCACCGAGCAGATCACCGGCAGGTCGGTGCCGGTGGCGGCGAGGGCGCGGCGGGCGCCGAGGATGGCGGCCTTGGTCTGCAGCAGGTCCTGGGTGGTCTCGACCAGCAGCGCGTCGGCGCCGCCGGCGATCATGCCTTCGGCGTTCTGCTGGTAGGCGTCGCGCAGGGTGGCGTAGTCGACGTGGCCGAGGGTGGGCAGCTTGGTGCCGGGGCCCATGGAGCCGAGCACCCAGCGCTGCTGCCCGGTCGAGGCGGTGAACTCGTCGGCGACCTCGCGGGCGATGCGGGCGCCGGACTCGGACAGTTCGAAGACCCGCCCGGGGATGTCGTACTCGGCGAGGGCGGCGTAGTTGGCGCCGAAGGTGTTGGTCTCGACGCAGTCGACGCCGACCGCGAAGTACTCCTCGTGGACCGAGCGGACGATGTCCGGACGGGTGATGTTCAGGATCTCGTTGCAGCCCTCCAGCTGCTGGAAGTCCTCCATCGTCGGGTCCTGGGCCTGGAGCATCGTGCCCATCGCCCCGTCGGCCACCACTACGCGGGAGGCGAGGGCCTCGCGCAGTGCCGTGGTGCGGGATGTGCTGGTGGACGATGGCGTGTACGAGGCCATGGAGGTGCTCCCCTGGTTGCGACGGCTGTCGGCTTTGCGTCTTCCGGTAGAAGGCGCACCCGGTCAGGGTAGCGGGCGTGGCTGCCGGTGGCCCGGGTGTCCCACGGCGTGGACGGCGCGGGGCGGTTCCGGGGCAGCGCCGGACCCGGTCAAGATCATTGACAGGGGTCGGCCGACTGCCACAGGGTCGGCATTCACCGATATCGTTCAGCATTGCCGAACCGCTCGTGAGCTGCTCATGGGCTGTACGGCGCCGCTGCACACCGCACCATGTCACCCGCTTCACACCGCTTCACCCGGAGGTTGCCCGATGGCACGGACCATCCAGTCGCTGGAGCGTGCCGCCGCGATGCTGCGGCTGCTGGCCGGCGGCGAGCGGCGGCTGGGGCTCTCCGACATCTCCTCCGCGCTGGGCCTGGCGAAGGGCACCGCGCACGGCATCCTGCGCACCCTCCAGCAGGAGGGCTTCGTCGAGCAGGACCCGGCGTCCGGCCGCTACCAGCTGGGCGCGGAGCTGCTGCGGCTGGGCAACAGCTACCTGGACGTGCACGAGCTGCGCGCCCGCGCGCTCGTATGGACGGACGACCTGGCGCGTTCCAGCGGCGAGAGCGTGTACCTGGGGGTGCTGCACCAGCAGGGCGTGCTGATCGTGCACCACGTCTTCCGGCCCGACGACAGCCGCCAGGTGCTGGAGGTCGGCGCGATGCACCCGCTGCACAGCACCGCGCTGGGCAAGGTGCTGACGGCGTACGACCCGGTGGCGCACAGCGAGGCGGCGGAGGCGGAGCGGCAGGCGTTCACGCCGCGCACGGTGACCGCGCTGGACGAGTTGGAGGGCGTGCTGGACCTCACCAGGGCGCGGGGCTGGGCTGCCGACGTGGAGGAGACCTGGGAGGGCGTGGCGTCGGTGGCGGCGCCCATCCACGACCGGCGGCGGATGCCGGTGGGCGCGGTGGGCGTCACGGGCGCGGTGGAGCGGGTCTGCCGGGACGGCGAGCCGGGTGAGCTGCGGCCGGAAATCGTCGCCGCTGTGAGGGATTGCGCACGTGCCGTCTCCAGGGACCTCGGCGCAGGGCGATTCTGACCCCTTTCGCACCATATGTTCACCTAAGTTTTCAGTCACAGAACCCTTGACGGGGTGCTGCGTGTGAAGAAAACTGCCGTTCGTCGGTCGGCATTGTCGAACACCAAACGACAATATTCGTTATGGTGGACATTGCCGGAGGCCGACCAACGCCCTCTCGGAGGGCGCGGACCACCGGAGGGACCCGGGGTCCGCCTTCCCCTGGACGAAGGACAAAGGAGTCGCGGGTGTCCAGCTCCGACATCTTCATCAGCGAGACCATCGGTACCGCTGTTCTGATCCTGCTGGGCGGTGGCGTCTGCGCCGCCGTCACGCTCAAGCGCTCGAAGGCGTTCAACTCCGGCTGGGTGGCCATCACCTTCGGGTGGGGCTTCGCCGTGCTGACCGGCGCGTACATCGCGACCAAGTCCGGCGCCCACCTGAACCCGGCGGTCACCGTGGGACTGGCGGTCAAGGGCGGCACGCCGTGGGGCGACGTGCCGGTCTACTTCGCCGCGCAGCTGCTCGGCGCCATGATCGGTGCGGTACTCGTGTGGCTCGCGTACTACGGCCACTTCAAGGCCCACCTGACCGACCCGGAGATCGTGGGCGCGCGGAGCGGGCAGGAAGGCATGGTCGACAAGGCGGCGGCCCCCAAGGCCGGCCCGGTTCTCGGGATCTTCTCCACCGGACCCGAGATCCGCAACGCGGTGCAGAACCTGACCACGGAGGTCATCGCCACCATCGTGCTCGTGCTGGCGATCCTCACGCAGGGCCTCAGTGACAACGGCAAGGGCGTCGGTGTCGTCGGAGCGCTGCTGACCGCGTTCGTGGTCGTCGGTATCGGACTGTCGCTGGGCGGCCCGACCGGCTACGCGATCAACCCGGTCCGCGACCTCGGTCCGCGTATCGTCCACTCGCTGCTTCCGCTGCCGAACAAGGGCGGATCGGACTGGGGCTACGCCTGGATCCCGGTCGCCGGTCCGCTGATCGGCGGCGCGATCGCCGGTGGTATCTACAACATCGCGTTCGCCTGAGCCGCGCCGCCCGCACAGAAGACTTTTGGAGCACAGACACCATGAGCGACAACCACAGCGCCGCCTCGCACGGTCACGGCCCCTTCATCGCGGCCATCGACCAGGGCACCACCTCCAGCCGCTGCATCGTGTTCGACAAGGACGGCCGCATCGTGTCGGTCGACCAGAAGGAGCACGAACAGATTTTCCCCAAGCCGGGGTGGGTCGAGCACGACGCCAAGGAGATCTGGGCCAACGTCCAGCAGGTCGTGGCCGGTGCCGTCGAGAAGGCCGGCATCACCGCCAAGGACGTCAAGGCCATCGGCATCACCAACCAGCGCGAGACCACGCTGATGTGGGACAAGCACACCGGTGAGCCGGTCCACAACGCCATCGTCTGGCAGGACACCCGCACCGACGCGCTCTGCCGCGAGCTGGGCCGCAACGTCGGCAAGGACCGCTTCCGCCGCGAGACCGGCCTGCCGCTGGCCTCCTACTTCGCCGGTCCGAAGATCCGCTGGCTGCTGGACAACGTCGAGGGCCTGCGCGAGCGCGCCGAGGCCGGCGACATCCTCTTCGGCACCATGGACTCCTGGGTCATCTGGAACCTGACCGGCGGCACCGAGGGCGGCGTGCACGTCACCGACGTCACCAACGCCTCGCGCACGCTGCTGATGAACCTGCGCAAGCTGGAGTGGGACGAGAAGATCCTGCACTCCATCGACATCCCCGCCGAGGTGCTGCCGGAGATCCGTTCCTCCGCCGAGGTGTACGGCACGGCCGCCTCGGGCGCGCTGGCCGGCGTGCCGGTCGCCTCGGCGCTGGGCGACCAGCAGGCCGCGCTGTTCGGCCAGACCTGCTACGACCAGGGCGAGGCCAAGTCCACGTACGGCACCGGCACCTTCATGCTGATGAACACCGGTGACGAGCCCGTCAACTCCTACAACGGGCTGCTGACCACGGTCGGCTACCGCATCGGCGACCAGAAGCCGGTCTACGCCCTGGAGGGCTCGATCGCCGTCACCGGTTCGCTGGTGCAGTGGATGCGCGACCAGATGGGCCTGATCAACTCGGCCGCCGAGATCGAGACGCTGGCCAGCACCGTCGAGGACAACGGCGGCGCGTACTTCGTCCCCGCGTTCTCCGGCCTGTTCGCCCCCTACTGGCGCCCGGACGCGCGCGGTGTGATCGCGGGCCTGACCCGCTACGTCACCAAGGCGCACATCGCCCGCGCCGTGCTCGAGGCCACCGCCTGGCAGACCCGCGAGATCACCGACGCCATGACCAAGGACTCCGGCGTCGACCTGACCTCGCTGAAGGTCGACGGCGGCATGACCTCCAACAACCTGCTGATGCAGACCATCTCGGACTTCCTGGACGCGCCCGTGGTGCGTCCGATGGTGGCCGAGACGACCTGCCTCGGCGCCGCCTACGCCGCCGGACTGGCCGTCGGCTTCTGGCCGGACACCGACGCGCTGCGCGCCAACTGGCGCCGGGCCGCCGAGTGGACCCCCCGCATGGACGCGGAGACCCGCGACCGCGAGTACAAGAACTGGCTCAAGGCCGTCGAGCGGTCCATGGGCTGGATCGAGGACGAGGAGTAATCAAATGAGCACCCTGCAGAGCGTCCCGGCACTCGGGACGCACCCGGCCGACGGTTCGACCCAGAGCCGCGCCGAGACCCGGGAGCGGCTTTCCAAGGCGACGTACGACCTCCTGGTGATCGGCGGCGGCATCCTGGGCATCTCCACCGCCTGGCACGCCGCGCAGTCGGGGCTGCGGGTTGCGCTGGTGGACGCCGGTGACTTCGCCGGCGCCACCTCCTCCGCCTCCTCCAAGCTGCTCCACGGCGGTCTGCGCTACCTGCAGACCGGCGCGGTCAAGCTGGTGGCGGAGAACCACTTCGAGCGCCGTGCGGTCTCCCGCGAGGTGGCCCCCCACCTCGCCAACCCGCTGACCTTCTACCTGCCGGTCTACAAGGGCGGCCCGCACGGCGCGACCAAGCTGGGCGCGGGCGTCTTCGCGTACTCCGCGCTGTCCGCCTTCGGTGACGGCGTCGGTCACGTCATCAGCCCGTCCAAGGCCCAGCGCGACGTGCCGGAGCTGCGCACGGACAACCTCAAGGCCGTGGCCGTGTACGGCGACGACCAGATGAACGACGCGCGCATGGCCCTGATGACGGTCCGCGCGGCCGTCGAGGCCGGCGCCACCGTCCTGAACCACGCCGAGGTCACCGGGCTGCGCTTCACGCAGGGCCGGGTCACCGGTGCCGAGCTCAAGGACGGCACCGACGGCACCGAGTTCGGCGTCAACGCGCGCCTGGTCCTGAACGCGACCGGCCCGTGGGTCGACCACCTGCGCAAGATGGAGAACCCGAACGCGGCGCCCTCCATCCGCCTGTCCAAGGGCGCGCACCTGGTCCTCAAGCGCACCTCCCCCTGGAAGGCCGCGCTGGCGACCCCCATCGACAAGTACCGCATCACCTTCGCCCTCCCCTGGGAGGACATGCTGCTGCTCGGTACGACCGACGAGGAGTACGAGGGCGACCCGGCGGACGTCCGCGTCACCGAGAAGGACACCGCGCAGATCCTGGACGAGGCGGCCTTCTCCGTCCGCGACCAGCAGCTGTCCCGTGACCTGATCACGTACTCCTTCGCGGGCCTGCGGGTGCTGCCGGGCGGCCCCGGCGACACCTCCAAGGCCAAGCGCGAGACCGTCGTCACCGAGGGCGCGGGCGGCATGCTCTCCGTCGCGGGCGGCAAGTGGACCACGTTCCGCCACATCGGCCGTACGGTCATGAACAAGCTGGCGGCGCTGCCGGGCCACCCGCTGGCCGAGGACATGGAGCCCATCTCGCACCTGCCGAAGAAGCTCCCGCTGCCCGGTATCGCCAACCCCAACGCGGTCGCCCACCGCCTGCTGGTCGACGGCTCGGCCCCCGGCCCGCGCATGGCGCCGGAGACCGCCCGCCACCTGGCCACCCACTACGGCTCGCTGTCCTTCGACATCGCGCGCCTGGCCAACGACGACCCGGCGCTGGCCGAGCGCATCCACCCGGACGCGCCCGAGATCTGGGCCCAGGTCGTCTACGCCCGTGACCACGAGTGGGCGGAGACGGTCGACGACGTGCTGCGCCGCCGCACCACGCTGACCATCCGCGGTCTGGACACGGAGGACGTCCGTACCAAGACCAAGGACATACTGGGCCGGCGCGGCTGACGCTCCGCCACCCACCGCTGTCCCGAAGGGCGGCTCCCGGACCGGGAGCCGCCCTTCGGCGCGTCGCGGGGCATGACACAGGTGCTTACGGCTTCAGCTCCGCGCAGTGCTCGGCGATGGCCATGGTGGTGAGGTTGGTGTTGGCGGCGGGCAGCGTCGGCATCACGGAGGCGTCGACGACGTGCAGGGCTTCGACGCCGTGTACGGCGCCGGTGGCGGAGACCACCGCGCCGCGGTCACCGGCCGGGCCCATCCGGCAGGTCCCGGCGGCGTGCTGGTAGCCGCTGACCGTCCGCCGCAGCGCCTCCGCCAGCTGCCCGTCCGTGGTGACGGACGGGCCGGGCGCCCGCTCCTCGCGGAGCAGTGCGGACAGGGGTGCCGTACGGGCGAGGGCGCGGGCCAGCCGCATGCCTGTCACCATCCGCCGGGTGTCCTCCGGTTCGCGGAGGAAGCCCACGTCGATACGCGGGGCGTCCAGGGGGTCGGCCGAGCGCAGCCGCAGACGGCCGCACGAGGACGGCCGCAGCAGCGCCACCCACAGGGTGAGCACCGTGTCCCCGTTCTCGTCGGCCTCCGGGCCGGAGGGGAAGACCTGGAGGTCGACCGGCCCGCCCTCGCAGCCGACGCCACAGGTCAGGAAGGTTTGCAGGACCGGGTCGCGGGGGCCGGGTGGCGGGGCGCCGGTGCCGTACTTGAGCGTCACGGCAGGGTGGTCGCGCAGGTTCTCCCCCACGCCGGGCAGGTCGGCCGTCACGGGGATGCCGAGGTCACGCAGGTGGTCCGCCGGGCCGATGCCGGAGCGCAGCAGGGCCGGCGGGCTGCCGTACGCGCCGGCCGCGAGCACGACCCGGTGCGCGGGCAGCACCGTCCGCTGCGGACCGGCCAGTTCCACTCCTGCCGCCCGCCCGCCGCGCAGGACGACCCGGTTGACGAGCACTCCGCCGCGCACGGTGAGGTTCGGCCGCCCGCGCGCCCGCGCGAGGTAGGTGAGGGCGGTGCTCTGGCGGATGCCACCGACCCGGTTGACCGGGACCGGGCCGACGCCGCGTGCGCCGGGGGCGTTGTGGTCGGTGACGGGCGGGTGCCCGAGGGCCGTGCAGGCGTCGTGGAAGGCGCGCTGCCACGGGTTCGTCTCGGCCTGCCCGTACCGCCGAACGGGTACCGGGCCGTCCGTGCCGTGCCAGGGCGGGCCGACGTCCAGGTCGCGTTCGACGCGGCGCAGGCTGGGCAGGAAGTCGGCGAACGCCCAGCCGGGGTTGCCCTGGGCGGCCCAGTCGTCGTGGTCCTGCGGGTGCCCGCGCAGGGCGATCGCCGAGTTGATCGCCGAGGAGCCGCCGACCAGCTTGCCGCGGGGCAGCGCGACGGACCGGCCGAGGACGCCGGGCTCGCCGACGTAGCCCCAGTCGTGGCTGTGGGTGGCGGCGGGGCTGGTGGCCACGTCGTCGGGCAGCCCGCCGGGCGTGCTGCCGTAGTCGGGCCCGGCCTCCAGCAGCAGTACGGTCCGCGCGGGGTCCTCGGTCAGCCGGGAGGCCAGTACGCCTCCGGCCGACCCCGCGCCGACGATGATCACATCCCATGCGTCCATGACCTGCGGCCCTCGCCTCCCTTGCGTGCGGACTCTGTTCCTTCCGGCCCCCCGGGGTACCCGCCCCGCAGGAATCACACACCCGGCGAGCGGGCCGTCCCGGGCGGACGCCGCACTAGCATCGCCGCAGGGGCCGGCCGGGGCTCCCGGCCCGGCCCGCACAGCCTCCAGACCCGTCACCGACCTTGGAGAGCCCCATGACCTTGCTGACCACCTGGCCGGAGAGCGGCCCGGAGACCGTGGTGCGGCACACGTCCGACCCCGTGGAGATCGCCGCGGCGCTGGCACCGATCGGGGTGCGGTACGAACAGTGGCCGGTGCGCGCGGGCGTGGCGCCGGACGCGGACGCCGGCACCGTCCTCGCGGCGTACCGGGCGGAGATCGCCACGCTGACCGCCGAGGAGGGCTTCGCGACGGTGGACGTGGCGGCCCTGCACCCGGCCGACGACCCCGCGTGGGCGGAGCGGGCGCAAGCCGCGCGGCAGAAGTTCCTCGCCGAGCACACCCACGAGGACGACGACGAGGTGCGGTTCTTCGTCGCCGGGTCCGGGGCGTTCTACCTGCACGCGGGAGGCGAGGTGCACGCCGTGCTGTGCGAGGAGGGCGACCTGCTCGGGGTGCCGCGGGGCACCACCCACTGGTTCGACATGGGGACCCGCCCGTCCTTCACCGCCATCCGCTTCTTCCACGAGGAGGACGGCTGGATCGCCACGTTCACGGGCGACGACATCGCGCTGCGGTTCCCGGACTTCGACACGCTGCGGGCCGCGCGGGCCGAAGGGGGCGCGGCGTGACCCACGCCTTCGAGGTGGACCACGTGGTGCTGGACATCGAGGGCACCACGGGCGCGACCGGCTTCGTCGTCGACAAGCTGTACCCGTACGCGCGCGAGCGGTTCGGGCGGCTGCTGGCCGAACGGGCCGGGGAGCCGGACGTACGGCGGGCCGTCGGGCAGATCCGGCAGATGCTGGACGAGCCGGCCGCCGACGCCGCGCGGATCGAGCAGGTGCTCGGCGCGTGGCTCGACGAGGACCGCAAGGCCGCGCCCCTGAAGACGTTGCAGGGGATCGTGTGGGCCGAGGGCTTCGCGAGCGGGGAGCTGGTCTCGCACTTCTACCCGGACGTGGTGCCCCGGCTGCGGGCGTGGCACGCGGCCGGGGTCCGGCTGCACGTGTACTCGTCGGGTTCGGTGGCGGCCCAGCGCGCGTGGTTCGGGCACAGCCCGGCGGGGGACCTGCGGCCGCTGGCCGACCGGTTCTACGACACGGAGAACGCCGGGCCCAAACTGGCGGCCGCCTCGTACGGGACCATCGCCGCCGACCTCGGCGCAGCGCCGGAGCGGATGCTGTTCCTGTCGGACCGGCCGGGGGAACTGGACGCGGCCAGGGCGGCGGGGTGGCGCACGGCGGGGGTCCGGCGGCCCGGGGAGCCGTACTACGAGAGCGGGACGGGCGACCACCCCGAGGTGGCGTCCTTCGCCCAGCTGGAGATAGGCACGGGCGCCGGGGACGGCGGCGGCCCCGGCGCGGCGGAGGTGCGGCGGGCCGGGGCCCGGCTGGCCGCCGAGGCCGCGCGGTTCGCCTCGCTCGGCTGGATGCGCGGCACGTCCGGCAACCTGTCGGTCGTCCTGGCCCGCGATCCGCTGCGGCTGGCGGTGACCGCGAGCGGGCGGGACAAGGGCGAGCTGACGGCGGACGACGTGGTGCTCGTGGACGGTGCGGGGGCGGCGGTCGAGGGTCCGGCGGGCGGCCGTCCCTCGGCGGAGGCCGGGCTGCACGCGCGGGTGGCGCGGCTGACCGGCGCCGGGGCGATCGTGCACGTCCACACGGTCGCCGCGGTGGCGATGGGGCGGCGGCGGCCCGGCGGGATCGTCCTGCGGGACCTGGAGATGCTCAAGGGGGTCGGGCTGCCCGCCGAAGGTGCCGCGGTGCGGCTGCCGGTCATCGCCAACAGCCAGGACATGCGCGTGCTCGGGGACCGTCTGGAGAAGGCCAGGGAACCGCGGATGCCCGCCGTGGTCGTGGCGGGGCACGGCCTGTACGCGTGGGGCGCGGACCTGCTCCAGGCCCGGCACCACGCCGAAGTGGTGCAGTGGCTGCTGGAGTTGGAGCTGGCGTCGGGGCGGGAGTGAGCCGTCGGGCCACGAGGGCGCACGGGGCGCGGCCGCGCGTACCGGACCACGTCGCGGGCGCGGGAAGGCGGACCCGTAGGTTGGGAGGCGCGGCGCGCGGTCCCGGCCGGCGCCGTCCCGTCAGCGTTGTCCCGTCCCGCGGGCCATGCGCCCGAGCCACTGGAGCCGACCCGTGACACCAGACCTGTCACCCATCGCCCGCCTGCCCCGCCGCGGGCTTCCGCCGTCCGCCGTCGTGGTGGGCGACCCGGCCCGCGCGGCCGCCGTCGCCGAGCTGCTCGACGACGCGGCGGAGATCGCGTACCAGCGCGAGTACCGGACGTTCACCGGCAGTTGGAAGGGCCTGCCGGTGGTCGTCGCGTCGCACGGGGTGGGCGCGCCCGGCGCGGTGCTGCTGTTCCAGGAGCTGGCCGACGCGGGGGTGCGGACGTTCGTGCGGTTCGGTACGGCGGGGGCGATCAGGGCCGGGATCGGCGACGGCGACCTGGTGATCGCCGAGGCCGCGGTGCGGGACGACGGGGTGACGCAGCAGCTGGTGCCGCCGGAGTACCCGGCCGTGGCCGCGCCGGAGGCGGTGCTGGCGCTCGCCGGGGCGGCGGCGGAGGCCGGGGCGCCGTACCACCGCGGGGTGGTGTGGACCCGGGCGGCGTTCCAGCCGGGTCTGCTGCCGCTGCCGGTGGCGGCGTACACGGCGGCCGGCGTGGCCGCGATCGAGATGGAGGTGTCCGCGCTGCTGGTGACGGCGGGCCTGCGCGGGCTGGTCGCCGGCGCGGTGCTGGTGGTCGACGGGGTGAACGCGGACGAACTGGTCGACGAGGCGGCGACCGGCGGTTACGACCCGTACCGGGACGTCGTCGCGGACGGCGTGGCGCGCGGCGCCGTCGTCTCGCTGGAGGCCCTGCGGACGCTGGCGGAGGGAGCCCGGTGAGCGCGGCGGGAGACGGGGTCGCGGCGGGCGGCCGCGCGGAAGCGGCGGCGGCCGACCTGCTGGTGCACGGCGGTACGGTGCTGACCGTCGACGCGGCGGGCACGGTGCTGCGGGACGGCGCGGTCGCCGTACGGGACGGGGAGATCGTCGCGGTGGGACCGGCCGGCGAGGTCCGTGCCGCGTACCGCGCGGCCGAGGAGATCGACGCGACCGGCTGCCTCGTGCTGCCGGGGCTGGTCAACACCCATACCCACCTCGCGATGACGCTGCTGCGCGGCCACGCCGACGACGTGACCCTCCAGGGATTCCTGGCGCGCGTGGTGCCCCGGGAGGGCGCGCTGCTGTCCCCGGAAGCGGTGGCCGCCGGCCTGCGGCTGGCCGTCGCGGAGAGTGTGCGGGGCGGGGTGACCACCGCCCTGGACATGTACTGGTTCCCCGAGGCGGCCGACCGGGCGGCGCGGGAGGCCGGCTGGCGGCTGCTGTCGGGGCCGACGTTCATGGACGTGCCGGTGACGCCGGACCGCATGCCGTACGGGGAGCGGACGAAGTGGGCGCGCCGCTACCTCGAAGAGCGCCGCTTCTCCCCCGGCACCCGGCCGGTGGTCTTCGCGCACAGCGCCTACACCCTGGACGCCGCCCAGCTGACGGACATCGCCGCGCTTGCCGAGGAGCACGGCGCGCTGCTGCACCTGCACGCGGCCGAGAACGCCGCCGAGGTGGCGATGGTGCGCGAGCGGTACGGCAAGCGGCCCGTCGAACTGCTGGAGTCGCTGGGCCTGCTGGGCCCCGACACGCTGCTCGCGCACGCGGTCGAGCTGAGCGACACCGAGATCGCGGCGCTCGCCGGGACCGGCACCGGTGTGGCGCACTGCCCGGTCTCCAACCTCAAGCTGGGCTGCGGCGTCGCCCGGGTGCCCGACCTGCTGCGTCACGGCGTGCCGGTCGGGCTCGGCACGGACGGCCCGGTCAGCTCCAACTCCCTTGACATGGTGGGCGCGTTGGGACTGGCGGCGCTGGTGCACAAGGCGGGCGGCGACCCCACGGCGGTCGGCGCCGAGCAGGCCGTACGGATGGCGACGATCGAGGGCGCGCGGGCGCTGGGGCTCGACGGGCAGCTCGGCTCGCTGGAGGCGGGCAAGCGCGCGGACCTGGCCGTGCTCGACCTCGGCGGGCCGCACCTGGCGCCGCGCCACGACCCGTTGTCGACGCTCGCCTACGCGGCGCGCGCCGCCGACGTGCGGGACACCGTCGTCGACGGCCGGGTCCTGATGCGCGACCGGCGGCTGACGACGCTGGACGAGGCGGCCGCGATCGCCGAGGTGGAGGCGCTCGTCAGGGCGGGCTGAACCAAGGCGGCCGCCCGGCCCTCCCGGTGCCCCCGGTTCCGCCGCCATAATGGCGCAGACATCGGATGTCTTCGGCGATCCGGATGGCGCACGCGAACGGAAGGGCCGGCCATGGCGGTCACGGACGAGGCCATAGAGAAGATCAAGTCGATGATCGTCTCCGGCGCGCTGCGGCCGGGCGACCGGCTGCCCAAGGAGAGCGAACTCGCCGCGGACCTGGGCCTGTCGCGCAATTCGCTGCGCGAGGCCGTACGCGCCCTGTCGCTGATCCGCATCCTGGACGTACGGCAGGGCGACGGCACCTACGTCACGAGCCTGGACCCGCAACTCCTCCTGGAGGCGCTGGGCTTCGTGGTGGACTTCCACCGCGACGACACGGTGCTGGAGTTCCTGGCCGTCCGCCGGATCCTGGAGCCGGCCGCCACCGCGATGGCGGCCGGCCGGATCCGAGCGGGCGAACTGGACGGCCTGGAGCGGCGGTTGGACGCCCTCGGGCCGTACCCCGCGGTGGAGGAGCTGGTCGCCTGCGACCTGGAGTTCCACCGCGAGATCGTGGCCGCCGCCGGCAACTCCGTGCTGTGCTCCCTCCTCGACGGGCTCTCGGGGCCGACGACGCGGGCACGCGTCTGGCGCGGGCTGGCGCAGCAGGACGCGGTGAGCCGCACGCTCGCCGAGCACCGGGCGATCGTCGCCGCGCTCCGCGACCGGGACGCGGAGGCGGCGCGGGCCTGGGCGACGGTGCACGTCGCGAGCGTGGAGAACGGGCTGCGGTCCACCCTGTGAGAAAGGGGCTGGCCCAGCGGACCGAGCCCCTCCCCCAGGGGCCGTGCCCGACTCGATCCTCGTACGCGGCGGACGGCACGGCTGGCGGAATCCGGACGCGTGACGTCACGGGCGGGCTGCCGGATCGGCGGTGGGCAGCGGCAGGTCGGTGTCGAGGAGGCCCCGGTCTGCGAGTGCGTGCCAGAGCGCGTCGGGAATGTCGTACGTGAACAGGTCGGCGTTCTCCCGGGCCTCCTCCGGGGAGGCGGCGCCGACCAGGGCACCGGCCACGGCCGGGTGCCCGAAGGGGAAGCGCAGGGCCGCCGCCTTGAGCGGCACGCCGAACTCCGCACACACTTCCCCGAGCCGCCGCGCCCGCTCCACCAGCGCGTCCGGCGCCGGCACGTAGTCGTACGGGGCGCCGGGCGACGGATCGGCCAGCAGCCCGGAGTTGTAGACGCCGCCGACGACGACCGACGTGCCGCGGCATGCGCAGACCGGCAGCAGGTCGTCGAAGGCGCCGCGGTCGAGCAGGGTCCAGCGCCCGGCGCACAGCACCACGTCCACGTCGAGGTCGGCGACGTACCTCGCCAGGGGGCCGCTGTGGTTCATGCCGATGCCGATGGCGCCGACCACGCCCTGCGCGCGCAGTTCGGTGAGGGCGGGGAAGCCGGAGTCGTACACCGCGGCCTCCCGCCCTTCGACGTCGTGCAGGTAGACGATGTCGACGGCGGCGACACCGAGCCGTTCCAGGGAGGCGTCGAGCGTGCGGCGGATGCCGTCCCCGCTGAGGTCCCGCACGCGGGCGCGCGCGGGGGTGTCGGTGTAGCCCTGGCCGTCGACCGCTTCGCCCGGCGCGAGCGCGCGCAGCCGCAGCCCGACCTTGGTGGACAGGACGTACGAGGCGCGGTCGCGCCCCGCCAGCGCGCGGCCGAGGCGCTCCTCGGACAGGCCGAGTCCGTAGTGCGGCGCGGTGTCGAAGTGGCGGGCGCCGGTGTCGTACGCGGCGAGCACGGTCTGCCGGGCGCGCTCTTCGGTGAGGGGCCGGTAGAGGTTGCCCAGCGGCGCGCAGCCCAGACCGAGCGGCGGCACGTGCACGCCCGTACGCCCCAACTGGCGGTCCCCGCGCGGTACGTACGGCATCGTGGCCCCCTCGGTCCTGTTTCCCGCCGCCGGCCATCCGGGAGGCGGCCGGCGTGACGCTGGTCACGCTGCCGGGGAACCGGTCGGAAGCGCCCGGTCCTCCCCACTCCCGGACACCGCAACGTAGTCGAACATCACCGGATGCTGAACCCGTTCGCACGGCCCGGCGCCGCCAGTGAGCGGGCGCACCGGCACGTGAAGCACGGACCGTGCCCCCGGCGCCGTCGGCGGCGCGCCAGCGTCCGGGGGACGTACGGAAGTTGGCCGAGGCCGGGGGCCGGCCGGCAGCGGGCGGGTACCGGGCGCCGGGCCGGACGGAATCCGAACACGTCGGATGTATGCACACTCGTTCGTGCACAGGGGCTGCGTCGGGGTCCCACGGACGCCGTAGGCTGGGGGCGCACGCAAATGGAACTGCTGCCGGTGACCGTCCCGAGGAGGCGGCGCCGGTCGGAAGGAGGCGCTGGGTGATCGAGCTCGACGGAGTTCCCGAGCTGATCGACCCGGTCATGGTGGCCGCGTTCGAGGGCTGGAACGACGCCGGTGACGCCGCCTCCGCCGCGGTCGCGCATCTGGACCGGGAGTGGAAGGGCGAGGTGTTCGCCGCGCTGGACGCGGAGGACTACTACGACTTCCAGGTCAACCGCCCGACCGTCTGGCTGGACGGCGGCGTCCGCAAGATCACGTGGCCCACCACGCGCCTCTCCGTCGTGCGGATCGCCGACGCGAACGGCAAGGGCAAGCCGCGCGACCTGGTGCTGGTGCGCGGCATCGAGCCCAGCATGCGCTGGCGCTCGTTCTGCAACGAGCTGCTGGGCTTCGCCCACGAGTTGGGCGTGGAGATGCTGGTGGTGCTGGGCGCGCTGCTCGGCGACACCCCGCACACCCGGCCGGTGCCGGTCAGCGGCGTCACCTCCGACCCGGACCTCGCGCGCACGATGGACCTGGAGGAGACCCGGTACGAAGGCCCGACCGGCATCGTCGGCATCCTCCAGGAGGCGTGCACCCACGCGGGCGTCCCGGCGGTGAGCCTGTGGGCCGCGGTGCCGCACTACGTCTCGCAGCCGCCGAACCCGAAGGCCACCCTCGCCCTCCTCAACCGCCTGGAGGACCTGCTCGACCTGCGCATCCCGCTGGGCGAGCTGAGCGAGGACGCCCGTGCCTGGCAGCTGGGCGTGGACCAGCTGGCGGCCGAGGACAGCGAGGTCGCGGAGTACGTCCAGTCGCTGGAGGAAGCGCGGGACACCGCCGAACTGCCGGAGGCGTCGGGCGAGGCCATCGCCCGGGAGTTCGAGCGGTATCTGCGGCGCCGGGACCCGCAGGCCGGCCCGGGTCTGGCGACCGACGGCGGTGTCGCCGACGGCCGCGACGGCTCCTACCTGCGCGACACGACGAGCGGCCGCACCCGCCCGCCCCGCCCGGCGCCCAAGGACCCGAAAGAGCCGAAGGAGGCCAAGGAGCCCCGGGAGCAGCACCGGGAGCCGCGGGACGCCGAGGAGACCCACGAGCCCCGCGAGCCCGGCGGCTCGGCGGACGCCAAGGGCCCGGAGGACGGCACCTCGGACGACTCCGGGGAATGACCCCGGCACTCGCCTGAGGCCACCCCGGCAGCGGCGGCGCGGCGGTCACCATCCGGCGGGACAGGCAGCGTCCCGCCGGATGGGTGCCCTCGCGTCCCGCCCGTCACACGCGGTCCACCGCGACGGCGGTGTACGTCGTGGACGGCAGCGGCGGGTCCACGTCGAAGCGGGCGTTGGGCAGGTAGATGCGGTCGCCGCAGGCCGCGGCGGTGGTCGGGACCTGGAAGCGCGGGTCGGTGATGCGGGCGACCGCCCGGCCGTACGTGCCGGTGCGGTTCAGGCGCAGGACGTCCACGGCGTTCTGCGCCTGCTGCACGACGTACAGGTCCCGGTCCAGGAGCAGCAGCCCGTCGCCGTTCACGAGCGGCGGGCCGCTGTGCGTGACCTTGCGGGCGTTCCCGGTGTGCGGATCGATCCGGAAGAGCGCGCCCGCGTAGGCGTTGACGACGAGCAGCGCCGTGCCGTCCGGGGTGCGTTCGATGCCGTTCGCCGTGAAGGCGGGGCCCTGGACCCATTCGCCGGTCAGCGGCAGGGTGCGCAGTCCGTCGGGCCCCGGCAGTTCGCCGTGCCGCCCGAAGGGCAGCACATAGAGCTGCGGGCGGAAGGAGTCGGTGAAGTAGGCGGCGTCCTGGGTGAGGAAGACGTCGTTGACGAGGTTCTGCCCGTCGCCGGCCGCGTAGGTGGCCAGGACGGCACCGCCGCGGGTGTCGACGACGCGGAGCGTGCCCGCGCCGCCCGCGACGAACAGCCGCCCCCTGGCGTCGGTCTTGAGGCCGATGGCCTGGCGGCCCGTACCGAGGCTTCCGGTGATCAGCCGGCCCCGCCCGGTGGCCAGGTCGGCGCGGTAGACGGAGGCGTCGGCCAGGGAGCCGAAGTACGCGTACGGGCCCGGGCCGATGGCGATGCCCTCGGGCCGGAAGCCGTCGGGGAGGGGAATCGTGGTGGGCCATCCGCCGGAGGCGCGGGCGGGCGGCGCGAAGGGGCCGAGCGGGGCGAGGGCGGCGCCGGCGCCCAGTGCCGTGCCGGTGGCGAGCAGTCTTCGGCGGGAAAGGGAGCGTGGCATGGTGCGCGTCCTTCCTGCGGGAGTCCTGGGACGCTCAGCCCAGCACACCCCCGGGCCCGCCGCCTCCCGCAACGGTACGTCTTCACAAGCGAATCGGGGCGCTCCCTCGGTGGAGGGAGCGCCCCGGAGCTGACGGGGTGCCGCGCGCGGCCGGTGGGGCGGTGACGCGGTTACAGGGCGACGCCGAGCAGCGCGTCCACGGAGCGCGAGACGAGACCGGGCGCGCCCTCGTCGCTGCCGCCGTCCGCCTGCTGGGCCGCGGCCCAGCGGTCGACCGCGGCGAGCGCGGCCGGCGAGTCCAGGTCGTCCGCCAGCGCCGTACGGATCTCCTCCAGCAGCGCGTCGGCCGGCGGCCCGTCCGGGCGGGAGACCGCGGCGCGCCAGCGCGCCAGCCGCTCCACGGCCTCTTCCAGGACCGCGTCCGTCCACTCCCAGTCGGCGCGGTAGTGGTGCGCGAGCAGGGCCAGGCGGATCGCCGCCGGGTCCGTGCCGTCGCGCCGCACCTTGGAGACGAAGACGAGGTTGCCCTTGGACTTGGACATCTTCTCGCCGTTCAGGGCGACCATGCCGGCGTGCACGTACGCCTTGGCGAAGGGGTGCTCGCCGGTGAGGGCCTGGGCGTGCGAGGCGCCCATCTCGTGGTGCGGGAAGGCGAGGTCGGAGCCGCCGCCCTGCACGTCGAAGCCCATGCCGAGGTGCCGCAGGGCGATGGCGACGCACTCGATGTGCCAGCCGGGGCGGCCGCGGCCGAGGGAGGCGCCGTCCCAGCTGGGGTCGCCGTCGCGGGCGGCCATCCACAGCATCGGGTCGAGCGGGTTCTTCTTGCCGGGGCGCTCCGGGTCGCCGCCGCGCTCGGCGGACAGTACCCGCATCGCCTCGGCGTCGAGCCGGGAGACCTCGCCGAAGTGCCGGTCGGCCTCGACGGAGAAGTAGATGTCGCCTTCGAGCTCGTAGGCGGCGCCGTTGTCGCGCAGGCGCTCGACCATGGGGACGATCCACGGTATGGCCTCGACGGCGCCGACGTACTCGCGCGGCGGGAGCATCCGCAGGGCCGTCATGTCCTCGCGGAACAGGGCGGTCTCCCGCTCGGCGAGCGCGGTCCAGTCGTCGCCGGTGGCCAGCGCCCGCTCCAGGAGGGGGTCGTCGACGTCGGTGACGTTCTGCACGTAGTGCACCTGGCGCTTCGTGTCGAGCCACACGCGCTGAACCAGGTCGAACGCGTTGTAGGTCGCCGCGTGCCCCATGTGGGTGGCGTCGTACGGCGTGATGCCGCAGACGTAGATACGGGCGACGGGACCGGGAGCGAGGGTCACCCGTCCGCCGGTCGCTGTGTCGTGGATCCTCAGGTCGCGGCCCTGGCCGGGCAGGGCGGGGACCTCAGAAGCGGGCCATGCATGCATGCCTTGAGCGTAACCGGATGCATGTTCCGCATACGAACCGGATCACGGATCTTGGCTGAATCGGCCCTCTTGCGCCGGACCGCCCCGGTGTGCTGGCAGGGGGCATCCCGGCGGTTCCGCGGCGCCCGGGACGCTCAGACCGGCGGCCAGGGGATCGGCGGCCAGTCCCCGCCAGGGCTCGGGTGCACCCCCGTGCGCAGCAGGTCCGCGACCCGTCCGCGCAGCGCCGCGAGCTCGGCCGCGGTGATCAGCCCGGCCAGCCTGGCGGCGAGCGGGGCGCCGTCCGCGAGCTGTCCGGCCAGCCTTTCCAGCACCTCGCGGGCCTCTTCGGTCAGCGGTTCGCCCGCCCAGCCCCACAGGAGCGTGCGCAGCTTGTCCTCGGCGTTGAAGGTCACGCCGTGGTCGATGGCGTAGAGCCGTCCGCCGCCGGCGGGCAGCAGGTGGCCGCCCTTGCGGTCGCCGTTGTTGATGACCGCGTCCAGGACCGCGAGCCGCCGCAGCCGCTCGTCGTCGGCGTGTACCAGAAGTGCCGTACGGCCTTCGCCGACCTCGGCGAAACCCACCGGTTTCCAGCCGGGTCCCGGCTCCTCGCCCTCGACCAGGGCCAGCAGCCCGGCGTCCTCGGGCACCGCCTCGATCCACTCCTGGACCATGCCCTGCCCGTAGGGCCCGTCGCGCAGGACCGTGGTGGGGACCAGGTCCCAGCCGGTGGCCCGCGACAGCTCGTACGCGGCGACCTCGCGCTGGGCGAGCGTGCCGTCGGGGAAGTCCCACAGCGGGCGCTCGCCGGCGACGGGCTTGTAGACGCAGGTGCCCGTGGTGCCCCCGTGGGTGACCGTGCAGTACAGGACGGCGTTGGACGCCTCGCGCACCTGTCCGCGTACGGTCAGCTCGCCGTGCGTCAGCGCCTCGGCGGACAGCCGTACGGGGTGCGCCTGCGCCGCCCGGCCGCCGCCGCCCCGGCCGTCACCCGGGCGGCCGTCCGCCACCTGCTCGGCCGCTCCGTCCCCCCGGGCCGTCACCGTCTCCTCCCCCGGCATCACGCGTCCCGCCGGTATCCGTTCTGACGCGGGCATACGTGTCCTTCCGGGTCGAGCGGCAGGCTGCACAGCGGGCAGGGCGGGCGCCCCGCGTTGACGACTTCCAGGGCCCGCTTGGCGAAGGAGCGGGCCATCGTGCCGGTGAGCCGGACGCGGAGCATCGGCGGGCCGTTCTCGTCGTCCTGGAGCAGCCGCTCCTCGGCCTCGGCGAGGTCCTCGTCCGTGTCGGCCTCCAGCTCGACGAGCGCCTGGGCCTCGATGATCATGCGCTGTTCGTCGCCGTCCCAGGCGAGCGCCATCGTGCCGACCCGGAACTCCTCCTCGACCGGTGACTCCAGCGGAGCGGTGTCGGACAGCTCGGCGGGGGCGACCGCGGGGACGGGCGCGTTGCCGCCGCTGCGGCGCACCACCTCGTCCAGCAGCTCGTCGACGCGTTCGGCGAGCGCGGCGACCTGGGTCTTCTCCAGGGCGACACTGGTGGTGCGGCCGGCGGCCGTCGCCTGGAGGAAGAAACTACGGCGTCCAGGCAGCCCGACCGTACCGGCCACGAAGCGGTCCGGCGCGTCGTAGAAGAACACCTGACGGGACAACGTCCTGCTCCGTTTGCTCGACTGCGGGGTCACTGCGGTCGCTGCGGTTCCTGTGGGTGCCGATTCCGTGTACGGATCGCAGGAGGTGTGGCAGGCAGCGCCGTCGCCCCACCCTACTGCGCCCGCTGATCACGATCCGCCCGCGCCACCACCGACGGCCGCGTCCCGGTCGTCCGCCGCCGTGGTGCCGTCCTCCCGCGGTGCCAGCCCGCCGAAGTCGCCGGTGTCACCGAGGCGTACGACGTACGGGCGCAGCCGGGTGTAGCGGATCGCGGTGAGCGAGCAGGGCTCGACGGAGATCCGCTGGAACAGGTCGAAGTGCAGGCCGAGGGCGTCGGCGACCAGCGACTTGATGATGTCGCCGTGCGAACACATCGCGTAGACCGCTTCGGGGCCGTGCGCGGCCTCGATCCGGGCGTTCCAGTCGCGTACCGCGTCCACGGCGCGCGCCTGCATGCCGCGCATGGACTCGCCGCCGGGGAAGGCGGCGGCGGACGGGTGCTGCTGGACGACCTCCATCAGCGGCTCGTCGTTCAGCTCGGCCAGTTTGCGGCCCGACCAGTCGCCGTAGTCGCATTCGCTGATGCGCTCTTCGGTGTGCAGCGGCAGGCCGGGGCGGGCGTCCAGGAGGGGCTGGAGGGTCTCCCGGCAGCGTTGCAGCGGGCTGCTCACGGCGGCGGCGAGCGGCAGGCCCGCCAGGCGGCCGGGGAGCGCGGCGGCCTGCGCGGCACCCCGCTCGTCGAGGGCCACTCCGGGCATCCGCCCGGCGAGCAGGCCGGACGTGTTGGCGGTGGAGCGGCCGTGCCGCACCAGGATCAGCGTGGGCATGGCAGCACCCTACGTTGCCGGGGCCGGCCACCGGACGCGGACCCGGAGTCCTGGCACGAGCCGGTACGACGAGTGACAATGCCCAGTGTGATCGTCGACTGCGCCATCTACCGGGACGGCCGCCGCACCGAAGGGCCGTCGGACTTCTCCGACGCCCTCGAAGCGGCGCGCGCCGAAGGTCACTCCTTCCTGTGGCTCGGGCTGCACGAGCCCACCCGGGAGGAGTTCGACCGTGTCAGCAGCGAGTTCGGGCTGCACCCGCTCGCCGTGGAGGACGCGCTCAAGGCGCACCAGCGGCCGAAGATGGAGGTGTACGACGACTCCCTGTTCATGGTGCTCAAGCCGATCTCCTACGACGACGCGGCGGGCTCCGTCACCGCCAGCGAGCTGATGCTCTTCCTCGGCGACTCCTTCGTCGTCACCGTCCGCCACGGCACGGCCAGCCCGCTGGCCGCGGTACGCCGCCGCCTGGAGCACGAGCCGGACGTGCTCTGCCACGGCCCCACCGCGGTCGTGTACGCGGTCAGCGACGCGGTCGTCGACCACTACATCGAGGTGGCGACCGAACTCCAGGTGGACCTGGAGGAGTTGGAGGCGGAGGTGTTCGCGCCGTCCCGCTCGGACACCGGCAACACCGCGGCCGCGATCTACGCGTTCAAGCGCGAGGTACTGGAATTCCGGCGCGCCACCAACCCGTTGGTGGAGCCGATGCTGCGCCTGCAGAACGCCGGGGTGCCCTTCGTGCACGCCGAGGCCCGCCCGTTCTTCCGGGACGTCGGCGACCACCTCACCCGCGCCAACGAGTCCGTCGAGGGGCTGGACCGGCTGCTGTCGGACATCCTCAGCGCCCACCTGGCGCAGATGGGGGTGCGCCAGAACGACGACATGCGCAAGATCTCCGCCTGGGCGGCCATGGCGGCCCTGCCGACGCTGATCGCCGGCGTCTACGGCATGAACTTCGATCACATGCCCGAGCTGAGATGGACCTGGGGCTACTACGGCATCCTGCTGCTGATGCTGTGCCTGGAACTGCTCCTGTACCGGCTCTTCAAACGGCGCGGCTGGCTGTGAGAACGGTCCGCGGGCCCGCGGCCTCAGGCCGACTCCGGCGCCGAGGCGGCCGGTCCGCCCAGCGCGTCGCGCCGCTCCGGGGCGCGCAGCGTGACCATCCGGCGCCAGCCCGCGAGCCGCTCGTACGCGTACACCGCGCGGATGCCGGCGGCGAGCAGGGCGGACTTGGCGCGCGGCCAGCTTAGGACGCGGCCCATGTGGGCCATCACGGCCAGGCTGACGTCCCGGTAGACCACGGCCTCGGCCAGGGCGCAGGCGCGCAGCGTGCGCCGGATCGCGGGGCCGTGCCCCTGCTCCGCCAGCCGCAGCAGTTCCTCGTGGCAGTAGGCGAGGTGGTTCTCCTCGTCCTGGGCGATCATCAGGATCGCCTTGCCGATCTCCGGGTGGCCGCCGAAGTGCTTCTTGAGCATGCCCATCTGGTCGGCGGCGCGCTGTTCGGTGACCCGGCTGTGCGCGAGGTAGGTGACGACGTCCTGCTCGGTGAGCGGTTCGTCGCGGCGCAGCTTGTCGTGTGCGAGGCCGATGCCGCGGCGCTCCAGCAGCACGGTGTAGTCGGCCTCCGCCGGGACCGGCGCCGGATCGAGGCCGCGCTTGCGCAGGAGGGCGTTGAACAGCCGGCCGTGCTTGTCCTCGTCGGCGCCGTGCCGGGCGACCTTGGGGGCCAGTGCGCGCTGCGAGGCGGGGACCAGCGCGGCGATCCGCCCGTTCTCCCAGCCGCCCTGCGCCTCGCCGCTGGCCGCGATGGAGCAGAACAGCCGGTAGGACTCGTCGTGGTCGAGGATCTCCTGGAACAGGCTTCTGGCCGAGAGCATCGGGCCACCTCCGATACGCACATCCGCAAAAGAAAAGTAAAGTGCGGTACGCGGAAAGTGGCAACGGGTACGTCGGCCAACTCCCCCGTTCGAGGGACCGGACGACCGGGGCCGGGCGGGACCGGGCCGCGGCGTAACCACGCGGGCCGTCCCGGCGTTGTGCGGGGTGACGGCCGTGGCGGGGAAGACCCCCGAGCCCCCACCACGGCCGCAGGCTCGTTCTCCGGACCCGGCGCCCCGGAACGCCGGGCAGGCCCTTACGCCAGCCCGGCGCGCTCCAGGGCCTCGGTGCCCGCCCGCAGCGAGGCGACCCGGTCCTCCAGCGTGAAGCCGGCGGGCGCGAGGGTCAGCGTGGTCACCCCGGCCGCCGCGTACGCCTGCATCCGCTCCGCGATGCGCTCGACGGAGCCGAGCAGCGTGGTCTGGTCGATCAGCTTCTGGGGGATCGCCGCCGCCGCGCCCTGCTTGTCGCCGGACAGGTACTTCTCCTGGATCTCGGCGGCCTCCTTCTCGTAGCCCATGCGGCAGGCGAGCTGGTTGTAGAAGTTCTGCTTGCGGCTGCCCATGCCGCCCACATACAGCGCGGTGTACGGACGGAACATGTCGGCCAGCGCGCCGACGTCCTTGTCCTCGCCGACGGCCAGGGGCAGCGTCGGGCAGACGTCGAAGCCCTCCAGCGTCTTCCCGGCCTTCTCCCGGCCCGCCCTGATGTGGGAGACCGCCGTCTCCTCCAGGTGGTCGGCGGAGGGGAAGATCAGCAGCGCGCCGTCGGCGATCTCACCGGTCTGCGTGAGGTTCTTGGGGCCGATCGCGGCGATGTAGAGCGGGATGTGCTCGCGCTGCGGGTGCACGGTCAGCTTCAGCGGCTTGCCGGGGCCGTCGGGCAGCGGCAGCGTCCAGTGCTGCCCCTGGTAGGACAGCCGCTCGCGGGTCATCGCCTTGCGGACGATCTCCACGTACTCGCGGGTGCGGGCCAGCGGCTTGTCGAACTTCACGCCGTACCAGCCCTCGGACACCTGCGGTCCGGAGACGCCGAGACCGAGGCGGAAGCGGCCGCCGGACAGCGAGTCGAGGGTGGCGGCGGTCATCGCGGTCATCGCGGGCGTACGGGCCGGGATCTGGAAGATCGCGGAGCCGACGTCGATGCGCTCGGTCTGGGCCGCGACCCAGGAGAGCACGGTGGGGGCGTCGGAGCCGTACGCCTCGGCGGCCCAGCAGACCGCGTAGCCGAGCCGGTCCGCCTCCTGCGCCACGGCCAGGTTGTCCGCGTCCATCCCGGCGCCCCAGTAGCCGAGGTTGATCCCGAGCTTCATGCCGCTCCCCTTACTGATCAGTAACGTCGGTGTTCCGGGGACTCTAGCGCGGGGCGGCGGCAGCCGTCACCGGCCGGTCGTCCACAGGCCGCCCGCGCGGTGTGCCGGCCGGCTGTCCACAGGTCCACCGGCCCGGCCGACGGGCCAGTAACCTCAAGCCCCATGGAGCAAAGGCACCTCGGCCGTACCGGCCTGCGCGTGTCCCGTCTCGGCCTCGGCACCCTGACCTGGGCCAGGGACACGGACGAGCACGACGCCGCCGAGCAGCTCAAGGCGTTCTGGGAGGCCGGCGGCACCCTCGTGGACACCGCGGACGTGTACGCGGACGGCGGCGCCGAGTACCTGCTCGGCCGGCTCTGCGAGGGGCTGGTGCCGCGCCGCGACCTGGTGATCGCGACCAAGGCGGGCAGCGTCCTGGACGCGGACCGCCGGGTCGACGGCTCCCGCCGCCACCTGCTGGACGCGCTGGACGCCTCACTGGAACGTCTCGGCACGGACTACGTCGATCTCTGGCAGCTGCACGCCTTCGACCCGCACACGCCCCTCGAAGAGACCCTCCAGGCCCTCGACATCGCCGTGGCCACCGGCCGCGCGCGCTATGTGGGCGTCTCGAACTTCTCCGGGTGGCAGCTGGCCAAGGCCGCGACCTGGCAGCTGGCCGCGCCGACGCTGCGGACCCGCCTGGCCGGCACCCAGATGGAATACTCCCTGCTCCAGCGCGGCATCGAGCGCGAGCTGCTGCCCGCGGCGCGGGACCTGGGCGTCGGCGTGCTGCCCTCGTCACCGCTGGGCCGCGGGGTCCTCACCGGCAAGTACCGGCGCACCACCCCGGCCGACTCCCGCGGCGCCTCGGAGCAGCTCGCGCCGTTCGTCGCCCCGTACCTGGACGAGACGGGGAGCCGCATCGTCGAGGCGGTCACCACGGCCGCCGACGGGCTCGCCGTCACCGCGCTGCAGGTGGCTCTCGCGTGGGTCCGCGACCGGCCGGGGGTCGCCGCGCCGGTCGTCGGCGCGCGCACCGCGCAGCAGCTCAGAGCGGCATTGTCAGTGGAGGGCCTTAGTCTTCCTGACGAGATCTGCCGGGCCCTGGACGACGTCTCGGCCCCGGTGCACCACTATCCCGACCACGACTGGAGCACGCTGTGAGCACCGACCGCCTCTCCGACGAGGCCGCACCCGAGCCGACCGCGCACGGCCCGGAGGCCGCCGGCGGCGAAGCGGAGGCCGCACCCGGGGAGGTGGCGGCCGAGCCCGAGAAGGTGGAGGCCGGGCCCGGGGAGGTGGCGGCCGGGCCCAAGAGGGGCGACGCGGCGACCGCTGCCGCGCTGGCGGCAGCGGTGCGGGCCGTGGAGAGCGGCGAGCGGTCGGCGGACTCCTTCTTCACCGGGCGTTCCCCCCGGACGGGCGGCGCCCCCCGGGCAGCGGGCGGACCACGGAACGCCGGCGGCGTGCCGGCTCCGGCCACCGGCGCCCAGGAGCGCGGCGGCCCGGCAGCCGTGCCGCAGCCCGCGGCAGACCCCGGCCGGGACGCCGCCCCCGGCCACGCCCGCCCGGCCGCGGACGGCGGCACCCACCGCCCCGGCCCGGCGGAACACGCCGCGGCGCACCCGGCCGCGACGGCGCCGCCCGCTTCCGGCATCGAGGGCGTACGACAGGTGCTGACGGCGGGCGGCGCCCCGGAGGCGCTGGCCGCGAAGACCGCCGAAACGCTCGGCGAGCGGGCCGCCGAGGCGCTGCGCGAGGACCCGTGGCAGCTGCTCGCCGTCCCGGGCGTCCGCCCCGAGCAGGCCGACGGTTTCGCGCGGGCGCTCCTCGGCCCGGCGTGCGGCCCCGGCGACGAGCGGCGCGCGCAGGCCCTGGTCGGCTGGCTGCTGGAGCAGGCCGCCCTGGCGGGGCACTCCGCTCTGGAGGCGTCCGCGCTGCGCGCCGCACTCGCCCAGCGGTCCGTGCCGGACCCGGACGAGGCCTTGCAGACGGCCATCGCCGAGGGCGCCGTGCTGGTCTTCCAGGACGCGATCGAGGCCCCGGGCGCCGCCCGCCCGGCGGCGTCGGACGACGAGGACGAGGAGCAGCCGGTCCGGGTGCTGCTCGGCCTGGACCGCTTCGCCATGGCCGAGGAGAGCGTCGCGGACGGCCTGGCGCGGCTGCTCAACACCTTCGAAGAGCCCGCCGGCCTCCCGGCCCCGGCGGACCCGGACGGCACCGCCGACGAGGAGCACCCCGCCGAAGACTCCCCGGATCCGGACGGCACCGCGCCGGACGAGGACCCCGGCGCACCGGCCATCCGCCGGCCGGGCGCGGCCGACTGGGAAGCCGCCGCGGCGGCCGCCCCCTCGCCCTCCGCCGCCGAGCTGATCCGTACCGCGGCCCGCGGCGGGCTGGTCGCCCACACCGGCGCCGAGGCCGCGCGTGCCGAGCCCGCCGCGCTGATCGCCGCGGCCCGCGCGCTCGGCCTGCGCGCCTGCGGCGCCACGCACACCGACGACGGCCGCGCGCGGCTGGCCCGGCTCGTCGCCGAGGCCGCCGACGCGTATCAGGACCCGGCCGCGGCGCCGGCCGCCCCCGGCGACGCCGCCGTCACGCTCTCCGGGCTGCTGGCGGGCCGCGAAGGCCCGGGCCGGGACGCGGACGGCTCCCTCGCCCTCGACCTGCTGGTCGTCCTGGACGCGCCCCAGCTGGACCTGGAGACCGCCGCTGCGCTCGTCGAGTCGCTGACCGACGGCACCCGGCTGGTGCTCAGCGGCGACCCCGGTGTGCTGTGGTCGGCCGGCCCAGGACGGCTCTTCGCCGACGTGCTCGCCGCCCGCTGCTGCCCCCAGGTGGCCTCCCGCACACCGGACTTCGGGCCGGTCGGCGAGCTGGTCTCCGGCATCGGCATCGGCGAGCTGAACCAGGTCGAGGCGCCCGGCAAGGAGGTAGTGATCGTCCCGGCGCGCGACCCCGGCGAGGCGGTGCACCGCACCGTGCAGCTCGTCGCCGACTCGGTGCCCCGGGCGATCGGCGTGCCCGCCGGGCAGACCCAGGTCGTCACCGTCGGCCACGGCGGCGCGGCGGGCACCCGCGCCCTGAACACGGCCCTCAAGGAGCGGCTCAACCCCGGCCCCGGCCGGTTCGGCGGCTTCGACCCGGGCGACCGCGTCGCCCACTCCCCCGCCCCCGGCCGTACGGTTTTCGGCACGGTCACCGGCGCCGACGAGGCCGGGCTGCACCTGGACTGCGCCGGCTCCCCCGTGGTCGTGCCGCGCGAAGAGGTCGCCGCGGGCGCCGTGCGCCACGGCTGGGCGATCACGGCCCACCAGGCGGCCGGTTCGCGCTGGCCGGCCGTCGTGGCCGTGCTGCCGGGCGACGCCGCCAAGGGCCTGACCCGCGCCTGGGTCTACACCGCCTTCGGCCGCGCCGAACGCCACCTGTCCGTCGTCCAGGGCGTGGACCAGGCGCTGCCGCGCGCGGTCGCCGAGATCCCGGTCAAGGAGCGCACCACCCGGCTGCGGACGCTGCTCCAGCAGCACACCGCCCAGGCCACGGCGGACACCCTGGCAGGCTGAGCGCCGGGGCGGCGCGCGTCCACGCGCCGCCCCGGCACCGTCACGCTTCCGCTACGGCCGCCTCACCGCTCCCCGTCGAGCGTCTCCAGCACGTCGTCGTCATCGGCGTCGGCGCCCGGTTCCTCGTCGAAGACGGAGCTGACGTCGAAGCGGCACACCACCCGCTGCGGATCGGTCTGGTCGAACGGCGCGGACAGCCACTCCCCCGGCTCGGGCGTCTCGTCCGCCGCGACCACCCACAGCGTCGAGTCGCCCTCCTCCAGGCCGAACTCCTTGTGCCGGCTGGCGATCTCGTCCGGTTCGAACTCCCCGAACAGCACGCCCAGCGCCGCGTGCACGCTGCTGCCGACCACCCCGGCCACCGATCCGGTGCCACCGTTGACCGCCCGGACCTCCGCGGCGGCGTCGGCGGCCGACTCCGGGTCGAGGTCGGCGATCCGCTGCGCCTGCGACAGCAGCCGCTGGGGTTCGGCCACCGCGTAGTCGCGCCGGATCAGCACGCTCAGCGCGCTGGGTTCCTCCGGGCCCGCGTAGGCGGGCAGCGCGTCGTTGCCGGGGATCTCGAAGGGAGTGACCTCGTCATAGGTGTCGTACAGCAGCTCGTCGTACGCCTCAGCCGCCGCGGCGAGTTCGTCGAACGCGGCATAGACGGCGGGGTCGTCCTGGCCCGAGCGGTGTTCGACCGCGTCGAGGTGACGGTCCAGCGCGGCTTTGACCGCCTCGGCGGCGGCACGTACCTCGGCAGCGGAAGGCTGCGCAGCATCAGACATAGTGCAGACGCTATCCGTACCGGGGCCGGTCCCGCACAATAGATGCGATGCCGGAATACGAATTCTGCGATGTGTACGTGCCGCGAGGGGTCTCCCGCAAGGCCGCCACACGCCTGCTGACCGACCATGCCGAGTACGGACACTGGGAGTTGGACCGCCTGCGCCTCAATCCCGACGGCAGCCGCCGCGTACGGCTGCGCCGCCGGATCATCCGCCAGATCAGGGCGACCTGGTGAGCTTCGCGCCCGCCGCTGCACCCGCCACGCCGCGTGACCGCACCGTGGCCACCCCCCGAACTCATGCCTGAATCACTCGCGCTCCCGGCCGTGGAGACGGCGGAGCGGACCCGCACAGGACCGAGCGGGCCCCGCCGAAGCGGAGCCCGCCGGCCGTACCGGTTCGGCGAGGTGGTCAGGCGCGCGCGGAACGCGCGCGGCGGTAGAGCACCGCGCCGCCGATCAGCAGGCCCGCGCTGGCCGGCAGCGCGATGCCGAGCGCGGCCGCGCCGGTCTGCGCGAGGTGTTCGAGGCCGCCGCCCTCCGGCGGGGTGACGATCTGCGTCCGCGGCTCCGACTCCTCCCGCGTCCGCGCCTGCGCCCCCCGCTCCTGGACCGCGCCCGCGGTCTCCGTGTCCGGCCGGTGCCCGGCCGCCGGGCCGCCCGGCGCACCCGGTGCGGCCGGTCCGCCCGCCCGGTCCTGCGCCGGAGCACCGGGCCCGGCCGGGGACCGCGGGTCTTCCTGGCCGCCGGACGGCTTCGGGTCGTTCCGGCCCGACGGCGGCTCCGGGTCGTGGCCGGTGCCCGTGCCCGTACCGTCGCCCGTGCTGCTGCCGCCGCCGCTGCCGCCGCAGCCGTTCGTGGTGACCGGGTTGCCGAGCCCGACGACCGACACCGAGTTGCCGCAGGCGTTGACGGGCGCGTGGACCGGCGCCTGCACCTGGTTGCCCGACGCGACGCCGGGCGAGTTCTGCGCCGTCCCCTGCGCACCGGCGCCGCCGGAGCCGTGACTCCGGCTGCCGTCGCCACGGGAACCGCCGCCGTTGTCACAGCGGTTTCCCATGGCCGGATTCAGCAGCCCGGCGACATTCGCGGAATTCCCGCAGGCCTGTACCGGGACGTGCACGGGAATTTGGGCCGAATTGCCGGCCAACACCCCCGGGGCGTTCGCCGTCTTCCCCTGCGCACCGGAATCCGCGTGCGCGTAACCTCCCGCGACGGCCAGCACGCCGCTCGCCGCCGCCATGGTGATCAGGCCCTTTTTCGCGACCTCTCGCATAGGTTCGCTCTCCCCTGCCTTCGACCTTCTGAAGGGCCCACGGAACTCTCCTCTTCCGCGCGCCGAAACAACCGTCGGCTCCGGAGTGCATGGTGCGCACTCCGGAGCCGACCGGGATTACAGCCTTACGGGTTCAGGCACAGCGTCAGTCGTTGACGCAGGTGTTGCCAAAGGCGGGGTTCAGCAGCCCGATGATGTCAATCGTGTTGCCGCACAGGTTGATCGGCACGTGGATCGGCACCTGGACGGCGTTGCCCGAAATGACACCCGGGGAGTTCAGGGCGGCACCCTGGGTCCCGGAGTCGGCAACGGCCAGGCCCGCGCCGGCGAGCACCAGACCACCGGTGGCAGCCGCGGCAGCGACGACCTTCTTGATCATTATTCCTCCTTGTTGGCAATGCGGTCCCAGCCGCGGACCGCACCCTCTGCAACGAGGAGAAGGTGATGAAGCTACGAGCCTATGACGGCATTCACTCGTTCCGGCTAAACGCGCACGTCTGGCCGAATGTCCGGGCTCGCGTGCGATGCCCGGCGGCGGAAGTCCCGTACGCCGGTACGGGACTTCACGTCAGCTCTGCTCGATGAACCGGTCGAGTACGCGCGTACCGAACTTGAGTCCGTCGACCGGCACCCGCTCGTCCACGCCGTGGAACATCCCGGCGAAGTCCAGCTCCGGCGGCAGCTTGAGCGGCGCGAAGCCGAAGCACCGGATTCCGAGGTCGTCGAAGGACTTGGCGTCCGTACCGCCGGAGAGCATGTACGGAACGGCCCGCGCGATCGGGTCCTCGGCCCTGAGGGCCGATTGCATGGCGTCCACCAGGGCGCCGTCGAAACTGGTCTCCAGGGCCTTGTCGGCATGAATGTCCTCGCGCTTGACCCGCGGCCCGAGAATCCGGTCCAGATCGGCGAGGAATTCCTCCTCGTGACCGGGCAGGAACCGCCCGTCGACGGCCGCGGTCGCCTGGCCCGGGATGACGTTGACCTTGTAACCGGCGCCCAGTTGGGTCGGTGCCGCGGTGTTCTGCAGCGTGGCGCCGATGATCTTCGCGATGCCGCCCAGCTTGGCGAGGGTCTCCTCCATGTTCTCGGGGTCGAGTTCGGTGCCCAGGGCGTCGGAGAGCTCGTCGAGGAAGGACCGTACGGTCTTGGTCACCCGCACCGGGAACTTGTGCCGGCCCAGCCGCCCGACCGCCTCGCACAGCTCCGTGATCGCGTTGTCGCTGTTGGTCATCGACCCGTGGCCCGCGGTGCCGTCCACGGTGAGCCGCATCCAGTGCATGCCCTTCTGGGCCGTCTCGACGAGGTAGAGCCGCAGGTTCTCGTTGACGGTGAAGGAGAACCCGCCGACCTCGCCGATGGCCTCCGTGACGCCCTCGAAGAGGCCGGGGTGCTTGTCCACGAGGTGCCGGGCGCCGTACACGCCGCCCGCCTCCTCGTCCGCGAGGAAGGCCAGCACGATGTCGCGCGGCGGCTTGCGCCCGGAACGCAGCCGGTCGCGGACGACCGCGAGCGTCATCGCGTCCATGTCCTTCATGTCGACCGCGCCACGGCCCCACACGCACCCGTCCGCGATCTCGCCGGAGAAGGGGTGGTGGGTCCAGTCGTCCGCGTTGGCCGGCACCACGTCCGTGTGCCCGTGGATCAGCAGCGCGGGCCGCGACGGGTCGGCGCCCTCGATGCGGGCCACCGTCGAGGCCCGGCCCTTGTGCGACTCGATGATCCGCGGCTCCAGCCCGACCTCGGCGAGCTTCTCCGCCACGTACTCGGCGGCGGCACGCTCACCCGGGCCGGAGTGGTCGCCGTAATTGCTCGTATCGATCCTGATCAGGTCCCGGCACAGGTCGACGACCTCGTCCTCGCCGGTGACCGTACGGGCCGGCTGCGACTCGCTCACACTGCCTCCTCATGGTTCACGGCCGCGCCGTGACTCAGGAGTCCGGTCCGCGGCGGGGGTCCACCGCCATCCTCCACCCCGGCGGCGCTGCGCCCAAGGCCGCAATGCTGCCGACATCCGCTGGTCACAGGCGCGCCCCCGGCGCCGGACGGCCGTGATCGACCACCCCTGAACGTTTGCTATTGTTTTCCATGTCGGAACGGCCGCGGGGCCGGACCGGCAGACACCTGGTCCGGGTGGCGGAATGGCAGACGCGCTAGCTTGAGGTGCTAGTGCCCTTTATCGGGCGTGGGGGTTCAAGTCCCCCCTCGGACACCAGCTAAAACCCCAGTTCACCTGGGGATTTTTGCTTTTCTGGGCGGCGGCGCCCGCGCTCGCTAACCTGCGCGCATGGATCTTCACGTAGTCATAGGTTTCGGTCCCGCCGGGGCGGCCACGGCCCGGTTCCTGGCTGGACAGGGGCATTCCGTGCGGGTGGTCACCAGGTCCGGCGGGCGCGCGGAGCCGGGGATCGAGCACGTCCCACTGGACGCGGCAGCGGCCGGGCGGCTGACGGAGGCCGCGCGGGGTGCGGCGGCGATCCACCAGTGCGCCTCGCCGCCGTACCACCGCTGGACGCGTGACTGGCCCGCGCTGGCCGCGTCCGTGAACCAGGCGGCCGAGGCGACCGGCGCGGTGCTCGTCATGCTGGGCAACCTCTACGGCTACGGCCCGGTCGGCGGCGAGCTGACCGAGGACCTGCCGCTCGCGGCGACCGGCCCCAAGGGGCGGGTGCGGGCGGAGCTTTGGGAGCGGGCGCGCGCCCTGCACGAGGCGGGCCGCATCAAGGCCGTCGAGGTCCGCGCGTCGGACTTCTTCGGACCGGGCGTGACCGACGGCGGGCATCTGGCGTCCCGGGTCGTGCCGCGGTTGCTGGACGGCAAGCCGGTCTCCGTCCTCGGCGATCCGGACGCTCCGCACAGCTGGACCTACCTGCCCGACGTGGCCAGGACCATGGCCCAGGCCGCCGTACTGGAGGAGGCGTGGGGGCGGGCCTGGCACGTTCCCACGGCGCCCGCGCTGTCCGTGCGGGAGATGACCGGCAAGCTGGCGGCGCAGGCACGGGTGGAGCCGGTTCCGGTGCGCCGGCTGCCGCCGGCCGTAATGCGCGCGCTGTCGGTGGTCTCGCCCTTGCTGCGGGAACTGCGGGAGATCCGCTACCAGTTCGACCGGCCGTTCGTCGTGGATTCCACCGCTTACCGCGAGGCGTTCGCCGCGGCGGCCACGCCCCTCGACGAACAGGTCGAGGCGACGGTGGACTGGTGGCGTGCCCGCCTGGCCGGGAATTAAGACCGGCCGGAATCGGGGGGGCAGGCGCGCAAACCGACCTGTACGAGGGGTGGTTCACCGGACGTGCGGCTCATCGCGCCGGCGCCGCGGCGACCGTGGCAACCGGTCGCCGTCGCGACGAGCTCTTCCTCACGCGAACACCCCCGTCGTTCGCGTGAGTAGACGTGAGGCGCATTCTGTCCATCTCCGCTAACGCGCTCCGACGTTAAGTGCACGCCACAGCCCTGTCAACTAAGATGAGTCGGCACTTCGGCAGCCCACCCGGCGCACATTGAAGGAGTCCTGATGTCGTCACTGGCCGGGAAGGTCGACAAGCTGTTCACCACGATCCGCGCGAACGGCAGGGAGTACACGTACGAGGAAGTCGCGCGCGGATGCAGCGAACTGAGCGGCGGCACCTTCTCCAAGACGTACGTCTGGCAACTGCGGACCGGTCAGCGCACCAACCCCACCAAGCGCCACCTCGAAGCGCTCGCGGCCTTCTTCCGGGTGCCGGTGGCCTACTTCTTCGACGACGACACCGCGGACCGCGTCGACTCGCAGCTGGCCCTCGCCTCCGCGATGGGCAACGCGGAGGTCCGGGACATCGCGCTGCGCGCCATGAGCATGGACGACTCCGGCCGCAAGTCGCTGGCCCGCATCATCCGCGAGGTCAGCATGCTGCACTCCACCACCGCCGCGACGCGCGGCCGGCAGCCCGCCCGCCCGTCCGACAGCGAGGAGTAGTGCCCCGGATGCCTTTTCCCTGGCGTGACCGCCACGGCAGAGGGTCCGGCATCAAAGCGCTGCGCCGGCAGTGCCGGGCCAAGCTGGCCGCGTTCGGGCTCCCCGCCGGCTACGACCTGCCGCTGCTCTGCGACCACGTGGCCCGGAACCGGGGCAGGGAGATCGAGTTGGTGGCCATGCCGATGGACTCCTCGGGGCCCTGCGGCCTGTGGCTGTCCTTCCCCGGCACGGACTACGTCGTCTACGAATCGCAGACCAGCCGCCACCACCAGGAACACATCATCGCCCACGAACTGGCCCACATGATCTGCGGCCACCACGGCGTCGGCGTCCACGGAGCCGACGCCAACGCCCTGCTCTTCCCCGACCTCGACCCCACCCTCGTACAGGACTTGCTCTACCGCGAGAACTACTCGGACGCCCAGGAACAGGAAGCGGAGGTCATGGCCTTTCTCCTCGGTGAGGCACTGCGGGCGGGGCCGCGCGGGGGCGCGGTCGCGCCGGACCCCGACAGCGCGCTGGGCCGCGTACACGGATCGCTCGACTGGCGCCGCGAGGACGGTTCATGACCGGCATCACCCACATCCGTTACCCGATCGCCGCGCTCGCCTGCTGGATCGCGTTCGCCTACACCCTCGTGCCGCTGCTGCGCGGGCACCGCCGCAACGCCGGTCTGATCGCGCTGTGCGCCTCCTTCGGCTGCCAGGGCATGTACCTGTCGATGTCCACCCCGGCCCGCTGGACGGGCACCCTGTTCGGGACCATCACCTGGTACAACGTGTCGGTCCAGCTGTGGATCATCGCCGTGCTCGCCTGCCAGCAGATCCTGCTGATCCACTGGATATACCCGAGGGCCGAGGCGCTCGTACGGGCCAGGCGGCGGCTGCTGATCCTCGCGGTGGTGCCCGTCACGATGGCGGTGCTGTTCTTCCTGGCGACCCTCCAGGGCGCGCCGCGCAACGTCTTCAAGCACCCCGGAGACCAGCCGTTCTTCGTCGCCTACCAGGCCGCTTACCTCACCGCGTTCGTGGTCGGCAAGGTTTTGGTGGCCCGCGCCTGTTGGCATTTCGCGAAGCTCACCGACCACGCCTGGGTACGCCGCGGCCTGCGCATCGCGGCGGCCGGCGCGGTCGTCGAACTGGTCTACCCTGCCGGGCGGTACGCCGACGTCTTCCTGACGCAGTACGGCTGGAACCCGCTGCGCTGGTCGGACGTGTCCCGGACCACGCTGACCGTGGGCATGGTGCTGAACATCGTCGGCTGGACCGCCCCGCTGTGGGGGCCGCGGGTCTCCGCCGCCCGCCGCTGGCTGGCCGACTACCGCAGTTACCGGCGGCTGCGCCCGCTGTGGCTGGCCCTGCACCGGGCCCATCCGGAGATCTCCCTGCCGTCCAGCACCGGCAGCGACCTGGCGGCCCTGTACGACCTGCGGTTCCACCTGCACCGCCGGGTGATCGAGATCCGGGACGGCTGCCTGGCGCTGCGCGGTCACCACGGCGGTCCCGGCGCGGTGCCGGACCCGGAGCGGGGAGCCGCCGGGGAGCGGCTCGCGGAGGCGGAGGCCGCGCACATCGCGGCGGCGCTCGCGGCGGGGCCGCGGCCGCCGGACTCCGGCGCTGCCGGGCCCGCCGGTACGGACGGCAGGCCGGCGCCCGTGCCCGCGGGCGGTACCGACTTCTCCGCCGATGTGGCATGGCTGGTCGAGGTGTCCCGGGCGTTCGCCCGCTTCCGGCCCGCGGCGACGCGGGCCGGACAGGACAGCGGCGAGGCTGTCCTCAGGAACTAGCCGTCGAACGCCACGCCCTCCAGTCCCTGGGCGACGCCGGGGATCACGAAGAGGTTGCCGGCCTCGGGCTCGATGTCGCCCAGGTCGCGGCGGGCCGAGGTGACGTAAAGGTCCGTCAGGTCGGTGCCGCCGAAGCCGCAGGCCGTGGTCAGTGAGGCGGGCAGGGCGATCTCGCGGTCCAGCCGGCCGTCCGGGGTGTAGCGGCGGACCGCTCCCCCGCGGAACAGGGCCACCCAGATGCCGCCCGCGGTGTCGGTGCACATGCCGTCCGGTACGCCCTCGGTGTCCGTGATCTCGGCCAGGGGGCGGCGGTTGGCCGCCTGGCCGGTGCCGATGTCGTAGTCGAAGACGTCGATGCGGCGGGTGGGGGTGTCCACGTAGTACATGCGGGTCGCGTCCGGGCTCCAGGCGATGCCGTTGCTCAGCCGGACCCCGGTCGCCGCGAGGTGCGGGGGGCCGTCGGCCGGGATACGGGCCAGCCAGCCCGGCGAGGACTCGCCGGCCATGGTGCCCACCCACAGGCGGCCCCGGGCGTCGATGCCCGCGTCGTTGCCGCGTACGTCCTGGTCCGGCCATTGGGCGAGCCACCGCCGGGAGCCGTCCGGCCCGGTCACCGCGACGCCGTCGCGCAGGCTCAGCACGAGCCCGCCGCCCGCCCTGGGCAGGGCCGCCGCCACCGGCCCGCCGGCCGCGGTGACCGTGTCGCTGCCGTCGGAGGGACGGTAGCCGTGGATGTCCCCCTCGCCCATGTCCACCCAGAGCAGCGTGCCGCTCCGGGCGTCCCACGCGGGGCGTTCCGCAAAGTGCGCCCGTACGGCCAGGGCCACCTCAACACTCACCGTGCACCTTTTCCTCACAGTCGCGGGCCGGGCCACCGGGTCCGGGGCCGGGCAAGGTCATACGATCACCATGGGCCGCAGCGCGTCCAGGAGTTCGGCCGTGCCGTCGCCGTCCAGGACGTCGACGACCGGCAGTCCCAGGTGCCGCAGGCTGCGTACGTTCTCCCGTCCGCGGCTGGCGACGGCGGCCACCGGGGCCCCGCCGAGCTCCTCCACGACGTGGATCTCGCTGCGCACGTCGCCCAGCGGCAGGTGCTCCCAGTGGTAGCGGAAGCGGCGGCGCGGGTCGTGCACGAAGACGACGGCGTCGGGCCGCGAGCCCTGGAGGATGGCGGTGGCCAGGCCGCCGAAGGCCGGGTGCAGCACGGACGCCTGGCCCTTGATGATCAGTAGGTCGTGCCGGGGGTCCGCGCGCAGGACCAGGTGCTCGACGAGGCCGGCGGCCTGGAAGACGGGGGCGCGGTCGACGATCGCGCCTTCGGTGCAGCCGGCGAGCAGGCAGGTCTGGCCGGTGCCGACGTAGCCGGCGTCGATGCCGCGCGCCACCGCCTCGCGGTGCAGCTGGAGGGCGACGGTCCGCTTCCCCACGACGCAGTCGCTGCCCGCCACGTGCACGAGTTTGGCACGGGTCCGCCGCAGCCGCCCGGAGTACTTGGGCAGTATGCCGTGCGGGCGCCGCACGTCGATCAGCTGCTGGCCGCCCGCCACCCGCTCGGCGAGTTCGGTGTGCCGCAGCTGGAGGTGGAGGCAGGAGATGACGTGCAGACCGTTGCGTACGGCGGCGGCGATCTGCTCCCACCAGAACGCCGGGAGGTCCCCCGGCTGCCGCGGCGCGTGCCGCGGGCGGCCGTCCGCGTAGGCGACATGGTCCGACTCGGTCATCGCCACGACCAGCGCTTCGGGCCGGAACCGCAGCGCTCTTTCCAGCGAGGGGACGACCGGGACGGCGGTTCCCGGCACCACGGATTCCGTGGTGCCGGGCGGGTGCAGGCGGTCGATGACCGCCACGGGGTCGAGGACGACGCTGTGTCTCAGCACTCCTTGGGCCGTCTTGCCTTCGAGGCGCGCGAGCACCCCGTCGGCGAACAGTACGGCGCGGAGCGGCAACCGAGAGAACCCGGAAAGGACCATGCCCGGAACCTTATCCACCGGTCAGCCGGCGCGGCATGGCCAAGTCAGTGCGTTTCCGTGCCCGTTGGTCCCGTGGCGAAGGTCTTGGTCTCCATCAGGAACTCGGCCGGCGACCCGTCGTGCGGCAGGCCGGGCCGGGACCAGTACGTGGGCACGTCACCCCAGTGGGTGTTGCGGATCAGCGGGTTCGCGAGGCACTGCCGTACCAGGCCGGCGTCGCCGCCGAGCACCGTGAGGGCCAGGGTCCGGCCGAGCCCGTCCGGGCGCGGGCCGGGCCGCCACGGCACCACGGCCGCGTACGGGAAGGGCAGTTCGGTGCCGAAGTGCGGGTGCCGCGGGCCGTCCAGGACGGTGATCACGGGCCGCAGGACGGCGCTCCCGTCCCCGAGGTCGGTGATCAGCTCGCCGGCCGCGCCGGGGCCGGTCGCGAGGTGCGCGCCGACGGCCTCGCGCACCTGCCGCGCGAGCTGCCGGGCCTCGTCCAGCGGCCGTACGGGCAGGGCCGCTTCGGGGTGGCCCGCGGGCAGCGACGGCAGCCCGTCGAGCCGCTCGGCGAGGGCGGCCGCCAGGCCCTGCGGGTCCTGCTCGCACAGTACGGCGCTGGCGTTGAGGCACTGCACCCCGGCGTCGCCCGCGACCGAGTCGGCGATGGTGTCCAGGTGGTCCCGCCAGGACACGTCCCCGGTAAGCAGGATCTTCGAGCGGCCGGGGCCCTGGGCGAGCACCCGCCGGCTGTCGGCGTAGCGGTCCACGACGGCGTCACCGCCGTAGACCAGGCCGCGGTCGGCGTGCTCGACGACGGCGTCCGCGTGCTCGTGGGTGGTCGGCAGCAGCGCCGTGTACCCCGGTGCGAGCCCCGCCCGGCGCAGGGCGCGGAGCAGCCGCCGCGGGGTGAAGGGGTCGCGCCGGGAGGGGCGCACGGCGACGCGGTAGCCGAGGGCGAGGGCGCCCAGCCACTCCAGGTGGGTGGCGGGGTGGTTGCCGGGCGCCAGTACGCCGAGCACGTCGCCCTTGCGCACCCACACCGGGGCGGCGCCGGTGTCCGGGCGGCCCGTGTCCCGCAGCGCGTCGAGGGACACGGCGCCGGCGGGGCGCTGCGCGGCCAGGGTGTCCGCCGCGGCCCGGCCGGCCCGCGCCACCTTGGCGAGGGTGCGGCGGGCGACGGAGACCGGCAGCCCGGAGACCAGGGCCTGGCGGTGGCAGTAGGCGTCGGGGGTCTCCCCGTCCAGCGTCGCCGTGGCGAACAGCTCGCCCGCCCCGGCCAGGGCCGCGAGCCGGTCCTCGGCGGGCTGTTCCGGGGCGGCGCGCATCTCGTTGATCACCTGGCGGATCAGCAGCGGGGGCGCGAGGGAGAGTTCGCCGGCCGGGCGCCCCGTGACGTCCGTGAGGGTGGTGCGGTTGGCGGAGCGGTACGGGCCCGAGGGCCGCTCGACGGCGATGCCGCCATCGGGGCCCGCGGCCGTTTTCGGGTGTCCTGTCACCTCAGTACACCCCCTCGATGATCTCCGCGCCGCCTTCGGTGAACGGCTGCACGTCGGCGACGCCGTCCCCCGCGAAGCCCGGCACCGGCGCGACCCGGACCGCGGTGTCCCGTTCGAGGACGTGCGGCAGCAGGACCTCCGGGCTCAGCTGGCGCATGCACACCCGGCCCCGCTCGCCGTACGCCACCTCGCGGGACAGGTCGTCCGGATCGAGCAGGGACAGGTGGACGTACGGGTGGAAGCTCTGGAAGACGCAGGGTTCGGTGTCGCCGGGGACGGCGGGCCGCTGCGGTGCCGCGCCCATCATCGTGTTGCCGTACAGGCCGCTGACGGCCGCGTCGGGGAAGACCTCGGCGGCGAGCAGCCGGAGCGTCTCGGGGTCGATGGAGGTGCTGCCCCACATGATGCCGCGGACCTTGGCGCGCACGAGGTCCGCGAGCCGGGGGCGTTCGGCGATGGCCTCCAGGAGCGGCGGGGTGGCGTAGAGCATGGTGACGTGCTGCGAGGCGAGCACCCATTCGGCCTGGTCGAGGATGTGGTCGACGTAGCGCTTGACGACGTCGTCGTGGCCGTCCCGGAGGGACCTGCGTACCCAGCGCGGGTCGAGGTCCACGGGGAAGAACACCGCGCCGCGCAGGCGGGCGAGGCCGCGCAGCGCGTCGGCGACGACGTGCGGGCCGCTGGGGCCGAGGAAGAGCAGGTTGCCGTCGTGCGAGGGGAAGCCGTGCCGGTCGAGGACGTCGGACCACCACCGGGTGTTGCGTTCCCACTGGCCCAGGTCGACGACGCGCTTGGGGGCTCCGGTCGTGCCGCCGCTCTCCCAGACCGAGGGCAGCCGGCCGATGCCGCGCAGTCCCGCCGGGAGCAGGTCCTCGACCGGTACGTCCCGCCACTCCGTGCTGACGTCGGGGAACCTGGCCAGGTCGGCGAGGGTGGTGATGTCCCGGCGCGGGTCGAAGGGCAGCGACGCGGCCCGCTCCACCCAGAACCTGGAGCCGGTGGCGGGGTCGAAGTGCCAGGCCATGGCCGCTGCCACCACGTCGTCGGCGGTCGGCAGTTCGTGCCAGGGCGTGCCGAGTACGGCATCCACGTCGCGCATGCTGTGTCACCTCTCTGACGGCGGTGTACCCCGGGCGTCTGCCGGCGCCCGGCGAATCCACCGGATCATGGGATGTTTGTCGGTGCAAAGCGGCGCCTGGCATTCCGGCTTGAACGGGACGAGGGCTGGCTTGATCCGTGGCACGCGCCGCACCCGCCTCAGACCTTGGTCGCGCGCAGGGCGAACAGCAGCGGGATGCGGGGGTGGTCCGCGGGCAGCCGCCACCAGCCGTTGTCGGCCTGCTCCATCGCCGCGAAGCGCTTCCAGGGCAGCAGGTCCGTCTCCCGCAGCAGATCGACGGCGAGCCCGGCGCCGGTCACCGCGCTCACGGTCTCCCCGAGGCCGTGCCGCCACTCGTAACTGGTCGTCGCGCCCGCCACGGGCGGCCCGTCGGTGTACGTGTACGGGGTGTCGCTGCGGAGCGCGCCCCGGCCCTCCAGGTAGTCGCGGGTGAGCAGCAGCTGCCCGTCTTCCGGAGCGGAGCCGGCGCCGGGGGCGGCCCCCAGGGCGTTGAGCACCGGGTGGAACTCGACCACGTACAGCGTGCCGCCCGGCCGCAGCAGACCGGCGACCACCCGCGCCCACCGGGTCAGGTCCGGCAGGTAGCAGAGCGCGCCCTTGCCCGTGTAGACCACGTCGAAGCGGCGGCCGGCCAGCGCGTCGGCGGCCCGGTGGACGTCGGCCTGGACGAACTCGACGCACCGGCCGCGGCCGGCCGCCAGGCGGCGCGCCACGTCCAGCGCCGCGCCGGAGAAGTCCAGGCCGACCGTGTGCGCCGCGCCCCGGTCGGCGAACGCCTGCGTCTCGGTGCCCAGGTGGCACTGGAGGTGCAGTACGTCGCGGTACTTCAAGGGCCCGAGGTCGTCCCACTCGAAGGGCGCGAACCAGTCTTCGGCGGTCCGCGAGCCGTCCAGGCCGTAAAAGTCGCTGGCCGCGTGCACGGGGGTACGGGCGTCCCAGTTCTCCTGGTTGGCCCGCAGCTTGGCGTCGGTAGCGGGGTCGGTGTCGTGAGTCTTCACAGCGCGGTCCCTACCCGTCGGCCGCCGGGCGGATGCGGTCCCACGGGGGACCCTTTCGGGTCAGGTCCCCGGCGGTGCTGTGCGTCTGACCCGGTGGGAGGTGTGTGAGGTGTATCCACCGAAGACGTTCGACATCGGCTGGCCGGATCTCGCGTACGGGTTGGCGGCCTGCGCGCGCGACGGGGACGCCGAGGGGGCGGCCGCCGCCGTGGAACGGCGGTTCGGGGCCGGCAGCGCGCTCGGTACGGCCGCGGACGGGGGCGTACGGCACTGCATGGCGGCGCTGTCCGTGCGCAGTGCGCTGGACCTGACACTGAGCGCCGCGGCACTGCCGCGTGGCAGCGAGGTGCTGATGTCCGCCGTCACCATCCCCGACATGTGGCGGATCGTGACGGAACACGGCCTGGTGCCGGTCCCGGTGGACCTCGACCCCGGCACCCTGCTGCCCGCCGCCGACCAGTGGGAAGCGGCCGCCACCCCGCGGACGAAGGCCGTCGTCGTCGCACACCTCTTCGGCACCCAGGCGCCGTTGGGGGCCCTGGCGGAACTGGCCGCGCGGCACGGCTGGCTGCTGGTCGAGGACTGTGCCCAGGCGTACAGCGGCCCGGATTTCCGGGGCTGCGCCGCGGCGGACGTCTCGCTGTTCAGCTTCGGCCCGCTGAAGACCGCGACGGCGCTGGGCGGCGCGGTCGCGGTCGTACGCGACCCCGGCCTGCTGGCCTCGATGCGCGCACTGCACCGCGCGTGGCCCGTGCAGGGGCGGAACGCGCAGGCCGGGCGGGTCGCCAAGTACGCCCTGCTGGCGCTGCTGACCTCACGGCCGCTCTACACCGGCCTGGTGGCCGCCGCCGGGCTGCTCGGGCGGGACCACGCGAGAAGCCTCCAGGGCTCGGTGGGCGCCTTCGCCGGCGCGGATCTTCTGCCCGCGATCCGGCAGCGTCCCGGGCCGGCTCTGCTGGCCCTGCTGGACCGGCGGTTGGGCGGCGCGGGCACCGCACGGGCGGTGGCGGCCCGTGCGGCGGTGGCACGGCGGCTGGCGGCACGGCTGCCGGACCCGGCGCTGGTGTACGGCGCGGCGGCTCCCGTCCACACTTTCTGGCTGTGCGCCGTGCCCACCCCGGACCCGGACGCGACGGCGGCCCGCCTGCGGTCGGCGGGATTCGACGCGGCGCGGCCGGCGTCGCTCGGCGCGGTACCGGCCCCGCCGGACCGCCCGCAGGGCGCACGGACCGCCGCCCACCTGGTACGGCACGCGGTCTGCCTGCCGCTGCGGCCCGGTATGCCGGACCGGGTGCTGGACCGGATGGCCGCCGTGCTCGACCCGGAGGACTGGGGCCGGCGGCCGTGACCCCGACGCGGCAGGCCGCGTCACGGCAGCGGGCGGGCGGCCCTCCGGTACGCCGAGCACAGCAGCTGGGTCTTGGCCGGTCCGCCCACCCGCCAGCGCAGGTGCCACTCGCGCGGCGAGACGACGGTGAACTCGCCCTCGTACAGGTCCGCGGCACAGGGGTGCCGGGTGTTCCAGTGGCCGGTGCGCAGATCGAGGTCGTGGAAGGGGCGCCCGTCGGCGAAGGTGACGTCGGCGGTGCCGTCGGGGCGCGGGCACAGCCGCAGCGTGCGGGTGGCCGGGGCGGTCGCGCCGTTCCAGGTCAGCTCGCCCTCCTCCACGTGCAGCAGCACGGCCCCGGCCCCGCCTTCGGGCCGGAAGTGCGCCGTGCCGCTGAAGGTTCCCTGCGTACCGGTGCGGACGTCGAGCACGGTGCGGTCGATCGTCCACCATCCGGCCAGGTACGCCGCCGCGTCGCGCACCGCGTACCGGCCGCCGGGCCCGCTCGCGGCCTCGCGCTCTGTCGACATGACGTCATTGTCCCCGGTGGCGGTTCCCCCGCGACGGCCGGGCCGCTGTCCGGGCCGCCGGGAAATGCGGTGCGTCCGCGCGGGCCGGGTCAGTAGGGTGCCGCGGGGCCGGAGCGCCGGCCGGCCGGGACGACGGAGCACGGGGAGACGGTGTGGGTGCAGGGGACGGCGGGTCCGGGACGCGCCGGGCACGGCAGGTGCTGGTGTTCGACGCCGACGACACGTTGTGGGAGAACAACGTCATCTTCGAGCGGGTCATCGAGGAGTTCCTGACCTGGCTGGACCATCCCGAGCTGGGGCGGGACGGCGTACGGGCCCTCCTGGACGAGATCGAGGCCGCCAACGCCGCGGTCCACGGGTACGGCAGCAAGGTGTTCCTGCGCAGCCTCGGCGAGTGCGTGCGGCGGGTACGCCGCCGGGAGGCCAGTGCGCAGGAGCTGGCCCGGATCGCGGACTGGGCGCGGGCGTTCGAGGCGGACGAGGTCGAGCTGATCCCGGGGGTGGCCGAGACCCTGGCGGAACTGGCCGGGCGGCACCGGCTGCTGATGCTGACCAAGGGCGACGCGGAGGAGCAGCGCAGGAAGGTGGCGGCGTCGCGGCTGGCGCACCACTTCCGCGGGGTGCACATCGTGCCGGAGAAGAACGCCGGTACGTACGAGGAGCTGGTGCGCGCCCGCACGCTGACGCCGTCGGCCACCTGGATGATCGGCAACTCCCCCAAGTCGGACATCCTGCCGGCCCGGGCGGCGGGCCTGAACGCGGTGTTCATCCCGAACGACAACACGTGGGTGCTGGAACACGACGTCCTCGACCCGGCGGACGGGCAGGTGCTCCGCCTGGAGAAGTTCACCGAGCTGCTGCGGCACTTCTGAGCCGGCCGCCCCGGCGCGTCGCCGCCCGGGGCGGTCACATCGGGCGGCGGTCGCATCGGTGCGGTCACATCGGGGCGGTGTCCGCCAGTGCGCCGTTCAGGGCGAGCCAGCGGGTGATGCCGATCTCACGGAGGAAGGCCAGGTCGTGGCTGACCACGATCAGGGCGCCGCGGTAGGAGTCCAGCGCCGTGACGAGCCGGCGGACCGAAGCCGTGTCCAGGTTGTTCGTCGGCTCGTCCAGCATCAGGAGCTGGGGCGCGGGCTCGGCGAGCAGCAGGGCCGCGAGGGTGGCCCGGAAGCGCTCGCCCCCGGAGAGCGTGCCCGCCGGCTGGTCGGCACGGGCGCCCTTGAACAGGAAGCGCGCCAGGCGGGCCCGTACCTGGTTGTTGGTGGCGTCCGGGGCGAAGCGGGCGACGTTCTCGGCGACGGTCAGCCCGTCGTCGAGGACGTCCAGCCGCTGCTGCGGCAGGAAGCGGTGCGGTACGTGGATCTCCGCCGTGCCCTCCGCGGGCGGGATCTCGCCCGCCAGCGTCCGCAGCAGCGTGGTCTTGCCGGAGCCGTTGCGCCCGGTCAGCGCCACCCGCTCGGGGCCGCGCAGCTCGATGTCGGCGCATGCCCCGTAGCGGGCGCGCAGGGCCCGCAGGGTCAGTACGCCGCGGCCCGGCGGTACCTCGGTGTGCGGCAGGTCGACGCGGATCTCGTCGTCGTCGCGCACGGCTTCGGCGGCCTCGCCCAGCCGCTGCCTGGCCTCCTTGAGCTTCTCGGTGTGCAGGTTGCGGTGCTTGCCGGCCGAGACCTCGGCCGCGGCCTTGCGCCCGTTCATGATGATCTTCGGTTCGCGCTTCCGGGCGTACATCTTGTCGGCGTACCGGGCCCGGCGAGCCAGCTTGACGTGCGCGTCGGCCAGTTCGCGTTTCTGGCGCACCACGTCGGCCTCGGCGACGCGCACCATGCGTTCGGCCGCCTCCTGTTCGACGGCGAGCGCGTGTTCGTACGCGGTGTAGTTGCCGCCGTACCAGTGGACCTCGCCGCCGCGCAGGTCGGCGATCCGGTCCACGAGGTCGAGCAGTTCGCGGTCGTGGCTGACGACGACCAGGACGCCGGACCAGCCCTCCACCGCCGCGTACAGCCGGCGGCGGGCCGCCAGGTCGAGGTTGTTGGTCGGCTCGTCCAGCAGCAGGACGTCGGGGCGGCGCAGCAGCAGCGCGGCGAGGCGCAGCAGGACGGACTCACCGCCGGAGACCTCGCCGATGGTGCGGTCGAGGTCGATGGCGTGCAGGCCGAGTCCGTCGAGGGTGGCGCGGGCGCGTTCCTCGACGTCCCAGGCGTCGCCCACGGCGGCGAAGTGGGCCTCGTCGGCGTCACCGTTCTCGATGGCGTGCAGGGCCGCGCGGGTCTCGGCGATGCCGAGGGCCGCGTCCACCCGCAGGCCGGTGTCCAGGGCGGCGTTCTGCGGCAGGTAGCCGATCTCGCCGACGGTTTTCACGGTCCCTCCGGCGGGTTCGAGCTCTCCGGCGAACAGCTTCAACAGGGTTGACTTGCCCGACCCGTTGAGGCCGATCAGGCCGGTGCGCCCGGGGCCCACGGCCAGGTTGAAGTCCTCCAGCACGCGGGTGCCGTCGGGCCAGGCGAAGCCGAGGCCGGAGCAGACGAGGAAGGCGCCTGAGGGTGTGGCGGACTGGGTATGCATACGGGTCTCCTGAGTGCGCGACGGGATTCGGGGGCAGCGCGGGAGACACCGCGAGAAGGTCCACGGGGAGGCCGGGCCGGGGCACGGGGGCGGGCCGGCGCGGAGGCGGGCCGGAGATCCGGGGTCGCCGAGGTCGCGGACGTGGCCGCACGGCGGGTGCCGGGCGCGCCGGACGCGCGCACCGTCGCACCTCGCGCCGTGGGCGCGGTGTCTCAGGACCTCAGACGAGCAACGGCCTTCTCCGATCGGCGGCAATGGGGCGTGAAGAACGGTACGGCGGGCGCCGCGGAAACGCAAACGCTATTTCTGTTGCGTTTACCGTGGTGCCCGCCGCGCGCTCACGCACCGGCCGTCCCGGCCCTCAGGAGACCGCGCGCAGCCGCACCCGTGCCGGACCCGCCGCCTGCAAGGTGATCCCGGCGGTCAGCGGCACCTCCCGGTCGACGGCCGTCAGCTCGTACGAGCGCAGCAGGACGGCCGCCGCCAGCACCGACTCCAGCATCGAGAAGTGCTGCCCGATGCACGCCCGCGGGCCGCCGCCGAAGGGGAACCAGGCGTAGCGGTGCCGGGCCGCCTCGCGCTCCGGCGTGAACCGCAGCGGGTCGAAGCGCTCCGGGTCCTCCCACAGGCCGGGGTGCCGGTGGGTCACCCAGGGCGAGACGATCACATCGGCGCCGGCCGGGATCGCGTGCCCGCCGATCTCGGTGGCCGCGACGGCGCGGCGGCTGACCACCGGCGCCGCCGGGTACAGCCGCATCGCCTCCTTGAGCGCCATCGTGAGCCGCGGCAGCCGGTCCAGGTCGGCGGCCTCGGGGGCGCGCCCGGCCAGGACACCGGCGATCTCCTCCCGTACGAGCGCCTGCTCTTCGGGGTGCCGGGCGAGCAGGTGGAGGGTGAAGGCCAGGGACGTCGCGGTCGTCTCGTGCCCGGCCAGCAGGAAGACCAGCACCTGGTCGCGGAGTTCGGTGGCGTCCAGGCTGCCGTCCTCCGCGTTGCCGGCGCCGGTCAGCAGCGAGAGCAGGTCGGTGCCGTCGCCGGGCCTGCCGGCGGCGCGGCGTCCGGCGACGATGCGGTCGCAGACCGCGTACAGCTCGGCCGTCGCGGCGGCGGCCTTCCGGTTGGCGGGCGTGGGCCAGTGGCGCGGCGGGTTGCGGGGCGAGAAACCGCGCCGCACCACGTACCGGTTGATCACGGGGAAGCAGCGGTGCACGGTGTCGACCGCGGCCTCGACGTCCGTGCCGAACAGGATGCGGGAGACCGTGCGCAGCGCGAGCCGGTTCATCTCGCCCACCAGGTCGACCGTGCCGCCGGGCGGCGTCCGCCAGCGTCCGGCGACGGCCTGGGCCTCGGCCGCCACGGCCGCCGCGTAGCCGTCCACCCGGCGCTTGGTGAACAGCGGCTGCACGATCCGCCGTTGGCGCAGGTAGTCGGCGTCCTGGCTGGTCAGCAGCCCGTTGCCGAAGGACTGCCGGACCTCTTCGTAGAACGGGTGGTCCTTGCGGAAGTTGGCGGCCTCGGAGGCCAGGATCTGCTGGCTGCCCTCGGGCGAGAAGACCGCGTGGAAGACGCTGCGCAGGCCGGGCGGCCCGGCTGTGAAGCGCACCACGTCGCCGTGTTCGCACCGGGCGCGGGTGAACGCGTCGAGGGTGTCGCGCCGCAGGTCGAGCATCGATCCCAGGAGCGGCAGGCCCTTGGGGCCCGGTATCGCCGGGCGGTTGTGCGTGGTGGAGGTCATGGGGCCGATACCTACCCCGCGTAGCATGGGTCGAATGATCAGCAAGCGTTCCGGCCGCCCGTCCGCCGAGGCCCCGTGCCGGGTCACCGTCTGCCGCGGCTGCTGCTGCGGCGACCCGCGCAAGGTCCCGGGCGTCGACCACGCGGCCCAGATCCCGCGGCTGCGCGCGGCCCTGGCGGGCGCGGCCGCGGTGCGGGCCTCCGAGTGCCTGGACGTCTGCGACCAGGCCAACGTCGTCGTGGTCCAGCCGTCGCGCGCGGGGCGGGCGGCGGGCGGGCGCCCGGTGTGGCTCGGCCTGGTCAACGACGACGCGGCGCTGGACGACATCGCCGCCTGGATACGGGCCGGCGGCCCTGGCCTCGCGGAGCCGCCGGGGGTGCTCGACTTGTACGCGTTCACCGTGTCCCGGCGGGTGCGCGAGGCGCTGGAGGGCTGAGGGCCCGCGGGCCGGGCCGGCCCCGGCACCGGTCCCGGCGGCTCCGGGAACGAGGTTGGCCGCCCGGGCGCGGCCGGACGCGGTGACCGGCGGCGGTTCGCGGTCTGCGGCATGATGGCGATCATGACGGAGGAACGCCTGCCGACGGCGGCAGAGGTGGCCCTGCTGGCCCAGGACGCGGTGCCCGGGGTGGGCGTGGCGGACGTCCGGCCCATCGGCGAAGGGGGCGATCACGCGTCCTGGTGGGTGGGGACGGAGCACGTCGCCCGCTGCGCGCTCGACCGGGGCGGGTCGGAGCGCCTGCGCCGCGAGGTGGCGCTGCGCGGCCTGGTCGGCGACCGGATCGGCGTGCCCGTGCCGCGGAGCGTGGCGAGCGGTGAGTGGGCGCGGGGGCGCGCGTTCACCCTGGACGCGCGGCTGGACGGGGTCTCCGCCGAGCTGTGTTCGGTCCCGGCGGCCGGCGAGGCCGGTCTGGCGCGGATGCTCGTCCTGCTCGCCGAGGTGCCCGTGGCGGACGCCGAGGCGCTGGGCGTGCCGCCGGAGGCGCCGCGCAACATGCCCGGACTGCTGCGCCGGGCCGCGGCGGCGGCCGAATCCGTCGCGGCCCGTGGCGAGTTCGACGCCGCCTGGCTGCCGAGACTGCACGTACCGGCGGCGGAGGCCGCGACGGCGCCCGGCACGCTCGTGCACAACGACATCAAGGGCGAGCATCTGCTCGTGGCCGGGGACGGGCGGATCAGCGGCGTACTGGACTGGACGGACGCGGTGACCGGCGACGCCGCCGAGGATGTCGCCGGGATCGCGATCTCGGTCGGTGCCGTGGCGGCCGTACGCGTCGCCGAGGCGGCCGGGTTCGGCCCCGGCGCGTGCGCCCGGGCGCTGCAACTGGCGCGCTGCGACACGCTGGCCCTCCTGTCCGACCGGCTCCGCGGCCTCGACGACAGCCCCTTGCCGCTTCTGCGCGCGCAGTTGCGGCGCGCGTGGGAACCGACGTCCCTGGACGCACCGCACGGCGCTTAGGGCGTGCAGTGTCCCGGCCCGCCGCTCTCGCGCGGCAGGTCGAGTGCCGGGTTGCGGTCGAAGAACCCGGTCGGCCGCAGTGTGAAGCCGCACCGGTCGACCGGCATGACCGGCCAGTCCTCCAGGCGCGGCAGGTGCGTCGGCCCGAAGCAGTGCCAGAGGGTCAGGGCGGTGTTCTCCAGGGATTCGCCGGGGCGCGACCACTGCACGACGCCCGCGCCGCCGGGGTGCTGGTTGGGGTAGTCGCCGTCCGGGTAGCGCCGGCCGGGGGCGCTGCGGGTGACCCAGAGGTGCTTGGTGGCGTAGGCGACGCGCGCGGCGACCGGGGACCCTGGCTGGGCGAGCAGCGTGGGCCCTTCCTGCGGGGTGAGGGTGTACGCGACCGGCCGGCCCGTCCGGTTGGCGGAGGCGGGGTTGGTGATCCGCCAGCGGCGCCCGGCCGCCGGGTCGGCCAGCCGTCCCGCCTCGCCGGAGTCGGTGACGGGGGTGGCACGGGTGGTGAAGGCGTTGCCGTTGGGGTTGTCCGGGCCCATGGGGAGCCGGACGACGTCGACCTCCTCCACCGTGTTCGCGTGGCCGTCCACCGCCGGGTCCAGCCGGGCGCAGAAGAGGTGCTGGTGGAAGGGCGCCTGGAGGCCGGGGGCCAGCTCCGTGGCGTAGGGGGACACGGTGCCGGGCTCCGCCGCCGAGGTCTGCACCAGGCCGGTCGACTTGACCTCGAACTCGATCGTGCCGTCCTGGTAGAGGTACCAGTAGAAGCCGTAGTCGTAGTTGCCGAGCGTGGCGATGTACGAGACGACCAGACGGCGGGAGCGGCGGCTGTCGGCGGCGAAGTCGTCGAACATGTTGGTGTGCTTCCACAGGAGGCCGTGGTCCTCCTCGTGGATGCAGATCGCGTTGGGCAGCGTCTGCGGGTTGCCGTGGTCGTCGGGGACGACGGCGTCGACGTACACGATCTCGCCGAGGCAGTCGCAGCCCAGCCGCAGCGCGTTGGCGTTGCGGCCGAGGGTGTACTCGCCGACGTCCAGGTAGCAGATCCAGTTGCGGTCCTCCCCGGGGTCGGCGTACGGGACGGCCATCTCGGCGAGCGACGCGCGGTGCAGTACGGGGCGTACGCGGTCGCCGTCGCGGAAGGACAGCTCGTGCAGGACGAGGCCCTCACGGGAGTTGAAGTCCAGCCGCAGCGACCAGTTCTGCCAGGCCAGGCGGTGCCCGTCCAGGGTGAAGGAGGGGCCTTGGGGCTGGCTGATCTCCAGGGGTCTGAGGTCGGTGCGCGCGGGGCCGTTGAACCCGGCCTCGTAGCGCCCGCATTCGGTGGGCACGGGTACGGCGCCGGTGTCCACGAGCCGGACGACCCGCCGCTCGGTCAGGTCGACGTCGGCGACCAGGCCGCCCACGGGGTGCGCGAACGGGTTGTCGGCCGCCTCGCAGCGCAGGAACGTCAGCGAGCGCAGCATGCGGCGCCCGGTCTCCTCGGCCCGCCCGAAGTTGCCCGCGGCCAGCGGGGCGCAGACGGCGAGCGAGGTGTCGGTGAGGCCGCGCTCCGCCATGGCCCGGCGCCAGCCCGGGTCGGCCTTGACGATCGCGTCGCAGCGTTCGTATTCCTCGAAGAGGATGGGCGGCTGGCCGTCGGCGCCGGGGTCCAGGGGACGGTGGGAGAGCAGGACGCGCGCGCCCACGTCGACGACGGCCTCGGCGGAGGCTCCGGTCCCCGTGTCGAGGAGGGTGACGCGCAGCCGGCGGGTGACCGGGGCGCCGGGGCGGTGCGCGGCGGCGGTGTGCCGGTCCGGCTCGTCGAGGAGGACGAGGGGGAAGCGGGTGGCGCCGTCCACCAGTCCCTCGCGGCGCAGGACGTCGCGGACGGTGGTGATCTCCTCCGCGGTCAGCGGGTCCAGGGGGTGCGGGGCGGCGGGCGCCGCGTCCGTGTCCTTCGGGGGCTGCGGTTCCGTCGCGCTGTGTGCCATCGGTCAGCTCTCCTCGCGCAGGGTCGGCACCGGCGGCACGCTCGCCGCCTTCTCCAGTTGGAACGCCTCGTTGCCCAGTCCGATACGGGCGTGGACCTCCGGCCGCCGGGCGCGCAGCACCCGCCCGTACCCGAGCCCGACCACGGCCGCCAGGCCGATGACGCCGGGCAGTGCCCAGCTCGGTGCCGAGCCCTTCTCGGCGCCGACCAGCACGCCGAAGTCCTTGACCGCGTAGACCAGTACGGTCAGCAGTCCGAGCGCGGCCAGCCCCGCGGCCAGCAGCCGTCCGGCCTGGGCGCGGCCCGCTCCGCGCCGCAGGAAGAAGGCGATGACCGCGACGGACGCGGTGGCCATCAGCACGATCACGCCGAGCGCGCCCACGTTGCCGCCCCAGGTGAACAGCTTGAGCACGGGGTGGCCGGGTCGCCGTCCGGCGTCCGGTCGGTGAGCGCGAAGGCGCCCACGACGAGCAGCGAGATGACGGACTGGAGCAGCGAGCCGAGCGCGGGCGCGCCGCTGGACTTGGCGGTGCGGCCGAGGGCCGCGGGCAGCAGGCCCTCGCGGCCCATGGCGAAGGCGTACCGGGCGACCACGTTGTGGAAGCTGAGCATCGAGGCGAAGATGCCGGTCACGAAGAAGACGTGCAGGATGTCGGTGAAGGTGCCGCCGAGGCGCGGCCCGGTGAGGGCGAAGACCAGGTTGGGGCCTTCCTTCCCGGCGGCGGCCACGACGTGGCCGGGGCCGGTGGCGACGCCGATGAGCCAGGAGCTGAGCGCGAAGAAGACCGCGACGAAGCCGACGGCGAGGAACATCACGCGGGCCACGACCGTCTGCGGCCGGCTGGTCTCCTCGGCGTAGACGGGGGCCTGTTCGAAGCCGACGAACGCGGCGACGGCGAAGCACAGCGCGGTGCCCAGGCCCGCGCCGCCGAGGGTGGCCGGGTCGAAGGCGTGCAGCGACAGGCCCTGCGGCCCCGGGTCGGTGGCGAAGGCGACGTCGAAGACGACGATGAGGGCGACCTCGGCGGCGAGCAGCACACCGAGCACCTTGGCGTTGAGGTCGATCTTCAGCGCGCCGAGGACGCCGATGACGGCGACGCCGAGCAGGGCGGGCACCCACCAGGCGACCGTGCTGCCCAGGTGCTGGTCCAGCAGCCCGGACACCTCGAAGCCGAAGATGCCGTAGATGCCGAACTGGAGGGCGCTGTAGGCGGCGAGCGCGACGAAGGAGGCGCCCGCGCCCGCCGTGCCGCCGAGGCCGCGCGCGATGTAGGCGTAGAAGGCGCCCGCGTTGTGGACGTGCCGGCTCATCTCGGCGTAGCCGACGCTGAACAGCGCCATCACCACGCCCAGGATGACGAAGAGCAGCGGCTGTCCGACGATGCCCATGACCTGGTACGTGGTGACCATGACGCCGGCCACCACCATCAGGGGCGCGCTGGCGGCCAGGACGGACAGGAGCAGGCCCGGCGTGCCGATGCGGCCGGCCCGCAGGGCCCGCTCCTGGCCCTTGAAGGTGCTGATCTCCCCGGGGCCTTCCGGTCTTCCCGTGCGTCTCGGGCGGCGCTGCTTTCCCGTACTGCTCGTGAGCATGGCGCGAAGGTGTCCTCTCCGTGGAGTGCGGCGAGTGCGAGTGCGTCAGGCGGTGCGGAAGGCGGTGTCGCGCGCCGCCTTGAAGGCCTTGCGTGCGTCCCGGTCCGGATAGGACCACGGCACGGCGGTGACGTGCGGGCCGATGCGGTGGAAGAGGGCGGCGGCCTCGGCCATCCTCCCCTCGTGGTACTTGGCGTGGGCGAGGAAGTTGAGGTCCACCTTGCGGCGCGGGTGGCCCTCGCCCTCCCACTCCAGCCACCAGTCGAAGGCCGCCTTCATGACCTGGCGGGCACGGCGGGAGGACCAGTGCCCGGAGGCCGCGGGGTCCGCGGGTTCGAGGCCGGCGGCGGCCAGCGCGCGGTAGCGCTCCGCGTGCGCGACGACGGGCAGGATCGCCAGCGGCGAGTCGGCCGGGGCCTGTTCGGCGGCCCAGTAGGCGAAGTCGTAGACCTGGTGCAACGGGTCGCCGGCGCCGCCTTGGTGCTGCTCGGCCAGGCAGGCGGCCATCAGGTGGTGCGCGTGGTGGTGGTCGGGGTGCCGGGCCCGTACCTGGTCGAAGGCGTGCTCGCGTTCGTCGGCCGTGCCGGTGCGGCGGGCGAGTATGAGCGTCCCCAGCCACGGTGTGGGATCGCGGGGCGCCATGCGGGCGGCGACGCCGCAGGCCTCGCGGGCGGCGTCCGCGCTGCACTTGCCCCGCAGCGCCTGGAAGACGAGGGCGCAGGCCAGCAGGGCGGCGGCGTCCGCGCTGTCGGGTTCGGCGAGGCGCCAGTCACCGGCCCAGGCGGCGCCGGCCGGGCCTTCGCCGAGCACCACCAGCCGGTGGCCGCGCAGGTCCCAGTCCGTGCCGGTGTCGGCCAGCAGCGTACGGACCCTGACCCACCGGCCGTGCGCCAGCGCGTCGACGGAGGCGGCGAGTTCGACGTCGTCCAGGGCCGGGTCGAGGACCAGGGAGTCCTTGCGGCGGGATCTGCCCAGCGGCGGGGGCGGCGGAGGGGTCACGGGCAGGAACACTCCACGACGCGCTTCACCTCCGGGCGCGCCGCATCCGGGGCGCGCATGTGCGGAATTCGGCGGACCGGCCCGCACCGTCGGCCGACTGGTCCACACCACTGGGTCACGCACAGCAAAGCGGCAGTCACAGCTTCACGTCAAGGCTGTCCGGAGAATGTCCGGAAACTCAACTCCCTTGCCTGTCAACACACTTGTCAATAAGAGCGGGTGACGTTTCAGCCCACCGCCCGCGCCGCCGCGCGCCCCGCCGCGCGCCCCGAGAAGATGCAGCCGCCCAGGAAGGTCCCCTCCAGCGACCGGTAGCCGTGGACGCCGCCGCCCCCGAAGCCCGCCGCCTCTCCGGCCGCGTACACGCCCGGCAGCGGCTCGCCGCCCTCGGTCAGCACCCGCGAGGACAGGTCGGTCTCCAGGCCGCCGAGCGTCTTGCGGGTGAGGATGCTCAACCGTACGGCGATCAGCGGCCCGGCCTTGGGGTCGAGCAGGCGGTGCGGTGACGCGGTGCGGATCAGCCGGTCGCCCAGGTACCTGCGCGCCCCGCGCATGGCGGTGACCTGGGAGTCCTTGGTGAAGGAATGGGCGATCTCGCGGTCGCGCGCGACGATCTCACGGCGCAGCTCGGCCTCGTCGAGCAGCGGCTCCTTGGTGAGCTGGTTCATCCGCCGCACGAGGCCGCCGAGCGTGCGCTCGACGACGAAGTCCGCTCCCCGGTCCATGAACGCCTGCACCGGGCCGGGCGCGCCGGGCAGCGGCCGCTTCAGCACCTCGCGTACGCTGCGGCCCGTCAGGTCCGGGTTCTGCTCGGACCCGGAGAGGGTGAACTCCTTCTCGATGATCTTCTGCGTGAGCACGAACCAGGTGTGGTCGTAACCGGTGCGCATGATGTGTTCGAGGGTGCCGAGCGTGTCGAAGCCGGGGAAGAGCGGCACCGGCAGCCGCTTGCCGCGCGCGTCCAGCCACAGCGGCGAAGGCCCTGACAGGATGCGGATGCCGTGCCGCGGCCAGATCGGGTCCCAGTTGTCGATGCCCTCCGTGTAGTGCCACATGCGGTCCCGGTTGACGATCCGGCCGCCGGCCGCCTCGGTGACGCCGAGCATCAGGCCGTCCACGTGGGCGGGCACCCCGGACAGCATCCGCTCCGGCGGCGTGCCCAGGCGCTCCGGCCAGTTGGCGCGCACCAGCTCGTGGTTGCCGCCGAGGCCGCCCGAGGTGACGATCACGGCCTGCGCCCGCAGTTCGAAGACGCCGGCCACCTCGCGGCTGCTGGGCGTGCCGCGTTCGGCGGCCGACGGCTCCAGCACCTCGCCGGTGACGGTGTCGACCACGCCCGCGCTGCGCGCCAGGCCGGTGACGCGGTGGCGGAAGCGCAGCTCCACCAGGCCGCGCGCCACCCCGGCCCGTACCCGCCGCTCGAACGGCGCGACCAGCCCGGGCCCGGTGCCCCAGGTGATGTGGAAGCGGGGTACGGAGTTGCCGTGCCCGGTGGCCTCGTAGCCGCCGCGCTCGGCCCAGCCGACGACCGGGAAGAACCGCACGCCCTGCCGGTGCAGCCAGGAGCGCTTCTCGCCCGCGGCGAAGTCCACGTACGCCTCGGCCCACTGGCGCGGCCAGTGGTCCTCGGGGCGGTCGAAGCCCGCCGCGCCGAGCCAGTCCTGCCAGGCCAGCTCGTGGCTGTCGCGGATGCGCAGCCGCCGCTGCTCGGGCGAGTCGACGAGGAAGAGACCGCCGAAGGACCAGTGCGCCTGGCCGCCGAGGCCGGTCGCCGGCTCCTGGTCCAGGAGGATCACCTTGCGCCCCGCCTCGGCCAGCTCGGCGGTGGCCGCGAGCCCCGCGAGACCCGCTCCGATCACGATCACATCAGCGTCGTAGGCCATGTCCGCCAGCTTCTCTCCTCGCCGCGGCGCGCCGGAGGGCCCGGCCGCCATCGTGGGTACCGATCCTCAGTGCGGCCGGGCGGGGCGTCAACCGGGGGTGGCGGCCGGAGCGGATACGGGAGTTGCGGGGTGGGGTGAGAAACGGTCGGGCCGCAACCGGCAACCCCCCGCCCCCCTTCCTCTTTGCGCCGCCGTCGCGGTACCTCTTCGTACGAACCCCGCACAAGCCGCCCGAAAGGTGAGGCATGCCATGAAGAACGACGCCCGCGGCCCCTCCCGCACGCGAACCGCTCCGGACGACGCCTGGTACGTCGACGACCGCTGCACGAACTGCGACGTCGCCCGGCAACTCGCCCCCGACCTCATCGCCGAGCGCGGCGGGCGCTCCGAGATCGTCCGGCAGCCGCGCGACGAGGCGGAGGAACGGCGGCTGCACGCCGCCGCCTTCGCCTGCCCCACCCGCTCCATCCGCCACCCGGCCCGCCGGCTCGACCCGGCGCTGGACCCCTACCCCATGCCGCTCGGCACCACCGACGTGCTGCTGTGCGGGCACAACTCCCAGCACACCGCGGGCGCCAACTCCTACCTCCTGCGCCGGCCCGGCGGGACGCTGATGATGGTGGACACGCCCCGGTGGAGCGAGCCGCTGGCGGCCCGGTACGAGGCGCTCGGCCCCGTCACCGACGTACTGCTCACCCACCGGGACCACGTGGCGCACGGCCGCCGCTACGCCGACCGCCTCGGCGCCCGGCTGTGGATTCACGAAGGCGACCTGGACTCCGTACCGGAGGCCGATCACGTCCTGCGGGGCACCGGGACCACGGAGATCGCCGACGGTGTGCTCGCCCACCCGCTGCCGGGGCACACCGAGGGCAGCGTCCTGTACGTCGCCGACGAGCGCTACTGCTTCAGCGGGGACAGCTTCTACTGGTCGCGCACGACCGGGGACGTCGAGGTGGCGGACAGCGTCACCTGGTTCTCCATCGAGGCGCTGGCCGCGTCCCTGGCCCGTACCGTCGGCCGGCTGCGCTTCGAGTGGCTGCTGCCCGGCCACGGCGGCCGCAAGCACCTGCCCGCCGCCGACATGGCCGACCGGATGCGCCGGCTGGCCGCGCGCACCGGGCAACTGCGGCCGCGGCCGGTCGACTTCACGGCCGTCCGCTGGTGAGACGCGGTGGGCGAGACGCGGCGCCCCCGCGCCACGGGCGGTGCCGCGCGCTCCGCCCTGCGGCGCGGCGGCCCCCGCGGGCTGGTTGCATGGGGGCATGAACCGACAGCAACCACTGAGCGCGGACGAGATCGTCGACGTCGTCAACGAGAGCGACGAGGTCGTGGGGCAGGCCCGGCGCGGTGACGCGTACGCCCACCGGCTGCGGACCCGGTGCGCGTTCATCCTCGCCCGCGACGCCGAGGACCGGATCTTCGTGCACCGCCGTACCGCGCAGAAGCTGGTCTTCCCCTCGTACTACGACATGTTCGTCGGCGGCGTGGTCGGCGCGGGCGAGACGTACGACGAGACGGCGCTGCGCGAGGCGGAGGAGGAGCTGGGCGTGACCGGCCTGCCGCAGCCGGTCCCGCTGTTCAAGTTCCTCTACGAGACGCCCGAGCACACCTGGTGGTCGGCGGTCTACGAGGTGCGCTGCACGCTGCCCGTCCGGCCGCAGGAGTCGGAGGTGGCCTGGCACGCGTTCCTCAGCGACGAGGAGCTGGAGCGGCGCATACCCGGGTGGGAGTGGACGCCGGACGGCATGGCCGCGTACCGGCGGCTGCTGGAGTGGCGGGCGGCCCGGGAGTGACAGCCCCCGGGCACTACGGGCAGGGGGCCGGCCGGGGCACCGCGTAGGGTGCTGGCCATGATCCTCACCGACAGGCTGCGGTCGATCGGCGCGGGCGTACGGCTGTGGTTCACGCCCGCGCGCGTCCGCGAGGAGGGCGCGACGCCCGACTACCGCTTCTCCCTCGCCAACGAGCGGACCTTCCTGGCCTGGCTGCGCACCGGGCTGGCGCTGGTGGGCGGCGGGTTCGCGGTGGACCAGTTCCTGCCCCGGCTGCACGACGTGCCGCGGGTGGCGTTCACGGTCGTCCTGCTGGTGGGCGGCGCGCTGTGCGCGGTGCGGGCGGTGAACCACTGGGTGCGCTGCGAGCGGGCGATGCGGCGCGGCGAGGACCTGCCCGCCTCCCGCTTCCCGGCCGTACTGGCGGTCGCGGTCGCCCTGCTCGCGGCGGCGATGGTCGTGCTCGTCGCCGTCGGCTGGACGCGCTGACCGATGGCCGGTTCCCTGCCGCCGGAGCAGCCGCGCCCGGCCCGCGATCCGGGCCTGCAACCGGAGCGCACCCGCCTCGCCTGGCGGCGCACCACCCTGTCCTGCACGCTGGTCGCGATCCTCGCGGGGCGCCAACTGGTCCAGCACCGCGCCCCGGGGCCGGTGGGGGTGGTCGCGGCGGCGCTGGTGATGGTGGTGTGGATCGCGTTCGTGGCGGCCGCGCACGTCCGGATGCGGGCGATGGGCGCCGGCCGCCCGCCGGCCCTGGCCGCCCGCACGGCCCTGGCGCTGGCCGCCTGCACCTGCGCGCTGGCGGTGCTGGGCGCGGCGATCCTGATCTGAGCCGGGCCGTTCGGCCCTGTCCGGCTGCGTGACCCACACCCCACACTCTCCCTCTGGACGCCATACCGACTAGTCGGCATGATCGTAGCGGCCGTCCGCCCGGGGCGGCCGTCCCTTCCGTACGGAGGAGCACGATGAGCAACGGCACCCCTCCCACGCCCCCGGCCCGGCCGGCGCCCCCGGGCCTCGACCTGGAACGGCTGCGCGAGCACCTGGACCGGGAGCGCCCCGGGTTGGTGCGGGGCCCCCTGGCGGCCGAGCTGATCGAGGGCGGCCGGTCCAACCTCACGTACCGGATCACCGACGGCACCGGCCGGTGGGTCGTCCGGCGTCCGCCGCTCGGCCACGTGCTGGCCACCGCGCACGACATGCGGCGCGAGTTCCGGGTGATCGGCGCGCTGCACCCGACGGCGGTGCCGGTGCCCGAGGCGCTGCTGCTGTGCGAGGACGAGGCGGTCCTCGGTGCGCCGTTCTACGTGATGGAGCTGGTCGAGGGCGTGCCGTACCGTACGGCCGAGCAGCTCGGCGCGCTCGGCCCGCAGCGGACCCGCGGCGTGGTGCTGTCCCTTGTCGACACGCTGGTGGCGCTGCACGCCGTGGACCCGGCGGCGGTCGGCCTCGGCGACTTCGGGCGGCCCGACGGCTTCCTGGAGCGTCAGCTGCGGCGCTGGGGCAAGCAGCTGGCGGCGTCGAAGAACCGCGACCTGCCGGGCATCGACGCGCTGCACGAGGCGCTGAGCGCGGCACTGCCCGCCTCCCCCGCGCCCGCCGTCGTGCACGGCGACTACCGCCTGGACAACGTCCTGGTCGGCGACGGCGACCGGATCACGGCGGTGCTGGACTGGGAGATGTCCACGCTCGGCGATCCGCTGACCGACCTCGGGCTGCTGGTGATGTACAGCGAGCAGGAGGACGTCCCCGGCTCGCCGATCGCCACGACGTGCGGCGCGCCGGGCCACCCGGAGGCGGCCGAGCTGATCGAGCGGTACGCGGCCGGGTCGGGGCGGGACGTGTCCGGCATCGCCTGGTACACGGCGTTCGCGTATTTCAAGCTGGCCGTGATCCTGGAGGGCATCCACTACCGCTTCACGCTCGGGCAGACCGTCGGCGCGGGCTTCGACCGGATCGGCGAGCTGGTGCCGGTCTTCATCGGCCGCGGCCTGGCCACCCTCGACACCCTGACGACCGCCAAGGAAGGCTGAGGCACGCTGATGGACTTCGCATTCGACGCCCGTACCGAAGAGCTGCGGGGCAGACTGCTGGCCTTCATGGACGAGCACGTGTACCCGGCCGAGGCGGTGGCCGGCGAGCAGCGGGCCGCGCTCGCCTCACCGTGGGACACCCCGCCGGTCGTGGAAGAGCTCAAGGCGGAGGCCCGCAAGCAGGGCCTGTGGAACCTGTTCCTGCCGGACGAGGAGTACGGCGCCGGCTTGACGAACCTCCAGTACGCGCCGCTGGCCGAGATCACCGGCCGCAGCCCGCAGCTGGCGCCGACCGCGCTGAACTGCGCGGCGCCGGACACCGGCAACATGGAGGTGCTGGCGCAGTTCGGCTCCGAGGAGCAGCGGAAGCAGTGGCTGCACCCGCTGCTGGCGGGCGAGATCCGGTCGGCGTTCGCGATGACCGAGCCCGACGTGGCCTCCTCCGATGCCACCAACATCGAGACCCGTATCCGGCGGGATGGCGACTCATATGTCGTCAACGGCCGCAAGTGGTACATCTCCGGCGCGATGAACCCGCTGTGCCGGATCTTCATCGTGATGGGCAAGACCGACCCGGACGGCGCCGACCCGCGCCGCCAGCAGTCGATGGTGCTGGTCCCGCGCGACACCCCCGGCCTCGAAGTCCGCCGCGCCATGCGGGTGTACGGCTACGAGGACCACTACCACGGCGGCCACGCCGAGGTCGTCTTCCACGACGTCCGCGTACCGGCCGGGAACCTGATCGGCGAGGAGGGCGGCGGCTTCGGCATCGCGCAGGCCCGCCTCGGCCCCGGCCGCATCCACCACTGCATGCGGCTGATCGGCATGGCCGAACGCGCCATCGAGCTGATGTGCCGCCGCGCCGTGACCCGTACGGCCTTCGGCAAGCCGCTGGCGCACCAGGGCGTCGTACAGGGGTGGATCGCGGACGCGCGGGTGGCCGTCGAGCAGCTGCGGCTGCTGGTGCTGAAGACCGCCTGGCTGATGGACACCGTCGGCAACAAGGGCGCGCACACGGAGATCCAGGCCATCAAGATCGCCACGCCGCGTACGGTCGTGGACATCCTCGACCGGGCGGTGCAGCTGCACGGCGCGGGCGGCGTCAGCCAGGACTTCCCCCTGGCGGAGCTGTGGGCCGCGGCCCGTACGCTGCGCCTCGCCGACGGCCCGGACGAGGTGCACCAGCGGTCGCTGGCGCGCCGGGAGCTCAAGCACTACATGTAGGCGGCAGGCCGTGCGGCCCCGGGGGTCTCACGGCCGCAGTGCCCGCAGCAGCAGGTCGGCGAGGTGGTCGGCGACCTGCTGCGGCGTGAGCGGGCCGTCCTCGCGGTACCAGGTGCCCAGGTGGTGCACCGACCCGAAGTGGTAGTCCACGACCAGGTCGGCCGGGGTGGCGCTGCTGAACACCCCGGCGCGCTGGCCCTCTTCGACCAGCGCGCGGAACCGCTCGTGGTAGCGCCGCCGCTCGGCCCGCACCTGCTTGTCCTTCTCGGGCGCGAGGTGGTGCATCGAGCGAAAGAAGATCTTCGTGTCGTCGAGGTTCTCGATGGTGGTGACCACGACGTCGGCCGCGGCGTCCCGCAGCCGCTGCTCCACGGGCGCGTCGGCGCAGGCGAAGTGGTCCAGCCGCTCCTGCTGGAGCCGCAGCACCCGCCCGTACACCTCGTGCAGCAGGTCGTCCTTGGAGCCGAAGTAGTGGTAGAGGGCGCCCTTGGTGACGCCTGCGGCCTCCACGATCTCCTGGACGGAGGTGCGGTCGTAGCCCCGCTCGGCGAAGAGCCGGGTGGCGGTGGCCAGCAGCCGCCGTGCCACGGGTTTGGTACTCCCGCCGTCCGTCGTGCCGGCCATCGCGCTCACCTGTCCCTTGTGCGTCGTGCGTCGTGTCGTTGCGTGGTGCCCGCAGCGGGCGCGGTCAGCCGCGCCCGCGCAGCTCCCGCCTGAGGATCTTGCCACTGGTCGTCTTCGGCAGGTCGGGCAGGATCTCCACCTGCCGCGGATATTTGTACGCGGCCAGCCGCTCCTCGCAGTACCCGGCCAGTTCGTCCGGCTCCGCGTGCCGCCCGGGCCGCAGGCTCACGTACGCCTTGACCGACTCGCCCCGGTAGGCGTCCGGCACGCCGACCACCGCCGCCTCGCGCACCGCGGGGTGGCCGTACAGGACGTCCTCGACCTCCCGCGGCCACACCTTGAACCCGGAGGCGTTGATCATGTCCTTCTTGCGGTCCACGACGTACAGCCAGCCGTCCGGGTCCATGAAGCCGATGTCGCCGGTGCGCAGCTCCCCGTCCGGCAGGGTCTCGGCGGTGGCGTCCGGGCGGCGCCAGTAGCCGGGCACCACCTGCGGGCCGCGCACCGCGATCTCGCCCTGCTCGCCGAACGGCACGTCACGCCCCTGGTCGTCGACGATCCGGACGACCGTGTCGGGGCCCGGCACGCCGACCGCGAGCGTGCCGGAGGCCGGGTCGACGGGCGCCTCGCGGCCCGGCGGGACGCTGGCGCACGGCGCGGTGCACTCGGTCAGCCCGTAGCCGTTGTGCAGGTACGGCCCGAAGGCCGCCCGGAACTTCTCCACCAGCGCGGGCGGCAGCGGCGCGCCGCCCGAGGAGAGGGTGCGGAACGACGCGAAGTGCTCGCGGGTCACCCCCGGCTGGGCCGTCAGCGCCATGTAGGCGGTGGAAGGGCCGACCGTGTAGGCGGGCCGGTGCTCCAGGAAGGCGTCGAGGACCACGCCCGGCTCGAAGCGGTAGGCGAGCGCGAGGGTGCCCGCGTTGGCGAAACTGGCGGCCAGCTCGCAGACCATGCCGGTGATGTGGAAGAGCGGCGCCAGCGCGAAGTACGTCGCACCCTCGGGCAGCGCCAGGCCGGTGCGCTGCCGCTCGGCGTTGTAGGCGATGTTGCCGTGGGTGTTGACGGCGCCCTTCGGGGTGCCGCTGGTGCCGGAGGTGTAGCTGATGAGGGCGGTGCCCGCGGCGGCCGGCGGTGCCACGCCGGGTGGCTTGCCCTCGTACGCGCGGGCCGCCGCCAGCAGGTCGTCGGCGCCCTCGCGCGGCCCGAGCCGTTCGCCGCGCAGCACCCGGACGTCGTCGCGGGTCTGGAGGCCGAGTTCACAGGCGGTCAGGGCGATGCGTACGGAGGGGGCAGCGGCGGCGGTCGCGCGCAGGAAGGCGTCCCAGGCGCGGTCCGCGCAGACGATCGCGGTGACCTCGGCGTCGGTGAGGACGTGGGTCGTCTCGGCCGACTTGTACATGGGATTGACGGGGACGACGATGCCGCCCGCCTTCCACACGCCGAGCACCGCCAGCACGAAGTGCGGAGTGTTCTGGAGCATGATCGCGGCCCGGTCGCCGGGCCGGAAGCCGCGCTCCGCCAGGTGCCCGGCCACGCCGTCGCTGAGCGCGTCGGTCTCGGCGTAGGACAGCCGGCCGTCGAAGTAGGCGAGGGCGGTACGGTCCGGGGCGCGGCGGGCCGCGTCCTGGAAGGCGTGCAGCGCGGAGGGGCGCGGGCGCACGGGCGCGCGCTGCGCCTCGGTGAGCTGTGCCAGCCACGGCTTGTCCTGGTAGGTGGTCATCGGCTCGTCCCCTCGGCTTCCGGCGTGCGGCTCCCGGCTTGTTCCAGCTTCCGCTGGAGGCGGTTCATGCCACCCAACCAGTGCTCGGTGTCGGCGGCCCGCGCGGTGTAGTACGTGGCGACATCCGGGTGCGGCAGCACCAGGAAACGTTCCTCCGCCATCGCCGCGAACAGCGCGTCGGCGACCTCGGCGGGCTCGATCGCGGTGGGGGTCAGCACCAGCTCCCCGGCCGCGCCGGTGCCGCCGAGCATGTCGGTGCGCACGCCCTGCGGGCAGATGGCGTGCACCGCTATCCCCCGGTGCCGGTACGTCAGCGACAGCCACTCGGCGAAGGCGTACGCGCCGTGCTTGGTGACGCTGTACGGTGCCGCGCCGACCATGGTGAGCAGGCCCGCCGCCGACACGGTGGACACGAACCGGCCCGCGCCGCGCTCCAGCCACCCGGGCAGCAGCGCGCGGGCGGCCCGTACGTGCGCCATGACGTTGACGTCCCAGGCCAGCTCCCATGCCGCGTCCGGCGCCTCGGGGCCGCCGCCGGTGCCGACCCCGGCGTTGGCGCAGAAGACGTCGACGGTCCCGCCGAGCGCCTCGCGGGCCGCCGGCACGACGGTGGAAGCGTCCCCGGGCACGGCCACGGCGCCGGTCTCCCGCGCCGTCCGCTCGGCCTTGGCCGCGTCCAGGTCGTTGACCACGACCCGAGCGCCCGCGGCGGCGAAGCGGCGGGCCAGCGCGGCACCGATGCCACCGCCCGCCCCGGTCACCACGACTGCCTTGTCCCGTACGGCTTCCACCAGCGGTCTCCCTCGGTCGCCCATGACTCGACTGCCAGGCAGACTAACCAGTCGGTATGCCGGAGTGGAAGGGCGCGGGCCCGCCCGGCGGCCCGGCGCGCGGCGCGCCGTCCACCGCGTTCCCCCGGAGGCCGCCGGGCGTTAGCGTGCGCACGACACTGCCCTGACGGCGGAGGTGGACGCATGACCCTGTCCAGACGGAATCTGCTGGCCGCGACGGCGGTCACGAGCGTGGTGGGTGCGATGGGAATGCCGGACGAGGCGGCTGCGGCAGGAGAGCCCGAGGGAGCGTACGGCGCCGGAGCGGCCGAGGGGACCTCCGGCCGCCCCCGCCCCCGCCCCCGCGTCCGTACCGGCTTCGACCGCCTGGCCGCCGACGGCTACGCGCTCCTGTCCGGCCGCCGGGTCGGCGTCGTCACCAACCCCACCGGCGTCACCCCGGACGTACGCCACATCGTCGACGTCATGCACGCCGACGACCGGGTGGACCTCGCGGCCGTCTTCGGGCCCGAACACGGCTTCCGGGGCACGGCGCAGGCCGGCGGCTCCGAAGGCAGCTACGAGGACCCGGCCACCGGGCTGCCCGTCCACGACACGTACGGCAAGAGCGGCCGGGCGCTGGCCGGCATCTTCACCCGGTCCGGCGTGGACACGGTCGTCTTCGACATCCAGGACGTCGGCGCGCGCTTCTACACCTACATCTGGACCCTGTACGACTGCATGGTCGCCGCCGTCCTGGCCGGCAAACGCCTCGTCGTCCTGGACCGCCCCAACCCGGTGACGGGACGCGCCGCCACCGGCCCCGTACTGGACCGCGCCCTGGCCTCCGGAGTCGGCCGCGAACCGATCGCGCTCTCACACGGCATGACCGTGGCCGAACTGGCTCTCCTGTTCAACGCCGAGTTCGTGCCCCGCGCGGCGGGCCGGGCCGCCGACCTGGACACCGTACTGATGACCGGCTGGCAGCGGACCGGCTTCTTCGACGCGACCGGCCTGCCCTGGGTGCCGCCGAGCCCCAACATGCCCACCCCGGACACCGCCCTCGTCTACGCCGGCACCTGCCTCTTCGAAGGCACCAACCTCTCCGAGGGCCGGGGCACCACCCGCCCCTTCGAACTGCTGGGCGCGGACGGCATCGACCGCCGCTGGGCCGCCGCCGCCAACGAGGCGGCAGCGGACGTCGGCCTCCCCGGCGTCCGCTTCCGGGAGGCGTACTTCGCCCCCGCCTTCTCCAAGTTCCAGGGCAAGACCATCGGCGGCGTCCAACTGCACGTCCACGACCGGGAGGCCTTCGACCCGGTCCGTACCGGCATCGCCCTCCTGATCACCGCCAAGCGGACCTGGCCCGGTTTCGCCTGGCGCCCCGACCACTGGATCGACAAGCTCACCGGCACCCCGCGCGTACGGACGATGATCGACGCGGGCGCCGGTGTGCACGAGGTGGCCGCGGCCTGGCACGACGGCCTGGCGGGCTTCCGCCGGACGCGGCGGCGGTACCTGCGGTACCGGTAGCCCCGCGCGGTGCACGGGCGGCGCAATGTGCCCTGGTGGCGCCCGGGGCGTACGGCCATGGTGGAAGCCCCGACCTCCGCTCACGGAAGGGCCGCGCCCCCATGCCCACCACGCCGCACTCCCCCGCCGTCCGGCTCACCGAACACGCCCTGGCCTACCTCCACTCCGCCGCGCTGCGGGCGGCGGCGCTCCTCGGCGTCGCCGACCACCTGGCCGACGGCCCGCGCACCGCCGAGGAACTCGCCGCCGCCACCGGCTCCGACGCCGCACACCTGCGCCGCGCCCTGCGCCTGCTGGCAACGCGCGAAGTCTTCCGCGAGGACGAGACGGGCGCCTTCCACCTCACCCCCGCGGCCGACCCCCTCCGCTCCGACGCCCCGTCCTCCCTGCGGGACGCCGTCGTCATGCTCACCGACGAACCCTTCTGGCGGCCGGCCGGGCAGCTCGCGGACACCGTCCGTCGCGGCCGTACCGTCTTCGAGGACCTCTTCGGCGCGCCCTACTTCGGCCACCTGGAACGCGTACCGGAAGCGGGCGCCGTCTTCGACACCGGCATGGCCGGCCTCGCCGAGAGCGAGAACGGCCCGATCGCCGCCGCGTACGACTTCCCCGCCGACGGCACGGTCGTGGACGTCGGCGGCGGACGCGGCGGCCTGCTGCGTCAGGTCCTGCTGCGCAACCCGGCCCTGCACGGCATCCTCCACGACCAGGAACCGGTCCTGCGCCACCACACCCTGGACACCCCCGAACTCACCGGCCGCTGGCAGACCCACCCCGGCGACTTCTTCGCCGCCGTACCACCCGGCGCCGACGTCTACCTCCTCAAGCGCATCCTGCACGACTGGAGCGACGACGACTGCGTACGGATCCTGCGCGCCTGCCGCACCGCCATGACCCGGCCCGGCAGCCGCCTCCTGGCCATCGACGCGGTCGTCCCCGCGGGCAACGCCCCCCACCCCGGCAAGACCATGGACATCCTGATGATGACCTCCCTCGACGGCCGCGAACGCGACGAACCCGCCTTCCACCGGCTCCTCACCGCCGCCGGCCTGGAACCGTCCCGCACGCTCGCCACGGACTCGACGCTCTCGATCGTGGAGGCGGTGGTGGCGTGACGAGGCGGCGTCAGGAAGCCTTGTGGAAGTCGATGCCCAGCGCCGACTCCACGTCCACCGGTACATGCATGCCGTGCCGCGCCCCCGGGCCGTCCACTTCCAGCTCGGTCTCGCGCTCCCCGCGTCCGGCGGGGATCGTGATCTTGACGGCCTGGTCCACGAAAATGTCCGGCCTCCTCGGCAACGACCACGTGCCCGTGCCGCTGATGGTCGAGCGGTAGTCGTATCCGCTGTAGGCGGTGGGCATATTCGTCGCGATCGCCGTCCCGTCCTCGCGCAACGTCACCTGCGCGCCGCGAGGCCCTGTCCAGGTACCGACGATGTCACGCGGCTCCGCACTCCCCGGCCCCCACTCGACGAACAGGTAGATCAGGCCGAAGACATTCAGCAAGCCGACTACCAAGGAGACCACGATGGCCACCCGAGCTACGTATTTCATCAGGCCGACAACTCGCCTTCCCCGTAAAAATCCCCAGGTCACGCCCTATGTCGAAAATCGTACTCATCCGAAAAATCAGTGCACGGCCGCCCCTCCCACCCTCCCGCCGCCACCTCCCCTGTCTCAACAGCCAAGACACCGCATCCCACCTATTGACTGGCCCGGCGTGCCGCGTGACAGTGCGGCTCGTGCACAGTGACGCGACATCAGCAGCCGTACCGGCGGGCGGCATCCCGGCCGCGAAGGCCACGCCTCCGGGCGAGGACGCCCAGGCGCCCGGCTTCGCCACCGGCCGGGAGAGCCTCCGCCGGGTGGCCGTGGCCTCGTTCATCGGGACCGCCATCGAGTTCTACGACTTCTACATCTACGGGACGGCCGCCGCGCTCGTCCTCAACCAGGCGTTCTTCCCGACGCTCGACCCGGTCAACGCCACCCTCGCGTCCTTCTCGACCTACGCGGTGGCGTTCGCGGCGCGGCCGATCGGATCGGTCGTGTTCGGTCACTTCGGGGACCGGGTGGGACGCAAGTCCGTACTGGTGGCCTCACTGCTGCTGATGGGCCTTTCGACGGCGCTGGTCGGCCTGCTGCCCGGCTACGGCACGCTGGGCGTCTGGGCGCCGCTGCTGCTGATCCTGCTCCGCTTCCTCCAGGGGATCGGGCTGGGCGGCGAGTGGGGCGGCGCCGCCCTGCTGGCGGTCGAGCACGCGCCGAAGCAGCGGCGCGGACTGTACGCGGCATTCCCGCAACTGGGCCCGTCCGTAGGGTTCTTCGCCGCGACCGGGGTGTTCTGGCTGCTGTCCGCCGTACTGGACGACGGCGCGTTCCGGTCGTGGGGGTGGCGGGTGCCGTTCCTGCTGTCGTTCCTGCTGGTGGCCGTCGGGCTGTTCGTACGACTGAAAATCAGCGAGACACCGGTCTTCGCGAAGGTGATGGACGCCCACGAGGCCAGCCGGGCCCCCGCACTGGACGTGCTGCGCCGCCACCCGCGCGAACTGCTCCTCGGCGCGGGCGGCATGGTCGTCGCGTACGGACTCTTCTACACCGCGACCACCTACTGCCTGTCGTACGCCACCGGCACACTCGGCGTCTCCCGCAACACGATGCTCGGCCTCTCGCTCGTCGCCTGCCTCTTCCTGGCGGCCGGCACCTGGCTCGCCGCCACCCGCTCGGACGGCGCGGGCCGGCGCCGGCTGGTGCTGGCCGGAACCGGGCTCTCGGTGATCTGGGGAATGATCCTCTTCCCGCTGCTGGACACCGGGCAGCCGCTGCTCATCGCGGTGGCGGTCGGCGGCGCGCTGTTCTGCATGGGCGTGGTGTACGGCCCGATGGGCGCCTACCTCCCCGAACTGTTCGGCACGACGGTGCGCTACTCGGGCGCCTCACTGGCGTACAACCTGGGCGGCGTACTGGGCGGCGCGGTGTCCCCCCTGGTCGCCACCCGCTTGCAGGCGGCCTTCGGGTCCGGCTCCGTGGGGTGGTACGTGACGGCGATGGCGGTGGTGTCACTGGCCTGCGTACTGGCCCTCCCGGAAACCCGGGAGCGGGAGCTCGGCTGAGGCCCCGGCACACGGCCGCCCGGGCGCGCCGCCGGGAATCGGTCGTGCGTGGCGTATGGCCGGATCCGTGTGGCCGCAGGACGATGCGCTGCACACGGCGGCGTGGTCCGGAAGTCCGGCCCGGCAGCGTGGACCGGCGCGCCGCTCAAGGGGTCGTCATGACGGATACCGCGGGCAGCGCAGGCGCACGGGCGGGCGGAGGCATCGGTGTGGTGCCCTACTGGGAGCTGACGTTCGACGCCGACGGCGATCCGGACGCCGGGCAGCGCGACCGGCTGGTGGCCGGAGCGGCCCAGCAGCGCGTCACCGACCTGCTGGTCTTCGCGCACGGCTGGAACAACGACCGGTCGACGGCCACCCGCCTCTACGGCCGGTTCTTCGCGCCCTTCCCGGCCATGGTGGGCGCCGGGGTGCGGCTCGGTTACACCGGCGTGGTCTGGCCGGCGATGCGCTTCACGGACGAGCCGATCCCGGACTTCGACCCGGTGGCGGCGCCGGCGCCGGCCGGGCCGCCGCTGCTGGACGACGCGACGCTGGGCGCCTTGGCGCGGACGTTCCCCGGCCGGGAGCTGACGCTGCGCCGCATCCAGCAGTTGCTGGCCGAGCGGCCGGCGGCCCGTTCCGCGTTCGACGAGTACGCGCGGCTCGTACGGGAGCTGGTGTCGGTGCGCGAGAACAGCCCGGCGCAGCAGCTGGCCGAGGACGCGGGGACCGGCACGCCCGCGATGCTCACCGACGATCCGCTCGGGGTGTGCGAGATCTTCACGGCGGCGCTGGAGAAGACCGGGCAGCAGGAGCTGTTCGGCGACGGGCTGAAGCGGTTGTGGAACGGGGCCAAGGAGTTCCTGCGGCAGGGGGCCTATTACGCGACGAAGCGCCGCGCCGGTGTGGTGGGGCAGCTGGGGCTGGGGCCGGCGCTCGGGAAGCTGGTACGGAGCGCGCCGGGCATCCGCATCCATCTGATCGGGCACAGTTTCGGGGCCCGGCTGGTTTCTTACGCGCTGCGCGGCATGCCCGCCGGCGTGACCGGGGTGAAGTCCGTGACGCTGCTGCAAGGGGCCTTCTCGCACTACGCGTTCGCCGCCCGGCTCCCGCACGACCCGGATCACGGCGGGGCCCTGAAGGGTGTGCAGCAGCGGGTGGACGGCCCGGTGGTGTCCTGCTACTCGCGGCACGACTCGGCGCTCGGCATGCTGTACCCGCTGGCCTCCAAGCTGTCCGGTGACTCGGCGAGCTTCCTGGGCCTGTTCGACCGGTGGGGCGCGATCGGGCACGACGGCATCCAGGCCGTGGACGGCGCGCGCCGGATAAGCCTGGGCGCCGCGGTGCCCGGCACCGGCTGCGTGAGCCTCGACGCGGCCTCGGTGGTGCGCGACGGCCCGCCGCCCATCGGCGCGCACAGCGACGTCTGCCACCGGGAGCTGGCGCACGTCGTCCTCACGGCGGGGCGGGTGACCGCGCGGTAGGTGCGGGGCGGCCGCGCCGGCCACCCCGCTCGACCGCGTGCCACTCCTCGGTGTGGGCGCGGCGGGCCGCGTTTGCGTACAGGTCGGGACAGCGCCGGGCACGGAGGTGGCGTGGATCGCGCCGCCTTGGGCAACTGACAGGTGAACCTTAACTTTCCCAAATCCCCACAGATGTACGGTGGATGATGCACAGGAGGCGCGCTGGGCGCCGCGGGGGGCACCGGGAGCGAGTGGCGCGCCCGGTGCGGCGTGAGTGCCGCCACGACTCACTCGCAAGGCAGTTCGATGGATCCGGCGGGCCGCCCGCTACGTCCATTCCCTGTCCAGTCGGGTCCTCCCCACGGAGGTGGGATGAAATGGCCGGTTTCAGAGCTCTCGCAGAACAGGTGCGCAACCCGCGTCTCGTCGCCACACAGCGGCGCACGGCGTTGCGCAAATGCCTGGAGCGCTTCGCCCCGTACGGGCATCGCGCTACCTGGCACCATCTGTGCACCAGGGCGGGCATCGCGACCGAGGACCGCGAACCCGACCCGGCGCGGCTGATGGCCGCACTGGAGGAACTGGAGGAGGCCCGCGCCGTCTGGCTCGGGTACGAGAAGGAGTTCGCGGCCCGCAGGCGCCGTGAGAAGCACGACGGCATCCGGCAGCCCAGCGCGCTCGACGACTGGCACCGGCGCACCTGGGGCGGCTGCGACATCGTCCCGTGCGAAGCGCCGCACCGGCACCCGGCCGCGCCGCTTGCCGTGGTGCTGCGCGGGATGATCCGGGCGATGGAGGCGGGCGACCCGCGGTCCGGATGCCCGGTCTGCGGTACGGAGCGGTTCGTCTGGCGCACCGACCTGGAGCGCTACCCGGTGGCCGGCCCCGTGTGCCAGGAGTGCGGGATCGTGGCGCCGCTCTCGGTACTGAGCCGGGAGACGCTGGCCAAGGCCCGGCAGTCCTCCCGTGAGCGGCGGCTGTCCGTGGCGGCCTGAGCCGCGGGGCCTCCGGCGCCGAATGGTCCCGGTGGAATGGGCCGATGCCGCGGGGAAGGCGGTGACGGCCGCCGCCGGGACGTCCGCGCCGGCCGGGGCGCACGCTCCTGGGCGCACGTTCCGGGGCGTACTTCCGGAGGCAGGTGAACGAGGCGCGTTCGGTGCGGACGCGCCCGGCGCGCGCCGCGCGGCCGCTCCCCATCCGCTGGTCACCACCGCACACGTCTCCGCCCGTAACGCCCCGCGCACTCCGCAGTTCTGGTGTCTGTGGGTGATTCTGTGCACGAACGTCACGGCGGGCATCGGCATCCCCGCCTGCTTGAAGGGCCTGTTCGGCACGTACCAGGTGGGCGCGATCCACAGCCGGCTGCTCACCGCCCGGTCCACTGGCTCCGGGTGGGCCTGCCGTCGGGTACGGCCTTTACGAACTCGCCCTCAAGCTGAGACAACTCTTCACAGGATGAACCGGACCACCACCCACCGCACACGCGAAGGCGGACCCCTATGGCCGAGTTGCACGACCTGACCGCGCTGGAGCAGGCCGAGGGGGTGCGGACCGGCGAACTGTCCCCCGTCGACCTCACCGAGCACTACCTCGCCCGCGCCGAAGAGCTGGACGCCACACTCGGCGCCTACCTCACCCGTACGCCCGGGATCGCCCGCAAGCAGGCGTCCGCCGCCGAGGACGAGGCCGCCGCCGCCCGCCGCGAGGGCCGCGCGCTGCCGCCCCTGTACGGGGTGCCCGTACCGGTCAAGGACCTCAACCAGGTCGCCGGGGTGCGCTGCACGATGGGCTCCGAGACGCTGGCCTCGTACGTGCCCGAGGTGGACGACCACGTGGTCACCAGGCTGCGCCGGGCAGGCACGATTCTCCTCGGCAAGACCAACACCCCCGAATTCGGCCTCCCCTGCTACACGGAGAACCGCCTCGCGCCGCCGGCCCGCACGCCCTGGGACCTGGAGCGTTCGGCGGGCGGTTCGAGCGGCGGGGCCGCCGCCGCGGTGGCCGGCGGGCTGGCCCCCGTCGCGCACGGCAGCGACGGCGGCGGGTCCATCCGCATCCCCGCCTCGGTCTGCGGGCTGTACGGCATCAAACCCAGCCGCGGGCTGGTCAGCTCGGGCCCGCTGCTGCACGACGTGACGGGCCTGGGCACCTCGGGCCCGCTCGCCCGTACGGTCGCGGACGCCGCCGCGCTGCTGGACGTGCTGGCCGGCCCGATGCCCGGCGCCCCCTATGCGGCCCCCGCGCTGCCGCCCGGCGAGACCTACGCCTCGCACGCCCGGCGCGACCCCGGGCGCCTGCGCGTCGGCTACCTGACCGAGGTGCCGTTCCCCGGCATCACGGTGCACCAGGACTGCCGGGACGCCGTCACGCGGACGGCCGCGTTCCTCGCGGAACTGGGCCACGACGTGGACGAGTTGGCGCTGCCCGCCGACGACGGCATCCGGTACGCCTTCACCCGCGTCTGGTCGGTGATCGCCGCCAACCGCCCGGTGCCGCCGGCGGACGAGGCGAAGCTGATGCCGCTCACCCGCTACCTGCGCGAACGCGGCGCCGGCATCCCGGCCACCGAGTTCGCCCGCGCGCTGTACTCGTTCCGGATGCTGGGCCAGCTGGTCGCCGACGGCGTGATGCAGCCGGACGGCGGCTTCGACGTCGTCCTGACGCCGACGGTCGCGCAGCCGCCGCCGCTCGTGGGCGGGCTGCGCGACGACGCCGACCCGCAGGCCGAGTTCGCCGCCGTGGGGGCCTTCACCCCGTTCACGCCGCTCTACAACGCCACCGGCCAGCCCGCGGTCAGCGTGCCGCTGCACTGGAACGCGGCCGGTCTGCCGATCGGCGTCATGCTGGGCGGACGGTACGGCGAGGACGCGACCTTGATCGCACTCTCCGCCCAGCTGGAGCGGGCCCTGCCGTGGGCGCACCGCAAACCCGCGGTGTGGTGAGCCTCAGCCGTCCGTGCCGCGCGCGGCGGACGGCCCGCCGACCCGGTCCACGCGCAGCCGCCGCGCGCCCGCTCCCTGCTCGCCGAGCTTGTCGTACGGGTTGGACAGCGCGCAGGTCTGGAGGGAGAGGCAGCCGCAGCCGATGCAGTCGGTCAGCCGGTCGCGCAGTTCGACGAGCTGGCTGATGCGCTCGTCCAGCTCCGTGCGCCAGACCTCGGAGAGCCGGGCCCAGTCGTCCCGGTTGGGGGTGCGTTCGTCGGGCAGTTCGGCCAGCGCGTCACGGATCACCGCGAGCGGGATGCCGACCCGCTGGGCGGCGCGCACGAAGGCGACCCTGCGCAGTGCGTCGCGGGTGTAGCGGCGCTGGTTGCCCGCGGTCCTGGTGCTGCTGATCAGCCCCTTGGACTCGTAGAAGTGCAGGGCGGAGACCGCCGCGCCGCTCCGTGCGGAGAGCTGGCCGACCGTGAGTTCGTGGACCTTGAAAGGAAGCTGAGGCACAGCGCAACCCTATCCACCGGTCACAGGTAGAAGCGGCTGAGCGTCTGTGCCACACAGACCGGCTTGTCGCCGCCCTCGCGCTCGACGGTCACCGTCGTGGCGAGCTGCACCCCGCCGGACACCTCGGTCACCCCCGCGATCCGGGCCGTCGCCCGCAGCCGCGAGCCGACCGGGACGGTGGCGGGGAAGCGGACCTTGTCCACGCCGTAGTTGATGCCCATCTTGACGCCCTCGACCCGCATCAGCCGCGGCACGAGGGTGGGCAGCAGTGCCAGCGTCAGGTAGCCGTGCGCGATGGTGGTGCCGAACGGCCCGGTCGCGGCCCGCTCCGGGTCGACGTGGATCCACTGGTGGTCGCCGGTGGCGTCGGCGAACAGGTCGATCCGCCGCTGGTCGATCTCCAGCCAGTCGCTGGGGCCGAGGTCCTCGCCGACCGCCTTCCGCAGCTCGTCGAGCGAGCCGAACACCCGGGGCTCTGCCATGTGCGTGTGCCTCCTCAGTCTCCGCCGCCGCGGACCGCGACGTCCGCCGACTAAGCGCTTGCTCAGGATGCTCAGCGGGCCGCCCGCTGTCAATGCCGTCCGGTGCCCCGCTACGGCCGCCGCGCCCCCACCATGCGCAGGACGAGGTCGGCGTACAGGTCGCCCACTTCCTCGGGGGTGCGGGCGCCCTCGGCGGAGAACCAGCGGGCCACGTCCACGCACAGCGACAGCACCGCGAGGGTGGTGCCCGGCACGTCGCCGGCGGTGAACTCGCCCGCCTCCGCGCCGTCCCTGATGATGCCGCGCAGCGCGCGGTCGGTGCGCCGCCGCAGGTCGGCGACCACGGCGTAGTGCTCCTCGCTCAGCGCCTGGAGCTCGTACTGGATGACCCTGGCGGTGGTGTGGTGCCGCGCGTGCCAGCGCGCGAAGGTGCGGACCGCGGCGCCCAGCCGTTCGGTGGCGCTGCCGCCGGCGCCGGCCGCCGCTTCCATGATCCGCAGGGCCTTCTCGTGGCCGACGCCGCTGATCCGGTAGAGCAGCTCTTCCTTGGTCTTGTAGTGGATGTAGAGCGCGGCGGGGCTCATGCCGGCCCGGCCGGCGATGTCACGGGTGGTGGTGGCGTGGTAGCCGCGCTCGGCGAACGCCTGGACGGCGGCGCTGACCAGGCGGCGGGCCGCTTCCGGGGTCACGTCGGCCCAGTCCTCCGCCGGGCCGTCCGCCTGCTCCGCCTCCGTGACCATCGCGCACCCCGATCCTCGGTCCGCCGCGGGCCATCCGCGACGGACCGAACACCTTACCCCGCCGGTGAGCAAGCGCTTAGAGCCGCCGGGGCACGGCGTACCGGGCCGGGCCTCCTCAGAACGCCGAGACCCCGGTGAGCGCGCGGCCGATGACCAGTTTCTGGATCTGGCTGGTGCCCTCGTACAGCGTCATCACGCGGGCGTCGCGCAGCAGCTTGCCGACCGGGTACTCGTCGATGTAGCCGTAGCCGCCGAAGACCTGGAGCGCGTTGTTCGCGGCGCGCACGGCCGCCTCGGAGGCGAACAGCTTCGCCTTGGACGCCTCGGTGGCGAACGGCTCGCCGCGGTCGATCAGGTCGGCGACCCGCCAGGTCAGCAGGCGCGCGGCGTCCACGTCCACGGCGATGTCGGTGATCAGCTCCTGCACCAGTTGGTGGTGGGCGATGGTGCGGCCGAACTGCTCGCGCTCGCCGGCGTACCCGACGGCGGCGTCCAGCGCGGCCTGGGCGATGCCCACACAGCCGGCGGCAACCGACATGCGCCCCTTGGCCAGCGCCGACATGGCGATGGAGAAACCTTTCCCCTCGGGGCCCAGCAGCGCGTCGGCGGGCACCCGTACGTCCTCCAGCACCAGTTCGGCGGTGGCCTGCCCGCGCAGCCCCAGCTTGCCGTGTATCTCCCGGCGCTCCAGGCCGGGGGTGTCCGCGGGGACGAGGAAGGCGCTGACGCCCTTGTGGCCCGGCGCGTCACCGGTGCGCGCGAACAGCAGCACCACGTCGGCCCAGGTGCCGTTGGTGATGAACATCTTGGTGCCGTTGATGAGGTACGTACCGCCCTCCCGCACGGCGCGGGTGGTCAGATTGCCGGCGTCCGAGCCGGTGCCGGGCTCGGTGAGGCCGAAGCAGCCGACGGCCTCCCCCGAAGCCAGCCGGGGCAGCCAGCGCCGCTTCTGCTCCTCGCCGCCCCAGGCCGCGACGGTCTTGGCGACCAGGCCCAGCGACACGGAGACGATGCCGCGGACCGCGGAGTCGCCGCGGCCCAGCTCCTCGGTCACCAGCGCGTACGCGAGGTGGCCACCGCCGGAGCCGCCGTACTCCTCGGGGACGGTCAGGCCGAGGAAGCCGAGTTCGCCGAGCTTCTTCACGATGCCGGGGTCGACCCGCTCGGCGCGGTCCCAGGCGGCGGCGTGCGGGGTGATCTCGCGGTCGACGAAGTCCTTGGCGAGCTGCCGGACGGCAGTCTCTTCCTCGCTGAGCTCCAGGTTCATCAAGGCCCCTTGGGAAGGGTGACGGCAACCGGGCCGCCCGGAAGGGCCGGGCGACCAGTTAACTACCACTGCTAGTTTTGGGTCGGCGGCCTCTACTATGTGCGTCATGGCCCGACCCCGCAAGCCCCTCCTGAGCCGGGAGCGCATCGTCACCACGGCGCTCTCGCTCATCGACGCGGAGGGCCTGCCGGCCCTGTCCACCCGGCGGCTCGCCGCCGAACTGGGCGTCAGCGGGCCGTCCCTGTACAACCACTTCACGACCAAGGACGAGATCCTCGACGCGGTCGCCGACACGGTGATCGCCGAGGTCGACGTGTCCGCCCTCGCGACGGGCGCGGACTGGCGGACCGGCCTGCTGGCCTGGGCCCGCTCCTACCGCGCCGCGCTCGCCGCGCACCCGCACATCGTGCCCTTCCTCGCCCAGGGCCCCGGCCGCCGCCCGGCCGGGCTGAAGATGGCGGACGCGGCCTTCGGCGGCATGGTCGAGGCGGGCTGGCCGCCGGCCCAGGCGACCCGGATCTGCGCCATGGTGCGGTACTTCGTCGCGGGCTCCGCGCTGGGCTCCTTCGCGCGCGGCTTCGTCGACGACCCGAGCGCCTACGACCCGGCCGACTACCCCCACCTGGGCCAGGCGCACCTGCTGGCGGAGCACCAGCAGCGGGTGGACGAGGGGGCGTTCGAGACCGGCCTGGTGGCGCTGGTCGACGGGCTGGCGCTGCGCCACCCGGATCCCGCCGCGCCGCCCGCGGAACAGCTGTAAGGTACATCTGCCCGGGTGGTCCCGGCGCGGAGCGCGTACGGCCCGGCCCCCGCGGACCGGCGCGCCCCACCTTCACCTGGGGAGGACGACGTGCGGGACCCGATCGCCGCGGCACCGGACCGGAGCGCTCCCCGGGCCCTGGACCGCTGGGCCCGCCACCTCGTCCACGTACTGCGCGGCCAGGCCCAGGTCGACTTCGTGCCGAGCGCCGTCACGGGCGCGGTCTTCTCCCTCGCGCTCCTCGCGGCGGGCTGGCAGTACGCCCTGTACGGCCTCCTCGGCGCCGCGACGGGCACGGCCACGGCGCACCTGCTGGGCGTGGACCGCGAGCGGGTGACCGCGGGGCTCGAAGGCTTCAACGCCTGCCTCGTCGCCGTCGGTTCGGCGGTCTTCCTCGGCGCGGGGCACCCGTCCACCGTGCTGCTCGCGGCCGGGGGCAGCGTGGTGGTCACGGTCGTCACCGCCGCCGTCGCGCGCGTGCTCGACACCTGGCGGCTGCCGACGCTCACCCTCCCGTTCTGCCTGGTGGCGAGCGCCATGACGCTGGGCGCCCCGGGCTTCGGGCGCGTCTGGCACCAGGGCGGCGGCCCGGCGGCGCTGCCGCGCGCCGCCGGGCCGCCGTCCGGGCCGTCGTTCACCGACGTATGGCACGGGCTGTTCGCGAACGCCGCCCAGATCTTCTTCATGCCGCAGTGGTACGTCGGCGCGCTGTTCCTCGCCGGGATCTTCGCCGCGAGCCGGGCGGCCGGAGCGGCGGCGGTCCTGGGCAGCCTGACCGGCACCGCCACCGCGTGGGCGCTCGGCGCGCCGGCGGCGCAGCTCGCGTCCGGCGCGGCGGGCTACAACGCGGTGCTGGTCGCGATGGCGCTGTGCGGGGTGTTCCTGCCGGCCGGCCGTACGACCGCGGCGTACGCGGTCGTCGGCGCCGCGGCCGCGACGGCCCTGACACCGGCCCTGGCCGCGCTCACCGCCCCGTCCGGCGGGCACGCCTTCACCTGGCCGTTCGTCCTGACCACCCTCGTGTTCCTGGCGGCGGCCCCGGCGTTCCCCCGCCTGCGGGAGGCCTGACCAGCCGTCCGGCGGCGGTACGGCGATCAGGTGCCGGCCGCGCCCGGGTACCGCCGCAGCCCCACGTATTCGAGCGCAGCGAACACCGCGACCACCACCGCGCCGAACGCCAGGAACACGGCGCCGAAGGCGGTGAGCGGCAGCAGGCCGGAGAAGACGAGCAGCAGCATCGCCACGCAGGACAGGCCGTTGCCCACGACGACGGCGGCGGCCGGGCCCTTGGGGACGCGCGGGTAGCCGGCGATGAGGGCGAGGGCCGCGGCACCGCCCAGCATGGCGATGCCGAACGGGACCGACCAGGTGGTCGGCAGGCCGAGCGGCGCGCTGAGCGGCCTGCCGCCGGCCAGCATGACGACGCCGAAGGCGGCGGTGCTCCAGGCGTCGATCCGCAGGACCGTGCGCAGCAGGTCCGCCGCGCCCGTGCGGGCCGCCGGTGCCGGTCGGTGCGCGGTCGCGGTGCCGGTGGTGCTCATATGGGTCTCCTCGCTCCGTGGGCGGTCCCGGCGGGACCCGGCCGTTGCGGGAGACGATGCCGCCACCGGTGGCAGGGCTTCAATGACCTGCGAGGTCATGGCCCCGATGACCGGCGGCGGACGAGGCCGGACGAGCCGGCCGCCGCGGACCGCGCGCCTCAGAAGACGATCAGCGCCCGGCCTCCCCTGCCCTCCCGCATCGCCTGGAAGGCGGCGGGAATGCCGTCGAGGGCGATGCGTTCGGTGACCATGCCCGCCAGGTCGAGCGCCCCGCTGCGGACGTGTTCGGCGATGCGGGGCAGGTCCTTCGCGGGGTCGCTGTTGCCGTAGACGCAGCCCGACAGCGTACGGCCGAAGTAGAAGAGTTCCAGGGCGGAGAAGGCGACCTGCTGGTCCCGGCCGCCGATGCCGACGACCGTGGTGCGGCCGCCGCGCCGGGTGGACGACCACGCCGTACGGATGGTCTCCGCCCGGCCGACGCACTCGATCGCGACGTCCGCGCCGTATCCGCCGGTCAGTTCGCGTACGCGCTTCGCGGTGCCGTCGGAGGCGACGAGGAACTCGGTGGCGCCCGCCGCACGGGCCAGTTCCTCCTTGGCCGGGGACACGTCCACGGCCACGATCGTGCCGGCGCCCGCGATCCGCGCGGCCTGGAGGGTGGCCAGGCCCACGCCGCCCGCGCCGAACACCACCACCGACTCCCCCGCGCCGACCCGCGCGCTGTGGTGCACGGCGCCCCACCCGGTCAGCACCGCGCAGCCCAGCAGCGCCGCGTCGGTGAGCGGGACGCCGGCCGGCAGCGGCAGGGCCGCGTGGGCCGGGACGACCGTCTCCTCGGCGAAGGCGGCGGTGCCGAGGCCGGGGAACAGGTCGCTGCCGTCGGACGCCAGCCTGGCGTACGGGGTGGCCGCCGCGGCGGCGGAGCCCGCGCACAGCCAGGGCTCGTCCAGCCCGCAGAAGTGGCAGGTGCCGCAGGCGGGGGCCCAGTTCAGGACGACCTGGTCGCCCGGGGCGAGGGTGCCGACGCCCGCGCCGACGGCGGTGACGGTGCCCGCTCCCTCGTGGCCGAGGACGGCGGGCGCGGGCTGCCGCAGCGTCCCGTCGGACAGCGACAGGTCGGAGTGGCAGACGCCGGCCGCCGCGAGGCGGACGCGCACCTGCCCGGGCCCCGGGCCCGGCAGCTCGATCTCGGCGACCTCCAGTGGGGCGCCCACGGCGGTCAGTACGGCGGCGCGGGTGGTCATGGCGTACGTGGCTCCCTCTTCTCCCGGCCGGACACAGGGCCGGGTACGGGTACGGCGGCGGACGGTCGTGCGGCGGCTGTCAGAGCTGGAGGGACTTGGTCTGGAGGTATTCGCCCAGGCCGTGCGGGCCCAGCTCCCGGCCGAAGCCGGACTGCTTGTACCCGCCGAACGGCGCGAGCGGGTTGAAGCGCCCGCCGTTGATGTCCACCTGCCCGGTGTCCAGGCGGCGGGCGAAGGCGACCGCCTCGTCGGTACCGGCGGCCCAGACCGCGCCGGCCAGGCCGTACACGGTGCCGTTGGCGATCCGTACCGCCTCGTCCTCGTCCGCGTACGGCAGGACCGCGACGACCGGGCCGAAGATCTCCTCCTGCGCGATGGCCATGCCGGGCGTGACGTCCGCGAAGAGGGTCGGGCGGACGTAGTAGCCGCGCTCGCGGCCCTCGGGGGCGTCCGGTCCGCCCGCGACGAGGCGGGCGCCCTCCGCGACGCCGCGTTCGATGTAGCCGCGTACCCGGTCGCGCTGCGCGGCGCTGACGACCGGGCCGAGCCGGCTCGCGCCGTCCAGCGGGTCGCCCGGCACGTACTTGGCGATGGCCGCGGCGGCCAGTTCCAGCGCCTCGCCGTACCGGTCGGCGGGGACCAGCATCCGGGTCCAGGCGCTGCACGTCTGGCCGGAGTTGGCCATGACGTTGGCGATGCCGACGCCCACGGCCCTGCCCAGGTCGCCGCCGGGCAGCACCACGTTGGCGGACTTGCCGCCGAGTTCGAGGGCGCAGCGCTTGACGGCGCCTCCGGCGATGGCGCCGATCTTCCTGCCGACGGCGGTGGAGCCGGTGAAGGAGACCAGGTCCACGTCCGGGTGCCCGGCCAGCGCCTGGCCCGCGACCGGGCCCAGGCCGGTGACGAGGTTGAAGACGCCGGCCGGCAGGCCCGCCGCGGCCACGCACTCGGCGAAGAGCCGCGCGACCAGCGGGGTGTCCTCGGCGGGCTTGAGGACGACGGTGCAGCCCGCGGCGAGGGCCGGGGCCACCTTGGCGACGATCTGGTGGAGGGGGTAGTTCCAGGGGGTGATCGCGCCGACGACGCCGACCGGTTCGTGCAGCACGGTGGAGTTGCCGATCTTCTCCTCGAACGCGTACGTGGCGGCCAGTTCGGCGTACGAGCCGGCCACCGCGACCGGGACGCCGGCGTGCACCGCCTTGCTGAAGGCCAGCGGCGCGCCCAGCTCGGCGGTGACCGTGGCGGCGATCTCCTCGGCGCGGGCGGCGAGTTGGTCGCGCAGCGCGGCCAGCCGGGCGGCGCGCTCGGCGGGCGCGGTGCGGGCCCAGGCGGGCAGGGCGGCGCGGGCGGCCCGCACCGCCGCGTCCACGTCCCGGTCCGTCCCGGCGGGCACGGTGGCGATGACCCGTTCGTCGGCCGGGTTGACGACGTCGATGGTGTCCGGGCCCGCGGCGGGCCGCCAGCTTCCGTCGATGTACATGGTGTCGTGCTGCTTCACGTCGTCGCCCTCCCACGCCGGCTGCTGTTCCGTGAGCCCCGAAGGTACCCGCGGAACCCAAACCGGCGGCGGTTGTTTCAAGCCGCCGGCCCCCGGCCCCGCGGGGGCCGCGGTCACACGGCCGGCGCGCGCCTCGTCTCCGTGGTCCGGACGAACTCCGCTCCGCCGTGACCGGCGGCCATCCCCTCGGCGATGGCCGGGAAGATCTCCACGATCACCCCGAGGTGGCCCATGAGGTCCTTGGCGGTGACCCCCTCCGCCCCGGCCAGGGTGAAGGCGTGCGCGAGGCCCGCCATGCCGGAGTGGAAGAAGCTGAGCATCGCCAGGTCGTAGACCGCCGAGATGCCGTGGTCGGCGCCGAGGTAGGGCGCCCGGCCGCCCGGTGTCCCGAGGGTCTCCTCGTAGGTGTCGAAGGCCCGCCGGGAGCGTTCCGGGGTGTTGTCGGAGGTGAGGTTGACCAGGACCCGTCCGGCCAGGCCGGCGCCGACCGGCTCCAGGATGCGGTGGGCCACCTCGTGGTCCAGGACGCAGACGACGATCAGCGGGCTCGCGGCGACCGCTTCGGCGACGCTGCCGGCCCGTACCGCGCCGGCGGCGACCAGTGCGTCGGCCTTGGCCGCCGAGCGGTTCCACACGGTGGTGGGGTGGCCGGCCTTTTCGGGCCCGGACGGAAGCGGGACCGGGGGTCAGCAGCGGGCCGTCAGCAAGGGCTGGAAGTAGCCGTCGGCCTCCGGCTCGTGCCATGCCAGGCGTTCGAACCCGGCGGCCGTGACGAAGGCGGTGACCTGTTCCCTGGTCAGGGCCCAGGAGGTGGCGCGCCGGCTGCGTACCTCCCAGGTGCCGCCGCGCGGCAGCAGCTGGATGAGGTCGAAGTCGTAGTGTTCGCCGTCGTCGTGCCACTCCCACAGCTGCAACGTGACGGCCCGGCCGCCGTCGGGGGTGCGGGCGACGCGGGGCGGCAGGACTTCCGGATGCTCGCGGCGGGCTGCCTCGTAGGCGCGCATGCCCAGCAGGAGCTGGCCGCCGGGGCGCAGCACCCGCCGCATGGAGCCGAGGGCCGCGCGGACGTCCTCGGGGGTGGTGAGGAGTGCCAGGGAGTTGTCGGCGCACACCACCGCGTCGAACCGGGCGTCGGGGAAGGGGAGCCGGCGCATGTCGGCGGCGGCCACCGGCAGGCGCAGGCCGCGGGCGGCCGCTTCGGCCGCCGCGCGGGCCGCCGCGACCGGGCTCAGATCCGTCCCGGTGACGGCGTGGCCGGCCGCCGCCAGGCCGATCGCCTGTGTGCCGATGCCGCAGGCGCAGTCCAGCAGGGTGTGCGACCGGTCGCCGAGCGCGGCGCGTACGTACGCGTCGAGGGCGCGCCCCTGCTGGGCCACGGCGGCGGACCAGTCCGGGTACAACAGATCGTAGGTGGGCGCGAGTTGGTTGAAGAACCGTTCTAATGGCGGGTCGGGCATGGGGTCACGATAGTGCGGCGGGTACCGGCCTTCACCGGGTAGCGCGTGTTCCGTCGCCGGGGGCCGGCAGCGGGGGTTCGGGGGTGTCTTCCGGGTCGTCGCCGGTTCTCTTGGGGTGCGGCGGGCCGGGCTGCCGGCTCCTCGGGCGGGCGGCGGTGGCCGCGGAGACCAGGAGCAGGACGCCGAGCATCGCGAACGGGGCCGCGGTGCCGGCCATCCCGGCCAGCAGACCCGCGGTGGCGGGGGCCGCGACCTGGCCGAGGCGGTTGCCGGTCAGGCGCAGGGCCAGTGCGGTGCTGCGGGCCGCTTCGGGGGCGGCCTGGACGACCGTGGACATGGACAGCGGCTGGCCGGCACCGAGGCAGAAGCCGAGCGCGGCGAGCATCACCGCCATGGCCCAGACGGGCGCGGGCAGGGTCAGTCCGGCGCAGAGCAGGCCCGCCAGCGCGCAGCTGCCGGCCATCAGGGCGGTGCGTCCGATCAGGCGGATCACGGGCGTCATGACGAGCCGGCAGGCGACCGTGGCCGCCGCGCGCAGGCTGAGCAGCAGGCCGACGGTGGCGGGCGTGACGCCGCGGGCCTCGCCGATGACGGGGAGGTAGGCGGTGAGGATGTCGGTGGCGGAGAGCACCGCCAGGCTCATGAAGATCCCGGCCGCGACGCCCCGGGTGCGCAGGATGCCGCGTACGGAGGGCGGGGGCGCCGCCGGTTGCGTACGGCTCCGGCGGGCCGCGCGCCCGGCGCCTGCGGGAGCCGGGCCGTGTTCCAGGCGCCACAGCGACCCGTACGAGAGGGCGGCGAGGGCCGCGGAGACCAGGAGGGCGGTGGCGCTGGTGGCGGCCGTCGCGCCGTCGTGCCCGGAGACGACCAGCCCGGCGGCGGCCGGGCCGACGAGCTGGCCGAGGGAGGCGCCGATGGTGAAGTGGCCGAAGTTGCGGTCGCGTTCGTCGGGGGCGCTGCGGCGCGCGACGATGGACTGGGCGCCGATGACGAAGCACAGGTGGCCCAGGCCCATCACCCCGCTCCAGGCGGCCATCTCCGGCAGGGAACCGGCCGCCCCGCTCAGCGCGCAGCCGCCGGTGATCAGGGCGACGCCCACGACGAGCAGGGGCGCGCAGCGGCCGTGGTCGGTGCGACGGCCGAGCGGCACGGCCACCAGCAGCGGCAGCAGCGCGTACACCGCCGTGATCACGCCGACCGCCCGTTCGTCGGCGCCCAGCGCCAGCGCCCGGTAGGAGACGGCGGGCCGCGCCATGCTCACCGCCGACTGGGCGAAGGCGAAGGTGATCACCAGGCGCAGCAGCCAGCCCCGGCCGGGCGTCGCGGCGTCCACGGGTCAGATGATCCCGTACAGCAGTCCGGCGGCGAGGACGACCAGGGAGGTCAGCACCGCCCATTTCACGGTGAACCTGGTGTGGTCGCCGAACTCCACCTTCGCCATGCCGACCAGGACGTAGACGGCGGGGACCAGCGGGCTGGACATGTGCAGGGCCTGGCCGACGAGCGAGGCGCGGGCGATCTCCAGGGCGCCGACGCCGTGCGCGGCGCCCGCTTCGGCCAGGATCGGGACGATGCCGAAGTAGAAGCCGTCGTTGGACATGAAGTACGTCAGCGGGATGCTCAGCACGCCGGTGACGATGCCCATGTGGGGCCCGAGCGCGTCCGGTATGCCGTCGACGAGCCAGCGGGCCATGTGCTCGACCATGCCGGTGCCGGTGAGGACGCCGGTGAAGACCGCGGCGGCGAAGACCATGCCGGAGACGTTCAGGACGTTCTCGGCGTGTGCGGCGATCCGGGCCTTCTGGTCCCTCATCTGCGGGAAGTTGACGGTGAGCGCGGTGGCGGCGCCGAGCAGGAAGAGCACCGGTATGGGCAGCGTCTGGAGGACGAGGAGGACCAGCAGCGCGACGGTGAGCGCGGCGTTGAACCAGTAGAGCTTGGGGCGCAGGGTGGCGCGGTGCGGGTCCAGGCCCTGGAGGTCGTCGGCGTCGGCCGCGGAGTCGGTGGTGGCCGCGGGGCCGGTCGCGGAGCCGGAGCCGGTGCCCGTGCCGGTCGGACCGGTGCCGGTCTTCGTACCGCCGGTGGGCGCCGTACCGCTGCCGCCGCCCGCCGTGGCGAGCACCGGCTCGGCCGCGGCCTCGTCGAGCGTGAGCAGGCCGAGCCGCTTGCGCTCCCGCCGCCCCAGGACGTACGCGAGCAGGAAGACCGCGACCAGGCCCGTGGCCAGCGCCGGGACCATGGGGACGAAGATGTCGCCGGCGTCCAGCTTGAGCGCGGTGGCGGCGCGGGCGGTCGGGCCGCCCCACGGGACGGTGTTCATCACGCCGTTGGCGGTGGCGGCGACGCCGGTCATGACCACCAGGCTCATCTTCAGGCGGCGGTAGAGCGGGTAGAGCGCGGAGACCGTGATCATGAAGGTGGTGGAGCCGTCGCCGTCGAGCGAGACGATCGCGGCGAGCAGCGCGGTACCGACCACGACCCGGACCGGGTCCGCCTTGCAGAACCGCAGGATGGCCCGGACGACCGGGTCGAAGAGCCCTACGTCGATCATCACCCCGAAGTAGATGATGGCGAACATCAGCATCGCGGCGGTCGGCGCCAGGTCGCCCACGCCCTTGAGGACGTACTCGCCCAGGTGGGCCCCCTTGCCCACCAGGACGCAGAACAGCGCCGGAATCAGGATGAGCGCTGCCATCGGTGACATCTTCTTCAACATGATCAGCACCAGGAAGGTGGCGATCATGCCGAATCCGAGGATTGTCAGCATGCGGGTACCTCACGTTCGCCCTTGAACACCACCGGAACGGCGGTCGAGGCGACGCTAGGTGGCCGAAACTTTCGTTAACAAGGTCTTGACGCGCGAGCAATACGAGCAAAACACGAGGCCATGAGCGCGGCGCGGGGCGTCTTCGGGGGCGGCGCGGCCGGTGGCGGGGTGGCCGAGAGTCTCCGTTGACGGGCCGGGCCCGCAATCCTAAGGTCCTCCATAGGATTGCTGGATCCCCTGAGCGGCGGGAGCGCGCGATGACTGGCACGGGCAACGAGCGGGCGAGAAAGACGGCCGAGGGGCTCGCGTACTCCTCGGGCTTCGGCAACGAACACAGCTCCGAGGCGGTCACCGGCGCCCTGCCGGTGGGCCGCAACTCCCCGCAGCGCGCCCCCCTGGGCCTGTACGCGGAGCAGCTGAGCGGCAGCGCCTTCACCGAGCCGCGTGCCCACAACCGCCGTACCTGGCTCTACCGCATCCGCCCGTCCGCCGCGCACCCGGCGTTCGTACGGGCGGACAACGGCGCGGTACGCGGCGCGCCGTTCACCGAGACCGCCCCCGACCCCAACCGCCTGCGCTGGAACCCGCTGCCCGCACCCGAAGGCCCCACCGACTTCCTGGCCGGGCTGTGGACGCTGGGCGGCAACGGCGACGCCACCCAGCGCGCGGGCATGGCGATCCACCTCTACCACGCCAACTCCTCCATGGAGCGGCGGGTGTTCAGCGACGCGGACGGCGAGCTGCTGATCGTGCCCGAGCAGGGCGGCCTGCTGATCCGCACCGAGCTGGGCCTGCTGCGCGCCGAACCCGGCCATGTAGCGCTGGTCCCGCGCGGCGTCCGCTTCCGCGTCGAACTGCTCGACGCCACCGCCCGCGGCTACGTCTGCGAGAACTACGGGCAGCCCTTCCAGCTCCCCGACCTCGGCCCGATCGGCGCCAACGGCCTGGCCAACGCGCGGGACTTCCTCGCGCCGGCCGCCGCGTACGAGGACGAGGAGGGCCCCTTCGAGGTCGTCAACAAGTTCTGCGGCAACCTCTGGAAGGCGACGTACGACCACTCGCCGCTGGACGTCGTGGCCTGGCACGGCAACCACGTCCCGTACGTCTACGACCTGCGCCGTTTCAACGTCATCGGCTCGATCAGCTACGACCACCCGGACCCCTCGGTCTTCACCGTCCTCACCTCGCCGTCCGACACCCCCGGCCTGGCGGGCGTGGACTTCGTGGTCTTCGCGCCGCGCTGGCTGGTCGGCGAGGACACCTTCCGGCCGCCCTACTTCCACCGGAACGTGATGAGCGAGTACATGGGGCTGATCGAGGGCGCCTACGACGCGAAGGCGGAGGGCTTCGTCCCCGGCGGCGGCTCGCTGCACAACATGATGTCCGCGCACGGCCCCGACCGGGAGACCTTCGACCGGGCGAGCGCGGCCGAGCTGAAGCCGCAGAAGATCGACGACGGGCTGGCGTTCATGTTCGAGACCCGCTGGCCGGTCACCCTCACCGGGCAGGCCGCGGGCGCCGACCACCTGCAGGGCGGCTACGACCGGGTGTGGGAAGGTCTTGAGCGCCACTTCCGTTCCTAAGTGCCTGCGCCCGGGCCCCGGCCTCTGATACGGAGTCGTCCGTGACCACCTTCGCCCCCGACTCGCTCGACCTGAACCGCAAGCTGCCGCTGTGGTACCAGGTCTCGCAGTCGCTGCGCGCGTCCATACTCGGCCGCTCCCCCGGTGCCCCGCTGCGCCTGCCGACCGAGGACGCGCTCGCCGCCCACTACGGCGTCAGCGTGCTGACCATGCGCCAGGCGCTCAAGGAACTGGAGACGGAGGGGCTGATCAGCCGGCACCGCAGGCGCGGCACGTTCATCGAGCCGAGCGCCCGGCGCGGCGCGCCCGTGCGGCTGCTCGGTTCGGTGGACGCGATCGTGGCCCAGCAGTCCGGTATGCGCACCGAACTGCTGGGCCACGGCCCGGCCGCCGTGCCGTCCGAACTGGCGGAGTTCTTCCCCGGCGTGGCGGAGGTGGCCACGTACCGCAGGCTGCGCAGCGACGAGAAGACCGGCGAGCCGACGAACCACGCGGAGAACTTCGTGCACCCGGACGTGGCCGCCCGCGTCGACCTCGCGGACCTCACGCGCTGGCCGATGACGAAGGTGCTGCGGGACGCGGTGGGCGTCTCCATCAGCCGGATCACCGACACGGTCGAGGCGCGGCTGGCCGACCCGGCGACCGCCAGGCTGCTCCAGGTGCCGCTGCTCAGCCCGATCCTGCACTACACGGGCATCACGTACGACCAGGAAGGCCGGGTGGTGGACGTCGCCCGCATCCACTACCGGGGCGACCGCTTCTCCTTCACGGTGACGCTGGACGCGCACTGATCCGGCCCCGGCGCGCGGTGGTCCACCCCGGTGTGAGGGCCGGCGGTGCGGCAGGTGAAGATGTGCGCCATGTCACCCATCAACCGTCGTACGGTCCTCACCGCCGCGCTCGGCGCGGCAGCCATCAGCAGCACCCCTCTGGTGACGGGCATGGGGGCCACCCTGGCCCATGCCACATCCGAGGGGGACGTGTACGACACCAACACGGATCTGTACAAGAAGCTCTCCGGTCAGGAGGGCATCCAGTTCGCGCGCCGCTACAGACGGCATGAACTGCTCGACAACGAGCGGGGGGAGAGACACCCGTACCACCGCACGACGATCATGGCGCTGCACGGCGGCGGCATCGAGAAGGGCACCTCCGAACTGTGCCTGGGCATAGCGGGCTACCGGCCCGACACCCTGGCGGCGCTCTTCCCGGGCGAGCCGGTGTACGACTACTGGATGTTCGAGGGACTGCGGCTGCCCAGCATGAACCTGGGGTCCAACCGCGATCTGCACGTCACCGCGAAGCACTGCGACGACCATGTCGCGATCTCCATGGCGGCCTCCAGCCTCAACGTCCTGGGCCTGCACGGCTGCACCGCTGAGCAGGCCGGTGTACGCAGCGGCCAGGACCCCAGGGTGGTCGTGGTCGGCGGCCTGAACGCCGCTTTCAAGAAGCTGCTGCACGAGGAGCTGGGCAAGCACTTCAAGACGGTGGACGGCGACGACTTCCCGGACCTGGCCGGAGTCAACCCCGCCAACCCCTGCAACCGCACCATGCTCGGCAAGGGCGGCCAGCTGGAACTCAGTACCGAACTGCGCGCGTCCTTCTTCGACGAGGACACGATGGACGGACGTCCCGGCAGCACCAACGAGGAGTTCAAGAAGTTCGCCGGCGCGTGCCGCAAGGCGATCGCCCGCCTGGAGACCCGCTCGGACCAGGTCATCCTCTGAACGCCGCGGGCGGTGCCGGTGCGCCGGCCCGCCCGCTCTCAGGACATTCCCTCAGATCCGCTCCAGGCTGCGTCCCGTACTGCGCGGCCCCAGCAGGGCCACGTCCAGGCACAGCAGCACCATCAGCACCGCCGAACCGGTGAAGACGGCGCCGGGCCCCAGGCCGTCCAGCACGGCCAGCGCGACGAACGGCAGCACCACCGAGGTGAGCCGGGACAGCGAGTACGCGATGCCGATCGCGCTGCTGCGCAGGCCGGTCGGGAAGATCTCGGTCTGGTAGACGTGGAACGCGTTGGAGAAGACGTTGCTGCACACGGTCAGCGCGAAGCCGGCGCCCACGATCAGCCACCCCGCGCCGGCGAAGCCGAAGGCCAGGCCGCACACCGCCATGCCCAGCGCGGCGGCGATGATCAGCGTCTTGCGCTCGATCCGGTCGATGAGCGGTACGGACAGCGCCGAGCCGAGCGGGTAGCCGCAGAAGCTCAGGGCCGCGTAGCCCAGCGACGCGGTGACGGTGTGGCCCTTGGCGGTCAGCACGACCGGCGCCAGCGCCCCGAAGCCGTAGTAGCCGACGGTCTGGAGGACCTGGAAGATCCACCACATGACGGTGCGCCGCCCCTGGTCGCCGCGGAACATCGCGCCCAGCGGGACACGGCGCTGCGGCACCTCCACCGCCACCGCGACCGACGGCAGCGTCTCGCCGGTCTCGCGCGCGACGCGCTCCTCGATGTCCGCGACGATGCGCTCGGCCTCCTCCTCGCGGCCGTGTACGACGAGCCAGCGCGGCGACTCGGGCAGCCGGGCGCGCATGAGCTGGATGAACGCCGCGCCCAGCGCGCCCGCCACCAGCAGCCAGCGCCACCCCTCGACGCCGAACAGCTCGCGGGTGGCCACCAGGCGCGCGCCGACGAAGGCGGCCACCGGCACGCCGAGGAAGCCGAAGGTGTAGGCCCAGGCGATGTAGCGGCCGCGCACCGCGCGCGGCAGGAACTCGGCGAGGTAGGTGTCCACCAGGACCAGTTCGGCGCCGAGGCCGAGCCCGGCCAGGAAGCGCAGCGCGATCAGCCACTCGGCGTTCGGCGCGAAGGCGCACAGCAGCGAACACAGGGAGTACGCGCCCAGGTTGACCAGGAACATCCGGCGCCGTCCGAAGCGGTCGGCGAGCACGGACAGCACGTTGGCGCCCGCGAACATGCCGAGGAACCCGGCGGCGATCACCCACGACTTGGCGGTGTGGTCCAGGTGCCAGCGCTCGGCGAGCACCGCGGCCAGCACGCCGCCGAGGAAGATCTCGTAGAGGTCGAAGAAGGCGCCGATGCCGACGGTGAAGGTGAGGCGGCGGTGCCAGCGCGACGGCGGCAGCCGGTCCAGCCGGGCCCCCGCCCGCGCCCCGGCGAGCTGCGTGACGGTCATGGCGCTCCTCCCGGCGGACGTCGGCGGCACGGGCCTGCGGGCGTACGGCCAGGACCGTACCCGGCGTTGATCACTCGCAAAAGACCGCCTACGGGCGTCGCCGTTACGATGCCCCCAGGCGACCGAGCGCACCGAAGGTCCAGGGAGGGCGACCGCGTGACGGTGACACAGGCCACGGGCAGCGGCGGCGGCAGGCTCGCGGCGGCGCCCCGGCTCGACGACCTGATGCCCTGGTCGGCCGCGCCGCTGCGGCTCGGCCGCGGCTGGGTGATGGCCCCGGACGCCGCCTCGCTGCGGGCCCGCTGGGCGGCGCTGCACGAGGCCGGGGACGACGCGGCGCGCGAGCGGCTGTTCCGCCCCAGCCGCGCCCGTACGCTGCGGACGGCCGTGCCCCAGTTGCCCGGTCAGACCACACCCACCGGCCGGCTCGCGCACACCGGCGGGCCGTGCCCCGAGCCGGTGCGCGTCCTGCACGGCCCGTTCGACCGGCAGTGGCTGCTGCCCGACCACCGGCTGATCGACAGCGCCCGTCCCGAGCTGTGGCGGGTCGCGGACGGGCAGCAGGTCTTCGTGGTCGAGATGGGGCACGTGCCGCAGTCGGCCGGCCCGGCCCTGGTCGCCTCCGCGCTGCTGCCGGACGGCCGCTCGCCGGCCGGGCGTCCGGGCCGCGTCCGCCCCCTCTACCGGCGCCCCGGCGGCCGCGAGCCCAACCTCGCCCCCGGGCTGGCGGAGCTGCTCGCCCGGCGCCTGGACCGGCCGGTCGGCGCCGCCGAACTGCTGGCCTGGACGATGGCGAGCGCCCGGCCCGCGCCGGCCGGCGCGGTGGTGCCGCTGACCGCCGACGCCGGGGTGTGGGAGGACGGCGTCGCGCTGGGCGAGCGGCTGCTGTGGCTCCAGACGCGGGGCGCGCGGGGTGACGGGACGGCGTACGGGGCGCGTGCGGGCGACCGCCCTCGTATGCCCGGCGGGCGCCGCCCCTACGTGCGCGCTCCGCTGCCCGCCCGCGGGCTGCCCGGCGGCATCTCCTACCTGCCCGACGAGGAAGCGCTGCTCCTGGGGCCCGGGCGGGTCTCCCCCGTGCCCGCCGCGGCCTGGGACTACGAGGCGGGCGGCGTACGCGTCCTGGAGGCGTGGTTCGAGCGCCGGACCGCTCCGGTCGCCGAGCCGGCGAGCCTGGAGGCGCTGCGGCCCGCCGCCTGGCCCCAGGAGTGGACCACCGAGCTGCTGGAGCTGGTCTCGGTGCTCGCCCTGCTGGCCGAACTCCGCCCGGCGCAGGAAGCGTTGCACCGGCGCACGGCGGTCGGTCCGCGCGTCGAGGCGCCGGAGCTGCGCGCCGCGGGCATCCTGCCACCGCCCGCCACGGCCCGTCGCCCCGCCTCCGTCCTGGACCACCACGAGGAGGGGCCCGGCGGGCAGTTCGCCCTCCTGTGACGCGGTCCGCGTTGCCCGGCGGCCGCGGACGGGTAGGTGCTCCGACCATGGACCGCACTTCCGCGCCGCAGCCGCCGCCCCTGGAGGGCATCACCGTCGTCGCCGTCGAGCAGGCCGTGGCCGCGCCGTTCGCCACCCGGCAGCTCGCCGACCTCGGCGCCCGGGTCGTCAAGGTCGAGCGCCCGGACGGCGGCGACTTCGCGCGGTCCTTCGACACCTCGGTGCGCGGGCTCGCCTCGCACTTCGTATGGGCCAACCGCGGCAAGGAGTCGCTGGCGCTGAACCTGAAGGACCCGCGCGGCCGCGACCTGCTGGAGCAACTGGTCGCCGGGGCCGACGTGTTCGTGCAGAACCTGGCGCACGGCGCGGCCGCGCGGCTCGGGCTGGACGCGGCGGCGCTGTGCGCCCGCTACCCGCGCCTGGTCGCCGTCGACATCTCCGGCTACGGCGCCGACGGCCCGTACGCACGCAAACGGGCCTACGACATGCTCGTGCAGTGCGAGGCCGGGCTGGTCTCGCTGACCGGCACCCCGGAGGAGCCGGCGAAGGCCGGGATACCGGCCGCCGACATCGCGGCGGGGATGTACGCGTTCTCGGGCGTACTGGCCGCGCTGCTGCGCCGCGGCGCGACCGGGCGCGGCGGCCCGGTGGAGGTCTCGCTCCTGGACGCGCTGGCCGAGTGGTTGGGGCATCCGCTCTACTTCGGAATGTACGGCGGTGAGCCGCCCGCCCGGACGGGTGTCGCGCACGCCGTGATCGCGCCGTACAACGCGTATCCGACGGCGGACGGGCAGCCGGTCCTGCTGTCGGTGCAGAACGACCGGGAGTGGCGGCGGCTGGCGCGGCAGGTGCTGGAGCGGCCGGAGCTGGCCGACGACCCGGCGTTCGCGACCAATGTCGCACGGGTCCGCAACCGCGACAGAACGGACCGGGTGGTGGGTGCGGCGCTGGCCGGGATGGGGGTGGCCGAGGCCGTGCGGCGGCTGGAGGAGGCGGACCTGGCGTGTGCCCGGCTCAACGGGGTGGCGGAGCTGGCCGGGCATCCGCAGTTCACCGCGCGCGACCGCTGGCGGGAGGTGGGGTCGCCGGCCGGGCCGCTGCGGGCGCTGCTGCCGCCGATCACGCTGCCCGGCGGCGCCGGGCCCGTGATGGGGGACGTCCCGGCCCTCGGCGAACACACCAACGCGCTGCTGGGCGCCCTCGGGCTGACGAGCGAGCGGATCGCAGCGCTGCGCCGGGACGGTGTGGTCGCCTGAGGGACCGGGTCGTAAGGCTGCCGTGACGCGTCAGCCGCGGCCGCCGAACAGCGACCGGCGCAGCCTGCGCAGCGGGGCGAACAGCGACACCCTGGCACCGCGGCTCGTCCTCGTGCGCGTGTGGTCACGAGCGGTGAGCTCCTGCATCAACGACGTCGCGCCCTCCGTCTCCCGCTGCGGGACGGCAGGTCCGCCCAGCACCGCGAGATGGCGGTCCAGCCGCGCGCTGGACGCGCCGCTTCCGCAACTGATCGCAGGCACTCGCGCCCTGCTGCGCATTGCTATCTGTTCCATGACTCTCCCCACCCGTACGAGGGCACCCGGCCCGGGCAGGGTAACCCTATCTCTCTCCCGCGACACGCGCGCGGCCTGGTCATCAGGATTCACCTGCCTCGCACCGACGTTGACGACCACCTTACGGATCACGCTCGGCCGAGGGCGAGTTGGACGAGTACCGAGGTCGTGGGCCTGCCGGAGCCACCGTCCGGTTCCAGCGTGACCGCGAGCCGGTCCGGCAGCCCCCGCGGCGCCGTGCCGAAGATCACGTACGGCGGCGGGCCGTGCCGGGGCCCGCGCCGGGCTGGCGGCCGGGCCGGTGCGGTGCTGCTCGGCTGCGGATTGTTGTTCAAGGGGGCGGCAACAACGCTGGGTTGAGGTACGTTTCCACCGAATCGCTCTCTTGCGAGGGGGGCTCGTCCATGAGCGAGGGTCCTGGCGGTGCGGAATCCGGCGGCGTACGGGGTGACGGGGACGGCGCGCGGCTGCTGGCGGGGCGCTACCGGCTGATCGACGAGCTGGGCCGGGGCGGCATGGGCGTGGTGTGGCGGGCCCGGGACGAAGTGCTGGCCCGCGAGGTCGCCATCAAGGAAGTACGGGCCCCGCGCGAGCTGACGGCACAGGAAGAGCAGATGCTGTACGCGCGGCTGGAGCGGGAGGGCCGGGCCGCCGCCCGCATCTCGCACCGCAACGTGGTGACCGTCTACGACGTGGTCTCCGAGCACGGGCGGCCGTGGATCGTCATGGAGCTGGTGCGCGGCCTGTCGCTGGCCGAGGCGCTGGACGCCGAGGGGCCGCTGCCGCCGCGCCGGGCCGCCGCGATCGGCGCCGAGGTGCTGGCCGCACTGCGGGTCGCCCACGAGGCGGGCGTCCTGCACCGCGACGTGAAGCCCGGCAACGTCCTGCTGTCCAACGAGGGCCGGGTGGTGCTGACCGACTTCGGCATCGCGCGGGTGGCGGGCTCCGCCGCGCTGACCATGACGGGCGAACTGGTCGGCTCGCCCGAGTTCCTGGCGCCGGAGCGGGCGCTGGGGCAGCAGGCGGGCCCCGAGTCGGACCTGTGGTCGCTGGGTGTGACGCTGTACGCGGCCGTGGAAGGGCACTCGCCGTTCCGCCAGGGCACCCCGCTGACCACGCTGCGCGCGGTGGTCGACGAGCAGCTGCCGCCGCCCCGCCAGGCGGGGCCGCTGACGCCCGTCGTGGAGGGGCTGCTGCGCAAGGATCCCCGGGAGCGGCTGGACGCGGGCGCGGCCCAGCGGATGCTGGAGGCGGTCGCGGGCGGCGGCACGCCCACGGTGGTGGTGCCGCCGGGCGGTCACCCGCCGACGATCGCCGGCGCCCGGACCCGTACCGCGTACGGCCCCGCCGCCCCGATGCCGCCGGTGCCGCCGGCCGGGGCACCGGGCACGGACACCACGACGACGACCGCGGCCGACCGGGAGGCCGAGCGGCGCCGGCGGCGGTCGGTCCGGCTGCTGGCGGCGGGGGCCCTGCTCGCGGCGCTGGCGGCGGGCGGGGTGGCGTACGCGCTCCTGGACGACGGCGGTACGCCCGACCGCACGCCGGGCAGCACGACGGGCGGCGGGGGTTCCGGCGGGAACACCGGAGGTGGCGGCGGTACGAACGGAGGCGGCGGCACCACACCGGGGCGCACGTCGCCCGGCAGCACCTCCGCCGCCACCACGCCGCAGGGCACCACCCCGCCCGGCCGTACGTACCCCGGCACCACGCCGCCCGGCCACACCTATCCCCGCACCACCCCGCCCCGCCCGACGACCTCGGCGCCGTCGCCCACCGAGCCCACCACGGCCGCTCCCACGACGGGCGGGACGACCACCGGGGGCGGGGCCACGGACGACGGGACGTACGGGGGCGGTACCGGCACGGCGGGCGACGGCGGGTAGCCGCACGAGGAGGCCCCGCCCGCGGGCGGGGCCTCCTCGGTGCCCGGTCGGGGCGCGGGGTCAGGCGGCGGAGCCGAAGACGGGCAGGTAGCCCCTGGACTGTCCGTTGGCGGTGGGGTGGTAGGAGTTCTCCACGGGGAGGGTGACGCTGTGCAGCCAGGGGGCGCCGGAGCAGATCTCGTGCCCGGCGAAGGTCGTGTTGACGTCCCCGAAGGCGAAGCCGTGGTCGGCGGCGCGCTTGGCGGTGACGGCGTTGATGTCGTCGGCGGCGGCGTTTATGGCCGCCCGGGACTTCTCGGAGAGGCCGACGGAGCAGCTGCCGCCGAGCTTGTAGAAGCGCGGGTAGCCCAGGACGACGACCTGCGCCGAGGGCGCCCTGCCGTCGATGGCGTCGTAGACCTGGTCCAGCTTGGCCGGCAGCGTGTTCCTGACGTACGCGCGGGCCTGCGCGATCCGGGCCAGGCAGGCGGACTCGCCCTGGAGGGCGCAGGTGGTCATGGTGTCGGCGAAGCCCGCGTCGTTGCCGCCGATGGTGATGCTCACCAGGTCGGTGCCGGCGTTCACCGGGGCCAGCTGCTTGGCCAGCACGTCACCCGTGCGGGCACCCGAGCAGGCGGTGAAGTCGAACTTCGCGGGGTCGTTGGCGGCGGCCCACAGGGCCGCGTAGGACTTGGCGCTGCGCTTGCACGCGCCACTGCTGCCGTAGTAGCTGCCGGCTCCCACACCGGAGGAGTAGGAGTCGCCGAGGGCCACGTAGTCGGTGGCACGGGGCTGCGGTGCGGACGCGGCGGCGCTCGCGCCGGAGAGCGCGAGCGCCGAGGTGACGAGGAACGCGGACATCGTGGCCGCGCATCGGGACAGTCTCATGGAACCTCCCTGAGCAGGATCTCTGCCCCTTCTGATGTAGCAGGACCCATCGACACCGGGAAGCGTCGCCGCCGATTGTCACGAGCACGGGTGATCTCCATGGCCGTGCCATGGCCATGGCATGACGCGCATACGGGTGAGCGCCGGGCCCGCCCCGGGCAACCACACTGTGGCCATGGCCCGTTCACGCCTTCTTTGCATCTTGACGGGCGCGCGCGCCCTGCGCGACATTGAAGCCCGGCATCAGGCGCTTATGGGGGGCCGAGCTGCCCATGCACACCACCATCAACGGCAACGCGCCCAACGGCGGCAGACCGGGCCGTGACGAGCCCGCGCACGGCGGCCCGGGTGACGGCGGGCCAGGCGATCCGGAGCCCGTCACGGACGGCCGGGGCGGCGGCAGGCTGCGCGCGGACTCGGTACCCGTGCTGGCCGGGGCCGCCGTGGCCGTGGGCGGGACGGGCGCCGTCCTGGCGCTCGCCGACATCGCCTCGCCGCTGCGCGCGCTCTGCGTCCTCGTCTTCCTGCTGCTGGCGCCGGCCGCCGCCATCGCCACGGCGCTGGGCCGGCTGGACCCGCTCGGCCGGGCCGTCGCCGCGGGCGCCGGGGCGCTCGCCGTCAACCTGCTGGTGGCGCAGGCCATGCTGGCGCTGCACAGCTGGTCGGCGCGCGGCGGGGTGGTGGCCGTCGCGGTGCTCAGCGGCATCGTATTCCTAGGGGTCAGCGTGCGGCGCCGGCGTACCGGCGCCCGTGGACGGGGAAGTCGGACGAACTGACGTGGACATCAGCGTGTACCGCCCGGGCGAGTTGAACGGCACCGACCGTGCGGCGTGGAGCGCCGTGCAGTCCCAGGCCCATCTGCTGGGGACGCCGCAGCTGGCGAATCCTTTTCTCGCCCCCGAGTTCGCCCTCGCCGTCGGCCGCTGCCGGCGCGGGGTGCGGATCGCGGTGATCCGCGAGGACGGCGAGCCGGCCGCGTTCCTGCCCTTCCAGCGCTCGGCGCTGGGCGTCGGGCGGGCGATCGGGCTGGGGGTCTCGGACGCCCAGGGGCTGGTGCACCGCCCCGGCTTCCAGTGGGACCCGCGCGAACTGCTGCGGGCCTGCGGCCTGGCGGTGCTGGAGTTCGACCACCTGGTGGAGGGCCAGAAACCCTTCGAGACGGCGTCGCTGCGCGGCTTCCCCTCCCCCGTCGTCGACGTGGACCAGGGGTTCGACGCGTACATGGCGCGGCTGCGGGAGCAGTCCCCGAAGTTCATCCGCAGGACCCTGACCAAGGGGCGCAAGCTGGGGCGGGACATCGGCCCCGTGCGGTACGTGCACGACGAGCGGGACCCGGTCGTGCTGCGCCGGCTGCTCGACTGGAAGTCGGCGCAGTACCGCAGGACGGGGCGGAGCGACCGCTTCGCGCACCCCTGGATCGTCCAGCTCGTCAGCCAGCTCTTCCACACCCGTACCGCGTCCTTCGCCGGGCAGCTGTCGGTGCTCTACGCCGGTGACCGGCCGGTCGCCGCGCACTTCGGCATCCGTTCCGAGCGGGTGCTGTGCTGCTGGTTCCCCGCGTACGACCCGGCGTACGCAAAATTCTCGCCCGGCCTGACGCTGCACCTGCACATGGCCGAGGGCGCCGCTGCCGACGGGCTGGCCTATGTCGATCTGGGGCGCGGTGAGAAGCAGTACAAGGACTGCCTCAAGACCCGGGAACTGACGGTGTCGGAAGGGTGGGTGGCACGGCGCCACCCGGTGGCGCTGGGCCACCGGGCACACCGCGCCCCGGTACGGGCATTGCGCAACACGGTGGTGTCCAGGCCGGAATTGTTCGAGCCGGCTGATCGTCTTCTCAAACGGATGGGCCGGATCCGATCGGGAGGTTGAGGAAGGCACCGCTCCATATTCGCCAATGATGCCAAACGGGATGCGAGGCCGAGGTATTGCCATAGAGTCCCAGTCATCAATACCGTCGTACATCCACCCGCACCGGCCCGTTCACGCAAAGCGGCACTAGGGGAGGGCTCAAGCGTCGCGAGGGGGCCCGGAGCGGGGCGCGGTAGGGGGGTGCCGTGCTCGATCTTCACGTGACGATCACCGCGTCGATCATCGGGACACGAGCCGCGCGGCCGGAAACACGCATGCCAGCTCGCCCTGTTCGCACGGCGAAAAGATCTCTGCCGTCATGAGCGGGGTGTGAACCCCCCTTTCGAACCGGATACCCATCCGGGCCGCCCGGGGGTGGGCGGTCCACCGGACGAGAGGGAAAAAGACTCATGAGTTCATCATCCCTTCGCCCCGCGGAAACGGATAAGAAGCCGTTGTCGCTGGTCTCCGAAGCGCAATACCGTCCCGTTTCCTCACACCTGGCCATAGCTCCGCCGGTCAGTGTGGTGATACCCGCCATGAACGAGGCGGAGAATCTCCCGTACGTCTTCAAGACACTTCCGGAGTGGATACACGAAGTGGTGCTGGTGGACGGGAATTCCACCGACGACACCATCCGGGTCGCGCGCGAGCTGTGGCCGGAGGTCAAGGTCGTCGAGCAGCGCGGCAAGGGCAAGGGCGATGCCCTGATCAGCGGGTTCGCGGCGTGCACCGGCGACATCATCGTGATGGTCGACGCGGACGGCTCGGCCGACGGCGCGGAGATCGTCAGCTATGTCTCCGCGCTGGTGGGGGGCGCGGATTTCGCCAAGGGCTCGCGGTTCGCCAACGGCGGCGGCACCGACGACATGACGCCGGTGCGCAAGCTGGGCAACCGGGTGCTGACCACCGTCGTCAACGCCAAGTTCGGTGCCCGCTACACCGACCTGTGCTACGGCTACAACGCCTTCTGGCGGCACTGCCTGGACGAGATCGGCCTGGACTGCGCCGGGTTCGAGGTCGAGACGCTGATGAACATCCGCGTCGTCAAGGCCGGCCTGAGAGTCCAGGAGATACCGAGCCACGAGTACAACCGCATCCACGGCGTGAGCAACCTGCGCGCCGTGCGGGACGGGTTCCGGGTGCTGAAGGTGATACTGCGCGAGCGCAGCACGCGCCACAAGCGTCCCTCCCGTCCCTCCGTAATCTCGGGAGAGGCGTCTTGAGCGTCCGCGTCTCCGTCGTCATCTGCGCCTACACCGAGGACCGCTGGGGGGACATCCTCGCCGCGGCGGCCTCGGTGCGCGACCAGTCCCACCCGGCTCACGAGACACTGCTCGTGGTCGACCACAATCCGGCGCTGCTGGCGCGGCTGCACGCTCATTTCGCGTCACCCGAGTGGCCCGCCGCCCTGCGCGTCCTGGCCAACGCGGGGCCGCGCGGGCTGTCCGCCGGGCGCAACACCGGCATCGCCGAGGCCACCGGCGAGGTGATCGCCTTCCTCGACGACGACGCGGTGGCCGAACGCGACTGGCTGCTGCACTTCGCCGAGAACTACGCCGACCCGAAGGTGCTGGCGGTCGGCGGCCGGACCGAGCCGGTGTGGTCCTCGGGGCGCCGGCCCGCGTGGTTCCCCGAGGAGTTCGACTGGGTGGTGGGCTGCGCGTACCTGGGCCTGTTCCCCGCGGACGGCGGCGCCGGGCGCTCGCACACCGTCCGCGTGCGCAACGTGCTGGGCGGCAACGCCTCCTTCCGCAAGGAGGCGTTCGAGGCCGTCGGCGGGTTCGCCACCACCATCGGCCGCGACCGCGGCAAGCGGCCGCTGGGCTGCGAGGAGACCGAACTGTGCATCCGGCTCTCCCGCGCGGTACCGGGAGCGGTCCTGCTGCTCGACGACCGGTCGGTGATCCACCACCGGGTGCCCGCCGGCCGCGAGCGCTTCGCCTACTTCCGGTCCCGTACGTACGCCGAAGGGCTGTCCAAGGCGCTGGTGGCACGCAGCGTGGGCGCGCGGGACGGGCTGTCGGCGGAGCGCCGGTACGCGACCCGGGTGCTGCCCGCCGGGGTCGCGCGCGGCGTGCGGGACACGCTGCTGCGACGGCCCGGCGGCGCCGGCCGGGCGGGCGCGATCGTGGCGGGCGTGGCCACCACCACGTACGGCTACGCGCTCGGCAGGGTACGGGCGCTGCGCGACCGCGGGCGGCCCGCGGGCACCACCGGCGGACCGGCCGGGGCGGCGGACGGTGCCACGGCCCGCGCCCGCGGCGAGTCTTCGTCCGCGGGGAGTGAGGGGGCGGTCGCATGACGACACCGTGTGTGGTGCCGATCCTGATGTACCACGCGATCGCGCACGCGCCCACGCCGGCCGCGTTCGACCTGTCGGTGAGCCCGGAGGCGTTCGCCGAGCAGATGGCGGTGCTGGACGACCTCGGCTTCACCCCGCTGACCACCGCCGAGCTGGCCGCGGCGTGGCGGGGCGGCCAGCCGCTGCCCGCACGGGCGGTGCTGATCACCTTCGACGACGGGTACGAGGGCGTGCACCGACACGCCCTGCCCGCATTGTCCCAGCACGGCTTCGCGGCCACCCTCTTCGTCTCCACCGGCTGGCTGCGCGGCCCGTACGACACCGGGGGCGGCCTGGACACCATGCTCGACTGGGACCAGACGCGGGAACTGGCCGCCGCCGGGGTGGAGATCGGCGGGCACAGCCACGCCCACCCGCAGCTGGACCAGATCTCCGACGACCGCCTGTGGTTCGAGGTCTCGCGCTGCAAGCAGATCGTCACCGACGAGCTGGGCACGCCGCCGGTGTCCTTCGCGTACCCGTACGGCCATTCCAGCCGGCGGGTGCGGCGGGCGGTGCGCGGCGCGGGCTTCCGGCAGTCGCTGGCGGTGAACAACGCCCTGGCGGGGCGCTGCCAGGGCCCGTACGCGCTGACCCGGCTGACGGTACGGCGCACCACCGGCACCGAGGAGTTCGAGCGGCTGGTGGAAGGCCGCGCCGTCGGGCGGTACTTCGCCAGGGAGCGGGCGCTCACCAAGGGGTACGCCGTGGTCCGCAGGACCCGTCAGGCTGTCAAGGCAGTGGGGAAGGTGCGCGGAAGCCGTGTCTGACACGACCACCCGGACCGAGCGGCGTACGGAGCGGGAACCGGCCGGGGGCGGGCGCAAGCGCCTGTTCGGCGGCCGGTTCCCCGGCGTGCAGGACGGCGGCGGGGGCAGCCAGCTGTTCCGCAACGCCTACGCGCTGATGCTGAACACCGGCATCTCCGGCCTGCTCGGCCTGGGGTTCTGGCTGGTCGCGGCCCGGTACTACACGGAGTCCGCGGTCGGCCAGGGCTCGGCGGCCATCGCCGCGATGAAGCTGCTGGCGGGGCTCACCTCGCTGACGCTGACCGGCGCGCTGGCCCGCTACATCCCGATCGCGGGCCGGACCACCGGGCGGCTGGTCCGGCGCACCTACCTGGGCAGTTCGGTGGTCGTCGCGCTCGCCGCGACGGTCTTCCTGCTCACGCTGAACCTCTGGGGGCCTTCGTACCGGTTCCTCCACGGGCCGCTGCACGGGCTGGGGTTCGTCGTCGCGGTGATCGCCTGGTCGCTGCTGACCCTCCAGGACGGCGTGCTGACCGGGCTGCGCAACGCGCTGTGGGTGCCGGTCGGCAACCTGGTCTTCTCGGCGGTCAAGCTGGGGCTGCTGGTCGCGTTCGCCGCGGCGATCCCGCTGGCGGGCGTCTTCGTCTCGTGGGTCGCCGCCATCGGGGTGTCCGTGCTGCCGCTGGGCTGGCTGGTCTTCCGGCGGCTGGTGCCCCGGCACGTGAAGGCCACCGAACGCACCGCCCGGCCGCCGTCGCCGCGCGAGATCGGCCGCTTCCTGGCCGGCGACTACACGGGCTCGCTCTTCTCGCTGGCCGTCGTCTACCTGGTGCCGGTGCTGGTCGCCTCCCAGGTCAGCTCCACCGACAACGCGTACTTCTACATCACGACCACCATCGGCGGCACGGTCAACCTGCTCGCCATCAACATGGGCGCCTCGCTGACCGTGGAGGGCTCGCACGACCCGGCGCGGCTGGCGGAGAACACCCGGGCGGCGCTGCGCCGGATGGCCCGGATCATGATCCCGGTCTGTCTCTTCCTGTTCGTCTGCGCGCCGTACATCCTCAGTGTCTTCGGCGCGGGGTACGCGGATGCCGCCACCCCGCTGCTGCGCTGGTTCGCGGTGGGCGCGGCACTGCGCGTCGTCATGGAGGTCTACTTCGCGGTCCTGCGCGCGCAGAGCCGTACGTCGGGGCTGGCCTACATCCAGGGCCTGTTGTGCGTGCTGGTGCTCGGCCTGACGGTGCTGCTGCTGCCGCGGATGGGGCTGACCGGCGCGGGCGTCGCCGAGATCTCCAGCCTGTCCGTGATCGTCTCGATCGCCTCCGTCAAGCTGTACCGCATTCTCAAGGGTCACCCCTCCGCTCCCCTGACGCGGGCCCCCGCCGAAGGGCTGGCCCCGGACGGCGACCTGGCGGACCTCGCCGTCAACGGTGACCTGGGCGACGTGCGGGCGCCCGGCACCCCCCTGCCGCCCGGCCGCTCGGCGCAGGAGGCGGGCGCCGCGGCCGGTACGGATGCGCACCGGCCCAGTTGGGCGGAGCGCGCGCTGCGGGACGTCGACACGGTGCCGCTGGGGCTGCACGTGGACTTCGAGCACATGGAGCGCAGGCCGGACGTCCGGCCGCCCGCGGCGGGCCCCTCCTGGGCGAAGGGTGACGACGACAGCGATACGGGGCAGGAGGAGGCGCCGCTGCCGCCCCGCTTCCGCAAGGAGCCGGAGGCCCCGGCGCCCACCCCGGCGCCCACCCCGGCGCCCGCGCCGGTGCCCGCGCCGGCGCCCGCGGCCGCGCCCGCTCCCCCTGCCGCGCCCGCCGCCGCCCCGCCCGCCACCCGCCTGGCGGCCTCCCCCACGCCCGGGGCCCGGCTCGCCACCCGGCTCGGCCACCGCCCCGACCTCGGTGTCTGGGCGCTGCTGGCCGCCGCCGTCATCCTGTTCTGGCTGCCGCTGCGCGGCATGGGCGACGCCGACCTGGACCGGATGGGCGGGCTCGGGCTGATCAGCGTGCTGCCCGCGGCGACGCTGGTGGGCGCGGTGCTGCTGGTGCTGGCCTTCGCGTCCGCCCTGTGGCTGTCCCGGCCGCGGCGCGTCCTCCTGGCGGCCGTGCTGGTCCTGACCGTGGTGGCCCTGCACGCGCTGCCCGCCGTCCTGGAGGCCGAACCGCGCTTCCCGACGGCCTGGCAGCACCTGGGCTTCCTGGACTACATCAACCGGACCGGTGTGGCGGTGCCGGACCTGGACGCGCGCTGGAGCTGGCCCGGCTTCTTCGCTGCGGCCCAGTTCCTCGCCGAGGCGTGCGGCGTCACGGACTTCACCGAGGTGCTGCGCTGGTGGCCACTGGCCATCCAGCTCCTCTACCTCGCCCCGGTGCTCCTGCTGCTGAAGGCCGTACGGGCGAGCTGGCGGGCGAAGTGGAGCGCGGCGTGGCTGTTCGCGCTGTGCGGCTGGGTCGGCCAGGACTACTTCTCCCCGCAGGGCTTCACCTACCTGCTCTACCTGGTCTTCGTCGCGATCCTGCTGGTGTGGTTCCGCGATCCGCGGGTGCTGCGCGGCAAGCGCTGGCCAGGCGAGGCCGAGGTGGCACCGGCCGGGCGCGGCCAGCGGGCGGCGCTGCTGGCGGTGCTGGCCGCGCTGTTCCTGGCGTCCGTGGCGGGCCACCAGCTCACGCCGTTCGTGATGCTGGGCGTGCTGACGTTCCTGGTCCTGCTGCGCCGTACGTCGCTGTACGGCCTGCCGCTGCTGTTCGGCGTCGTGGCCGTGGTCTGGATCGGGTTCCTCGCCGAGCCGTACTGGTCGGGCCACTTCGACGAGTTGTTCGGCGGGGTCGGCGGCATCGGCGGAAACGTCTCCTCGTCGGTCTCCGGCCGCATCGGCAGCGGCGACAGCACCCACAAGCTGGTGCTGTACGCGCGGGTGGCGCTGGCCGGCGGGGTGCTCGCGCTGGCCTGCTGGGGCGTGCTGCGGCGGCGCGCCGCCGGCTTCTCCGAACGCTCCCTGCTGGTGCTGACCTTCGTGCCGTTCCTCGCCTTCGGCATGCAGTCCTACGGCGGCGAGATGGCGCTGCGGGTCTTCATGTTCGCGCTGCCCGGCGCCTGCGTCCTCGGTGCGCTGGCGCTCTTCCCGCGCGCCGCCGGCACCCGCCGCGGCCTGGGCCCGCTCGCCGCGCTGCTGACGGGCGTGGTGCTGATCACCGGCTTCCTGGTGGTCCGCTGGGGCAACGAGCCGTTCGAGCGCGTCCGGCCGGGCGAGGTGGCCGCGATGGACTACGTCTACGCGCACGACCGGCCCACCGCACGGCTGCTGTGGCCGTCCAACGACCCGGTGAACGACGTCACCCCGGCCATGCCGTGGGGCGCGAAGGACATGGAGCGGGTGCAGTACGTGCCCGTTCCGGCGCCGCGCGACCCGATCCTGGTCGACGCGCTCGTCAAGGCCCTGCGGGACGCCGGTCCGAACGCGTACTTCATGGTCAACCGCAGCCAGGCGGAGTCCCTGCGCCTGGGCTCGGGCTACGCCGCCTCCTGGGAGCAGCGGCTGCGCACCGCCCTCGACCAGCGGCCCGAACTGCGCCGCGTCATGGGCAACGAGCACGCGGCGCTGTACGCGCTCAAGCAGCAGCCACCGGGCCCGGTGGCCGGGCCGGACCCGGGACCGGTCGGTCCGCGCATCACCTGGACGCCGTGGTCGGTCATCGGCGCCCTGGCGGCCGGCGCCCTGATCCTGCTGCTCGCGGCACGCGAGGCGGTACGCGTGGCGCTGGCGCCGAGCGTACGCAAACTCCGCTGGATGCAGGCGTCCTTCTGGTTCTCGCTCCCCCTGATGCTGGTGTTCCTGGTGGCGCTGGTCCAGCGCTTCGTGTCGATGTCCTGAGCGGCCGGGGGGCGCCCCCGCGGGGGCCCCCCCCCCCCGGCGCCCTGCCCCCCCACGCCCGCGTCCACCTCGTCGAACAGGTACGTCGGCACGGGGTCGGAACCGGCGA
>NZ_JBIRJY010000005.1:568725-632555 GCF_044329785.1 Streptomyces sp. NPDC017529
GGCTGTTTTGTGTCCCCCCCCCCCCTTTTGGGGGTTGGGGGGGGGGGGGGGGGGCGGGGGGGGGTGGGGTGGGGGGGGGGGGGGGGGGGGCGGGGGGGGGGCCCCCCCCCGGCCCCGGGCCTCACGACCGCTCAAGCCACCGGATCCCATACGGGTCCAGGGTGATGTCCTGCCCGTCCACCCGCGCCTCGACGGGCCGGCCAAGCGTGTTCACGACCAGGGCGGTCCGGCGGCCGGCCAGGACCCGGAGGCCGGCGCGGTCGCCGGAGGTCACGTCGACGCTCTCGAAGGAGGTGCCGGGCGGGAACGCGCGGGAGAAGCGGGACAGCAGGTCCATCATGGGCAGCTTGCTCCCGCCGCCGGGCAGCTGGGTGCTGCGCCACAGGCAGCCGGGGCAGTCGGCGCCCTCGTTCTGCGGGTTCCAGTAGAAGCCGCTGGTGGCCCCGCCCTCGGCCATGGAGATCAGGGCGCTCGCCTGGACGGCGGTCCGGCGCGGCTCGCTCCAGCCGTTGCGGTCGTCGTTGGCGTCGGCGACCTCGACGTACCACTCCGCCCACCACAGCGGCAGCCCGGTCTTGTGACGCAGCCAGCGCCCGATGTCGGCGAACTTGCGGGTCGCGGCGAACTCGCCGGGCACGTACCGGTCGTCCTTGGTGTAGCTGGACCCGTCGACGACGACGAAGTCCGCGCCCGCCTTGTGCTCGTTCCAGTACTCGACGGCGTCGACGGCGCGCCGGTCGAGGCTGCCCCAGGGGCCCTTCACATCGGAGGCGTAGGTGTCGTCACCGGGCGCGTGGCTGTCCATGACCGCGTACGGGCCGCCCACCTGGTTGTCGGGGTTCACCTTTTTCAATTCCTGGTAAACCAGGTTGTACAGGCGGGTGTACCCCTCGTAGTTCCAGCGGTTCTTGGCCTCGTCGAAAAAGCCCTTCAATTCGTTCCAGACGACGAAATGGCGGATGTCGGGGTAGCGGCGGGCGACGGTGCCGACCAGCTTGGCGAAGTCCTCATAATGCTGCGGACTCGGCGCCTTCTCCAGCGTGCTCCAGTCCGTTTCCCCCGCCTTGCCGCCCTTCATCCAGTCCGGAGCGCAGCACAGCGTCAGGACGGGCGTGCCGCCGGTCCGCCGGATCAGGTCGACGCGGCTGTCCAGCTCCTTGAAGTCATAGCTGCCGGGGCTCGGTTCGGGGTTCTGCGCGCCCCAGCCCATGATGTGCTGGTTCTGCGGCATCGGGTCCGCCGACAGCAGCCGGTCGGCGCCGGCCGTGGCCTCCTTGTTGCCGGTGTCCGCGCTGTACTCGGTGTGCGTGAACCCCCAGCCCACCTCGGCGGCGCGCGAGGAACCCGACCGCGGTCCGCCCCCGTCCTCCGGCGGGAAGCCGCACATCACCAGGGCCATCGCCAGCGCCGCCACGCCCGTCACCAGCAGGGCCGTGCCCCGCCACCGGTTGCGGTACCGCCGGCCGCCCCGCCGTTCCCCACCGTGACGTTCCCCACCATGACGTCCCACAACGGGCCAGCCTAGCCAGCTCCGCGGGCCGGGCGGCCCGTTTCCCGCTAAGTGCCGGGGCCCGCCCGGACCCCGCCGTCTTTCCCCGGGATGCGCAAAGGAGGGGGTTCCGCGGAAATTACGTGTACGCGGCGGCCGGTATTGGCGGATCATGGCTGGCATGTGTGCCGACCACGTCCAGCCGTCCGCCGCCGAGGAGTCCCTTCCGATCCGCCTCAACATGGACGACAGCGACTCGCCGTCCGATGTCGTCGACGCCCTGTTTCTGGGGCGTTTCGCCAGCGGCGAGCAGCCGTACGCGCGCAGCCGCTCGGTGGACCGGGTCAGGGCCGGCCTGACGCTGCTGCCGCCCGGCGCCAAGATCCTGCGCTCCGCGCGCGACGAGGACCGCAGCGCCACCCTCGCCGAGGGCGACGGCTTCACCCTGCTGGTGTCGCGGTGGAACCGCGGCGCGGACGTGACCGTCACGGCCACCACCGACGAGCTGGCCGAGAAGGTGCTGGGCCAGTCGGCCGACGGCGCGGAGGACGAGCCGGAACCGCAGCCGGAGAACGTCGCCATGGGCTTCTGGTACTTCTCCCCCCGGCGCGGCCCGCACCGCACGACCCGGCAGATCTCGGCCGGCACGTGGGACGAGATCCGCCCCAACTACACCGCGCCGGTGGCCGGTGCGCTGGAGCAGCTGATGAAGGTGGCGCCTGAGGAGATCGCCGGGCGGCTGCTGTTGCTGCACGGCCCGCCCGGTACGGGCAAGACCTCCGCGCTGCGCACCCTCGCCCGCTCCTGGCGCGACTGGTGCCAGGTCGACTGCGTCCTGGACCCGGAGCGCCTGTTCAACGACGTCGGCTACCTGATGGACATCGCGATCGGCGAGGACGACGTGGCGGGCAAGGGCCGCTGGCGGCTCCTCCTCCTGGAGGACTGCGACGAGCTGATCCGCGGCGAGGCCAAGCACACGGCGGGACAGGCGCTGTCCCGGCTGCTGAACCTGACGGACGGGCTGCTGGGCCAGGGCCGCAACGTCCTGGTCGGTGTGACGACCAACGAGGACCTGGAGCGGATGCACCCCGCGGTGGTACGTCCGGGCCGCTGCCTGGCCCGCATCGAGGTCGGCCCGCTGACCCGCGCCGAGGCGGTCGGCTGGCTCGGCAGGGAGGAGGGCGTCGGCCGCGACGGCGCGACCCTCGCCGAGCTGTACGCCCTGCGGCGCGGCACCCGCCCCGCCTCGGTGCCGTCCCAGGACCCGGGGGCCGACGCGGGGCTGTACCTGTAGGCGCGTGTACAGCTCCCGCAGCCGCACCGACAGGCACGTCACGCACCCCTGGCAGGCGCCCGCCGCCGAGCAGGACCACGTGCGCCCCGGACTCCTCCGGGACGGCCAGGAAGCGCGGGAAGACGGCGCGCAGTTGGCGTACGCCCTCGGCGTTGGTGCGTCCCCCGCGGCCCACGTACACCGTGTCGCCCACCTTCAGGACGTCGCCGCCGTCCAGGGTGCCGGGCGCCCGTACGCGGACGAGGGCCTTCTTGCCGGTCACGCTATCGCCTCGGCCTGAGGGCCCGGACCCCGTCGTAGGCGGCCGTCCCGACCTCCAGTCCGCGGTTGTCGTCCCCGGGCTCGCGCATCTGGTTCGTCACGTACGCCACCACCGTGCGGGTCGCGGGCTCGATCATGACCAACGAGCCGCCCCAGCCACCCCAGCCGTAGGTGCCGCCGAACAGGCCGTAGCCCAGGCCGTAGCTCATCGGCATGCCCAGGACGCGGTCCTCGCCGCTGAACTGCTCCTCCCACGCACGGTCGCAGCCCGCCTGCGACAGCAGCCGCACACCGCGCACCGTCCCCCCGCACGCCATCACCGACTGCACGAGCGCGACCGAGCGGGCGTTGCCGAAACCACTCGCCGCGGGAATCTGCGCGCGGCGCCAGGCGACGCTGTTCCCGTCGCGGACCCGGATCCCGGTCGCGGCCGCGGAGGCCGCGGCCTTGCCGGGCGCGCTCGCGAGGTAGTCCTCGTCCCGCGACGGCGGCGCGACCGATAAAGCGACCCGGTGGTCGTGCTCGGCGGGCAGCCCGATGTGGAAGTCCGCGCCCAGCGGCCCGGCCACCTCGTCGTCGAGGAACTCGCCCACACCGCGGCCCGTGATCCGGCGCACCACCTCGCCCACGAGGAATCCCTGGGTCAGCGAGTGGTACCCGGCCGCGGTGCCCGGCTCCCACCGCGGAGCCTGCGCGGCGAGCCGTGCCGTGGCGGACGGCCAGTCGTACAGCTCCTCGACCGGCCCGTCCCAGTCGGGCAGGCCCGCCGTGTGCGCGAGCAGGTGCCGCACCAGCACGCCGTCCTTGCCCGCCGCGGCGAACTCCGGCCAGTACCGGGCCACCGGCGCGTCCAGGTCGAGGTCACCGCGGTCGGCCAGGACGAGGGCGCACAGCGCCGTCATCGTCTTGGTGACGGACCACACGCCGGTGATCGTGTCGCGCCGCCACGGGACCGTGCGGTCCGCGTCGGCGCATCCGCCCCAGACATCCACCACCGGCTCGCCGTCCACGAAGACCGCCACCGAGGCGCCCGCGTCCCCGGCGTCCAGCAACCCGGCTAGCACGCCGGGTACCGCGGAGAAGAGATCGTCGTACGAACCCTGAATCTCGGCCATACGCGAACCTAGACCGCGCCGCACCGCCCCCGTCAACCGGGTTTCCGGCGCGGCACGCGTGCTCCGTCAGGCGTCCTCGCCATAGGTGGCGCGCAGGGCGTCCGTGACGGCTGCGAGGGCGGCGGTGTGGTCCAGGCCGAGCCGGCGGGCGCGCCGCGCGTAGGTGTCGGCGGCGGCCGCGGCTTCCTTGTCGGCGGCCTCGCCGGCCGCCGCGATGAAGGTGCCGTTGCGCCCGCGGGTCTCGATCACGCCGTCCGTCTCCAGGGCGCGGTAGGCCTTGGCCACGGTGTTGGCGGCCAGCCCGAGCTGTTCGGCGAGGCCGCGTACGGTGGGCAGTTTGCGGCCGACAGGCAGGCCGCCGGCGCGGGCCTGGCCGGCGATCTGGGCGCGGACCTGTTCGAACGGCGCGTCCGCCGCGTCCGGGTCGATGGTCAGCCGCAGGGGCGGCGCTTGCTGGACGGCCACGGTGGCTCTCCTGGTACGAGGGCTGCGGGGGACGCGAGGGGTGGGTCGCACCCATTGTGCGCCAGGGGCGCCCGCCGTGTCCGCAGGGTCTGCCCGCGTCACGCCGCGGCACGGGGCGTGCGCCGGGTCGCGCGCCCGGCCCGCGCTCCCCCGATATTCGGAGGCGGCGCGCAACCGCCGGGCGTACCGTGCTCGCTGATGACCGTCACCGTGCGCCCCTTCCACCGCTCCGACGCCAGAGACGTCTGTGACGTACGGCGCCGCGCGCTGCCTTACGCGATCTCCACCCCGCAGTCCGTCGCCTGGGAAGTCGCCGAGGCGCCCGCCGCCCGGCAGTTGCGGGTGTTCGTCGCCGAGGCGGCCGGCCGTGTCGTCGGCGTGGCGAAGGCCTCCGTCCGGCACGACAGCAGTACGCCGGGGCAGGGCGTCGTCGTGCCCCTGGTGGACCCGGCCCACTGCGGGCGGGGCATCGGCAGCGCCCTGCTGGCCGCCGCCGAGGACCACCTGACCGGTCTGGGCACCACCCGCCTCCACGCCTACGCCCATGACGACCCCGGCTCGCTGGCCTTCGCCGAACGCCGCGGCTACCGCCGCCTGCGGCAGGGCCACTACCTCCGTCTCGACCTCGCCCGCGCCGCGCTGCCGCCGCTGCCCGACGCCCTGCCGCCCGGGGTGGAGCTGCGCACCGCCGCCGACTTCGGCGCCGACCCCCGCCCGCTGTTCGAGGCGGACGCCGAGGCGACGGCCGACGAGCCGGACGACCTGACCGTGGACGCGATGACCTACGAGGACTGGATCATCCAGTTCTGGGAACATCCGGACACCGACCTGGACCTGACCACGGTGGTGACCGTGGGCGGCGAGGTCGCCGCGTTCAGCGTGGCCAGGACGGACGGGCAGGGCCGCTACGGGTCGGAGGGGACCGGCACCCGCCGCGCCCACCGCGGCCGCGGGCTGGCCAAACTGGCCAAGGCCGCCTCCCTGCGCCGCGCCCGCGACGCGGGCTGCACGGAGGCGTTCACGAGCAACGACGCCGCCAACGCCCCCATGCTCGCCATCAACACCGCGTTCGGCTACCGCCGCTTCGCCGGCGACTGGCACTGCGCGCGCGAACCGGCGGACGGCTGACGGTCCTCGCCGTCCGCGGTGCCGTCGGGCCCGCCCACGTAGTGGAACCCCGGCTCCGGGTGCATCAGGAAGTCGTGGTGGGAGATGTTCCAGGCGTACGCGCCGGCCAGGGCGAACGCGACCCGGTCGCCGGCGCGCAGGTGGGCCACCGGGACCTGGCGGGCCAGTACGTCCTTCGGGGTGCACAGCTGTCCGGCGAGGGTGACCGGCCGGCCGTGCGCGCCCGGCCGCGGCCAGGGTCTGGTCCACTCGTCGACGGGCAGCACGACGAAGGGGTGGTCGTGGCCCTTGGCGGCCGGGGTGCGCAGGTGGTGGGTGCCGCCGCGCAGTACGGCGAATGCCTCGCCGTGGCTGTGTTTGACGTCCAGTACCTCGGTGACGTACCAGCCGCAGTACGCGGTCAGCGCCCGGCCCGGTTCGATGCGCAGGGTGAACTCGGGGTAGCGGTCGGCCAGGTCGGCGAGGCCGGTGCCGTATGCCGCCCAGTCGAAGCGGGTGTGCGGGCGTTCGTAGTCGACCGCCATGCCGCCGCCCAGGCCGACTTCGCACAGGGAGTGGCCGTGCCGAGCGGCGAAGTGCCGGGCCCAGTCGGTGATGCGGGCGGCGAGGGCCAGTTGGGCGGGCGCGTCCAGGCCGCTGGCCAGGTGTGCGTGGATGCCGCGCAGCCGCAGCGGGCCGTCGCAGAGCAGCGGCAGGCAGTGCTCGGCGCGGGCGGGGTCGAGGCCGAAGGGGGTGGCCCGGCCGCCCATGGCGAGGGCGGCGCCCGCCGTGGCCGCCGCGCCGAGTGGCAGGTTGACGCGGAGCAGGACGTCCGCGCGCCGGCCGGCTTCGGAGGCGAGCGCGGTGAGCATCCGGAGTTCGTGCTCGCTTTCTATGTGGAACCGCTCCACGCCCAGGTCCAGGGCCGACCGCAGCTCCGCCTCGGTCTTCCCCGGCCCGCCGAACGCCAGGGGCAGCGCGGGCACGGCCGCGCGCACGTGTGCGGCCTCGCCTCCCGAGGAGACCTCGCAGCCGTCGGCGTACGGGGCCAGCGCCCGCAGCAGGCGCGGGTCGGGGTTGGCCTTGGCGGCGTAGTACAGCTCGACGCGCGGCGGCAGGGCGGCGCGTACGGCGGCCGCGTGGGCGGCGAGGTCGGCCAGGTCGTAGACGTAGGCGGGCAGTGCTCCGCCGGGGCCGGGGCGGTCGGCCGCGAGGGTGTCGAGGTGGCGTGCGGCCAGCTCCGTGATCACGTCGTACTCCGGGGGCGGGAGGCGGCGGCCCGGGGGCCGGGGAGGAGGCGGGACGCGGCCGGGCCGCCGGCCACCGTACCGTCCGGCGCGCCGGGGCCGACCGGCGAGGCGATCCGTACGTATCCCGCCTCCCGGTCCGCCGCGCGCCCCCACCGGGTCAGCAGGTTGGCCTTGGCGGGCAGCGGCGCGCCGGCCAGCAGGGCGCGCAGTTCCGCCGGTTCGCCGTGCGCGGCGCTGCGCTCGCGGAGCACTCCGCGTACGGCGCGCCACAGCTCGCCTTCGAGCGCCGGGTGCCGGTCGGCGAGGGCGGCGGCCGTTTCGGACAGGTGGTTGACGAGGAGGCAGTAGACGACCCGGTCCCAGCCGCGCCCGGGTGGGTACACGAGGGGGTGCGCCACCTCCGGCGGCAGTCCGGCGAGGAACGCGGCGTGCGGTTCCGGCAGCAGTTTGGTGCCCTCCAGGTCGCGGAAGAGGACCTGTACGGGGGTGCCGGCGGCGTCCACGCCGAGCACGACGTTCTGCAGGTGCGGTTCGAGGACGACGCCGTGGTCGAAGTAGGCGGCCAGTACGGGCGGTACGAGCAGCGAGAGGTACGCGTCCCACCAGCCCAGCGCCGCCACCGGCCCCGCGCCGCGCAGCAGCTCGCCGACCTGGGCGTCGCTGGCCGGGTGTTCGTCGGCGACGGCGGCGGCCAGCAGCGGGGTGGTCCCGGGCCGCAGCCGTGCCCCCAGCCCTTCCCGCACGATGACGCCGAGCCCTTCGGCCAGTTCCCGGTCGCCCGTGTCCACGGTGCGGTATCCGGGTTCGCGCAGCAGGTCGCAGCCGGGGAAGCGGGCGGCGAGCGCGGTGGCGGCCGGTTCCAGGTGGCGGGTGAGGGCGACGGCGCCGCGCAGTTCGTAGTCGGCGTTCTTGCGTACGCAGTTGGTGATCCGGACGTCGAGGCTGAACTTGAGGAAGTCCCGGCCGTCGTAGAGCGTGCGGACGGACGCGGTGGGCGCGAAGTGCGCGCCGCGCTCCCCCAGGTCCAGCACGTCCCCGCGCCGCACGGCGGCCCGGAGGGCGGGGTGGTCGCGGAGCATGGCGTACTGCCAGGGGTGCGCGGGCAGCAGCCGGTACCCGTCGGGCACGTCGCCCTGCCGGTCCAGCGCCGCCAGCGCGCCGGGCGATGCGGTCTCCTGGCGTACCAGGCCGGCGCGCACGGCCAGGTGGCGCAGCGGGAAGCGGGCCCCGGCCTCGGGTGCGTACCGGGCCCAGTCCTCGGCGCTGCCGGTGCGGGACTTGGGCGTGGGGTGGAACCGGTGGCCGAACAGCAGTGACTGTTCCGAGCGCAGGTAGCGGGCGTCGGCGCCGGTGCCGGTGCCGCCGGGCGGGTGCCCGGGGCCGGCGGCGCGGCGCAGGCCGGCGGTGACGCCGGCGTGGCTCGACGCGACCTGCGCGCGGAATTCCTCGTTCCGCACTCCGGTGCGCAGTTCCAGCTCGCGCTGCGCGCAGTCGGCCAGTTCCCGCCAGCCCAGTTCGCGCCAGCCGCCGCCGCTCCACCGCCCGGCGGGGCCGCGGAAGCGGTGGGCCCCGGTCAGCGAGGTGCGGCGCAGTCCGACGCGGAGCAGTTCGCCGCAGCGCGGCAGCCGCAGCAGCAGGTGCGCGCCGTCCACGGCGGTCTGCTGTTCCGGTCCGCAGATCTCCCGCAGCAGGCAGTTGAGCAGGGTGTGCGCGACGGGCTCGTCGGCCGAGAGCGGGACCGTACGGTCCGCGTCGGCCGTGCGGGTGGGGGCGAGGGGCATGCGGGGACTCCAGCGAGGGGACGAAGGGGGAGGGCGCGGCCCGGCGCGGAACGCGGGACCGGCGGGGCCCGGAGGCCGTCAGCGGCCCGGCGCCAGGTAGTTCGGGCCGGTGACGTAGTGCTTGTTGACGTCCGTCGCGCCGGACCGCCGCTTCGTGAGCAGGCTGCCGGCGGTGACCATGGCTTTGACGGGGAGCCTGCGGGCGTCCAGGACGCGGGCGCGCAGCACGGCGGCGGCCGCTCCGGGCGCGCCGTCCAGCCGGTCGACGGCCTCCGCCAGCCGGGCTCTGAGCTGCCCGAGCAGCACCGGCAGCGGCGCGCGGCCGAGCCGGGCCAGTTCGAAGGCGAGGGCACCGGCGCACAGGTGGACGGTGATGGTGGCGAAGACGTCCGCCACCGGGCCGTCGCTGCCCACCAGGATGCGCCGGTCGTCGAATCCGCACAGGTCGGCGGCGTCCCCGCCCAGCACGGCGGCCAGCCGTACGGCGTTCACCCGCGGCCCGTCGTTGTCCTTGAGCAGCAGGCGCAGACGGGGGTGCCCGGCGACCTCGTCCAGGACGACCGAGGTGTTCTGCTGGTGCGACTCCAGTGCGATGCCGTACGCGAAGAGGGTGGTGTGCCAGTCCAGGAGGAGGGTCAGGTAAGCGTCCAGGAAGGCGTACAGGTCACCGCCGTAGAAGCGGCGGGCGAGGTCGTCGGCGACCAGGGAGCCGTCCGGCATCCGGGCCGCGAGCGCGGCCACCGGCACCACCCGCGCGCCTCTCAGGCCGCTCGACCCGCGCAGGCCGCGCAGGCTCCGCGCCCCGTTCAGCCCGTCGGCGCCCCCGCACGCGGCCGTGGCGCCGCCGCTTCCCTTGGGGTAGCGGCGCACCAGGGCGGCCAGCAGGTCGTGCCCGGCGTCCAGGTGGGTGGCCTCGTCGGCGAGGAGCACGGTCTCGGCGAAGCGCGGGTGGCGGGCGACGACGGCTTCCAGCAGCCGCTGGCCCACCGCGCCGTCCACGAGCGTGCCGGGTTTCATGCCGCGCCGGTTGAGGCGGCCCAGGGTGGCGGTGGCGAGCGGGAGTTTGAGGTGGGTGTACGGGTCGTCGGCGACGGCGACGGTCCGCATCGACAGAGTGGGCCGCACCCGCAGCCACGCGCGTCCCGCGAGGTGCGCGCCGCCTTCGAGGCCGCGGTCGCGCAGCGCTCCGGCCAGCGGTCCGTCCGCGGTGAGCGGGTGGACGGGCAGGGCGAGGTGGCTGCCGTCCAGCCGGGGCAGCCCCAGGTCCCCGGGGGCGGGCCACCAGCGGGGCAGCGCCGCCGGGTCGCCGTTGACGTGCTCGTGTGGGAGGGCCAGCCAGCGCAGCGCGAAGCCGGGCGCGAACTCCGGCGCGTAGGCGCGGATCTGGGCCTCCTCCAGGCCGAGGCGGGCCCGGCCCGCGGGGTACACGGGGTGGTCGCGGTAGGCGGCGAGCGTGTCGTAGTCCAGGGCGCCGCCGGGGCCGCACCAGGCCCGGTCGCCGTCGCCGGTGCCGTACGCGCCGCCGCCCGCGTGCGGGCCGAGCCGGCCGACCACCGCCGCGCGCTCCGCCGCCTGCATCCGGGCCGTGGCCAGGGCCTGGCGGCACTCGCCGGTGAAGGCGTCGAAGCCCGGCAGGTCCTCGGGCGCCACGGCGGTGCGCAGCAGCCCCAGCACTCCGTCGATGCCCACCGCGCGTGTGCCGTCGGGGCGTTCCAGCTCTCCCGTACGGGCGGCGATCTCGCACTGGAAGCCGTCGGCCTCGACCGGGAGCAGCGCCGGGCCCTCCGGGAGGCGCAGCCGCAGCCAGTCCCCGTCGGCCCTGCGCAGCGGCCCGGCCCGGCGGCGCAGCCCGTACGCGTCCTCGCGCAGCAGCGCGCTCAGCACGCGCCGCATCAGTTCCGCTTCGGGGTCCTCCGGGCGGCCGGGGTACCCGTCCCTCGGGCCGGCGCCCGGCACCGTGCCCGGCACCGCGCCCGGCACCCCGTCACCCGTCACCGCCGTCACGGCACGATCTCCCAACAGTGGGCGGCCAGGAACTCCCGTACGGCCGCGTCGATCCGTTCCTCGTCGCGGCCGGTCGCCCGCAGCACCCCGAGGAAGTCGCGGTTGGTGCCGTACAGGGGGTGCCGCTCGCCGGCCTCCCGTAAGGGCCGGTAGTCCAGGCGGACGCCACCCGCCTCCCGTACCTGCGCCTCCGGCGCCGCCTTGAGCACTCCGCCGCGGTCGGCACACACGTACTCCATCCGCACCCGGACGCCGCGCCGCGCGCCGAGGTGGTCCGGCAGCGGTTCCCCCAGGTGCGTGCGGAGGATCAGTTCGAAGAGCGGCAGGTCCAGGGCTTCCGCGAGGGCGAGGTCGCACCGGTCGCCGACGGCGCGGTAGTTGACCTCGATGAGCCGGGCCCGGCCGCCCTGGTCCACGTATTCGGTGTGACAGGCGCCGAAGCCGACGCCGAGCGCGCGCAGTTGCGCCAGCACCTGCTCCGTGCAGGGCTGCGGCGGTGCGGGGAGCAGGCGCAGCCGCTCCTCGATGAAGTGCGGGGGCGGCGAGACGTCCGTACGGAAGGCGGCGAGCGGGTGCAGCGTGTGCCCGTCGCCGAGGGTTTCCAGGGTGTGCAGCGCGCCGTCCAGGTACTCCTCCACGACCAGCGCGGCGCCGGGCCGCCTGGCCCTGATCTCGCGGCACCTGGCGGCGAGTTCCGCGTCGTCCGCGACCAGGAGGACGTCCTCGCTCGCGACCCCCTCGCGCGGCTTGACGACGCAGGGGTACGGGACGCCGTGGCCGGCCGGGTCGTCGTCCGGTGCCAGTTCGGCGGAGGTGACGGTGTCCAGTCCGGCGGCGGCCAGGCTCCGGCGCAGCTCGGCCTTGTTCTTCGTACGGAACGCCGCCCGCCAATCCTTGCCGGGCAGCCCGAAGTAGTCGGCGGCCAGCGCGGCCTGGACCTGGAGGTGGTCGCTGTTGGTGAAGACGGCGGCGGGCGTGCCGGAGCGCTTGCCGCGCGCGGAGATCCGCGCGATCACCTCGCGGACGTCCGGCACGTCGCAGGGCACGATCTCCGGCCGCGCTCCGGCGGGCGGCCCGCCCGCGTGCCGCCCGTCCGCATACCGCTCGTACGCCTGCCGGTGGGCGTCCGGCTGATCGGTCAGCAGCGTCACGGCGAGGCCGAGGCGGGCCGCGGCCGGCAGGAAGCCCTCCGTCACGGAGTCGGTGGGGTTGCGGGCGAGGAGGACCAGGCCCGCGCAGGCGTCGTTCGGGGTTGCGGCTCCGTTCACATCCCGAACATTAGGTTAGGCATACCTAACTCTGTCAACTCGCGCCGCGTCGCCGCCCCGTGGCCCCTCCCGGCACTCCGGACCGCGCGTCCCGCGACCCCACCACGCGCCCTTCCCGCCCCGTCCCGCACCCGGGCTTAACCCCTCCTCAGATCTCCCTTAACGGCGCCATAAAGATCGCCCCCAACCGGCTTCCGGCCGCAAAAACGCTGCTCAGCGGGGCTAGCGTGCTGATCGCACCGCCGGGCCCGAGCGCTCCGGCCGGTGCCGCTCCCCCTGACCGACGAAGGAGACCCCCACGATGACCGCTCGCCGCAAGGCCGCCGGGATCGCGCTGACCGGCATCGCGCCGCTGGTGCTCACCGCGCTCACCGCGACCCCGGCCGTCGCCCACGGCTCGATGACCGACCCGGTCAGCCGGATCTCCGCCTGCTTCGCCGAGGGCCCCGAGCACCCGAAGTCCGCCGCCTGCAAGGCGATGGTCGCGGCCGGCGGCACGCAGGCCCTCTACGACTGGAACGGCGTACGGGACGGCAACGCGGGCGGCCAGTCCAGGAAGCGCATCCCGGACGGCAAGCTGTGCAGCGCCAACAGCCCCGAGTACAAGGGCCTGGACCTGGCGCGGGCCGACTGGCCGTCCACGAAGCTGAAGGCGGGCGACCACACCTTCCGGTACAAGGCGACCGCCCCGCACCGAGGCTCCTTCGAGCTGTACATCACCAAGGACGGCTACGACCCCGCCAAGCCGCTCAAGTGGTCCGACCTGGAGGCCAAGCCGTTCGCCAAGGTCACCAACCCGAAGCTGACGGGCGGCGACTACGTCTTCGGCGGCAAGGTGCCCGCCAAGTCGGGACGCCACCTGATCTACAGCATCTGGCAGCGCTCGGACAGCCCCGAGGCGTTCTACACGTGCTCCGACGTCGTCTTCGGCAAGGGCGGTACGGGCCGGGGCGCCGCGGGCCCGTCCGCCGCCGCCCCGAGCGACCGGCAGATCGCCGCGGACGCCGCCAAGTCGACCATCGACCACGGGGGCCACGGCGGTGACGCGGTCGCACCCGCGGCCGGCGGCCACGCCGAGGCCCACGGCGACGGCACCGCCGGCAACGCCGCACGCCCCAACGGCGGCGCCGCCGAGGAGGCCGTCACCAGGCAGGCCGGCAACCAGCAGGCCGCCGGCGACCTGCTCGCCGAGACCGGCGGCGACGGCTCGACCGCGCCGATCGCCGTCGGCGGCGCGGCCGTCCTGGCGCTGGGCGCCGCGGTCGTGTTCGCCACCACGCGCCGCAAGGCGGCCCGTCAGCGCGGCTGACCCGCGCCCCTGTTCCCCACACTCCCCCCACGCACCACCCCCCACACTGGCGCCGCCGTCCCCTTTCCTTCACCTCAGGGGACGGCGGCGCCGCCCTGCGCGCCCCGCCCCGCGCCGCACTCCCCTGTGGTGCGGCGTGGCAGCGGGCAGACGCGCCCGGCCGTGGTGCTTCCCCCGTCGTGTCACCTCTCAGCGGCCGGCGGCATGGCGGAGATTCCCGTTCCGGCAGAGGAATTCGGGGAATTCCCGCTCAGGCGGCGCAGCAGGCGTACGTACGGGCTCCAGCGCGCGGGGCGCACGACCGTTCCCGTACAGGCGAGTTCGGCGCGGTCCAGACTGTCCTCCAGTACCGCGTCGTGCAGCGGCCGGTAGGCCAGCGGCCAGGTCAGCCGGGCCCGGCCGTGGGCCCGCATCGCCAGGGTGTGCCGCAGCACCGACCGCTGCTCACCGAGGGCGTGCGCGGTGTACTCGTGGAAGCCGTCGAATCCGCGCGGCCCGCTGAAGGTGAAGCGCACCCAGGCGCCCGGGACGTAGGCGGTCACCGTGTAGCGGACCGGGCCGTGGCCGCCTGCCGCACCTTCGCGGAGGGGGCCGTCGAACCGCATCGGCGGCCAGTCGCGGCCCGGCCACAGCGGGTCGTGCGCGCTCGCCAGGCTGTCGATCAGCGCGCCGGCCGTGCACCGCGGCACCGGCAGTTCACGCTCGTGCACATTGAAGATCCCCATATCCGTCCACCTTCGAGGAGAGCGGGTCACGGCAGGGCACGCCCCGGTCCGCTCCCGTGGGGACGGAAGCGTTTTGGAGAGAGCCCTCCAATACGTTTCAGAGGCTACCCTCCAGAACATGGCCAGACCACCACTCTTCGACACGACCCTGCTCCTGGACGCCGCCGTACGGCTGGCCGCCGAGGCGGGACCGGCCGCAGTGACCATGTCGGCGGTGGCCGCGGCCGTCGGCGCGCCGAGCGGTTCGCTCTACCACCGCTTCGCCGGGCGGCCGGCCCTCCTGGCCGAGGTGTGGCTGCGTACGGTCGAACGCTTCCAGGAGGGGTACTTCGCGGCACTGCGGTCGGCACCGGACCCGCGGGCCGCGGGCGCGGCGGCGGCCCGGCATGTCGTCGCGTGGAGCCGTGCCCACCCGCAGGAAGCGGCGCTCCTCCTGTACGGGGCACGGGACTTCGGCCGGGACGGCTGGCCTGCCGCGTACGCCGAACGGGCCGACCGGGGACACCGGCGGGTACGCGAGGCGGTGGAGTCCCTGGCGCGGGACTTGGGCGCGCGCGCCCCGCAGGACACCGAACGCGTCTCCCTCGCGGTCATCGACGTACCGCTGTCGCTCGTACGCCGGCATCTGCGCGGCGGCACCCCGCTGCCCGCCCATGCGGAAGACCTCGCCGAAGAGTGCACGCTCGCGCTACTGGCGGGCTGAGGCGCGAGCCGCACAGCCAAGGGAGCCGAAGGTCCCGACACCCCGCCGGAGGCACTGGAGGAGCACTACGGCCCGCGGTACGCGGAGCGGCTGTACGGCTGGGCCAGCTTCGCCGCGGGCCGGGCCGCCTCCTCGCCGAAGCGGGCCCGCGCCCGGTCCACGGCGGCCTCGATGCGGCGCGCCTTGTCCTCGGCGGGGTCGAACGTCAGCTGCCGGCTGGCGAGTTCGGCGTGGCACAGGTCCTCGGCGCGCAGCGCCACGGACCGTACGCGGGCCCGTTGCAGGCCGAGCGCCGCGTGCAGCGCGTACGCCGCGTCGGTCAGCGCGGGCCCGTGCGCGGTCGGTTCGGGCAGCCGGCGGGTGCGCGTCGTGGTGGAGCGGTCGGCATAGCGGACGGTGAGGGTCAGCGCGCGGGCCGCACGGGCGCTGCCGCGCAGCCGGGCCCCGAGGTCGTCCGCGAGCGAGAGCAGTGCGCGCCGCCGCCGGTCCTGGTCCAGTTCGTCGTGCGCGAAGCGGTGTTCGGCGCCGATCGAGCGCGCGGTGGCGTTCGGGGTGACCGGCGCCGGGTCGATCCCGCGGGCCTTGTCGTACACCGCCCGGCCGGTCTTCGCGCCGAGGATGCGCTGGAGGGTCGCGGGCGGCGCGGCGGCGATCCGGCCGACGCTGTCCAGCCCGTACGCGCACAGGGCGCGCGCGGTCGCCGGCCCGACGCCGTGCAGCGCGGCGGCCGGTTTGCGGTCGAGGAAGGCGGCGACGGCGGCGGCTTCCCCCGGCACCCGGCGCACCTCGCCGGGTGCCGCGCCCTGCGCGGCCATCCGCGCGAGCAGCGGGTTGCCGGCGATGCCGATGGTGCACCGCACGCCGTACCAGGCCAGCGCCCGCAGCCGGATCAGTTCGGCGATGCCGGCGGCGTCCCGTTCGAAGTAGCGCAGCGCCCCCCGCACGTCGGCGAGCGCGGCGTCCGGCGGCAGCGCCTCGATCACCGGTGTGAACTGCCCCAGCAGACGCAGGAGTTGTTCGTAGGTCTCCTCGCCGGGCGGAGCGCCCCGGCCCTCGTCCGCGCCGCCTCCGGCGGCGCGGAACCGTACGTACAGCATCTCGGGAGGCGTTCCGTCCCTCCCTGCGCCCGTCCTGCCGGTGCCGGTCATCCCGCGCTCCCCGGGCTGGAGTGCCACAGCTTGCGTCCGGTGGCGGCGCCTTCGCCCGCCGGCCGGAGGTCGGCCCAGGGGTGCATCTCGTAGCCGGTCTCCAGCCGGATGGTGCGGCCGTCCGCCGGTCCGGGCGGGGCCACCGCCCTGCCCCCTTCCGCGAGACGCGCCGTGACCGCCTCCAAGCCGCCTTCGCGCCGCAGTTCGGCCAGTTCGGCGAGGTTCCAGGCGGCGGCGCCGACCACGCTGAAGCTGCGCGGTCCGCGCCGCTGGACCGTACCGCGTACGAGCAGCAGCCAGGAGTGGAAGACGGTGTGCGCGCACGTCTCGTGCGAATCGTCGAAGAAGGCGCAGTCGACCAGGCCCGTGCTGTCGTCGAGGGTGGTGAAGACGACCCGGCGCCCCGAGCGGATCGGCGGGGTCTGGGTGGCCGCCTTGGCCCCGGCGACCAGCACCGTCTCCCCGTGCTCGGCGTCGCCCAGCCGCTTGGCGGGCAGCGCCCCCAGCTCCGCGAGGAACTCCCGGTGGTCGCTCATCAGGTGCCGGGTGGTGTCCATGCCGAGGACGCCCAGTTCGGCGCTGAGCTTTTCGACGTCGGTCAGGTCGGGCAGCCCGGCCGGTTCGACCGCCTCGACGTGCGCGGCGGCGCCGTCCCCCGCGTCCAGGGGCAGCTGCCCCTCCGCCACGCCCCGCTGCCGGCCGTGCAGTTCGGCGAGGTGCAGCAGCAGGTCGCGGCGGTTGGCGCCGAAGGCGTCCAGCGCGCCCACGCGGGCGAGGCGTTCGGCCACCGGGCGGCTGGGCCGGGCCCGCTGCCACAGGTCGGGGAGCGAGGTGTACGGCTGTCCTTCCTCGATGCGCCGCGCCTCGGCCTCGCTCATGCCGTGCACGTCGGCCAGGGCGAGCCGCAGGCCCCATACCGCCGGACCACCCCTATCAGACACCAGTTCGATTCGATGGGTGGCCGCCGACCGGTTCACGTCCAGCGGCAGCACCGGCACCCCCCGCCGCCGCGCGTCCGCCAGCAGCAGCCGCTTCGGGTACATCCCCGGGTCGTGGGTGAGCAGCCCGGCGTAGAAGGCCGCCGGGTGGTGCGCCTTGAGCCAGGCGGACTGGTACGTCGGCACCGCGAAGGCGACCGCGTGCGCCTTGCAGAAGCCGTACGAGCCGAACGCCTCGACGATCTCCCAGGTGCGTTCGACCACCTCGGGCGTGTACCCCCGCCGGCCGGCCCGCTCCGTGAACCAGGCCCGCACCTGCCCCTGTATCTCCGGCTTCGACAGCGCGCGCCGCTTCTCGTCCGCCTCGCCCCGGTCGCAGCCGGTCATGATCCGCAGAATCTCGATGATCTGCTCGTGGAAGACGACCACGCCGTAGGTCTCGCTCAGCGGCCCCTCCAGGTCCGGGTGCGGGTAGCGGGCGGGGCTGCGGCCGTGCCGGGCCTCGATGAAGGGCCGCACCATGTCGGCCGAGACCGGCCCGGGGCGGAACAGCGAGATGTCGACCACCAGGTCGTGGAAGGTGGCGGGCTGGAGCCTGCCGACCAGGTCGCGCTGGCCGGGCGACTCGATCTGGAAGCAGCCGAGCGTCTCGGTGGAGCGGATCAGGCCGTACGTGGCGGGGTCGCCGGGCGGCACCTGCGCCGGGTCGTCGAGGTCGACGGCGCGGCCGGCGGCGCGGCCGATCTCGGCGGTCGCGTGCGCCATCGCGGACTGCATCCGTACGCCCAGCACGTCCAGCTTGAGCAGCCCCATCTCCTCCACGTCCTCCTTGTCGAACTGCGACATCGGCAGCGGGGAGCCGCCCGCGCCATCGCGGTGCGGGATCTCGCCGCGGGTCGGTACGACGGGGGTGCGGTCCAGCAGCGAGGCGTCCGAGAGCAGCACCCCGCACGGGTGCATGGCGATGCCGCGCGGCAGGGCGTCCAGCACCTCCACCAGGTCCCACATCGGCCCGTACTTCTCCGCGTGCACGCCGCGCAGCTCCGGCAGTTCGGCGAGTGCCGCGCGGGCGTCGCGCGCCCGGATGTGCGGGAAGGACTTGGCCAGCCGGTCCACCTCGGCCGGGTCCATGCCCAGGGCGGCGCCGACGTCCCGTACGGCGTGCCGGACCCGGTAGGTCTCGGGCATGGCGACGGTGGCGACCCGCTCGGTGCCGAACCGGTCGAAGATCGCGCGGTAGACCTCCAGGCGGCGCGCGGACTCCACGTCGATGTCGATGTCGGGCAGCACCGCGCGGCGCTTGGACAGGAAGCGCTCCATCAGCAGGTGCTGTTCGACCGGGTCGGCGTGCGCGATGCCCAGCAGGTGGTTGACGAGCGAGCCCGCGCCGGAGCCGCGCGCGGTGACCCGGATGCCCAGGTCCCGGGTGTCCTCGACGACCCGGGCGACGGTCAGGAAGTACGAGGCGAAGCCGTGGTGTTCGATGATGTCCAGTTCGTGGTCCATCCGCTCCCAGTACTTACGGCGCCGGTCGTAGCCGCGCAGCACCATCCCGGCGGCGCAGCGCGAGCGCAGCACCCGCCCGGCCGTGCGGCGCGCGGCGCCGACCAGGCGCGGTTCGGGGAAGTGGACGGTACCCAGCCCGATGTCGTCCTCCGGGTCGACCCGGCAGTGCGCGGCCGTCTCCTCGGTCATCTCCAGCAGCCGCTGGGCGGTGCCGCGCCCGAGGCCGGCCGCCTCGGCGATCCGCTCGGCGGCGCGGGCCATCGCGTTCGCGTCCTTGAGCCACCGTTCACCGCCGTCCCGGGCCTCCGGGCGGTGCCGGTCCACGGGCACCAGGCGGCGGGCGGAGTCCAGGACGTCGGCGACCGGGCCCTGGCCGGGATCGGCGTAGCGGACGGCGTTGGCCAGGACGGCGCGGACGCCGTGTTCGACGGCGAAGCCGAGGGTGCGGGCGGCGAGGCGCAGCGAGCCGGGTCCTGTACCGGTGCGGCCGTGGTCGACGACTTCCAGGCGCAGCGCGTCACCGAACAGTTCGCGCCAGGGGGCGAGGAGCCGGGCGGCGCGGTCGGGGCGGCCGGCGGCCAGCGCGCGGCCGGTCTCGGAGTCGGGCCCGAGCAGGACGGTGACCGCGTCCGGCGCTCCGGCGCGCACCGCTTCCGTGAGGGCGGCCCAGGTCAGTACGGGCTTGGCGGAGTCCCCCGGCAGGGTGGCCGCGTGCGCGGCCGAGACCAGGCGGCAGAGCATGGCCCAGCCGGCCGCGCCGTCCCGGGCGAGGAAGACGGCGCGGGCCGCCGACTCGTCGACGAACGCGCCGCCGCGCACCGGGCCGCGCCGCCGGGCCGCCCCCGGGGTGGCGCCCGGGACCGTACGGCCGTCCTCGGGCGGGGCCACCGCCAGTTCGGTGCCGAACAGCGGGCGGACGCCGGCCCGCGCCGCGGCCTTGGCGAAGCGGACGGCTCCGGCCAAGCCGTCCCGGTCGGTCAGCGCGAGAGCGTCCATGCCGCGTTCGGCGGCGCGCTCGGCAAGCCGTTCCGGGTGGGCGGCGCCGTACCGCAGGGAGAACCCCGAGGCGGTGTGCAGATGCGTGAACCGTGGCATCCGCGCCTCCTGCCGCTCGTACACCCCCTGACCGTTGCTGCGTCCCCCGTCGCGGTTCCACCATAACTCTTTTCTCGAACAACCGTACGAAAATCGAACAGCGCCCGACGTTGCCCGCTCGGCGCGCTCCTCCGCCCCGATCAGCCCGCCCGGCCTGCGAAGACCCGTAATGGGCCGGAAGATATGGGGCAAAAGGTCAGAACGGAAGATCTACTCGGTACGACAGGGCGAGGGAGTGGCGCATGGCCACGGCGGACGACGGCACCCGCGGGATCCGGGACGAGGACACCCGCGACAGGAGCTTCCTCGGGGAGGTGAAGGACGCGATCTCGGGGCGGGCCGCCCTGCTGATGATCGGCGTGCTGGCCCTGACGGCGCTGTTCATCGCGTCGTACGCGGGCGCCTTCCACTCCCCCAAACCGAAGGACGTCCCGCTCGCGGTCGTCGCACCCCAGCAGATGGGCGGACAGCTCGTCGAACGGCTCGACAAGCTGCCGGGCTCGCCCCTGGACCCGCGTACGGCCCCCTCTGAGGCGGACGCGGCGCGGCAGATCAAGGAGCGGGACATCGACGGCGCGCTGATCGTCGACCCGCGCGGCAGCACCGACAAGCTGCTGGTGGCCAGCGGCTCCGGGGCCTCGCTCTCCCAGGCCGTCGAACAGGTCGTCACCCAGGCCGAGAAGGCGCAGAAGCGCACCGTACAGGTCCAGGACATCGCCCCCGCCGACAAGGACGACACCCGCGGCCTGTCCTCGTTCTACCTGGTGGTCGGCTGGTGCGTGGGCGGCTACCTGTGCGCCGCGATCCTCGCGATCAGCTTCGGCGCCCGCCCCGTCAACCTCAAGCGGGCGGTCGTCCGGCTGGGCGCGCTCGCCGTCTACTCGGTCCTCACCGGCCTGGCGGGGGCCGTCGTCATCGGCCCCATCCTGGGCGCGATGCCCGGCAGCCTCTTCGGCCTGTGGGGGCTGGGCGCCCTCATCGTGTTCGCGGTGGGCGCGGCCACCTTCGCCTTCCAGGCCGCCGCCGGGATCATCGGCATCGGGCTGACCATCCTCCTGGTCGTGATCGCCGGCAATCCCAGCGCGGGCGGCGCCTACCCCTATCCCCTGCTGCCGGACTTCTGGCGGGCCATCGGCCCCGCGCTGCCGCCGGGCGCGGGCACCTGGGTGGCCCGCTCCATCGCGTACTTCCACGGCAACGCGGTGACCGGGCCGCTGCTGGTGCTCTCCGCGTGGGCCGTCGCCGGCACCGTCCTGACCCTGGTCTTCGCCTCCCTCACCAAGGGCCGCGCCGCGGTCAACCGCAGCGAGGTACGGCAGTGACGGCGGCGGCGCCCGGCCCGGCGCCGCCGCCCGCCGCGCGGCTCACATGTGTGTACCGCCGTCGATGCGGATCTCCGTACCGGTGACGAACGCGCCGTCCTCGGAGGCGAGCATCGCTATGACGCCCGCGACCGTCTCCGGGGGCGCGAACCCCTCGCCGATGGCCGGCATCAGCTTCCCGAACAGGCTCATGTCGGCGTCCGCCGGCAGGCCCGGGTCCGCGGTCATGCCGGACCGCACCGACCCCGGCGCCACACACACCGCGCGCAGCCCCTGCTTGGCGTACTCGCTCGCGATGGCGTGCGTCATGGACTGGATGCCGCCCTTGCTGGCCGCGTACGCCGCCATGTAGGGGTGCGCGAACGCGGCCGAGGTGGAGCTGAAGTTGACCACCACCGGCGCCCGGCCCCGCAGCAGCGCGGGCAGCGCCTCGCGGATCATCAGGAAGGTGCCGGTCAGGTTGACCGCGATGACCCGGTTGAAGGCGTCCAGGCTGGTCTCGTGGGTGTGCGAGGCCCGCAGGATGCCCGCGGCGTTGACCAGGACGTCCATCCCGCCCAGCGCCTCGACGGCGGCGGCGACGCCCGCGCGCGCCGCGGCCTCGTCCGCGATGTCCAGGACGGTGGTGACGAGCCGGTCGCCGTGGCCGTCCGCCGCGGCGCGCTCGGCGGTGGCCTTCAGCCCCGCCTCGCTGATGTCGGCGGCCACCACCCGGCCGCCTTCGGCCAGCACCCGGTGGACGGTGGCCTGCCCGATGCCCGAACCGGCCCCGGTGATCAGGACGCGGCGTCCCTCGAAACGCTCCATGCGCGGGTCTCCTGTCTCTTTTGGTGGGTGTTCTCCGTGTACGACACCGGCACCGTACGCCCTACTGGCATGTTGTGCCATATTCGCGTGGCGTGCCGCCTTGTCTCCGGACGTCGTAAGCTCGTCCCATGCCCTCCGCACCCTCCCTGACCGAGCGGCGCAAGGCGGCGACCGAGCTGGAGATCGCCCGCGCCGCGGCGGCGCTCTTCGCCGAGCACGGCACCGCCGTCACCGCCGACGACATCGCCCGCGCCGCCGGCGTCGCCCTGCGCACCTTCTACCGCTACTTCCGCACCAAGGAGGACGCGGTCGCGCCGCTGCTCGCGGTGGGCGTCCGGCAGTGGCTCGCCGACCTGCGCCGGCTGGCCGGCGGGCCGGCCGCGCCCCCCGTACGGGACGTGCTGGAGCAGGCGGCACGCCGGGCGCTGACGCCGTCCGACGAGGGGGCCGCCGAGGCGCTGCGCTGGACGCGCGGACTGCTGCGGGCGATGCGGGACGACCCGGCGCTGCGCGCGGTCTGGCACCGCGTCCACCACGACTCCGAGGAGGCGCTGGTCCCCGTGCTGTCCGGGATGACGGGCGCCGGGGCGCCGGAGGCACGGCTCGCGGCGGCGGCCGCGAACACGGCGATGCGGGTCGCGGTGGAGACCTGGGCCGCGGCGGACGACGGCGCCCCGGACGAGCGGGCGGACGGCCTCGCCGAGCTGGTGGTACGGAACATGCACGCGCTGACGGCCGGCCTGCCCGGCCTGGACCGGCGCCGGACATGACACCGCCGGGCCCCGCAAAGGGCCCGGCGGCAGTTCGTACGGGGCGGGGCGTCGCCCGTCCCCGGCACAGCGCTTACAGGGCGCGCTCCAGCCGCTCCGCCATCAGCTTGGTGAAGCGGGCCGGGTCGCGCAGTTCGCCGCCCTCCGCGAGCAGCGCCATGCCGTACAGCAGCTCGGCCGTCCCGGCGAGGTCCGGGTCGGCGGCGCGCTCGGCCTGGGCCGCGCGCAGCCCCTCGACCAGCGGGTGGCCGGGGTTGAGCTCCAGGATGCGCTTGGCCTCGGGCAGTTCCTGGCCCATCGCGCGGTACATGTTCCGCAGCGCCGGGGTCACGTCGTCGGTGTCCGAGACGATGCAGGCCGGGGAGACGGTCAGACGGGAGGAGAGCCGTACCTCCTTGACCTCCTCGCCGAGCCGCTCGGTCATCCAGGACAGCAGCGGCGCGAAGTCCTCCTGGCGCTTGGCCCGCTCGGCCTTGGCCTCCTCGGTCTCCTCCTCCGCGAGGTCCGCCTCGCCCTTGGCGATCGACCGCAGCTCCTTGCCGTCGAAGTCGGGGACGGCCTCGACCCACACCTCGTCGACCGGGTCGGTGAGCAGCAGCACCTCGTAGCCCTTGTCGCGGAAGGCCTCCATGTGCGGCGAGTTCTCGATGGCGGTGCGGGACTCGCCGGTCATGAAGTAGATGTGCTCCTGGCCCTCCTTCATGCGCTCGACGTACTGCTGGAGGGTGACCGGCTTCTCCTGGTCGTGGGTGGAGTCGAAGGAGGCGATGCGCAGGATCGCGTCGCGGTTCTCGTGGTCGCTGAGCAGCCCCTCCTTGACGACCCGGCCGAACTCCCGCCAGAACGTGGCGTAGTTCTCCGGGCGCTGCGTCATCATCTCCTTGACGGTGGACAGCACCTTCTTCACCAGCCGGCGGTGCATGAGCTGGATCTGGCGGTCCTGCTGGAGGATCTCGCGGGAGACGTTGAGCGACAGGTCCTGCGCGTCCACGACACCCTTGACGAAGCGCAGGTACTCGGGCAGCAGCGCTTCGCAGTGGTCCATGATGAAGACGCGCTTCACATAGAGCTGCACTCCGCGCTTGTGGTCGCGCGCGAACAGGTCCTGGGGCGCGCGCGAGGGCAGGAACAGCAGAGCCTGGTACTCGAACGTGCCCTCCGCCTGCATGCGCAGGGTTTCCAGCGGGTCGGTCCAGTCGTGGCTGATGTGCTTGTACAGCTCGTGGTACTCGTCGTCGCTCACCTCGTCCCTGGAGCGCGCCCACAGCGCCTTCATGGAGTTGAGCGTCTCGGGCTCCGGTGCGGCCTTGCCGTCCTCGGCCTCCTCGGCTTCCCCGTCCTTCTTCCCGGCCGGCGCCTCGGGGGCCATCCTGACCGGCCAGGTGATGAAGTCGGAGTACCGCTTGACGATCTCCCTGATCTTCCAGCGGGAGGTGTAGTCGAAGAGCTGGTCCTCCTGGTCCACCGGCTTGAGGTGCAGCGTGACCGCCGTGCCCTGCGGCGCGCCGTCGACCGGCTCGACGGTGTACGTGCCCTCGCCGGTGGACGACCAGCGGGTGCCCTCGCTCTGCCCGGCGCGCCGGGTCACCAGCGTGACCTCGTCGGCCACCATGAAGGCGGCGTAGAAGCCGACGCCGAACTGCCCGATGAGCCCTTCCGCGGTGGCCGCGTCCTTGGCCTGCTTCAGCTCCTGGAGGAACTTCGCGGTGCCGGAGTTCGCGATCGTCCCGATGAGCTGGACCACCTCGTCGTGTGACATGCCGATGCCGTTGTCACGGACGGTCAGGGTGCGGGCCTCGCCGTCGGTCTCGATGGCGATGTGGAGGTCGGAGACATCGGCGTCGAGCGTGTCGTCGCGCAGCGCTTCGAGGCGCAGCTTGTCCAGCGCGTCGGAGGCGTTGGAGATCAGCTCGCGCAGAAAAACGTCCTTGTTCGAGTAGATCGAGTGGATCATCATCTGCAGGAGCTGGCGTGCTTCTACCTGGAACTCGAACGTCTCGGTCGGCATATTCCTTGATTCCTTCTCATGTCACCAGGTGACGGGCCTTCCAGAGAACTCTAGATCAGCCGGTCGGTCCGCATACGCCCTTCTCCGGCACGGATGCCGCGGTGTCCGCCCGTGTCCCCCGCAACCCCCACCAGCGACCACACTTCGGCCATTAGCGGCGAACCCGCACGAGCATCCTGAACCCCCCGGGGTAACGGGAGTTGGCCGCTTTTCGCCACCGCCCGGGACCGTCCGGAACCTCGCGCCCCGGATGTTCCCGCTGATCGCACGGCATAGCACACATCCCGTACCGAAACGCCCGTCGCACGACTTCACGCCACCACGCAGCGTTTTCAACCAGAGACTGGAAGTCACCGATCGATGTGCTTTCCTGATGCGCCTCGGCCAGACTCCTCACTGTCCGGCATTCGAGACGACAACCGAAGGAGAGTTCGAAAATGCGGTACATCACTGGGGGGATCGCGCTCGGCGCGGCGCTCGCGCTCGGCGGTCTGGCCACCACGGCCCAGGCCCAGCCCGCGACGCCGAAGAGCCTGTACGCACCCTCGGAGTTGGTCCTCACCGTCGGGTACGGGGACACCGCCGCTACGGCCTCCATCCAGCGCGCGGTGTCGCTGAGCTGTAGCTCGTCCGGGACCGGTTCGCACCCCATGGCGCGCGCCGCCTGCGGCGAACTCCGCAAGGCCGACGGCGACTTCGACAAGATCACCAAGGCCGCCTCGGACCGTATGTGCACGAAGGAGTGGAACCCTGTCGTGGTCACCGCCAACGGTGTCTGGCAGGGCCGCCGCGTGGCGTACGAGCACACCTTCGCCAACCCCTGCGCGATGGAGGGCGGCAAGGGCCTGCTCTTCGAGTTCTGACCGGGCGGTGAGCCGCTGAGCGGTTCGGCCGCCGGCACCTCGCGGCCGCACCGCCGACCGGCCCCCGGGCATCCACCAGGATGTCCGGGGGCCGGCCCCGTCGTACGCCCTCAGCGCACCGAGGACGGACGGGCGGCACGCGCGCGGCGGACGCCCGCCGGCACCGCGACCACCGCGAGGGCCAGCGCGAAGGCCAGCAGCACCCCTTTGACCGGGTCCTCGGCGAAGCCGGCGCCGCCGATCCGGCCGATCGCCGTGCTCGTCACCGCCCACAGGCCGGCGCCCGCGGCGTCCAGCAGCACGAACCGCCGCAGCGGGAACCGCAGTCCGCCGGTGGACAGCCCCGCCGCCACCCGCCCGCCGGGCAGGAACCGCGCCGCGACCACCAGGAGCGTCGCGTGCCGCTCGACCGCGCCGCAGGCCCACGCGTACCGGCGCCGCCCGCGCTCGCCGCGCAGCAGCCGTGCGGTCAGGCGCGGACCGCCCCACCGGCCGATGCCGTGACTGAGGCAGTCCCCGCCCAGCGCGCCCGCCGCCGCCACCGCCACGAGCGCGGCGAGCCGCGGCAGGTCGGGCCCGAGCAGCACCGCCACCATCACCACGGTCGTCTCGCTCGGCATGAACGGCAGCAGCGCGTCCAGCCCCGCGACCAGGAAGACGATCGCCCACAGCCACGGCGACTCCACCTGTGCCCGCAGCAGTTCCACCGCCTGGGCCAGCACGTCACCCATGGGCGGGCGGCTCCCCTCCGCAGACGGCGCGCTGCGCCCGCTCGGCCAGCACGCGCCGGTCCGCTGCGGGCGCCGTCGGCGGGTGGACGGTCACCCGCACCGTGAGCCCGCCGGCCCCGGCCACCCGGCGCAGCGAGCTGCCGAAGCCCTCGTCGCCGAGGAAGGCCGCCACCGTGCTCGGCACGCCGTGCTGTACGTAGCCGACCGTCACCGGCCGCACGGGGGCGCCCGCGTCGACCGCGGCCTGGAACGTCGCCCGCCGGAAGCGGCCGGCCCCGGCCGAACACCAGGTGGTGCCCTGCGGGAAGACCAGTACGGAGCGCCCGCCGCGCAGGATCCCCGCCAGCTCCGCCACGACCCGCGGCAGTTCGCGCAGGCCCGCGCGGTCGATGAACCGGGTGCCGGCCTTCCTGGCGAGCGGGCCCAGCAGCGGCCACTCGCCGATCTCCCGCTTGGCGAGCACCGTCACCGGCTCCACGGCCAGCAGCGTGATGACGTCCAGCCAGGAGATGTGGTCGGCGACGATCAGCGTCCCCGGGCCGCCTGCCGTACGCGGCACACTGAGCGGCCCGCCGTACGGTCCGGGGGCGGCCGCGGGCCCGCTGGCGGTGATCTCCACCCGTACCCCCAGCGCGCGCAGCACCGCCGCGGCCCGCAGCCGCATGGTCCGCGGGTCGGCGAGCCGCTCGCCCGCGACGGCCCCCCTCACCAGCGCTCCGGCCAGCGCTGCATAGCGCCCGGCGAGCCGCAGGGCCGGTACGCGCGGGACGGTGTGGCGGGCGCAGCGCGGGGTGCAGGTCGAGGCCGCGGCCCACGGGTTCACCGGGAGTCCCCGAGGAAGAAGCGGCGGTAACGGTCGTTGAGCCGCTCCATGTCCAGGAGGACGAAGAAGTCCGCGACGCCGAACTCCGGGTCGTGCGCGGGCGCCCCGCACATCCAGGCGCCGATCCGCAGATAGCCGCGCAGCAGCGGGGGCAGCCGCGCGTAGCTCGGCCCGCCCACCCGGTCCGCGCCCGGCGCGCCGGCGCCGGGCAGCGGCTCTCCCCCGTCGGGCGGCCCGGGTGTCCACGGCCGCCGCGGGTGCACCCGCAGGTGCGGCGGCGACGCGTGCCGGGTGGCGCCGAGCAGCCAGGCGTCGGCCGCGGCCCGCCCGCCGTCGTCCAGCGGCACCGAGGCGCAGCCGGCCAGGTAGCGGTGGCCGGACAGCGTGACGTACCGGGCGAGCGCCGCCCACAGCTGGTTGACGACCGCGCCGGAGCGGTGGTCGGCGCGGACGCACGAGCGGCCCGCCTCGACCGTCCGCGCCCGCAGCCCGTGCAGGGCGCGCAGGTCGAACTCGGTCTCGGAGTAGGAGCGTTGGGTGCGCCCCGGCGGCAGCAGGCGGTACGTGCCGACCACGTCGCCGGTGGCCGTCTCGGTCACGATCAGGTGATCCGCCAGGTCGTCGAAGCCGTCCATGTCGTGCCCCGGCAAGGGAGTGTGGAGGACGGCGCCCAGTTCTCCGGCGAACACCTCGTACCGCAGCCGCTGCGCGGCCCGTAGCTGCGCGGGCGTCTCGGCGAGGGTGGTGACGTAGGCGGGGCGGCCGGTCGCGGGCCCGGCGGGCGGTACGGCCGGGGCGGGTGCGGTGGTCGGGAGCATGGCGAGTCCTGTTCTCCGTACGGGAAACCGTTCGCCGTCGACGCTAGGAATCCCGCTCGGGCCGCACATTGCCCGAAGGACAGCCCCCGCCCCCTACTTTCGTCGGGCCGCCCGCGGTCCGCCGGATGAACAGCCCCCGGCAGGGCGCCGCCCGGCCCGCGCTGCCGCCCCGCCCCCTCCGCGGGGCGGCAGCGCGGTGGCCCCGGTCCGTCCGCCGGATCGGCACGGCGGTCGGCGCACCGGCTGTTCGCCGGATTCTTTTCGGCCACGGGCTGCGCATCATTAGAGCCAGCGGCAACGGGCTTGGCAAATCCGTTCCGGCCGCCGCGCGGAAAAGCCGGGAAAGCATTTCGTCCCGCTCTCGCCGACTTCCTTAAGTCGTCACGAGCCGCACCGTAAAAACGCCCCCATACCGGACATTTGCCTGCCGTTTCTCCGAAAGGCGGCACGCATGAGAGGTGCCTCACATCTCCTTCGAATAGGCGGGTCACGTGACATTCTCGTCAACACTTCAACGGTTGACGGCCCCTTCATGGAAACGATTCCCCGGACACGCCATCACGGAAGTCGGCACCCGCCCGTCCGGTAATTAAGCAGACTTCTTTTCTATTGCCGCGCCGGCGCGCTGCACCGTGCCGACTTGCCGCGCCAGCGGTACGTGCCGCGCCGGTGGCCCGGCACGGAAAACGGAAACGGCCCCCGGCGGCAATTGCACCCGGGGACCGTTCCGGAAAGACCGTGCTCAAGAGCGCGGCGTCAGCCGCCGGCCGAGGTCAGCCGATCTCCGCGCCGACCGCCTTGAGGGCGGCCGGGACCGGCTGGAAGAAGGTCTCGCCGCCCGAGGAGCAGTCGCCGCTGCCGCCCGAGGTCAGACCCACCGCCGAGTCGCCGTCGTACAGCGCGCCGCCGCTGTCGCCCGGCTCGGCGCAGACATCGGTCTGGATCAGCCCTTCGACCGTCCCTTCCTGGTAGTTGACGCTCGCGTTCAGCGCCTTGACCGTGCCGTCGTGCACCTGGGTGGTGCTGCCGCTGCGCGTGACCTTCTCGCCGACCGTCGCCTCGGCCGCCTTGGTGATCTTCTGCGGGCTGCCGCCGTAGGTGTTCACCTCGCTCGGGTGCGGGGTGTCACCGGTGTACTTGGCGATGGCGTAGTCGCTGCCGGGGAACTTGGAGTCCTCCGTGGTGGCGATCTCCTGGCCGCCCTGCTTGTCGGACCACGACTTGACGGCGTTGCCGCAGTGCCCGGCCGTCAGGAAGTACGGCTGGCCGCCCTTGGTGACGTTGAAGCCGAGCGAGCAGCGTGAGCCGCTCCCCCAGATCGCGTCGCCGCCGGCGATGAACGGGGTGAACTCGCCCTTGCTGTGCCGCAGCGTGGCCTTGCTGCCGAGGCTCTTGACGACCTTGCTCAGTTTGTCCAGCTTCGCGCCCGAGACCGTGCGGTCGGCGGTGACGACGACCTTGTTGGACCGCGGGTCCATCGCCCAGGCCGTGCCGGGGATGGTGGCCCGTTCCTTGAGCGTCTGCCGCGCCGCGTCGAGCTGGGCGAGGCTGTGCGGAACGAGTCTGGCCTCGGCGCCCTTCGCCCGCACGGCGTCGGCGGCCTTCCGGTCGACGACGTTGACGACGAGCTTCTTGCTGCCCGCGTCGTAGTACGAACCGGCCGCGTGCCCGCTGAGCTGGGACGCGAGCGCGGTCGCCGCGGCCGGGGTCAGCTGCCGCGCGGGCGGCGGGGGCGTCGTCGCGTTGGCGTTGGCCAGCGTAAGGGTGGCGGTGGCCGCGAGGGCCAGGGCTCCCGCGCCGGCCAGGACCGCGCGCCGCTGGGAATTCCGTCGGTGCTTCAACTCAAAGCCTCCCGTGGGGGGACGGGGCCGCGGTGTGTGGGGGACCACGGACCCGGAGAGTGTTGAGGAACAGACACGGAACGGGAGAGACCTGCGCAGCCTGCCGCAGGAAGTCGCGTCCATGCCAATGCGCGGTATCGAGTATTCCGAGGATCGCCGCTCGCGCACAAGACCGAGATCCGGTCTGGAGAACGGAAGTTGACCGACCGGTCGTTCGCCCGGAGTTCCGATATCCGCGCACGTCGTCTCCCTGTGCGGACACCAAACGAACACTTTGGGGTGGCGCGAACTCGCCCCACGTGAGGTCTACACCTGTCTGAAAACCGCCCCCGCGGACCGCCGCCCCCGCGTCAGGGAAGGTCCTCCGCCTCGGGCAACTCCTCCAGCACGGCAGCCGCGTCACTTCCCGGCGCCGGCGCCGTTGCGGACACCGGCGCGGACGCGGACCGCGGCTCGGCGGCGGGCCGCCGCTGTTCGTACGCCTCCGTCTGCGCCTGCGCCTGGAGACCGGAGCGCTCCAGGAAACGCAGCAGCTCGACCGGGAACGGCAGGACGAGCGTGGAGTTCTTCTCGGCGGCGACCGCGACGACCGTCTGTAGCAAGCGCAGTTGCAGCGCGGCCGGCTGGTCGGACATCGCCTGGGCCGCCTCGGCCAGCTTCTTGGACGCCTGGAGTTCGGCGTCGGCGTTGATGACCCGGGCCCGCCGGTCGCGGGTGGCCTCCGCCTGCCGCGCCATCGACCGCTTCATGGTCTCCGGCAGCGACACGTCCTTGATCTCCACCCGGTCGATCTGCACGCCCCAACCCAGCGCCGGGCTGTCGATCATCACTTCCAGGCCCTGGTTGAGCTTCTCGCGGTTGGAGAGCAGGTCGTCGAGGTCGCTCTTGCCGATGATGGAGCGCAGCGAGGTCTGGGCGACCTGGGAGACGGCGAAGCGGTAGTCCTCGACCTTGACGACCGCTTCGGCCGCGTCCACGACCTTGAAGTAGACCACCGCGTCCACCCGGACCGTCACGTTGTCGTGGGTGATGCCCTCCTGGGCGGGCACCGGCATGGTGACGATCTGCATGTTGACCTTGCGCATCCGGTCGACCGCCGGAATGATCATGGTGAAGCCCGGTGGGCGCGGGGCCGACGTCAGCTTCCCCAACCGCAGGACGACGCCGCGTTCATACTGCTTGACCACCCGCGCCGCCGCCATCACGTACACCGCGCCCGCCGCCGCCAGCGAGACCCCGGCCATCACGATTTCCTCGACCATCACGGCCCCCTGCCGTCCGAACTGCCCTGCGCCGCGTCCGAGTCGTACGTCCTTACCACGGTATGACCGGGCCGTGGAACGGTCGAGGGCCCGCGTCGGCCGTACGCCGTGCCGCGCACCGGCGACGGGCCCCCGGCCGCGGGTGCGGCCGGGGGCCCGGGACACTGCACTGCCGGCTGCGTGGGGGCGGGTCAGTAGATGCTGACCCCGTACGCGCTGATCGCTTCGGTGACCGGCTGGAAGTACGTGGTGCCGCCGGAGGAGCAGTTGCCGCTGCCGCCGGAGGTCAGGCCGAGCGCGGTGCTGCCGGCGAAGAGCGGGCCGCCGCTGTCGCCGGGCTCGGCGCAGACGGTGGTCTTGATCAGGCCGTAGACGATGTCGCCGCCGCCGTAGTTGACGGTGGCGTTCAGGCCGGTGACCTTGCCGCTGTGGGTGCCGGTCGTGGAGCCGCGGCGGGTGACCGACTGGCCGACCGTCGCGTTGCCGGCCCGGGTGATGTCCTGGCCGCCGACGGTGCCCTCGTGCGAGACGGCGCTGTTGCTGTACCGGACCAGGCCGTAGTCGTTGCCGGGGAAGCTGGAACCGGCGGTCGGGCCGATGCTCGTGCTGCGCGAGGAGTTGGTGTACCAGGGCGGGTTGCCGTCGGTGCAGTGGCCGGCCGTCAGCAGGTAGTAGGTGCTGCCCTTCTTGACGTTGAAGCCGAGGGAGCAGCGCCAGCTCGTCGCGTAGATGGCGTCGCCACCGGAGATCAGCTTGCGCAGCACGCCGGGAACGCGCTCCACCTTGAGCGCGCCGGCGTTGGCGCCCGCGGCCTGCTTGATCTTGTCGAGCTGCGCCCCGGTCACCCGGCTGTCGGCCTGGACGACCACCTTGCCGGTCTTGGGGTCGACGGCCCAGGCGGTGCCCGCGACGTCCGCCGACCGTACGGAGTCGCTCACGGCGGCGAGCTGGGAGGCGCTGAACGTGGTGGCCGGCGCGGCCTCGCCCGCGTGGGCGGTCGGCAGGGTCAGGGCGCCGATCGCGGCCAGCCCGGACGCGACGGCGATCAGCCGCCCGCGTCTGGCTATGCCGCTTTGGGGGGTAGTGCGCTCGTGTCTCACTGCTGCCTCCGAGGGGATCGGGGACCTGCCTGTGGGCAGGTCCGTGCGGCGCCGCCCCGGCGGGCACGCGGGACTCCGCACGTCCCGTTCGCGCATGCCCCGGACAGCGCTGCTCGGGAGTTTCGAGGGCGCGGCCCGCAGGCGCAAGGGTGCCTTTCGGACGCGCGTGCCGCACCCGTACACGCTGACGCCCCGGCAGCACCAACAGGCGCTGCCGGGGCGGTTGTTGACCCCCTCGGTCGACGCTGTGACGTGTCAGCGCGCCAGGCGGTTCCGCTCCCCCGCGCGCAGGACGAAGGGCAGGGTGTTGCCGGGCGGCGGGAAGGGGCAGACGAAGTGGTCGGCGAAGGCGCACGGCGGCAGCAGGGTGCGGTTGAGGTCCACCCGCACCGTGCCGTCCGGCGCGGGGGCCGGCGGCCGCAGGAAGCGGAAGCGGTAACTCTCCGTCCCGCTGCCGGCGTCGGCGAGCACCGCCCACAGCGAGCCGTCGGCCTCGACGGCGGCCTGGAGCGTGTGCTCGTCGCCGTCCAGCGTGAAGGCCAGTTCGCCGGCGAGCCCGAGGCCGCGCCGCTGCCCGTCGGCGTTGGGCACCTGGACGGTGCGCCCGGCGGCGTACGGCCGGAACAGCCCGGGGCGTACCCAACGCTCGTCGTAGGGGAAGACGTCGATCCCGCCGAAGGTGCGCCGCGCCTCGGAGCCGGGGTCGAAGACCCGTACGGCCCACTGTCCCTCCCGGCGCAGCACCGGCAGCCGCCGTGCGCCGTGTGCCACCCGGGCGGCCTCGGGGGCGGTGTCGGCGCCGAGCCGTACGGTGCCGTCCAGCGGCGCCCCGTCGACGGTCAGCCCGTCGGCGGCGGCCGCGCGCAGGGCCACGGCCTCGCCGTCCGTGCTCCAGTGGCCCGGTACGCCGTCGAGGCGGCCGCCGGGGAAGTCGGCGAGCCAGTGCGTGGCAGTCAGCGCCGCCGGGCCGTAGGGCCGGGACAGCTCCTCGGTGCGCCGCTCGTGCCAGGTCTGCCAGTCGCGCTCTGCCTGTGTGCCGGTGGTGCTCATGACGGTCAACCCTTCCACAGCGGGCTCGCGGGGTCCGGCAGCCCGAGGTGCGAGCGCAGCGTCGTGCCCTCGTATTCCGTGCGCAGTACGCCGCGCTCCTGGAGCAGCGGCACCACCCGGTCCACGAAGTCGTCCAGGCCGCCGGGGGTGAGGTGCGGTACGAGGATGAAGCCGTCGGCGGCGCGGGCGGCCACGAAGGCGGCCATCTCCTCGGCGACGGCCGCGGGCGTGCCGACGAAGGACTGCCGCCCGGTGGTCTCGATGACGGTCTCCCGTATCGACAGGCCCTTGGCCTCGGACAGCGCGCGCCAGCGGTCCGCGACCGCCTTGGGGTCGCCGATCCGGACGCGGCCCTGGGCCAGCCCGGAGTCCGGCTCGGGGTCGAAGTCCGGCAGCGGCCCGTCCGGGTCGTACGCGGACAGGTCCACGCCCCAGACCTGTTCGAGGGCGAGCAGCGCGTTCTGCGGCGAGACCTGCTGGCGGCGGATCGCGGCGGCCCGCTCCTGGGCGTCGGCCGCGGTGTCGCCGAGGACGAAGGTGACCCCCGGCATGATCTTCAGGGAGTCCTCGCCGCGGCCGTGGGCGGCCAGCCTGCCCTTGACGTCGGCGTAGAACTCCTGCCCCGCCGCCAGCCCGCTGTGCCGGGTGAAGATCACGTCGGCGGTGGCGGCGGCGAAGTCGCGGCCCTCGGCCGAGTCGCCCGCCTGGATGACGACCGGGTGGCCCTGCGGGCTGCGCGGGAGGGTGAACGCGCCCCGGACGCCGAAGTGCCGGCCCCGGTGCGCGACCGGCCGCGGCGCCTCGCCCGGCCAGGAGTCCCACAGTTCGCGTGCGGTGGCGACGAACTCGGCGGCGCGGGTATAGCGGTCGGCGCGGTCCAGGTAGCCGCCGCGGCGGAAGTTCTCGCCGGTGAACGCGTCGGAGGTGGTGACCACGTTCCAGGCGGCGCGGCCCGCGCTGAGGTGGTCCAGGGTCGCCAGGCGGCGGGCGAGTTCGTACGGCTCGTTGAAGGTGGTGTTGACGGTGGCGGCCAGGCCCAGCCGGTCGGTGACCGCCGCCAGCGCGTTCAGCACGGTGAGCGACTCCGGGCGGCCCACGACGTCCAGGTCGTGGATGCGCCCCTTGTGTTCGCGCAGCCGCAGGCCCTCGGCGAGGAAGAAGAAGTCGAAGCGGCCGCGCTCGGCGGTGCGGGCGAGGTGTTCGAAGGAGGAGAAGTCGATCTGGGACTTGGCGCCCTGATCGGCCCATACGGTGGTGTTGTTAACGCCGGGGAAGTGCGCCGCCAGGTGCAGGCGCCTGTTGTCGGACGTGGTCACGAGGAGACCTTCCGGACCGGTGCGTAGCGGTTGGCCGGGCGCGGCAGGCCGAGGTGCTCGCGCAGGGTGGCGCCCGGGTAGAAGCGGCGGAGCAGGCAGCGGTGCTGGAGCACCGGGACCGTGGCGTCGACGAGCAGGGCGAGGTCGCGGCCGGGGTCGGCGGGCCGCAGGTGGAAGCCGTCGGCCACGCCGTCGGTGTGCCAGTCGCCGATCAGCTCGGCGAGCCCGACGGCGTCGCCGGAGGAGTACAGCTCGACGGGCAGCGAGGCGAAGACCAGCAGCCGGTCCGGGTCCCGGCCCAGCGCGTCGGCGCGCCGGCGCAGTTCGGCGCGGGCGGCGCCCGCCGTGGTGGGGTCCTCGGCCCGTACGAACGCGATGTCCGCGTGCGCGGCGGCCACCTCCCGCGCGGGTCCCGCGGTCGCGTCGACGGCGACGACGGGGCGGCCCTGCGGCGGCCTGGGCGTGATGGAGGGGCCGCGCACGGAGAAGGACGTGCCGCGGAAGTCGACGTAGTGCAGCTTGTCGCGGTCGACGAACCGGCCCGTGGCGGCGTCGCGGATCTCCGCGTCGTCCTCCCAGCTGTCCCACAGCCGGGCGGCCACGTCCGCGACCTCCCCCGCCTCCCTCCAGAGCGCGTCGGCGGGCGCCGCGTCGCGGCGGCCGAACAGGTCGGCCTCGGCCTGGCTCCGGGACACCTCGACCGTCCAGCCCGCGCGCCCGCGGCTGACCCAGTCCAGGGTGTTCACGGCGGTCGACACGTGGAACGGCTCGGTGTGGGTGGTGGTGACGGCCGGCACCAGGCCGATGCGCCCGGTGCGCGGCGCGACCCTGGCCAGTACGGCGAGCGCGTCCGGGCCCGGCCGGGCGAAGGAGTCGCCGAGCGTGACGAAGTCCAGGGCGCCGTGTTCGGCGAGCCGCGCCAGGCGGACGTAGTGCTCCGCGTCGTAGATCTCGGGGCCGCGGCGCGCCCTGCGGCCCGGGGTGTCGAGCGCGAAGGCGAGGTGCAGGGGGCGCAGGGAGCAGGGGGTTACGGACATGACGGTGGCCTTTCCGTTGTTTGCGGGTCACGGGTGCGCCGGTCGGCGGGGGCCGCTATCCGGCGGCGCCGGGCAGGCCGCGCGGGTTGATTTCCGAGGTCCGTACGGCTTCGCTGCCCAGGCCCCAGCGGGCCGGCACCCGGCCGTACTGCCCGGTGCCGATGACGTGCCGCAGGGCCGCGGCATAGGCGCGTACCAGGCCGCTGCCCTTCTTCGTGGTGGCGGCGGTCGGGTGGGGGCCGAAGTAGGCGTCGTGGTCCAGACGGCCCCGAGGATGGCCGGCGCGGTGAAGAACCGGGCGAACACCTCCCATTCCCAGGCCGGATTGGTGACCAGGCCGTGGTCGAACTGGACGACGAGCACCGCGGTGACCGCGACGGCGAGCCAGCGCCAGGGGCGGCGTACGGGAACGACCTTCAGCGCCGCGTCGTCGTCCGGCGCCGCGGCCTGCGGCGGGCCGGACCGCGGCGCGGGCGCTGCCTCGCCGAGGCTCGGATCACTGGTCAGGGGCATGGGAATCCTCGGGGGCGTGGGCGGGCACGGGCGGGGCGGGCGCGGCACAGCGGGCGGGCGCCGGTCCGGCACGCTCGCGCAGGAAGCGGAGCAGGGCGCGCGCCGTGGCGTCGTTCTGCCGGAAGGAGGGCGCGTTGGTACGGGGCCTGGCGAACGCCCCGGCGGAGCGGGCGTCGGTGTACGGGCCGAGCGCGAAGCGGCGCGGGTGCGGCCGCCCGGCGCGGTCCAGCACCCGGCTGTCGAGCGGGTCGACGGCGAGCAGGCCGGTGGCGGTCGAGGCGGCGCCGTCGTCGTACAGGGCGCGCAACAGGGTGTCCTTCGTCGCCGCCACGGTGGGCTCCGGAAGCCGCGCCTCCACCAGCGCGCGAGCCTCCACGAAGGCGCCCGGGACGCTGTCGCCGCCGGCCCGGAACACACCGCGTTCCGGATCCGCCGTAACGGTGGTGTTGGCGCCGAGGAAGCGCACCACACCGGCCCTGGACAGAGCGAGCAGCTGCCGCAGCCGCGGTCCCGGCGGCCCGGAGGCCAGGTAGCTGAAGAACCCGTGCCACCACGGGCCGTGGTCCCCGATCCGCACGAGTTGCCCGTAGACCGACAGCAGGGCGAGGAAGACCGCCAGGTCGGGGCTGTGCGCGGGGTCGTGCCTGCGGGCGAGGTCGGCCTCGATGTAGCCGCGCAGGCCGTCCTGGAGGGCGTCCGTGCCGGGGTAGCGGAGGCCGGCGAGGGGCCGGTCCAGGGCGTCCAGGTCGAGGCGGTCGGCGGGGTCGGGCACGGCGGCGGCGACCAGCGCCCGCAGTTCGGCGCTGAGCGGTTCGGCGGCCGCGTACTTCTCCTCGAAGGCGGTCCACTCGGCGCGGACCCGCTCCGGGTGTGCCGTGAACAGGCGGTAGTAGTGGGCGAAGCCCAGTTCCTTGTTGACGAGCGGCCAGACGTCGCGCCGGAAGTCGATGCGGCCGGGCCCGGCGAGCAGCTCGTCGACCTGTGCGGGCCCCAGGAAGCGGGGCAGCGGCGGCCGTTCGCCCTGCCATGTGTAGCCCAGCTTGGAGTGGTACGGGACGCCGCGCCGCGAGCCGACGTGGAGGACCGGCTCCTTCCCCGACGGCCGGTACACCGGTTCGCCGCCGGGCCCCGTCCCGTACGAGCCGCCGCGCCCCTCGGTCAGCAGGACCATCAGGTCGACGAAGGCCAGCCCGAAGCCGCGTACGATCACCGGTTCGCCGGGGGCCAGCCCGTCCAGGTCGGCATCGGCGGTGAAGTCGGCGGGCACGTACGCCAGTCGGTGCCGCTCCGCGAAGGCGGCCAGCGCCCGCTGGTCCGGCGGGAGCTGCGCGTCGAGGTGGCCCAGGGCGAGGACGACGAGGTCGGCGGCGAGCGGAGTGGGGCTGCCCTCCAGCCACACCTGCTGCCGGCCGTCGCGCGGGCCCGCGACGCGCACCGCCCGGCGGCGGTGCTCGTGCACGGTGACGCCCGGCGGCAGCGCGGCCACCGACTGCTCGTACACCCACTCCAGGTAGGCGCTCTGCACCTGCCGCCCGGCGAACGCCTGCGGCCCTAACTCGCTTATCTCTGCGGGCAGTTCGGGGTCGGTTCGGATCTCCCCCGACCAGACCCGGCCGGCCCATTCCGCGAGCGAGGGCCCGTTGCGTACCGGCCCCTCCTGCTCGACGGTCTCGTCGGTGAACATGGTGACGTCCTCCGCCGTCGAGTTCATCCACAGCAGCGGGGACTGGTCGCGGCGCCAGATACGGCCGCCGCCGGGCGGGTAGGGGTCGATCAGGTGCAGGTCCAGCGGCCCGCCGCCGTACAGCTCGGGGGCGTTGGCGGCGATGCGTTCGACCAGGCCGGTGCCGCGCGGACCCGCACCGACGATCACGACGGCGGGCCTCACCGGAGACCGGGCCCGAGCTGGTGCGGCGAAGAGGAGGAGGGGCGGAAGGTGCGCGGCGATGTCAAGGCGGGCGCCGCGTGGTTGTTGACAGACATGCGCGAAGGCTCCGTGGACGCAGTGATCCCACTGGGGAGTCGAGCGCCTTCACACACGCGGCACAGGGCCGTCACCGGCCACGCCCCTCAGCGCGGCCGATCCTTGAGGCTATGCGGCCAACACGCCCTGTTGTCAAGGCCGTCCGCACTGTGAGCCGTGGTCCACATCACGGTTGACGGGAAACCGGATGCCTGTTCCACTTAGCCGCATGTACTCATGGCAGCGGCTGGTCACCCGCGACCACATCGACTTCGGTCGAGTGTGGTCGTCGTCCTGTTGAGCTGACCCCCTGCCCCTCCCGGCCCCGCGATCGCCCGGCCGGGCTCCACGCGGCATCGCCTCCCCTCTTCCGCCGCGCCTTCACACACCCGCGCCCCGCCGGCGCCCCCTCCCCTCGCAGCACAGCACGGCTTCCCCGGTTCCTCCCGCACGCTTCAAGAAGGGCGCGGAGCACCCGTGACGACTTTCCACCCCGCCCCGCTCCCGGCGGAGCTCACCCTGCTCCACACCACCGTCACCGATCCCCTGGCTCGGCCCCTGCTCGAAGAGCTGACCCACGAATACAGCACGCGCTACCACAAACCGGTCAGCCTTGACGAGGAGTACCCGCCCGAGGCGTTCCAACCGCCCGGCGGCGCGTTCCTGCTGCTCCTGGAGCGCGGGTCACCCGTCGCCGGCGGCGCGTACCGCCGGTACGACGCGGGAACGGCCGAGCTGAAGAGGATCTGGACGCACTCCGCACACCGCCGCCGCGGGCTGGCCCGCCACGTCCTGCACACCCTGGAACGCGACGCCGCCGCCCACGGCTACCGCCGTATATACCTGACGACGGGCCCGCGCCAGCCGGAGGCCAAGCGGCTCTACCTCGCCGCCGGTTACCGGCCCCTCTTCGACCTGTCCGCCGATCCGGAGACGATCGGCCCGCTGCCCTTCGAGAAACACCTGGCCGTCACGTGACGAAGCGGGGCATTCCCTCCCCCCTTCGCGCCGGATTCACCCCACCCCGCCGGATTCACCCCAACCTGTGCACGACACGGAAGGGTCATCATCCGTACGAGGGCCGATCGAGATCCGGCCTGTTTGGGCACGAGAGGGATCGGGTACCGGTCCGGCACTGGACGTTCCAGCACTCAATGTGACAGCCTTCACACTGTCAGTTCCCGCGACTCTTCCCAGTTCTGACGCCATGCCACCCTCTTTGCACCAGATGTGTCACGAACCCCCCGTGCGGCGGCTATCCACTTGGCACAGCATCCGCATCATGGACGACGATAGAGGTGCGGGCACACAGACCGCGGGTGAGAGGAGGCGTCAATGGGATCGGTACGCAAGGCAAGCGCCTGGCTGGGCCTCGTCGACGACAACGACGACGAGCGCTACTACGACGACGACTACGCCGAGGGGTCCGAGGCCGGCAGCACCGGGAACAACCCCTGGGTGACCGACCCGCGCGTCCAGGTCACCGACGAGAGCGCCCAGGACCAGGGCACCCGCATCGCCACCGTCACCCCGGACGGCTTCGGGGACGCCCGCGGCATCGGCGAGCTGTTCCGCGAGGGCGTCCCGGTCATCGTCAACCTGACCGCGATGGAGTCCGCCGACGCCAAGCGCGTGGTGGACTTCGCGGCCGGGCTGACCTTCGGCCTGCGCGGCTCCATCGAGCGGGTGGCCACCCGGGTCTTCCTGCTGACCCCGGCCGACTACCGGGTCCTCAACGGCGAGCCCGGCCGCCGCCGCGGCGAAGGCGGCTTTTTCAACCAGAGCTGAGGGGGCACGGGGTATCTCGGCCGGGAGTCCGGGGGTTGCCCCCGGGAAACGCAGCAACCAGAGCTGAGGGGCCACGGGGTATCTCGGCCGGGAGTCCAGGGGTCGCCCCCGGGCCCCCGGCCTTTGCCTTTACCGGAACGCGTCGAGGCCGGTGAGCGCCTTGCCCAGCACGAGCTGGTGCATCTCGACGGTGCCCTCGTAGGTGAGCACCGACTCCAGGTTCGTGGCGTGCCGCATGACGGGGTACTCCAGCGAGATGCCGTTCGCGCCGAGGATCGTCCGCGCCGTACGGCAGATCTCGATCGCCTCCCGCACGTTGTTGAGCTTGCCGAAGCTGATCTGTTCCGGCCGCAGCCGTCCCGCGTCGAAGCGCCGCCCCAGGTGGTGGGCGAGCAGCACGCCCTTGTGCAGTTCCACGGCCATGTCGGCCAGCTTCGCCTGGGTGATCTGGAAGCCGCCGATGGGCCTGCCGAACTGTTCGCGTGTGCGGGCGTAGTCCAGCGCCGCGTCGAAGCTGGCGCGCGCGGCGCCCATCGAGCCCCACACGATCCCGTACCGGGCGTGGCTCAGGCAGCGCAGCGGGCCGCCCAGCCCGGTGGCGCCGGGCAGTACGGCGTCGGCGGGCAGCCGCACCTCGTCCAGGACCAGTTCGCTGGTGACCGAGGCGCGCAGGGACCACTTGTGCTTGATCTCGGGCGCGGTGAAGCCGGGGGCACCGGCCGGGACGAGGAAGCCGCGGATGCCGTCGTCGGTCTGCGCCCAGACGACGGCGACGCCGGCCACCGTCCCGTTGGTGATCCACATCTTGCGGCCGGTCAGCACCCAGTCGCCGCCGTCCCGCTTGGCGTACGTCCGCATGCTGCCCGGGTCCGAGCCGTGGTCCGGCTCGGTGAGGCCGAAGCAGCCGATGGTCTCGCCCGCGGCCATGCCCGGCAGCCAGCGCTGTTTCTGCTCCTCGGAGCCGAACCGCCAGATCGCGTACATGGCGAGCGAGCCCTGTACGGAGACCAGCGAGCGGATGCCGGAGTCGGCCGCCTCCAGCTCCAGGCAGGCCAGGCCGTACTGGACGTGCGAGGCGCCCGCGCAGCCGTAGCCGGTCAGCGTCATGCCGAGGGCGCCGAGGGAGCCCAGTTCGCGGGCGAGTTCCCGGATGCCGGGCAGTTCCCCGCGCTCGTACCAGTCGGCGATGTGCGGCAGGACCCGGTCGGCGGCCCACTGGCGGACGGTGGTGCGCACCGCCCGGTCCTCGTCGGTCAGCAGGTCGTCGAGGCCCAGCGGGTCGGCGGCGTCGAACGGCGGGAGCTGCGGGGACGGGGTTGCGGACATGGCGGGGCCTCCGGCGGTAGCTGCGCGCACGAAAACTAGCGGCGGTAGTTATCGCGTCCGACGGTACGGCGGGCCGCGGCGCGGCGGCAAGGGCCCCCGCCGCAGGTCACCCCCCGGCCCCGGTCACCTGCCCGAGTTCGCGGACGCCGGTGCCGTGTCGCAGCGCGCGTCGTCGTCGGTGCGGTCCCCCGCGTCCGCGGCCTTGCGCGGCAGCCGCAGCGCGATCGCCGCGCCGACCAGCAGCAACAGGGCGCTGGCGACGAGCGTGACGTGCAGCCCGTGCACGAAGGCGCCCTGCGCCACGTCCCGCAGTACGTCCTTGGCCGAGCCGCCGAGCGAGGAGGCGACCTTGTACGCCTCCCCCAGGGAGTGCGCCGCCGAGGCGGACGCCTGGGCGGGGACGCCGTCCACATGGGTCAGCCCCGGCGCGTACGCGGCGTTCATGACGCTGCCGAGGAGCGCGACGCCGATGCCGGCGCCGAGCTGGTAGGAGGTCTCGCCGATGGCCGCGGCGCCGCCCGCCTGCTCCGCCGGGGCCTCGCTGAGCATCGATTCGTAGGCGCCGAAGAGCGTGCTCTGGAAGCCGAAGCCGAGCAGCACGAAGCCGAGGACGAGCAGCCAGGGGCGGTCCGTCTCGTCCATCGCGGTCAGGCAGAGCACGGCGGCCGCGGTGAGCACGAAGCCCAGCGAGACCATCACCCGCGGCCCGACGGCCTGGAGGACCTTCGAGCCGGCCAGCCCGGCGGCCATCGCGGCGAAGACCAGCGGCAGCATCCGCAGGCCGGTCTCCAGGGGGCTCAGGCCCAGCACGAGCTGGAGGTACTGGACGGCTATCAGCTGGAGCCCGACGAGGGCGAGCATCGCCAGCACGATGCAGCCGACGGACGTGCCGAAGGCCGGGCGGGCGAACAGCCGCATGTCGATCAGCGGGTGCTCCCGCTTGCGCTGGCGCCGTACGAAGACGACGAGCAGCAGGGTGCCGACGAGGATGGAACCCAGCGTGGTCGGGCCGATCAGTGCCTCGCCGCTGCCCAGGCGCTTGACGCCGAGGACGACGCCGAGCACGCCGAGCGCCGCGACGACGGCGCCGACGGTGTCCCAGGGCCCGTTGCGCTCGCCGCGGGACTCCGGCAGCAGCCAGCGGCCTATCAGGGCCATGACCGCCATCATCGGGATGTTGATGAGGAAGACCGAGCCCCACCAGAAGTTCTCGACGAGGAAGCCGCCGAGGACCGGGCCGACGGCGGCGCCGACGGCGGCCACCGCGCTCCACACGCCGATCGCGACCGCCCGTTCGCGCCGGTCGGGGAAGACCTGGCGCAGGATCGACAGCGTCGCCGGCATGATCATCGCGCCGCCGATGCCGAGCAGCGCGCGGGCGATCATCAGCGTCTGCGGGTTGGGCGCCAGCGCGGCGGCGGCCGAGGCCGCGCCGAACAGGCCGTACCCCAGGAGCAGGATGCGGCGGCGGCCCACCCGGTCGCCGAGGGTGCCGAACAGGATGAGCAGCGACGCCGCGATCAGCGGGTAGATGTCCACGATCCACAGCAGTTCCACCGGCCCGGGGCGCAGGTCCTCGGTGACCGAGGGCACCGCCACGTACAGGATGGTGGTGTCCAGCGCGACGAACAGCAGGCTGACGCAGAGCACGACCAGAACGGTCCAGCGGCCTGCGCCGCCGCCTCCATGCCGGGGAACACCCGCCGTCCGCTCGCTGCCGGACGTGGTCGTCCCGGACATTCGCGTACCTCCTGTCATGCTCTCGCTGCCGCGGATCAGGGCGCGAAAAACGCCCCGGCGGAACCGGCGGCACGGGCGAGTTGAGACGTCAGACTACGCGAGTCGCGTGACGTGACGCGTGGCTCACCTCACGATGAGACGCGCATCGCAGGGCTTGGCGGTTCCCATACCCGCTGGCGGGCGCCGGACTCCGGCCACTGGATAATCGGCCTGATGAACGATCTTGCCACCACCGCAGCGGTACGGCGGCCGGCGCCGGGGCGCCGGGCGCCGGCCGCACTGCGCCGGGCGGCCCCGGCGCTGCTGGCGTTCGCCGCGATCCGGGTCCTGGGCGTCCTCGTGCTGGCCGCGTGGTCCGCCGCGCACGGCAAGGACTGGCACACGCTGCTCGCCGCCCGCTGGGACTCGCTCTGGTACACCCGCGTCGCGGAGCAGGGCTACGGCTACAGCGTCCAGCTGGCCAACGGGGACGTGCACTCGAATCTGGCCTTTTTCCCGCTGCTTCCGTGGCTGGAACGCGCGCTGTCCGCGCTGTCGCCGCTGTCGGCCGCGGACGCCGGGATGGTGGTGTCCTGGCTGGCGTCGCTCGCCGCCGCCTGGGCGCTGTACCTGGCCGGCGAGCGGCTGCACGGGCCGCGGGCCGGGGTCGCGCTCGCCGCGCTGTGGGCGGCGCTGCCGGTCGGGATCGTGCAGTCGATGGCGTATTCGGAGTCGCTGTTCACCGCGCTCGCGGCGTGGGGCGTGTACGGCGTGCTGACCGGGCGGTGGGTGTGCGCGGGCGTGCTGGCGTCGCTGGCGGGGCTGACCCGGCCGGTGGGGGCCGCGGTGGTGGCGGCCGTGTGGATCACCGCGGCGGTGACGCTGTGGCGGGACCGCGCGCCGGACGGCGGACCGCGCCCGGCCCGGCACCGGCGGATGCTGCTCGGCGTGCTGCTGGCGCCCCTGGGCTGGTGCGGGTACTTCCTGTGGGTGGGCGCCCGGGAGGGCAGTCTCACCGCGTACCTGGACATTCAGGGCGGCTGGGGCAACGGCTTCGACGGGGGCGCCGCCTTCGCCTCGTTCCTGTGGGACCTCGGGTTCCCGGCCGGTCTGGGGTTGCTGGCCGGTGTCGCGCTGGTGGTCTGGCTGTACGTACTGGGCGCGCGCCGCGGACAGCCGCTTCCGCTGCTCGTCTACAGCGGTGCCGTCCTGCTGCTGGCGCTGACCGCCAAGGGGTACTTCGGCTCCAAGCCGCGGCTGATGCTGCCGGCGTTTCCGCTGCTGCTGCCACTCGCCGCCGGGCTGGCGCGGTGGCGTCCGGCATGGGCCTGGACGGTGACGGGCCTGGCCGCCGCGGGCTCCGCGGTGTACGGGGCGGTCTGGCTGAACGGTTCGGGCCCGCCGTGAACGGAATATTCCGCTCCGAAACACCCGCCGAGGGAAACGGGCCGCGACAGCCGCACGAATCGGCGATAAACTCTTCCGGCGAATTTGGAAGGACCGGCTACGGACCGCTTCCGGCGGCCGCGGCGACCATTAGCCGGCCGTCGGCGAATTCCTTCCGAAAACCACTGACCAAAGTCCCGATTGAGACACATTGCACATCACATCGTCATTACAAAGCTCACAGTTTGACCAGGCACCGACATCACACGCGGTAACGTCGATTGAGTGCGTACCGATGACAAGCTCGACCAGATGGAGGAGCACCCGGCCGACCGCCCCCCACCACGCATGACCCGGACACGCTGGTGGCTGTTCGGGGGCACGCTGGCGGTGTACGTGGCGATCGTGGCCGGTGTGCTCGCCTCCACATGGCTGGTCACCTTCGACTGGCAGGCCATGCTCTTCAGGCCGTACAAGCAGTGGCCGGAGATCCACGCCTTCCTCGACTACTTCGTGGTCCTGGGCCAGCGCGGCCCCACCGCGGTCGCCGTGGCGGCCTGGCTGGGCTGGCGCTGCTGGCGGACGAAGAACCTCCACCCGCTGCTGGTGCTCGGCACCTCGCTGCTGCTGCTCAACATCACCGCGGGCGCCGCCAAGCTGGGCATGGGCCGGCTCGGCCCGCACTACGCGACCACCATCGGCGCCAACGAGATGTGGCTCGGCGGCGATATATTTCCTTCGGGCCACACCGCGAACGCCGTCGTCACCTGGGGCGTACTGGCCTACCTGGCGACCACGCCGCTGCGCCGCCGGGCACTGTCCGTGATCGCAGCGCTCGGCGCCCTCGGCGTCGGCATGACCACCGTCTACCTCGGTACCCACTGGGTCAGCGATGTGCTGCTGGGCTGGGCCGCCGGACTGCTCGTGCTGCTGGCGCTGCCCTGGTTCGAGCCCGCGATGGAGTGGGCCGACGCCCGGCTGACGGCCCTGTGGCTGCGGCTGCGGGCCGGCCGCCTGCTCACCCCCGTACCCGCGCCGGCGAACGCCCACGCCGGACTGTCCGCGCAGCGGCCCGCACCCGAGGACGAGGTCCTGGTGCCGGAGGCGGTGGTCGCCGGCACCAACCGCTCCGGCGGTGCCGCCCGCACCCCGGAGGGCCGCCCGCACCACCCGCCGCGGCCGCACACGGCCCGCTCGGAGCGCACCCCGGTCACCCCGACCGGCAGCCGCCGGCCGCCGCACGCCGACCGCGCGCCGCGCACCGGGCCGCTGGCCCCGGCCCCGGCCCGCGGGCGCACCGGGGGCAGCTGACCTCCGGCCCGGCATGCGGGGACGGTACGCACAGCCTTCTCCCCGCGGCGGACGGCCCCGGCGCTCCACCAGGAGCGGCCGGGGCCGTCTGCTGCGCTCCGCGCTCACGGGCCGTCACACGGCCGCGGATCAGCCCTTCCAGGTGCGGGTCACGACGCCGTCCTCGACCTCGAAGTTCAGCCGGCCCCCCAGGTACTCCATGGTGATGATCGTGCCCGGGGCGAGGGAGCGGACCGTGGTCCAGCCGCGTGCGCGGGCGCGTTCCTCGGCCGCCTCCTGAGCCAGCCCGACATAGGTCTCGGGGTCGTCGTCGGGTTCGTACGGGGACTTCGGTACCGGTGCCATGGCAGCCACCGTAGGCGTACCGGGAAGGCGGTGGAAGGGCCGGGATGCCACACTGCGGTACCCGTCCGGTCCGCCATTGGTCACACTTCTGTCACAGCGCGGCGGTACGTGTTTGCCGTAACTCCCTTCACCCGTACGAGCCCGCCACTGCCCCAACCGGGTGGGAATCCAGGTCGGCTGAATTTCCCCTTGATCGGGGCCCTCCGGAGGCCGCCGGGCGGGCGCGAGGCGGCCGGTAATCAATTCACCGTCAGCAGCCAATTCCGTACACCGAATTGCCGGTATTCGACGCCGGGGAATTGGCCGACGGCACGCCGTCCGCGCATATTTCGCACGCATCGGGCCCGGTCGGCGGGTTTGAGCGCCCCGCCGCGCGGTACTCGCTGTTGCCGAGGAGCCCATGGGAGACAACACAGCGAACACACCGGACAGAAGCAGCAACCACCGAGCGGCGTCCGCCGGCCCCAGTGCACCCGAACTCCTGCGTTCGGCCCGGGAACAGCTCGCCGAGCTGACCGGTCTGAACCCCGAGACGGTGTCCCGGTTCGAGAAGACCGAGGACGGCTGGGTCCTGGAGACCGAGGTGCTGGAGCTCGCCCGGGTGCCCGAGACGATGAGCCTCATGGCGTTGTACGAGGTGACTCTCGACCCCGACGGCATGCTCACGGGCTACCGGCGCGTCAGCCGCTACGAGCGCGCGAGAGGAAGACCACAGACATGACCGTTGTCCCGGCACAACAGCAGTCCGGGGGCGGGGGCGGCACCAGTGGCCTCTACGACGTACTGGAGCTGATCCTCGACCGCGGCCTGGTGATCGACGCGTTCGTCCGCGTCTCACTGGTCGGCATCGAGATCCTGAAGATCGACGTCCGGGTCGTGGTGGCCAGCGTCGACACCTACCTGCGCTTCGCCGAGGCCTGCAACCGCCTGGACCTGGAGACCGGCGCCAACAAGAGCCCCGGCCTGCCCGACGTCGTCGGCCAGGTCACCGAGTCCGGCGCCAAGGGCAAGTCCAAGGGCGCCCTGTCGGGCGCGGCCGAGACCTTCGCCGACGCGATCGGACAGGGGCGGGACAAGGCAGAGAGCGAGGGCGAGCCGCAGCGCCGGCCCCGGCGCGCCGCCTCCCGTAAGAAGGAGGAGAACGAGTGAGCACGTACGTCTACGGCATCGCCCGCGCCGACCACCCGGCGCCCGAGCACGAGCTGCTGGGCATCGGCGACCCGCCGCGCCCGGTCCGCGTCGTCCGCGAGGGCGAGCTGGCGGCGGTCGTCAGCGACTGCCCCGACAAGCTCCGGCCCAAGCGCCGTGACCTGCTCGCCCACCAGCACGTGCTGACCGAGGCCGGCGCGGTCGGCGCGGTGCTGCCGCTGCGTTTCGGCTCGCTGTCGGACAGCGACGAGGCGGTCCACGAGGTGCTGGCCGAGCACGCCGAGCACTACAAGGCGCAGCTGGACGACCTCAACGGGCGGGTCGAGTACAACGTGAAGGCGGCCCACCGCGAGGAGGAGGTCCTGCGCCGGGTGCTCACCGAGGAGCCCGAGATCCGGGCCCTCAACGAGGCCAACCAGGCATCCGGCGGCGGCGCGTACCAGGAGAAGCTGCGCCTCGGCGAGCTGGTCGCCAACGCCGTGCGGGCCCGCGAGGTCGCCGACGCGCACACCGTCGAGACGGCGCTCACGCCCAGGTCGGAACAGTCCTGCCCCGGGCCCGAGGGCTCCGGCTGGCTGGTCAACCTGTCCTTCTTGATGCGGCGCGAGGACGCGGCCGCGTTCCTGGAGGCCGCCGACCGGCTCGGCACCGAGAACCCGCACCTGGAGCTGCTCGTCAACGGGCCGCTGCCGCCGTACAGCTTCGTGCGCCCCCTGCAGTCCGCCGCCGCGGAGTGACCGGTGGGCCTGATCAAGGAACTGCTGCTGCTTCCGGCCGCTCCCGTGCGCGGGACCGGCTGGGTGCTGCGGCAGGTCCTCACCGAGGCCGAGCGGCAGTACTACGACCCGGCCGCGGTCCAGCGGGAACTGCGGGAGCTGGCGGACCAGCTGGACGCCGGGCGGATCGACGAGGCGGAGTTCGACCGGCGCGAGGACGAACTGCTGGACCGGCTGGAGGAACTGCGGCAGCGGCAGCAGCAGTCCGGGGCGTAACCGCCGCCCGGCCCGCCGGGCCCGTGTCAACCACCGCACAGACATTGAGGAGATCCCCGATATGAAGAACCGGCCGGCACTGGTGCTGGCCGTCGCCGGAGGCTATCTGCTCGGCCGTACGAAAAAGGCCAAGCTCGCCATCGGTATCGGCAGCATGGTCCTGGGCAAGCGCCTGAACCTCAGCCCGCAGCAACTCCTCTCTCTGGTCAACGACCAGATAGCCGCGAATCCGCAGCTCAAGGAGTTGCGCGAGCAGTTGCGCGGCGACCTCAAGGGCGTGGGCAAGGCGGCGACCGGCGCGCTGGTCACCAAGCGCCTCGACTCCCTGGCGGACAGCCTGCACAAACGGACGCTGAACGTGCGCGACCAGCTGGACGCGGGTGCGTCCGGGCGCGGCGGCAAGGAGGCGGAGGAGGAGCCCTCGGAGTCCTCGGGAGACGGGCGGGGCGCCGCCAAGAAGCAGAGCGCGCGCTCGAAGGCATCCGCCAAGTCCAGCGCCAAGTCCGGCGCCGAATCCGGCACCGGGGACGCGCGGGAACGGCGCAAGCGGCCCGCCAAGCAGGCGTCCGCCGCCCCGAAGAAGACCGCCGCGAAGAGCGCCTCGGCAGCGAAGAAGACGGCCCGCGCCACCGCGCGCCGGACGGGCGGTGAGGACCGTGGCTGACTCGAAGTCCGGCGGTCCCGTGGCCGCCGTCAAGGAGAGCGTGGCGGGCAACCCGGCCGTCGACCGCCTCAAGGAGGAGGCCGCCTCGTTCGCCGCGGCCCAGGCACAGCGCCTGCTGGTCGCCACCGGGAAGCGGCTCGGCGAGGCCACCACCCGGCTCACGGACGTGGCCGAGGGCCGCAGCGAAGGGCTGGTGGGCCCGGTCATCAAGGACACGCTCAAGGGCGCGGTCAAGGACACCGCCAAGAACACCGTCAAGGGCGCCTTCGGGAAGCTCACCGGCAAGCGCAAGGGCGGCGGCGGCCAGGGCAAGTACGTGACGATCAGCGAGGACGTCGACGTGGGCGTGCCGGTCCGCGAGGCGTACAACCAGTGGACGCAGTTCCAGGAGTTCAGCACCTTCACCAAGGGGGTGCAGGGGGTGGAGTCCGCGGACGACACCGACTCCAACTGGCGCGCCAAGGTCTTCTGGTCGACCCGCAGCTGGAAGGCGCACACCACCGAACAGGTCCCCGACGAGCGGATCGCGTGGACCTCCGAGGGCGCCAAGGGCACCCTCAAGGGCGTGGTCACCTTCCACGAGCTGGCCGCGAACCTCACCCGGGTGCTGCTCGTCATCGAGTACTACCCGAAGGGCCTGTTCGAGAAGACCGGCAACATCTGGCGTGCGCAGGGCCGCCGCGCGCGGCTCGACCTCAAGCACTTCCGCCGCTTCGTGATGATGCGCGGCGAGGCGACCGGCGAGTGGCGCGGCGAGATCCGCGACGGCGAGGTCGTCGTCGGCCACGACGAGGCCGTCGAACGCGAGGAGCGGGAGGAGTCCGGGGAGCGGCGCGGCACCGAAGGCGCCGACGAGGAGCCGGACGCCGAGGACGCGTACGAGGACGAGGAAGCGGACGAGGAAGCGGAAGACGAAGAGGCCGGTTCCGACGCCGACGGCGCGTACGACGACGAGGACGAAGCCGCGGACGAGGACGACGACGAGGCCACGGACGAGGACGAGGCCGCTGACGACTACGAGGAGGAGCCGGCGGACGAGGAGGACGCCGAGTACGAGCCGGAGCCGGAGCCGGCCCGATGAGTTCCCAGGTTCCCTCCCCCTACGGCTCCTCCAACGGCGGCGCCAACCTCGCCGACATCCTCGAACGCGTCCTGGACAAGGGCGTGGTGATCGCCGGTGACATCCGCATCAACCTGCTCGACATCGAACTGCTCACGATCAAGCTCCGGTTGATCGTGGCCTCGGTCGAGCGGGCGGAGGAGATGGGCATCGACTGGTGGCGCGACGACCCGTCGCTGTCCTCCGGTGCCCGGCGCCGCGAACTGGCCAGGGAGAACGAGCGGCTGCGCGAGCGGATCGCCGCCCTGGAGGAGCAGGAGCCGCGAGAGGAGATCAATTGAGTACCCAAGGCGACGAGTTGCTGTACACCTACGCCGTCGCCCGGGCCGGCAGCCGGCCGCAGGACGGGCTGCTCGGCGTCGCGGACGCCCCCGTGGAGACCGTCACGGAGGGCGCCCTCGCCGCCCTGGTCTCCCGGGTGCCCGCCGCCGACTTCGAGGAGGAGGCGCTGCGCGCGCACCTGGAGGACATGGCGTGGCTGGAGCGCACCGCCCGCGCGCACCGCAGTGTGGTGGACACCGCCGCCGCGCACTTCTGCGTGCTGCCGCTGCGCCTGGTGACCGTGCACCGTGACGAGCGCGGTGTCCGGCAGGTGCTCGCGCAGCGCGCCGAGGAGTTCCTGAGCACGCTGGTGAGCCTGGAAGGCCGGGTGGAGTGGGGCGTGAAGGCGTACGTCGACGACGCCGGCACCGCCAAGCCGGCCGTGCCCGCGAACGGCTCCGCCCGCCAGGCGCCGGCCGACGGCTCGGGCCGTGACTTCCTGCGCCGGCGGCTCGCCCACCGGCAGGCCCGGGAGCAGTCCCAGCGGCGCGCCGACGAGCTGGCCCGCGCCGCCCACGAGGCGCTGGAGGAGTTCGCGGAGCGCAGCCGGCTGCACCGCCCGCAGGACGCCCGGCTGTCCGGGGTCAGCGGACGCAACGTGCTCAACGGCGCCTACCTGATCCCGCGCGAGCAGGCGGGGGCGTTCGCGGGGCTGGTCGGCGAGCTGGCCGACCGCAGTCCCGGCGTGCGGATCGAGCTGACCGGGCCGTGGGCCCCCTACTCCTTCGCGCAGCCACCGCAGCCCACCGCCGCGGACGGAGGCGCCGTATGACCTACCCGGCGGCAGGACCGGTCTCGGACAATCCCCTGGCCGAACGGCAGATCGCCCTCGTCGACCTGCTGGACCGGCTGCTGGCTGGCGGCGCGGTCATCGCGGGCGACCTCACCCTGCGGATCGCGGAGGTGGATCTCGTACGGATCGACCTGCGGGCGCTGATCAGCTCGGTGAACGCCAACATTCCCTCGCCCTTCGAGGAGCCGGGGTCGTGACATCGGAGAACTGCGAGGAGGTGGCGGGATGACCCGGCGCGTCGAGCTGGACGAGGACACCGTGGAGCGGGACCTGGTGCGGCTGGTGCTGACCGTGGTGGAGCTGCTGCACCAGCTCATGGAGCGGCAGGCGCTGCGCCGCGTCGACCAGGGCGATCTGTCCGAGGACCAGGAGGAGCGGATCGGCCTGACGCTGATGCTGCTGGAGCGCCGGATGGGCGAGCTGTGCGAGCGGTACGGCATCGGGAAGGACGAACTCAATCTCGACCTGGGGCCGTTGGGCCCGCTGCTGCCCCGGGAGTGAACACCGCGGCGCACCCCGCGGGGTGCCGCAATGATCCGGCCGGGCTGCGCACGCCCTCTCGCGTGATGCGGGCCGGGCGGCCATCATGGCGTGAGCCCGAGCACGTCCCTTACCGGTGAGCCGGCGGCCCACCGGTGGTTTCTTGGTGAACGAGGTGGCGCAGATGGGTACGGAGACCGTGGAGGCGAGCCCGGGGCCGGTGCGGGCGCGGCGGCCCGGCGCGGTGGTGGTGGACTGGCTGACGACCACCGACCACAAGAAGATCGGCCATCTCTATCTGGTCACCGCCTTCGGCTTCTTCCTGGTCGGCGGCCTGCTGGCGCTGCTGATGCGGGCGGAGCTGGCCCGCCCCGGGTTACAGATCATGACGAACGAGGAGTTCAACCAGGCGTTCACGATGCACGGCACGATCATGCTGCTGCTGTTCGCCACCCCGGCCTTCGCGGGTTTCGCCAACGAGATCATGCCGCTGCAGATCGGCTCGCCCGACGTGGCCTTCCCGCGGCTGAACATGCTCTCGTACTGGCTGTTCCTCTTCGGCGGCCTGATCGTGCTGGGCAGTCTGCTGGTGTCGACGGGCGGCGCGGCGTTCGGCTGGACCGCGTACGCGCCGCTCAGCTCGATGGTCCGCTCCCCCGGCATCGGCGCCGACATGTGGATCATGGGGCTGGCGCTCTCCGGCTTCGGCACCATCCTCGGCTCGGTCAACTTCCTCACCACCATCATCGGGATGCGCGCGCCGGGCATGACGATGTTCCGGATGCCGGTCTTCACCTGGAACGTGCTGTTCACCTCGATCCTCGTGCTGCTCGCCTTCCCGGTGCTGGCGGCCTCGCTGCTGGTGCTGGAGGCGGACCGGCGCTTCGGCTCGGTGGTCTTCGAGGGGCAGTGGGGCGGGTCGCTGCTGTGGCAGCACCTGTTCTGGTTCTTCGGGCACCCCGAGGTCTACATCATCGCGCTGCCGTTCTTCGGCATCATCACGGAGGTCATCCCGGTCTTCTCCCGCAAGCCGATCTTCGGATACGTGATGCTGATCGGCGCGACGATGGCGATCACCGGGCTGTCGGTGGTGGTGTGGGCGCACCACATGTTCGCGACGGGGGCGGTGCTGCTGCCGTTCTTCTCGTTCATGTCGTTCCTGATCGCGGTGCCGACGGGCGTGAAGTTCTTCAACTGGATCGGCACGATGTGGCACGGCTCGCTGTCCTTCGAGACGCCCATGCTGTGGGCCGTCGGATTCCTGGTGAGCTTCCTGTTCGGCGGGCTGACGGGCGTGATCCTGGCCTCGCCGCCGCTGGACTTCCACGTCACCGACACGTACTTCGTCGTCGCCCACTTCCACTACGTCGTCTTCGGCACGGTCGTCTTCGCGATGTTCGCCGGCTTCTACTTCTGGTGGCCGAAGTTCACCGGCAAGATGCTCGACGAACGGCTCGGCAAGCTGCACTTCTGGACGCTCTTCACCGGCTTCCACACCACGTTCCTCGTGCAGCACTGGCTGGGGGTGGAAGGCATGCCGCGGCGGATCCCCGACTACCTGGCGGCGGACGGCTTCACCACGCTGAACACGCTGTCGTCCATCGGCGCCTTCCTGCTCGGCCTGTCCACGCTGCCGTTCCTCTACAACGTCTGGAAGACGGCGAAGTACGGCACGAAGGTCGAGGTGGAGGACCCCTGGGGCTACGGCCGTTCCCTGGAGTGGGCGACCTCCTGCCCCCCGCCGCGCCACAACTTCCTGACCATCCCCCGCATCCGCTCGGAGTCACCCGCCTTCGACCTGCACCACCCCGAGATCGTGCGGACCGAACCGCCGGTCGACCGCGCCCGGTGAGTGCTCGGTGGTAAGTCGACGGCCCCCGGCGGTGCCGGGGGCCGTGTGCCTGCGGAGGGAAGAGCGGACCGCTACGGTCCGCGGTCTACCACCTGTACCAGCGGGTACGGCCGCCTCCCGCGCTCGTGGAGCGGAACAGGAATCCGAGCAGCCATACGACGAGCACCGCGACGGCGATCCACCACAGTGCCTTGAGCGCAAACCCCGCGCCGAAGAGGATCAGCGCGAGAAGCAGGACCAAGAGAACAGGAACCATGTGTTTCGCACCTCCGCTGCTCCGAGTGCCCCGGGTGCGCGGTGTTATGCGCCGTACGGCGGTACGGTCACCGGCCGGCCGTTTCCGTGTCCGGCGGGCCGTCCGTGACCCGGATCGTCAGGTCGTTGTCGGACGTGTAGTACGGGCCGATGCGCAGCCGGCCCGCCACGCAGCCGACGGGCAGCGCCGGATAGACGAAGACCTCCTCCTTCTCCGGCACGTCGTCGAGCAGCCGGGCGATACGGACCGGCTCGGCGCCCTCGTCCGCGCGCAGCCACAGCTCCCAGTGCTCGCCGCCCCGCTCCCAGCGTTCGGCCAGCTGCGTGTAGGGCAGCGTGAAGGAGAAGCCGGGGCCCTCGCCGGTGAGCGGGACGGTGATGGCCGGGCCCGCCGTCGCGCCGGGCACGGCCGTACCGTCCGCTTCCGGCGCGCCGCGGCGGAGCCGGGCCTCGGCGCGGGCGCCCGGCCCGAGCGCGGCGCCGTACAGCCGGCCGACCACGGTCATGCCGCCGGCGTCGACGAGGATGTCACCGGCCTCGGCGTGCGGTCCGCGCAGCCAGCTGCGCAGCGCGAGACGGCCGGAGCCGGTCGTGTACGGGATGCGCACGCCGAGCCGCCCGATGCCGGCCAGCGGCCGGCGGTCCACCAGTGAGCGCAGGTCGTGGACGCCGGGCAGCAGCCGCTGCGGCTCCCGGCCGTCGCCGAGGTCGGCGTAGGCGTTCCAGCGGCCCTCGGGGAGGGCGACGGTGCTGGGCAGCACGGCGCGCAGCCGTCCGGTCCCGTTCGGGCCGAGCGGCAGCCGGGTCTCCTCGCCGCCGTCGCGCGGGCGCAGCACGAGCGCCGCGCTCCAGACCGTGCTGCTGCCCCGCGGGGCGGTGATGTCGAAGGTGAGCCCGCCGGCGGAGTCGGCTATGCAGTCCGCGCGCAGCGGCTGCGCGGCTCCGTCCGCCGGGCGGCTGCCGGGGTCGGCGGCCGTCCCGGCGCCCGTCGCGGGCAGTTGCGTCGACGCGTTCATACCGTCCGCACCCCTCTCACAGCGGCTCGCGCCGCGTCCTTGGTTGCGTACGCCCCGCGCCCCGGGGCCGGGTTGTACGTCGTCCGGGTCGTCTCCCCCATGCCGCGGACATGCGTCAGGAATGAGATGTGCATCCGTTCCGGTATCCCGTCCCCGTGTTCCTTGGCCGCCCCGCGGACGCGTTCGGTCGTCCGTCTGCTGAACGGTTAGACCTCGGGCCGTGGTTCCGGGTTGAGGCGTTTGGCCAACTTGTTCCGAAAGAGTTAGGACATCGGTAGCAACATCGCGGAACTTTCCCGGATCTTTGTTCGTCAGTTCCGTTCCGTGCTGTATCGCCACAAGCTATGCCGCCCCGGGCCCTCCCGTCACGAGGCGTGCGGCCACCGGCTCGGCCGCCCGGCACGCGGCGCCTCACGGCCGGTACGGAAGCTGCGGCACGGTGAAACAGTTGGTGTCCATGGTGCCCTGGGTGACCCAGCCGCCCTTGCCGCCGCGCGCCTCGTCCCGCCAGCGGGCGACCGACAGGCAGGTGCGGTCGGTGGCGGGCGGCTCGGCACGCGGCCGGTACGAGGCCGGGAGCAGCAGGCCACGGGCGGTGTACGGCGCGCCCTGGCCGACGAAGCGCTCCACGCACGCGCGCGTGAGCCGGTCCCCGCAGGAGCGCGCGGCGTCGGTGAACCACATCGCCGCCGCCCAGCCCTCCAGCTGCCACTGGGACAGCGGCCCGTCCCCGGCGTGCCGGGCCATCCCCGCCCGGAACTCCCGTACCGCCGCGCCGCCCGGACCGCTGCCCGGATCGTCGTAGTTGCGGCTGGCCCCGGTGGCCCACAGGGCGTTGCGGCAGCCCGGCGAGTCCTTGTAGTCCTCGGCGACCGTGTCCGACCAGTTCTGGACGTTCGTGACCTTCGCGGTCGGCCGGACCCCCGCCGCGTCCATCGCCTCGCACAGCTGCGCGTTGCCGTGCGTGTCCATCGCGTCGAAGACCAGGTCGGCGCCCCGGTCGCGCAGCCCCGCCGCGACCGCGGGGAAGTTGGGCAGCGCGAAGTCGACCTGCTCGGTGGTCACGTCGTACCCCTCGGCCTCCAGGCCGCGCACGATCAGCCGGGCGTACGCGGCGGACGCCGCCTGGTTGTAGGAGACGACGGCGGCGCTGCGGGCCCGCTGGGCGCGCTTGAAGTAGCGGTAGACCTCCGTGCCGCCGTACAGCTTCCCGCCCCAGCCCGGTGCCTTGCCGTCCCGCGGCGCCTGGCTGCCGTAGATCCCGTAGAGGTGCGGATACGTGTCGTACGCGGCGCCGACCGGCTGTCCCCCGATGTCGGGGACGCCGGCGGCGGAGACCCTGGGCGCCCCCGCGTAGTCCAGTGCGGTGGTCGCGACCAGCGCGAAGACCTTGTCCTCGGTGAGGAGTTTGCGCACGCACGCGTCGTTGCCGACGCCGCTGCCCCCGTCGTCGCAGGTGACGGCCCGCACCGGCCGGCCGTTGACGCCGCCCTCGGCGTTGACCGCCGCGAAGTACGCCAGCGCGCCGTCCCGCGGCCCGGTGAACGCCTCGCCGCCCACCGGGCTCGTCGTACTGGTGATGACGCCGACGACGATCGGCTCGCGCCCGGAGCCCGTGGCGGGCGCGGTCCCGCGGTGTTCGAAGTCGCTCTCCGGGAGCCTGCTGCCGCAGGCCGACGTCAGCGCGAGCAGCAGCGCTGCCACCGCGCCACCGGCCGCCTCAGCAGCCCGGCGCGTCCACATTCCCGCTCATGCCCACCAGCGCGCACAGGGTCTTGAGGGACACCTTCCACGTCTTGTCCTGGTAGACCGAGACCCCCTTGGCGTTCGGCAGCGCGGTGGCGCTCTTGAGGCTGAGGCTGTACGTCACGTCCGCCTCCGTCGCGGAGGTGAACCGCACGGCGGTCACCTCCGCCGAGACCTGCTTGCCGCGCTGGTCCCCGTTGAACGCCTCCAGCAGCAGCTGGAGGTCCTCGCCGTTCTGCAGGTACTTGGCCTTCTCGGCGTTGGAGAGCTTCGGATCGAAGAACTTCCGCCAGTTCTCCTTGATCTGCCGCTCGGCGGCGGCCGGATCGGACGGAACGCCGCCGGACGACGCGGCTCCGCTCGCCGGCGGACTCGTACCGCCGCCCGGGGACGACGCGGCGCCGCCGGGCGCCGACTGCCCGCCGTCGTCGGCGTCACCGCACCCCGCGGCGCCTGCCGCCACCAGTAACACCGCCGCCACCAGCGCCGGAACCCGCCGCGCTGACCTTACGCGGACTGCCATCCACACCACCGCCTGTCGTCGCGACCGCCCTGAGCCGGTCTGGCACAAGCCTTCTGAGGTGCTGTTCCCACAGGGCATAGTGCAGCTATTCGCCGAAAGCCGCGAGGGGGCGTGATGCGCAACGCGCGAACACGGTTCGGGGCGCGCCTGGCGCCGTGGGGCGGCTGGGCGGCGCTGGCGGGCGGGGCGGTGTTGTGCGCGGTCGGCTGGTACGGCGTCTCGGGCGAGCGGTTCGCCGAGCGCCAGATCCCCTTCCTGGCCTCCTGTTCCATCCCGGGCGCCGCGCTGATCGTCGCGGGTGCGGTGCTGGTGGCGCGGGGTGATACGGGCCTGGCGGCGGCGCGCGTCGAGGAGCTGTACGGGCTGCTGGTCACGTACGGGGCCGAGGGGACGGCGGCCGGGTCCGCAGCGGCGCCGGGGTCCGCAGGGGCGGTGGAGACGGACGCGGGCCCGCCGCTCGCCGTACCCGGCGGAACGTTGCTGCACCGGCCCGGTTGCCCGCTCGTGGCGGGCCGCCCGGACGCCAGGCCCGCCGGCGGGCCGCCGGAAGGCGTTCCGGACGACGCGGAACTGACGCCCTGCCCCGTCTGCGAGCCGGGCGCCGGCCGCCCCGGCGCACGGCGGTGAGCTCGCTCTCGTACGACCTCACCCTGGCGGGCCTCGCGGTGGGCAGCGCCGCCGCGCTCACCGGGATCGGGCTGATCGTCACCTACCGGGCCACCGGCGTGCTGAACTTCGCGCACGGCGCCGTCGCCATGGTGTGCGCCTACGTCCTGCGGCAGCTGGCGGTCGGCTGGAACTGGCCGCTGCCCCTCGCCGCCGCCGTCACCCTCCTCCTCGTCGCGCCCGGCATCGGGCTCGCGCTGGACCGCGCCGTCTTCCGCCCGCTGTCCGTGCACGGTGCGGGCCCGGCCCGCACCCTGGTCGCCTCCCTCGGCGTGTTCGTCCTCCTGGTCGGCGCCGCGGGCCTGCTGTGGGGGCCGGGGGCGCGCGCGGACGCGCCCGCGCTGCTGCCCGCCGACCCCTGGGTTCAGCTCGGCACGGCCGTCGCGCTGGCCGCCGGGGTCGCCGCCGTCACCCGCTGGACCCGCTTCGGGCGCGAGCTGCGCGCCGTCGTCGACAACCGGCCGCTGGCCGTCCTCAGCGGCATCGACGCCGACCGGGTCGCCGCCGCCGGCTGGGCCTTCGGCTCCTTCACGGCCGGGCTGACGGGCGTCCTGCTGGCCCCGCTGCTGCGCCTGGACCCGTACGGTCTGCCGCTGCTGGTGATGGAGGTGATGGCGGTCGCGGTGGCGGCCGGGCTGCGCAGCCTGCCGGTGGCGGTGGCCGTCGCGCTGGGGATCGGGGTGGCGCAGAGCCAGCTCACCCGGCTGCACCCGGGCGGCAGTCTGGAGCCCCTCGTCCAGGCCGTCGGCGCCAACCTGTTCGTCGTGGCGCTGCTGGCCGCCGCCCTGGCCCTGCGCGGCCTCCCCCCTGCCCTGGCGGACGCGGCCGGCCGCGCCGGCACCCCGCTCCGCACCGGCCCGCTGCCCGACCGCCACGGCCGCGCCTGGCTGGTCTGCGGCATCTTCTTCCTGCTGCCCCTCGGCTTCGCGGGCGGCGACCTGCGCGTCGCCGTACAGGTACCGGCGCTCACCGTGGTGCTGCTCTCGCTGGTGGTCGTCACCGGGCGCGGCGGCCAGATCTCCCTGGGGCAGGCCGCCTACGCCGGGCTCGGCGCCCTGTTCACCGCGCTGCTCACGACCGGCCGCTTCCCCGGCCTGCCCGCCGTCCCCGGGCTGCCCGCCCTGCTGCTGGCCGTGCTGCTGACCGCTCCGCTCGGCCTGCTCACCGGCTGGCCCGCGCTCCGCCGGCACGGGCTCGCCACGGCCCTGGCCACCCTCGCCTTCGGCGTCGCCGTCAGCCGCTTCGTCTTCGCGCAGCCGTACGCCACCGCGGGGCTCACCCTCGACCGCCCGGCCGGTTTCGCCGCCGACCACGCGTACTACGTCCTCGAACTGGCGCTGCTCGCCCTCGCCCTGCTCGGCGTGGCGGCGCTGCGTCGAGGCCATACCGGGCGCGCGCTGGCCGCGATGCGCGACCACGAGCCGGGCGCCGCCGCCGCCGGCGTCCCCGTCCCGGCGCTCAAGCTGGGGGCCTTCGCGGTGGGCGCCGCGCTGGCCGCGCTGGGCGGCGGGATGCTCGGCATGGCGCTGCGCACCTTCGACCCGGCGTCCTACGACCCGGTACGCGGCCTGCTGTGGTTCGCGGCCGTGCTCGTCCTCGGCGCCGACAGCCTGCTGGGGGCGCCGGCCGCGGCGGCGCTGCTGGTGGGCCTGGACTCGGGGACCGCGGGCGGCGCGGCCGCCGCGGTGATCGGCGTGCTCGCCGTGCTCTCCGGCCGGCTGCCGCAGGGCCCGTACGAGGCGCTGCGGGGCGCCGCCGCCCGGCTGTTCGCCGCTCCGGAGCCGCGGCTGACCCCGTTGGGCGCGCGGGTACGCGAGCGACTGGCACCGGCGCGCGCGCCGGAGTCCCGTACGCCTGACACCCGTGCCGCGCTCCAAGCCGCCCCCACGCGGGCCCCCACGCGCCGGCCCTCTCCCCCGGCTCCCGCTCCCCGCACCGCCTCCGGCCGCCTGACCGCCCGCCGCATCCGCGCCCGCTACGACGGCTTCACCGCCTTGGACGGCGTCGACCTGGAAGTACCACCGGGCCGGATCACCGCGCTCGTCGGCCCCAACGGCGCGGGCAAGAGCACCCTGTTCCACTGCCTGTGCGGCACGCTGCGCCCCGCGGCGGGGCAGGTGCTGCTCGACGGCGCGGACATCACCCGCCGCTCCCCGCACGCCCGCGCCCGCCTCGGGCTGGCCAGGACCTTCCAGCAACTCGCCGTGTTCGAGGGGATGACCGTGGCCGAGAACGTCCGGGTCGGCGCCGAGCAGAGCGGCGTACCGGACCCGGCGGCCGCCACCGGCCGGGCGCTGGAGCTGCTCTGTCTCGGCGGGCCGCTCGCCTCGGCGCCCGTCGCCGGGCTGGGCACCGGCACCCTGCGCCGCGTCGAGCTGGCCCGCGCCCTCGCGGGCCGGCCGCGCATCCTCCTCCTGGACGAGCCGGCGGCGGGCCTGGACAGCGCCGAGGTGGCCGCGCTCGCGGACGTGCTGCGCGCCCTGGCCGCCGACGGCACGGCCCTGCTCATCGTCGAACACGACCTCGACCTCGTCGCCGGGCTGGCCGACACGGTCCACGCGATGGCGGCGGGCCGGATCGTCAGCCACGGCCCCGCGGGCCGCGTCCTGGCGGAGCCGGACGCATGAGCGTCGAGGCCGCCCTGTGCGCGGCCCGTGTCCGGTACGGCTCGCTGGAAGCCCTGCACGGCGTCGACCTGGCGGTGCCGGGCGCGCACCTCACGGTGCTCCTCGGGCGCAACGGTTCCGGCCGCACCACGGTGCTGCGCGCGCTGGCGGGGACCGTGCCGCTCTCCTCCGGGCGCGTCGTGTGGGGCGGTACGGACGTCACCCGCGTCCCCGCGCACGCCCGCGCGCGCCGCGGCCTGGCCCTGGTCGCCGACCGCGGCGCGGTGTTCGGTTCGCTCTCCGTGGGCGAGCAGCTCGAACTCGCCGCGCCGGACGGCACCCCCGGCCCGGCGCTGGACGCCTACCCGCAGCTGCGCGCTCTGCTGGGCCGCCGCGCCGGCACGCTCTCCGGCGGCGAGCAGCGGATGCTCGCCGTGGCCCGCGCCCTGGTGGGCGCCGCCCGGCTGCTGCTCCTCGACGAGCCGACGCAAGGGATGTCGCCGGCCGTCGCGGCGCGTACGCACGGGCTGCTGGGCGACCTCGCGGCCGCGGGGCGCACCGTCCTCGTCGCCGAGCAGGCGCTGCCGCCGGCCCTGTGCCGGGCCGCCACCGTCGCGTACGTCCTGCGGCGCGGCGCCGTCGCCTTCAGCGGCGAACCGGCGGAGTCCGCCCGCTTCGCGGGGGCCGGCCCCGCGTCACCGTCCGGGCGGTGACGCGCCGGGCAGCGCGCGGTGCCGCCCGGCGAGCCCGTACCGCTTGGCGCAGTGCGGCCAGGCCGACCAGCCCTGGCGGCGCAGCACCCGCTTGGCGACGGCGATCTGCTCCTTGCGGGTGGCGAGGTCGGCGCGCGGCGCGTAGGCCAGGCCGCCGTGCGCCTTCCAGGTCGACTGCCGGAACTGCAGCCCGCCGTAGTAGTCGTTGCCGGTGTTCTTCTGCCAGTCGCCGCCGCTCTCGCACTCGGCGATGCAGTTCCACAGCCCTCGCGAGGAGCAGCCGCCCTGGGACGGGGAGCCGCGGTACGCGCTGTCCGCCCGCGCGCCGCAGGGCACGCACAGCAGGAGCACAGCCGGGAGCACGGCCAGGAACGCCGCTCGCCGGCGGCCGGTCTTCGCGGGGCGTTTCAGCTGGGACGCCCGAAAGATAGGGGACATCGGGTCACGTTATGTTCTGATATGCACGCATCGCAGTCCGGCGCACCCGTCCGGGGTCACGCCCCACCCGGTCGGCGTACACCGGGCGGGGCGTCCGGCGCGGACGCGCCGTGGTGCGGTCAGACCGAGAGCCGCTGCCCCGGGACGATCAGGTCCGGGTCACCGCCGATGACGGCCTGGTTCGCGGCGTACAGCTGGCGCCAGCCGACGCCGTGCGCGGCGGCGATCCGGCTGAGCGTGTCGCCCTGCCGCACCGTGTACCCGCCGGTGCCCGCGCGGGCCCTGCCGCGGTCGCTGTGGCCTCCGGTACCGCGCGTGTTCTTGCGGGCCTTGGCGCCCACGTCCCTGCGCACGTCCTTCCGTGCGTGCTGCCGGCCGTCACTCTGGCCGGACCGGTACGCCTTCGGCGCCTTGGGCGCGCTTCCGTACGCGCCCGCGCGGGCGGCGCAGGTGGGCCAGGCGCCCCAGCCCTGCGACGCCTGGACCCGGGTGGCCACGGCGATCTGCTGGGACCTGCTGGCCCCGGCGGCCGTCGGCGCGTAGGCCGTGCCGCCGTAGGCGCGCCAGGTGCTGTGGGTGAACTGCAGGCCGCCCGAGAAGCCGTTGCCGGTGTTGATGTGCCAGTTGCCGCTGCTCTCGCAGCGGGCGATGCGGTCCCACACTCCGCCGTCCGCCGCCTGCGCCGGTCCGGCGGTGGCGGCCACCAGCGCGAGCGGGGCCACCAGGGCCGCCCCGGCGAGCGCGGCGATGTCGCGGCGTATGACGCCCTTCGAAAAAGGCATGGAATCCCTCTCCACGGCCCCGGGGGTCCCCCTGGTGCCACGTCGCGGACGCGTCTTGCGCCCGCGGAGCGCGGCACCCCGCCCGCCGCGGGGTGGTGCCGGTCGTGCTCGGTGGTGCTGCGTACGGTGCATCCGGTGCCACGCGACTCGGCTCTCGTGCCGTGCCTTGCGCGGCGGACCGGCCCGCGTGCGGGCCGGCGGTCGGTGCGGACGGCGGGCGTCCCCGGGCGGTGCTCGGTGCACACGGCCGGAGAATGTAGGGACGCTTACGCCCTGTTATCAACCAAGGCGGTGTCCGGCCTGGCCAGTTGGACGTTACCGGAGGTATCAGCCATTTTCGGCCACCCACTTGATTCCCTGATTTCCGCATTTTTCAACCACCCCCCTCGGCGATCTGTGACCCACCTCACCGGTTCAACTTCCGTGCCCGTCGCACGCGTTGGCATGGAGTGAGCAGTTCCGGTCCGCTTCTCACGCTGCGCTTCGAACGGTTCGATTCCGTACCCGGCCGCGCGTGACTCCTGCCACAGATCGCCCGTTGTCCTGGTACGAGCCGGGGACCCGCCGGCTGCCCGCGCAACGATCGAGGAGCCATCCGTGCCGCGCATGCTCGACGTCAGTGACGACGTTCGCGCCGAGATCGGTGACGAAGAAGCCGACCGCCTGCTGGCCGGTGGCAACGCCCCCGGCAACTACGACTGCACCTCCTGCCGCACGCCCGGCGACAGCGACCAGGAGCGCACCAGCACCGTCCTGTTCGTCGGCGAGGAGACCGCGGTGCTCGCCTTCGCCCACGCGTCGTGCATCCCCTCGCAGGTCGTCCCGGTCTCCGAGGAGCAGCTCCAGGGCGCGGTGCGCTCCATCACCGGCGAGGACGGCGGCGGCGCCGAGGCCGCCGCGCCGCCGCCCGCCGCCCCGTTCGCCGCCCTCCCGGGAGAGCACCGGCAGGCGACACTCGGTGTCACCTGCGGCCTGGTCCTGGTCGAGGGCGAGCTGCGCCCCGCACTGGTCGTCGAGCCCGCCGGGCCCATCGCCCGCCCCGGCTCCACCGAGCCGGGCGACGCGTTCCTGCCCCTGCTCCTGGAGCACGGCTTCGCGCCGGTGGCGGACATGGCCGTACTGCCCGGGCCCAACCCGGGCTGGTCGGTGCTGCTGGCCGCCGGGCAGCTGCACGCCATCCTCCAGCCGGGCGCCGACGGCGGCCAGTCGAATTCCTGGTGGCAGGCGCACCAGCCGCTGCCCGTCTCGGACGGCTGGCGCGCCGCCGCCGGCAAGGCGCGGACCGTCCTGGTGTACGCGGCCCCGGTGGGCGCCGTCGGCCACCAGCCGCGCGAGGACCTGATGCGCCAGGCGATGGAGAAGGCCGCCGGCGAGGGCAAGCTGGTCGCCGCTGCGATGCCGCTGGCGGGCACCTGACAGGCCGCCGTCACGGCGGTCCTCCCTAAGGGGCCGCCCGGCCGTCCCGGCCGCTCCGCGCCGCGCTCACCCGAGCGGCGCGGGGCGGCCGTCCGGTTTCCGGTGCAGGGGGGCGCGCGACCGCCGGCCGTCCGTACCCCCTGCCGATCAGCCGATTCTCCGCAGAGGCCGCATCCAGGGAGCATCCGGGTCGTTGGCACAGACGTGCACCCATACGACCCCTCCTCCCGCGTCCCGTATCCCTACCAGATCCCCGGCATGCGCCCGTCGCACGACGCGACCACGGCCACCATGGCGGCCTCCCACGCCGCCCCCGTCTCGGCCACGCCGATCTACGACTCGCTGTACGCCGAGTACCGCCGCTCCTTCCGGGCGCTGCCGGGCGACCGTACGGGCGAGGAAGGGATGAGCGCCGAGGCGATGCGGAGCATCTGGGGCCGTACGACCACCGGCCACATGCCGGGCGCCGGCCACTGGGAACCCGTCGCCCGCCAGCCGTTCCACGGCCACCCCCACCACACCGCCGGCCACCACAGGGGCCACTTCCCCCCGGCGCTGCCCCCGGCGCCCCGCGAGTACCGCCCGCACGGTCACTGACCGGAAAACGGCGGCGGGGGGGGGGGGCCCCCGGCGGCCCCCCCCCCCCCCCCCCCCCCGCGACCACGCCGGCACGGGTAGGTGGGGGGGGGCCCCCCCCCCCCCGGCGATGTGGGTCGCCGCGCCCCCCACACCCCACACCAC
>NZ_JBIRJY010000005.1:632565-688143 GCF_044329785.1 Streptomyces sp. NPDC017529
CGCCCCCCCCGGGGCCCGGGCCCCCCGGGCGCCCCCCCGGCCCCCCCGGTGGCCCCCCCCCCCCGACCCCCCCCGCCGCGGGGGGGGGGGGGCGCCCCCCGGGGGCCCCCCCCCCGCCGCCGTTCGCCGCCGAAGTCGCGGCTACTTCTTCTTGCTGCGCTTCTCCCGCACCCGTACGGAGATGTGGATCGGCGTGCCCTCGAAGCCGAACTCCTCGCGCAGCCGGCGCTCGACGAAGCGGCGGTAGCCCGCCTCCAGGAAACCGGAGGCGAAGAGCACGAAGCGCGGCGGCTTGGTGCCCGCCTGCGTGCCGAAGAGGATGCGCGGCTGCTTGCCGCCCCTGATCGGGTGCGGGTGGGAGGCGACGATCTCACCGAGGAAGGCGTTCAGCCGGCCGGTGGGCACGCGGGTCTCCCAGCCCTCCAGCGCGGTCTCGATCGCCGGGACGAGCTTGTCCATGTGGCGGCCGGTGCGCGCCGAGACGTTGACCCGCATCGCCCACGGGATCTGCACGAGGTCCCGCTCGATCTCGCGCTCCAGGTAGAAGCGGCGCTCCTCGTCCAGCTGGTCCCACTTGTTGTACGCGATGACCAGCGCGCGGCCCGCTTCCACGGCCATCGTGATGATCCGCTGGTCCTGGACGCTGATGGACTCGCTCGCGTCGATCAGGACGACCGCGACCTCGGCCTTCTCCACGGCCGCCGCGGTGCGCAGCGAGGCGTAGTAGTCGGCGCCCTCCTGGAGGTGGACCCGCTTGCGGATGCCCGCGGTGTCCACGAACTTCCAGGTCTTGCCGCCCAGCTCGATCAGCTCGTCGACCGGGTCGCGGGTGGTGCCGGCCATCTCGTTGACGACCACCCGCTCCTCGCCCGCGACCTTGTTGAGCAGCGAGGACTTGCCCACGTTCGGGCGGCCGATCAGCGCGATCCGGCGCGGCCCGCCGAGCGGGGTGCCGAAGGTCTGCGCGGGCGCCTCGGGCAGCGCGTCGAGGGCGGCGTCCAGCATGTCGCCCGTACCGCGGCCGTGCAGCGCGGAGACCGGGTGCGGCTCGCCGAGGCCCAGCGACCACAGCATGGCCGCGTCGGCCTCGCCGGAGGGGCCGTCCACCTTGTTGGCGACCAGCACGACCGGCTTGCCGGCCCGGCGCAGCAGCTTGACGACGGCCTCGTCGGTGTCGGTGGCGCCGACCTTGGCGTCCACCACGAAGACCACCGCGTCGGCGGCCTCGATCGCGAACTCGGCCTGCATCGCCACGGACGCGTCGATGCCCAGCACGTCCTGCTCCCAGCCGCCGGTGTCGACGACCTTGAAGCGGCGGCCGTTCCAGTCGGCCTCGTAGGTGACCCGGTCGCGGGTGACGCCCGGCTTGTCCTCGACGACCGCCTCACGGCGGCCGATCATGCGGTTCACCAGGGTCGACTTGCCGACATTGGGGCGGCCGACGACGGCGAGGACGGGCAGCGGGCCGTGACCGGCCGCGGCGATGTCGCCCTCGACCTCTTCCAGGTCGAAGCCCTCCTGCGCGGCGAGCTCCATGAACTCCGTGTACTCGGCGTCACCAAGCGCACCGTGCTCGTCGCCGGTGGGGGTCTGGTCGTTCATGAAGTCCGTTCCTCGTTCTCCGTCATCGGTGGCCGCTCGTCCGCGGTCCACCACTCAAGTCTCGTTCAGCGCCCGGTCAGGCGCCTGGCCTGGGCAAGGTGAGCGGTCAGCCGCTCCTGTACGCGCAGCGTCGCCGCGTCCAGCGCCGTACGCGTGCGCCGCCCGCTGCCGTCGCCCGCCGCGAAGGCGTCGCCGAAGACGACGTCGACACGGCTGCGCAGCGGCGGCAGCGCCTTGACCGCCCGGCCCCGGCGCTCCGCGCTGCCCAGCACGGCCACCGGCACCACGGGCGCCCCCGAGCGCACCGCGAAGTACGCCAGCCCGGCGCGCAGCGACGCGAAGTCGCCCTCGCCCCGGGTGCCCTCCGGGAAGATTCCCAGCACGCCGCCGCGGTCCAGCACCGCCAGCGCGTCGGTGACCGCCTTGCGGTCGGTGCCCGAGCGGTCCACCTTCAGCTGGCCGATGCCGCGCAGGAACGGGTCCAGCGGGCCGACGAACGCTTCCTTCTTGATCAGGAAGTGCACCGGCCGCGGCGCCGTGCCCATCAGCATCGGGCCGTCCAGGCCGTGCGCGTGGTTCACCGCGAGGATCACGGGCCCGGTGGGCGGCACCCGCCAGGCGCCCAGCACCCGCGGCTTGAACAGCCCGTACATCAGGCCGATGCCGATCCGCCGGCCGACCGCCGCGCCGCCCGCGCTGGGCAGCCGGCCGCCGTCCGCGTCCGCCACGTTGCCGTTTTGCGTCACCGCGCCACCTTCGCGGCCATCGCCGCCTCGGTCAGCGTGACGACGCACTCGACGACCTGCTCCAGCGTGAGTTCCGTGGTGTCCACCTCGACCGCGTCGTCCGCCTTGGCCAGCGGCGAGGCCTTGCGGGAGGAGTCGGCCGCGTCCCGCTTGACCAGGGCCTCCCGGGTGGCCGCCAGGTCGGCGGCCTCCTTGCCGGTCAGCTCGCCGCTGCGGCGGGCCGCGCGGGCCTCCGGCGAGGCGGTCAGGAAGATTTTCAGGTCGGCGTCGGGCAGCACGGTGCTGCCGATGTCCCGGCCCTCGACGACGATGCCCTCCGGGGCCCCGGCGGCGATCTCCCGCTGGAGTTCGGTGATCCGGGCGCGTACCTCGGGGACGGCGCTGACGGCGCTGACCGCGGCGGTGACCTCCTGGGTGCGGATCGGGCCCGCGGCGTCCAGGCCGTCGACGGTGATCGTCGGCGCGGCGGGATCGGTGCCGGAGACGATCACCGGCTTGGCCGAGGCGTCCGCCACGGCGACCGCGTCGTTCACGTCGACGCCGTTGCTCAGCATCCACCACGTGATCGCGCGGTACTGGGCACCGGTGTCCAGGTAGCCCAGCCCCAGCTTGGCGGCGACGGCCTTGGACGTGCTGGACTTGCCCGTGCCTGCGGGGCCGTCGATGGCGACAATCACTGCAGCCGGGGCGGTCCGGGCGGCGGTTTCCACGGTGTCGAGCACCTTCCTTGAGCACGGGGCGGGACGGGGGCCACTGCACACGGCCCCGCACAAGGTTACTGGCAAGCAGCGGCGCCCCGTGCAGCCCCGTACGCCCCCGCGCCGGGGCCGGGGCCGGGCCGGCCCCGCGGGCACGGGGGCCCTACTGCCGTATCGACCAGCCCCGCTCGCGCAGCTCGGCCGCGAGCACGGACGCGGCCTGCGGCTCGACCATGAGCTGGATGAAGCCCGCCTGCTGCCCGGTGGCGTGCTCGATCCGTACGTCCTCGATGTTGACCGCGGCCCGGCCCGCGTCCGCGAAGATCCGCGCCAGCTCGCCCGGCTGGTCACCGATGTGCACCGAGACGATCTCGTAAGCGGCCGGCGCCGCGCCGTGCTTGCCCGGCACCCGCTCGCGGCCCGCGTTGCCGCGCCGCAGCACGTCCTCGACGCCGCGGGCGCCCGCGGCGCGCTTGTCCTCGTCGGCGGCCTCCAGCGCGCGCAGCGCCCGTACCGTCTCCGCCAGGTCGGCCGAGACGTCGGCGAGCACGTCGGCGACCGGCCCCGGGTTGGCGGAGAGGATGTCCATCCACATCCGGGGCGCGGAAGCCGCGATGCGCGTGACGTCCCTGATGCCCTGCCCGCACAGCCGCACCGCGGTCTCGTCCGCGTCCTGGAGGCGGGCCGCGACCAGGCTGGAGACCAGCTGGGGCGTGTGCGAGACCAGGGCGACGGCCCGGTCGTGCGCGTCCGGGTCCATGACGACCGGCACCGCGCGGCACAGCGCGACCAGCTCCAGCGCGAGGTTGAGCACCTCGGTGTCGCCGTCCGGGGCCGGGGTCAGGACCCAGGGCCGCCCCTCGAAGAGGTCGGCGGTCGCGGCGAGCGGCCCGGAGCGCTCCTTGCCCGCCATCGGGTGCGTGCCGAGGTACGCCGTCAGGTCGCAGCCCAGCGCCTCCAGCTCGCGGCGCGGGCCGCCCTTGACGCTGGCGACGTCGAGGTAGGCGCGGGCCGCGCCGCGCCGTATCGCCGCGGCCAGCGTCGGCGCGACGTGGGCGGGCGGCACGGCCACCACGGCGAGGTCGACCGGGCCCGGCGGCTCCTCGGCCGTGCCCGCGCCGATCGCGGCGGCGGTCTCGGCCTGCGCCGGGTCGTGGTCGGCCAGGTACACCTGGACGCCGCGGGCGTGCAGCGCGAGGGCGACGGAGGTGCCGATCAGGCCGGTGCCGATGACGAGCGCGGTCCTCACTGGGCGATGTCCTTCCGCAGGGCGCCGGCGGCACCGAGGTAGACGTGCGCGATCTCGGCCTTGGTGCGGTCGGTCTCGACGTGCGCCAGGACGCGTACGACGCGCGGCATGGCGCCGGCGATGTCCAGTTCCTGCGCGCAGATCAGCGGGACGTCGGTGATGCCGAGCTGCCGGGCGGCCACCGCGGGGAAGTCGCTGTGCAGGTCCGGGGTGGCGGTGAACCACATGCTGATCAGGTCGTCCGGGACCAGCCCGTTGCGCTCCAGGACGGCGGTCAGCAGCGCGGACACCTGCTCGTGCAGGTGCCCGGCCTCGTCCCGCTCCAGTTGCACGGCCCCACGCACCGCTCGTACCGCCACGTCACCGCTCCCCTGAGTTTCGCGAACATCGCCCGGCACGCGTTCCCGCGCCCGCCGCCGACTCTTTCCCGCAAGCCTAGCCAGCCGACGGCCCTGTCCACGACGCCGGCCGGTCCGCGGGACGCGGACCGGCCGGGTACGGGACGCGCGCGCCTACCGCCGCCGCACGGCTCCGCCGCCCCGGGAGACGAGGCGCTGCAACGAGGGGTCCTGCGGTATCTCGCCGTCGGGCGTCAGCCGGTCCACGGCCTGCGGCAGGGTATGCGCGAGCTGCTTTGCCGCTTCCTGGGCGCTGACCCCGTTCTCCTCGGCGATCTTCTGCAGGGTGTCGCCCGGCAGTGCCTTCGCCACCTGCTCGGGGGTGACCGGCTCGTTGGCGCCCCGCCCCACCCAGGAGTGGGCCTGCCGCCCCAGCTCCCCCTGGAGGAGCTTGCCGAGCACGATCTGTATGCCGCCGCCGTGGCCGCCCCCGTACCCGGGACCGCCGGGCACACCGTGGCCTCCGGGTCCTGTCCCGCCCAGTGCCCCCATCAGCGATCCGATGAGGTTTCCTGCCGCCCGGGGCCGGCCGCCGCCGGGCAGCCCGCCCATCAGTCTCCCGAGGTCTGGTGATCCCGTCATGGCCGTGCCTTTCCGCGAATTCCTGGCGATTTCGATGAGGCTCACGCGACGAGTGACTTCATTCAAACGTACCGACGACGGGCGTTTCCGCCACCCGAAACCGGCTGGCGCACACGTCTCCCACCAGCCACAATCCCCCTCATGCCGTCCCACGCCGCAGGCCACGCCCTCGTCACCGACCACACCGTCTACGCCTGCGTGATGGGGTCGCGCGCCTTCGGGCTCGCCACCGATGGGAGCGACACGGACCGGCGCGGCGTCTACCTCGCGCCCACCCCGCTCTTCTGGCACTTCGAGAAGCCGCCGACGCACGTGGACGGGCCGCGCGAGGAGGAGTTCTCCTGGGAGCTGGAACGCTTCTGCGAGCTGGCCCTGCTCGCCAACCCGAACATCCTGGAGTGCCTGCACTCCCCGCTCGTCGAGCGCGTCGACGACACCGGCCGCGAACTCCTCGCCCTGCGCGGCGCGTTCCTCTCCCGCCGGATACACCGCACCTTCGCCGGCTACGCGGCAGGCCAGCTCAAAAAGCTGGAGGCGGACGTACGGCAGCACGGCGCGCCCCGCTGGAAGCACGCCATGCACCTGCTGCGACTGCTGCGTACCGCACGTGACACGCTGCGCACCGGCGTGCTCACGCTGGACGTCGGCGACGCCCGCGCCGAGCTGCTCGCCGTCAAACGCGGCGAGGTCTCCTGGGACCGGGTCGAACGCCGGATGGCCGCCCTGTCCGAGCAGGCCGCGGCGGCGGAATCCGCCTCCCCGCTGCCGCCGGAGCCCGACCACCGCCGCGTCGCCGACTTCCTGTACCGCACCCGCCGCGCGTCAGCGCTCCGCTGCGCCGAGCCGCGCCCGTACGACGAGGTCGTGTAGCGCGTCGTGGCCGCCGGGGGCGTCCGGCAGCGCGGAGGCGGCCTGCGCCGCGTCCAGTCGGCCGTGCAGCTCCGCCACGTCGGCCCGCAGCCGCTCCGCGTCCACCAGCTCGCCGGCGGCCCCGTGCTCCGCCTCCGCCTTGGCCGCGACCAGCTCGGGTACGTACGAGGGCGCCGCCACCAGCCCGGCCAGCGTGGGCAGATGCGCCTGTACCTCGCCACTGCCCATCAGGTGAATGCCGGTCAGCAGCACCCGCAACGTGTAGAGCAGCGGCTTCAGCTCGCCGGTCTTCTCGAAGAGGCGCCACTGCGTGTTCGCGAAGCCCCGGTAGTGGTGGGCGTGATGGCTGGTGAGGACGGCGGGCGCCAGCGCCGCCAACTCCTCGTGCACCGCGCTCGTCCGCACCACCAGCGGTGAGAGCAGCTGCTCCAGCACGTAGCCGTTGCGCCGCAGCATCAGCCGCGCGAACTTGCGCAGGTCGTGTGTGACGAGATCGACCTCGACGCCGTCCCGGTCCGCCATCCAGGACCGCGTCTCGTCCGGCTCCCGCAGTCCGACCAGCGCGGCAGCCGGCAGCAGATGCGCGCCGCGCAGGTCCACGTCCGAGTCGCGGGAGGGGAAGCCGTACAGGTGCGCGCCGGTAACCGTCGCGAAGACCAGCGGGTCTCCTTCCCCCGCCGTCACCACACCCAGATCGATCTCCGGCAGCCCGGCCGCCTCCAAGACAGCGTTACGCATCCCACGCCTCCCCCAGCGCCAGCAGCTCGTCGCGGTACTCGACACGGGCCGCCCACTCCCCGGGCCACGCCCCGGCGCCCAGGTGGGCGCCGGCGAAGGCACCGGCGAGGCAGGCGATCGAGTCGGAGTCGCCGGAGGAGCAGGCGGCCCGGCGCAGCGCGGTCAGCGGCTCCTCGGGGAAGAGCAGGAAGCACAGCAGGCCGGTGGCGAGCGCCTCCTCGGCGATCCAGCCGGCGCCGGTGGCCAGGCACGGGTCGGCCTCCGGGGCGGGCGCGCGCAGCGCGGCGTCCAGCCGGTCCAGGGCGCCGAGACACTCGTCCCAGCCACGCGCAATGAAGTGCTCCGGCGACGAGTCCCGGGCATACCGCCACAGGTCCCCCAGCCAATCAGTCCTGTACACCGCACGACTGCCCACCGCATACGAGCGCAGCAGCCCGCTCAGCTCCTCCGGCCGGGCGCCCTGCGCGAGCACGTGCACGGCGTACGCCGTCAGATCACTGGCGGCGAGCGCGGTCGGGTGCCCGTGCGTCAGCGCGGACTGGAGCTGCGCGGCCCCGGAACGCCGCTCCGGGCTCAGCCCCGGCACCAGCCCGACGGGCGCCACCCGCATGTTCGCGCCGCACCCCTTCGCATCGACCTGACTGGCCTCCGCCCACGGCCGCGCGGGGTCACTGAGCCGCTGACAGGCCCTGAGGCAGGTACCGCCCGGCGCCCGGTTGTTGTCCGGGGAGCGCCACCAGTCCACGTACTCCTGCCGTACGGGCGGCAGCAGCCTCGCGGCGTCTAGGGCGCCACCGCCCGCCACGGCCGTACGCAGGCCGCGCCCGAGGGCGATCGTCATCTGCGTGTCGTCGGTGACGTACGCGGGGTCGGGCAGGGCCAGCTCCCGCCACGGGCCGCACGTGGCCAGGATCGCGGGCACATCGTCGAACTCGGTCGGAAACCCGAGCGCGTCACCGAGCGCCAGCCCGATGAGCGATCCGGTCGCGGCGGACGCCATGAAAAGAACCACCCCTTAATCGTCACAGTGACGATAAGGGGTGGTCCCACCGCCTGACAAGGCACGCGGTGCCCTGCACCCGATGCCTACAGCTCGACCTCGCGCATCAGCATGCCGACCTCGGTGTTGGTCATCCGCCGCAGCCAGCCGGACTTCTGGTCGCCCAGCGCGATCGGCCCGAAGGCCGTCCGCACCAGCTTGTCGACCGGGAAGCCCGCCTCGGCCAGCATCCGGCGCACGATGTGCTTGCGGCCCTCGTGCAGGGTCACCTCGACCAGGTAGTTCTTGCCGGTGTTCTCCACCACCCGGAAGTGGTCGGCACGCGCGTAGCCGTCCTCCAGCTGGATGCCGTCCTTGAGCTGCTTGCCCAGGTCACGCGGGAGCGGGCCCTGGATGGCGGCCAGGTAGGTCTTCTTCACGCCGTACCGCGGGTGGGTCAGCCGGTGGGCCAGCTCGCCGTGGTTGGTGAGCAGGATGATGCCCTCGGTCTCCGTGTCCAGCCGCCCCACGTGGAACAGCCGCGTCTCGCGGTTGGTCACGTAGTCGCCCAGGCACTGCCGCCCGTCCGGGTCCTCCATCGTCGAGACGACACCGGCCGGCTTGTTCAGCGCGAAGAACAGGTACGACTGCGTGGCGACCGTCAGGCCGTCCACCTTGACCTCGTCCTTGTCCGGGTCGACCCGTACGCCCTGCTCGGTGACGATCCGCCCGTTGACCTCGACGCGAGCCTGGTCGATCAGCTCCTCACAGGCGCGGCGCGAGCCCATGCCGGCCCGGGCCAGCACCTTCTGGAGCCGCTCACCCTCCTGGTCGCCGAACGTCTTCGGCGTCTTGATCTGCGGCTTGTTGTGGCGGGCGCGGTTGCGCTCCTCCACCTGCGCGTCGTACTCACGCGGCCGCGCCGGAGCCTGCCCACGACCGCGCGGCTGCCCCTTGCCCCCGGGCTTGCCGCCGCTCTTCGGGCTCGTACGAGGACCGCCCTTGGCGCCGCCGCGGGCAGCCGCGCCACGGCCCTTGCGCTCGTCCGGAGCACCGCCCCGGCCGCCGCCCTCGCCCACGTCGTAGCGGCGCTCCTCGGGACGGGGCCGGCCGGCGCGCTGCTGCTTCTCGTCCTTCTTGTTGCCCGCACCCCGGTAGTTGCCCCTACCGGCGTCCCTGTTGTTCCTGCCGCTGCTTCGCATCAATGATCCGTCTGAGAGTCGTCGCCGCTGTCGTCTACGTCGAACGACGGAACACCTTCCCGGGAATCGCCCTCGACCGCCTCCGCCTCCGGGAGGAAGGGAGCGAGCTCCGGAAGCTCGTCCAGGCCACGCAGGCCCATCCGCTCCAGAAAGTAGTTCGTCGTCCTGTACAGGATCGCACCTGTTTCAGGTTCCGTCCCCGTCTCCTCCACCAGACCACGCTGAAGAAGGGTGCGCATCACACCGTCACAGTTCACCCCGCGCACGGCCGAGACTCTGGAACGGCTGACCGGCTGACGGTACGCGACCACGGCCAGAGTCTCCAACGCGGCCTGCGTCAGCCGGGCCTGCTGGCCGTCCAGCACGAAGCTCTCCACCGCGTCCGCGTACGCCGGCCGCGTGTAGAAACGCCACCCCCCGGCCACCAGCCGCAGGTCGAAGCCGCGCCCCTGCCGGGTGTAGTCCTCCGACAGCTCCCGCAACGCGAGCGCCACCTCGCGGCGGGGCCGCTCCAGCACCTTCGCCAGGTGCTCCTCGGTCGCGGGCTCGTCCACGACCATGAGCACCGCCTCCAGCGCGGGCTTCAGCTCCAGCTCGGCGACCTCGAGCGAGCCCGCGGCCGGCCCGGCATCCCCCACAGACACCTCCTCCACGCCCCTCACGCCCTCTCTCCCTCTTCCACACCCGCACCGTCCCGGTCGAACTCGTCCGTGACCACCGGCTCGGCCTCCGCGCCGCCCGTCCACCGCACCGTCAGCGCCCCCAGGGCCTGATCCTGGTCCAGCTCCACCACACGCTCCCGGTACAGCTCCAGCAGCGCCAGGAAGCGCGCGACGACGGTCAGCGTGTCCGGCGCGTCCTCCGTAAGCTCGGCGAAACCGGCCTCCCCCGCCGCCCGCAGCCGCGCCACCAGCACCTCGGCCTGTTCCCTGACGCTCACCAGCGGCGCATGAATGTGATCGACGTACACCTGCGGCCTGGCCTTGGGCTGCATCGCCTTCACCGCGAGCCGCGCGAACCCCTCGGCCCCGACACTGATCACGACCTCCGGCAGCAGCTCCGCATGCTGCGGCTCCAGCCCGACCGTGCGGGGGTACCGGCGCCCCTCGTCCCCCAGACGCTCGCTGAAGATGTCCGCGATGCGCTTGTACGCCCTGTACTGAAGCAGTCGCGCGAACAACAGGTCCCGCGCCTCCAGCAGCGCGAGATCCGCCTCGTCCTCCACCTCCGCGGCAGGCAGCAGCCGCGCCGCCTTGAGATCGAGCAGCGTGGCCGCGACCACCAGGAACTCGGTCGTCTGGTCCAGGTCCCAGTCCGCCCCCATCGCCCGGATGTACGCCATGAACTCGTCCGTCACCTTGGACAAGGCGACCTCGGTGACGTCCATCTTGTGCTTGGAGATCAACTGAAGCAGCAGGTCAAACGGGCCTTCGAAGTTCTCCAGCCGCACAGTGAACCGCCCGTCACCGGCCTCGGGAGACGGGGCGTGATCTTCGGTCGTCGGCATCGCGGTCCATGGGAGGGAGAACGTTCGAGACGAGCGTATCCCCGTCCGGGTCGTGTACACGGCCACGCGCCCGGGACCCTCTGGTCGCTGCGCTGCTGGTGTCTTTTCTTCCCCCTCCACCAAACCAGTGCAGCCCCGCGCGAAGCGCGACGCGCAAAACCCCGCGCGACAGCGCGAACCGCGTTACCGCCCCCGCAACCTCCGCACAAGGATGCTCGCATCCCCCCGCGACTCCAGATCCGCCAAAACCACCGCCACCGCTTCGCGCACAATGCGGCCGCGGTCGACCGCGAGGCCGTGTTCGCCGCGGAGGACCAGGCGCGCGTGCTCCAGGTCCATCAGCTCTTCCGCGGAGACGTAGACGGTGATCTTCTCGTCGTGCCGCTCGCGCCCGCTGGGGCGCCGGTTCGCGCCGCGGCCGCGCCGCCGGGCCGGCTGGGGGGCCGCCGGGGCATCCCCCGCCGAGGCGCCCTTCGGGGGCTCCGCGTCAGGCCCTCCGGCGCCGCCGCGTTCGCGTTCGGCCGAATCCGGACCGTCCGTGCGACCGCCCGTGCGGCCATCCGCACCCTCGCGGACAGTCTCCGGCTCCGGCTCGCCGCCGGGCGCGGGTACACGCGGCGGCTCCCCGTTCAAGGGGGAGCCGCCGTTGGCCGCGGCAGAGCCGTTGGTCTTGCGGGGTGCCGGGGACTGCAGCCCCGACCCCCCGGTCGTGCGGAACAACTCGTCGGCTCCGGGCAGACTCACTCGGCGTGACACCGGGCGAGCACCTCCCTGGCCAGCTGACGGTAGGCGGCGGCGCCGACGGAGTTGGAGGCGTACGTGGTGATGGGCTCGCCCGCGACGGTCGTCTCGGGGAAGCGCACGGTACGGCCGATGACGGTGTGGTAGACGTGGTCGTCAAACGCTTCCACGACGCGCGCGAGGACCTCGCGGCTGTGCACGGTCCGCGAGTCGTACATGGTCGCCAGGATGCCGTCGAGCTCCAGGTCGGGGTTGAGCCGCTCCTGCACCTTCTCGATCGTCTCGGTGAGCAGCGCCACACCGCGCAGCGCGAAGAACTCGCATTCCAGCGGGACGATCACCTTGTGAGCCGCCGTCAGGGCGTTGACGGTGAGCAGGCCGAGCGAGGGCTGGCAGTCGATGACGATGTAGTCGTAGTCGGCCATCAGCGGCTTCAGGGCGCGCTGGAGCGTCGATTCGCGCGCGACCTCGCTGACCAACTGCACCTCGGCGGCTGACAAATCGATATTGCTGGGGAGCAGGTCCATGTTGGGGACCGCGGTCTTCAGCAGCACCTCGTCGGCCGACATGCCCCGCTCCATGAGCAGGTTGTAGACCGTCAGGTCCAGTTCCATCGGGTTGACGCCGAGGCCGACCGACAGGGCGCCCTGCGGGTCGAAGTCGACGAGCAGCACCCGGCGGCCGTATTCGGCGAGCGCGGCACCCAGGTTGATGGTCGAGGTGGTCTTTCCCACCCCGCCTTTCTGGTTGCACATCGCGATGATTTTTGCGGGGCCGTGGTCCGTCAACGGTCCTGGAATCGGGAAGTAGGGAAGGGGACGCCCGGTGGGGCCGACGCGTTCGCGGCGCTGGCGGGCGGCGTCCGGCGCGAGTGTCGCGGCGTATTCGGGGTCCGGTTCGTACTCCGCGTCCGGATCGTAGAAGTGCCCCTCGGGCAGGTCGTCGTAGTCGGCGAGCCGGGTGGGTTCTGAGCCGCCCCGGTCGCCGGCCATGGCGTTCACGTGATGGCCGTCCATGCTCTGGTGGGCTGTCGTCGTCGTGCTCTGTTGGGTCGCGAAGGTGTGGACAGCGACGGAGCCGACAGCCTGGAGCCCCGAGGGACCCTGGCCCCGTGCAACCGCTCCTGGTCGACCACCTCCGGGAGTAAATGTCGACTCATTCACAAGTCGTCTTACCTCCTTGGATGTGACCAGGAAACTTATCGATAGGTCAGCGTGGCACTATGCCGACGGTTGGCGACTCTATGGCGTGTCGGGCGTTCGCAGCAACACAATCCGCCGGACCCGGCCCGATGTGTCGGCAATCGAACATGCCAATGTCAAGGGTGCAAGCAGCACAAGCCCGATGTTTCGAGGGTGTGCGAATCGGTTAAAGGGTTACGTTTTCGGCGAGTTGAGGACCGCATGTGCCGTTTCGGGCATGCGGCGTGTCGGTAAACGGCCGCGGCCGGGCCTTGTCGCCAAGGCCCGGCCGGTCGTGCGTCATTGACGCGCGCTATTGACGCCTCAGCCGAGAAGCGTGCTCAGGTCGATCGAGTCCAGGCCGTGCGCCTCGGCGACCGGGCCGTAGACGACCTTGCCGTCGTGGGTGTTCAGGCCCTTGGCGAGGGCGGCGTCGCGGCGCAGCGCCTCGGCCCAGCCGTTGTTGGCCAGCGACACGATGTAGGGCAGCGTGGCGTTGGTCAGCGCGTAGGTGGAGGTGCTCGGCACGGCGCCGGGCATGTTGGCCACGCAGTAGAAGACCGAGTTGTGGACCTGGAAGGTCGGCTCGGCGTGGGTGGTGGGCCGGGAGTCCTCGAAGCAGCCGCCCTGGTCGATCGCGATGTCGACAAGGACACTTCCGGGCTTCATCTTGGCGACCAGCTCGTTGGTGACCAGCTTCGGGGCCTTGGCGCCCGGGATGAGGACCGCGCCGACGACGAGGTCGGCCTCGACGACGGCCTTCTCCAGCTCGTAGGCGTTGGAGACGATCGTCTGCACCTTGGTGCCGAAGATCCGGTCCGCCTCGCGCAGCTTGTTGATGTCCTTGTCCAGCAGGGTGACGTGGAAGCCGAGGCCCACAGCGATCTGCACGGCGTTCCAGCCGGAGACGCCGCCGCCGATGACGACGGCCTTGCCCGCGGCCACGCCGGGCACACCGCCGGGCAGCACGCCGCGGCCGCCGGCCTGGCGCATCAGGTGGTAGGCGCCGACCTGCGGGGCGATGCGGCCCGCGACCTCGGACATCGGGGCGAGCAGCGGCAGCTGGCGGCCCGGGGTCTCGACCGTCTCGTAGGCGATGGCGGTGGTGCCGGACTCCAGGAGGGCGTCCGTGCACTCACGGGAGGCGGCCAGGTGCAGGTAGGTGAAGAGGGTCTGGTCCTTGCGGAGGCGGTGGTACTCCTCCGCGATCGGCTCCTTGACCTTCAGCAGCAGGTCCGCGGTGGCCCAGACCTCGTCGGCGGTGTCGAGGATCTCGGCGCCGGCCGAGACGTACTCCTCGTTCGGGATCGCGGAGCCGAGGCCGGCGTCCTTCTCGATGACGACCTGGTGGCCGTGGCGGACCAGCTCGTGCACACCGGCGGGCGTGATCGCCACCCGGAACTCGTTGTTCTTGACCTCGCGGGGGATGCCGACCTTCACGTCGATCACGGTCCTTGTAAGAGTGCTTGCAGGAAAAATCCATGCATGCGAGGCATGCCGGGACTGACCGCGGTGTCCGCGGCCTGGCCAGTCTATTGAAGGATTCCGTGTTGTCTAGCCTTGCAAAGCATCTATTACTGAGAGGAACACCACCGATTTCGTAGGTCACTGTGGGTGATCTGAGAGGAGACGTTCCCCTATACCCCGGTGCAGCCTTGCGCCTGCGGGGTCTCCGAGCCGTTCGAGGGTGTCCGCGATCCGCAGCTGGAGCGCCGCCTCCAGCCGCCCGTCCCGGGCTTCAGCGGCCAGCGAAAGGGCCGCCGTGCAGGTCCGCAGCGACTCCTCGGGGCGGCCCGCGTACTCCTGCACCCGCGCCGCCTCGCCCAGCGCGCGGGCCTGGCCCGCGACGTCGCCCAGCCTCCGGTACGCCCCGTAGGCGGCCCGCCACTCCTTGAGCGCCTCGCCCCACCGCGCCGCGTACGTCAGCACCGCGCCGATCCGGCCGTGCAGCCGCGCGCCGTCCGCGTTCTCGCCCCGGGTCAGCCGCAGCTCCAGCGCCCGCCCGTACCAGTCGGCGGCCCGCTGCCAGTCCCCCAGCTCCGTGTACGTGCCGCCCAGCGACTCCAGCGCCCGCACCGTCGCCACGGGGTCCTTGACCTCGCGTGCCGCGGTCAGCGCGCCCCGGTAGCGGGCCATCGCGTCCGTCGTCCGCGCGGCCTGGGCGTCCAGGTCGCCGAGGTTGAGCAGCGCCGCGGCCTTCTCCCTGGCCAGGCCGCGCCGCTCGGCGACCTCCAGGACCAGGCCGTGCAGCCCGTAGAGGTCGGGCGCCGCGGCCTCGGCGCCCTGGTGGGCGATCAGGGTGCGCACGATCGCGGCCACCAGCCGCCGGTCCAGGGTGTCCAGTTCGCCGTCCTCGACGGCGATCCTGGCCGCCTCCAGGAGGGCGGGGCGGCGGCTGCGCAGCCAGGCCGCGGCGGAGGCGGTGGAGGCGAAGCGCAGCGAGCGCGGCAGTCCGGCCACCTTCTGGCGGGCCGGGGACCCGGCGGGTTCGCCGAGCGCCCGGCACGACTGGAGCAGCCGTACGGTGCGCTCCAGCATCCGGGCCCTGGCGAGCTGGATCTCGGCGGGCCGCTCCTTCTCGTGCAGTTCGGTGCGCACCAGAAGGAGCAGGCAGCCGGGCATGCGGTACTGCGCCTGGAGGCCCGCGCTCCCGGCGGCCGGGGAGCCGTGCCCGTCCGGGTGCGGCCCGGCGGACTCCACCGGACGCAGCAGCCCCTGGGCCGCGAAGTCCCGCAGGGCCGACTCGGCGGCGGCCACCGAGCAGCCGGCCAGGGCGGAGGCGATGTGCGCGTCCACCAGGCCGGCCGGAGCGAGGGTGAGCAGCCGCAGTATGCGGGCCGCGACCGGCGGCAGACAGTCGTACACGAGGTGGAAGGCGCGGGCCAGCGGGCGGCCGCCGGCCGGCTCGTCGGACTGTTCCGGTACCTCGCGCAGCGCCTGGAGCAGGTCGGCGACGGAGGACTTGGGCCGCCCCGCGAGCCAGCCGCCCGCGAGGACGAGCGCGGCGGGCCGGCCGCCGCACTCCTCCGCGACGGCGTCCGCCGAGCGCGGGTCGACGGTGATACGGGTGGAGCCCGCGTAGCGGCTGAGCAGTTCGACGGCGGAGGAGTTGTCGAGGCCGCCGAGGGTACAGGGCCGGACGTCCGTGATGCCGGTGAGCGGGCCTTCGGAGACCGCGACGACCAGGCAGCCGGCGGCGTCGGGCAGCAGCGGTTCGACCTGTTCGGCGCCGGTGGCGTCGTCCAGGAGGAGCAGGGCCCGGCGCTCGGCGAGGGCGGCGCGCAGCGCCTCGGTCAGCTCGTCCTCGGCGGCGCCCGGCTGGACGGGGGCGCCGAGGTCGGTGAGCAGGTCGCGGGCGACGCGGTCGAGGGGTACGGGTCCGCCGCCGGGGGTGGACAGGGTGGCCCGCAGCACCCCGTCGGGGTAGTCGTCGGCGAGCTGCCGGGCCAGTTCGGCGGCGAGGGCGCTGCGGCCCGAGCCGGGGCGGCCGGCGATCAGCAGGACCCGGCTGCGGGCGCCGCGGCGGCCGGAGAGGGTGTCCAGGCCGGTGCGCGCGATGTCGGCGCGGAGCGCTTTCAGCTCGCGGCGGCGGCCGACGAAGCCGCCGGCCGCGGTGGCGGCGGGCGGCACGGTACGCCGGGAGGCCGGGCGGCGGCTGCCGGAGGCGGTGCGGTCGCCGGCGCCGGCCCGGTCGGCGGTGGCCTCTTCCGCGGCCGCTCTGTCCGCTTCCGGCCGCGGCCGCGCCGCCGTCGCGGGCCCGCCCGCCTTCCCCGGCGGGACGCGTCCCCCGCCCACCGCCTGATCCGTCACGGGTCACGCTCCCGTCCACCTGCGCTTACGAGCCCGCCGCGGTCGCGGACGGGCACGTTGTCGAGCGTAGTTCACGACCCGTCACGCGCCCTGTGGAGCACGACGGTTGGGTCACTCGTCCGGATCAGCGCATCATCGGACCGCAGCGCGTACGGGTGCGTTCAGGCGGCCGCCGGTCAGGCCTCGAACGGGCGGGCCGGCCACGGCGCGTCGGCCGGGCGCAGCGCGTCCAGGCCGTCCCCCGACCGGGCGGCGACCAGCGCGAGCACCCCCACCACCAGGCAGTTGTTGTGCAGTTCGCCGGCGAGCGCGCCGCGCACCAGGTCGGCGACCGGCACCCGCGCCAGCTCCATGTCGGCCTCTTCCTCGGAGACCTCGAAGCGCTCCCCCGCCACCTCGGACAGGCCGCGGGCCAGGAAGATCCGTACGGCCTCGTCGCAGCCGCCGGGGGTGGTGTAGACGTCCGTCAGCACCCGCCAGTCCTCGGCCTTGACGTGCGCCTCCTCGTACAGTTCGCGCTGCACGGCGCTCAGCGGGTTCTCGCCGGGTACGTCCAGCAGCCCGGCCGGCACCTCCCAGAGCTTGTGCCGCACGGGGTGGCGGTACTGGCGCAGGACCAGCACCCGGTCCTCTTCGTCGAGCGCGACGACGGCCACCGAGCCGGGGTGGGTCTGGTAGTCGCGGGTGGCCGTGGAGCCGTCCGGCATGACGACCTCGTCCGTGCGGATGCCGGTCTTCTTGCCGGTGAACGGCGTCGCGGTCGCGGTGACCCGCCACGCTTCCGGGGTGTCCTGGATGGCCATGTGCGTCGTACGTCCTTCCGCAAAAGCAGTCGACCGGGGCGCCCGGCCAGGTGAAAGGCCAGGTACCCCGGTCAACCGTACCCGTCGGCTGCCGGTCCCCCACGCGCACCGCGAGCGGGACCGGCCGCCCGCGGGATCAGGCCTTGGCGCCCTTCTTGGCGCCGGCCGCGGCGCCGGTCTTGCGCTCGACGGCCGCCTTCACCAGGCCCGCGAAGAGCGGGTGCGGGCGGGTCGGGCGGGAGCGCAGCTCCGGGTGCGCCTGGGTGGCGACCAGGTAGGGGTGCACCTCACGCGGGTACTCGACGTACTCGACCAGCTTGTTGTCCGGGGAGGTGCCGGAGAACTGCAGGCCGGCCTTCTTCTCCAGCTCGCCGCGGTAGGCGTTGTTGACCTCGTAGCGGTGGCGGTGGCGCTCCTCGACGTACGGCTGGTCGTCGTAGACCTCGCGCACGATCGAGCCCTCGGCCAGCTTGGCCGGGTACATGCCCAGCCGCATGGTGCCGCCCATGTCGCCCTCGCCGGCGACGATGTCCATCTGCTCGGCCATGGTGGAGATGACCGGGTCGGCGGCGGCCGGGTCGAACTCGGTGGAGTTCGCGCCCTCGATGCCGGCCAGGTTGCGGGCCGCCTCGATGACCACGCACTGCAGGCCCAGGCACAGGCCGAGCAGCGGCAGCTTGTTCTCGCGGGCGTAGGTGATGGCGCCGACCTTGCCGTCCACGCCGCGGTCGCCGAAGCCGCCGGGGATGCAGACCGCGTCGCAGTCGCCGAGCTGCTGCTTGGCACCGGCCGGGGTCTTGCAGTCGTCGGAGGTGACCCACTTGATCTTGACGCGGGCCTTGTTGGCGAAGCCGCCGGCGCGCAGCGCCTCGGTGACCGACAGGTAGGCGTCGGGCAGGTCGATGTACTTGCCGACCAGCGCGACCTTCACCTCGTGGTCGGGGTTGTGCACCCGGTCCAGCAGGTCGGCCCAGACGGTCCAGTCCACGTCGCGGAAGGGCAGGTCCAGCTTGCGCACGACGTACGCGTCCAGGCCCTCGGCGTGCACGACCTTGGGGATGTCGTAGATCGAGGGGGCGTCCGGGCAGGCGATGACGGCGGCCTCGTCCACGTCGCACATCAGCGAGATCTTGCGCTTGATGGCGGTGGGCACCTCGCGGTCGGCGCGCAGCACGATGGCGTCCGGCTGGATGCCGATGTTGCGCAGCGCCGCGACCGAGTGCTGGGTCGGCTTGGTCTTCAGCTCGCCGGAGGGGCCGATGTAGGGCAGCAGCGAGATGTGCACGACGAAGACGTTGTCGCGGCCGACCTCGTGGCGGACCTGGCGGACGGTCTCCAGGAACGGCAGCGACTCGATGTCGCCGACGGTGCCGCCGACCTCGGTGATGACGACGTCGACGTCCTCGTGGGCCAGCCGGCGGATGCGGTGCTTGATCTCGTTGGTGATGTGCGGGATGACCTGCACGGTGTCGCCCAGGTACTCGCCGCGCCGTTCCTTGGCGATCACGGTGTTGTAGACCTGGCCGGTGGTGACGTTCGCGGAGCCGTCGAGGTCGACGTCCAGGAAGCGCTCGTAGTGGCCGATGTCCAGGTCGGTCTCGGCGCCGTCGTTGGTGACGAAGACCTCACCGTGCTGGAACGGGTTCATCGTGCCGGGGTCGACGTTCAGGTACGGGTCGAGCTTCTGCATGGTGACCCGCAGGCCCCGGGCCTTGAGCAGCGCGCCCAGGCTGGAGGCGGTCAGCCCCTTGCCGAGCGAGGAGGCGACGCCCCCGGTGACGAAGAGGTGCTTGGTCGTCGTGGATTTGGGCGGCATGGCCAAGAGGGGGCTCCCGTGGTCGCGTGGTGAAGAGGTGCGGATCAGCCACCCACTGCGGTTTTCAGGGGTGCCGTCGCTGCGGTCGGGGGTGCCTTGTGCTTGCGCCGGGCCCACCGGTCCACGGGGTACCAGGCTATCAGCGACCGGGCATGGTCGCGCCCGGCCGCGCCCGCGCCACACGGGTACGGCCGTCCCGCACCGGCCTCGCACGGCGCGGCGTGACCCAGGCCACCCGTTCGGCGCAGCGCTGTCTTCCCGCAGTCACGAGCGGATCACTGCCGTGCGTCGTATCCTGCTCGGACACTCGCTACGAGCCGTCCGGCAAGGCACCACCCCCGCCCCGATTTCCGGACTCGCTGCTCGGCGGAGTTTCATGGGCAGGACGGACAAGATCACACGTCCCATGGGGGGCGTCACTCCAGTTCGACGGGAGATGCACGTGGCCGGGCGCATCGAGGACTACGCACTCATCGGCGATATGCAGACCGCCGGTCTTGTGTGCCGGGACGGCACGGTGGATTGGCTGTGCCTGCCCCGCTTCGACTCACCCGCGGTCTTCGCAGGACTGCTGGGCACGGAAGAGAACGGTTTCTGGCGGCTGGGGCCCGCACACAGCCCCGAGGGCGGTCCGGTGCCCGCCGACCGGCGCCGCTACCGGGGCGACTCGCTCGTCCTGGAGTCCGAGTGGGACACCCCGCGCGGCACGGTCCGCGTCATCGACTTCATGCCGCCGCGCGAGGATGCGACGCCGCAGCTGATCCGTATCGTGGAAGGCGTCAGCGGGCGGGTGCCGATGCGCTCGGCGCTGCGCATGCGCTTCTCGTACGGCTGGGTGGTGCCGTGGGTCCACAAGATCGACGAGCGCACCGTCGCGGTCGCCGGGCCCGACTCGGTATGGCTGGACACGGAAGCGGAGACCTACGGCCGGGACCTGACGACGTACGCGGACTTCACGGTCGGCCCCGGCGAGCGGATCGCCTTCACGATCAGCTGGCAGCCCTCCCACAGCCGCCCGCCGGGCGTGCCGGAGCCGGAGGCGGCACTGGAGGCCACCGAGGACTTCTGGCGCGAGTGGGTCGACCACTGCACGTACCACGGCCCGTACCGGGACGCGGTGGTCCGCTCGCTGATCACGCTCAAGGCGCTCACGTACGCGCCGACCGGCGGCATCGTCGCGGCGCCCACCACCTCGCTGCCCGAGGACATCGGCGGCTCGCGCAACTGGGACTACCGCTTCACCTGGCTGCGGGACGCGGCGATCACCCTGTCCTCGCTGCTGCGCACCGGCTACCGCGAAGAGGCCCGCGCCTGGCGCGAGTGGCTGCTGCGCGCGGTGGCGGGCGACCCGGAGAACCTCCAGATCATGTACGGGATCGCGGGCGAGCGCGAGCTGGGCGAGAACGAGCTGACCTGGCTGACGGGGTACGAGGACTCCCGGCCGGTCCGGGTCGGCAACGGCGCCGCCGGGCAGCTCCAGCTCGACGTGTACGGCGAGGTCACCGAGGCGCTGCACCTGGCGCACAACACGGGCCTGGCCCGCAACGACTACGCCTCACTCCTCCAGCTCAAGCTCATCCAGTGGGTCGAGAAGCACTGGGACGAGCCGGACGAGGGCATCTGGGAGGTGCGCGGCCCGCGCCGGCACTTCGTGCACTCCAAGGTGATGACCTGGGTCGCGGTGGACCGCACGATCAAGCTGATCGAGTCCGGAGACGTGGACGGCCCGCTGGACCGCTGGCGGCAGCTGCGCGAGACGATCCACCGGGAGGTGTGCGAGAAGGGCTACGACCCGGAGCGCAACACCTTCACGCAGTCCTACGGCTCGAAGGAGCTGGACGCCTCGCTGCTGCTGATCCCGCAGATGGGCTTCCTGCCGCCGGACGACAAGCGGGTGATCGGCACCATCGAGGCCATCCAGCGGGAGCTGGGCACCGAGGACGGCTTCGTGCTGCGCTACCCGACCTCGGGCGACGACGCGGGCGTGGACGGTCTGGAGGGCGACGAGGGCGCGTTCCTGGCGTGCTCGTTCTGGCTGGCCGACGACCTGGCGATGATCGGGCGGGTCGAGGAGGCCCGGATCCTGTTCGAGAAGCTGCTCTCGCTCCGCAACGACCTGGGCCTGCTGGCCGAGGAGTGGGACTCCAAACTCCAGCGGCAGGTGGGCAACTTCCCGCAGGCGTTCAGCCACGTCCCGCTGATCGACACGGCGCTGCGGCTGACGGCCAGCGGCGCGTACGGCGGGTAGGCGGGGCCGTACGGGTGCGAGGGGCCGCGGTGGTGCCGCGGCCCCTCGCCGCGTCTGCCGCCGGTCAGAAGGCCGTCAGCGTGAGGGTCATCTCGCGCGGCGCGCCGTCCTCGATGTACGAGGCGAAGTCGGCCACGTCGTCGAAGGCGAAGCCGTACGCCTTGCCGTCGGCGGCCTCGGCGTGCAGGACCCGCGCGTAGTGGTTGGCGAGCTGCCCCTTGTAGAAGGTGCCCGGGTCGGTGGTGGGCTGGGCCGCGTGGTCGGCGAGGGTGGCGCGGTTGAGGGCGGCGCCGAGCACCGCGGCGACCGGGCCGCGCAGTCCGTCGTTGGGGGCTTGCAGAGCGCCGTGGCAGAAGAGCACGTCGCGGGTGGAGGGCTTGGCGACGGAGAACTGGGCGGGACCGCGGAAGGTGAACTGGCCGCCGCTCACCCGGCCGGTGAAGGTGCCCCGGTTCGTGGTGACCTTGAGGTCCTTGGAGGTGTACGCGTTCCAGGAGCGGTCGATGTACGGCGCGAAGTAGTTCCGGTCGAACAGCCCGGCGTCCAGGCCGTGGCTGGGGGCGATGACGCGCTTGTCGCCGACGACGAGCTTGCCGAAGCCCGGCGTACGGCCGATCTCGGAGAAGATGCGGGAGCGGGCACCGGCCTTGAGCGCCCCGGCCGTCTGGTCCCGGGCGCCGACGAGGCGGATGGCCATGGGGACGCTGAACATGTCGACGGCCGTGGTGTTGCAGTGCATGCCGGCCCCGTCGTACGTGAACTCCGCGCAGTCGTGCACGATCTGGTAGTTGGGGTCGCCGGACACCCAGCCCGCCGGATAGGCCAGCGCGGGCCGGCCGTTGCCGTCCTGCACGGCCTTGAACTTGAGCTTGGAGCCGAGCGACGCGTAGATGCGCCCGGACATCTTCGGGATCCGCAGGGTGGTGTCACCGTTCGCGGCGAGCGGTATGCCGTAGTCGGTGAAGCCGTCGGGACGGTTGTCGGAGAGGGCGATGGGCTTGATCTCGCCGTTCGCGGTGACCCGCACCTGCTGGCCGCCGGTGTTGCCGACGATGTAGATCCAGACGGCGTTGTTGGCGTACCGGCCGGTGCGGTTGACGACGCGCAGCGGCAGCCCGGCCGCCGCGGCACCGCCGGCCGGTGCGGCCCCTGCGGTGCCGTTCAGGAGGAGACTGGCGCCCGCTCCGGCGGCGGCGCTCGCGGCGAGACCGCCGAGCAGGGTACGACGGGAGATCATACGGTGGCTCCTTGCTGTACGGAGACGGACACGTGGTCGACGAGCAGGGAGCCGCCGGGGCGTGTCGCGTCGGTGGGGGTGGCGCGGCCCGCGACGGCGTCCGGGAAGGCACCGCCCATCGCGAGGTTGAGCAGGAGGAAGTGGCCGTGGTGGGTCGTCTTGGCCCAGGTGCCGGCGTCCATGTCGGCGGAGCTGACGGTGTGGAAGCGCTGCCCGTCCACGGACCAGTGCAGGTATTCGGTGCTGCCGGTGCGGTCCAGCTCAAGGGCGTACGTGTGGAAACCGGCCTGGCAGGCGGCGCCGGGGCAGACGCGGGAATTGCCCTTGCCCTGCGACTCGTTGCAGGGGCCGCCGGGGTTGACGCCGCAGTGCAGCACGCCCCAGACGCGGTTGGCCCCGTTGACGTTCTCCATGATGTCGAACTCGCCGATGCCGGGCCAGTTCCAGTAGTTGCCGCGGAAGTCGGCGCCCAGCGTCCAGAAGGCGGGCCAGTAGCCGAGCGCCGCGTCGCCGGAGACGTCGGGCATCCTGACGCGTGCCTCGATCCGCAGCTTGCCCTTGGCCGGGGCGGCGAAGTCGGTGCGCCGGGTCTCGATGCGGCCGGATGTCCAGGTGCCGCCGTTCTTGCGTGCGGTGATCTTCAGGTGGCCCGCGCCGTCGAGTTGCAGGTTCTCGGGGCGGTCGGTGTAGGTCTGGTGCTCGCCGGTGCCCCAGTTGGCGGGGCCGCCCGGGTAGCTCTTGCCGGTGTCGATGATCCAGTCGGCGCCGGACGGGCGGGAGCCGGCCGGGCCGTTGAAGTCGGTGCGCCAGACCTCGGCGAACGGCGCCGCCGCCGGTTCGCGGGCCGACGCGGTGGACGGGGCGGGCGGCCAGGTCACGGCGAGGGCGGCACCCAGGGCGCAGAGCAGCGCCCCGGTTCTCGTCCGCGGCCGTATCCCGGCACGTATACGTATGCGCATGAAACACGCTCCTCGGCAAGGCGGGGGTGGTGAGGAGTTCCATGACCGTGCCCGGCCTGAGAGTATTGAGAGCGCTCTCAAGCCGTATAGGGGCACACAGTGCCGACTCCGCGCCGAGGCGTCAAGGCTTGGCTGAAACCGCGGAGTTGAAGACGTTTCGCGTTTCGGGGGTTGAATGGTGCAGGCAACAAACCGCGGACGCCCCACACTTGAGGCGGTCGCCGCACGGGCCGGCGTCTCACGCGCCACGGTCTCCCGCGTGGTCAACGGCGGCGCCGGAGTGCGCGCCGAGGTCCGCGAACGGGTCCGGCGCGCGATCACCGACCTGGGGTACGTACCGAACAGCGCGGCCCGCTCGCTGGTCACCCGCCGCACCGGCGCGGTCGCCGTGGTGATCGCCGAGCCGGAGACCCGGGTCTTCGCCGACCCCTTCTTCGGCCGGCAGCTGCGCGGCATCAGCCGGGAGCTGTCGGCCGCCGACACCCAGCTGCTGCTGCTCCTCCACGAGAACAGCGCCGACTACGAGCGCATCGGCCGCTACCTGTCCGCCGGGCACGTCGACGGCGTGCTGATGTTCTCGCTGCACCGCGACGACCCGCTGCCCGCCATGGCGGCCGCGTCCGGCCTCCCCACGGTCTTCGGCGGCCGCCCCGGCTGGGCGGGCGCCGAGCACGCGCCGCGCCCGCTGTACGTCGACACCGACAACCGCGACGGCGCCCGGCAGGCCGTACGCCACCTCCTCGCCCGCGGCCGCCGCCGGATCGCCGTCATCACCGGCCCGCTCGACCAGACCTCCGCCCAGGACCGCCTGGACGGCTACCGCGACGCCCTCGCCCCCGCGGCGGCCGACCCACGGCTGATCGCGGACGGCGGCTTCACGGCGGCGGGCGGCGAGCGCGCCATGGCGGAACTGCTGGCCGCCGCGCCGGACCTGGACGCCGTCTTCGCCTGCTCCGACCTGATGGCCTCCGGCGCGCTGCGCACCCTGCGGGCGCACGGCCGCCGGGTCCCGCAGGACGTGGGCGTGGTCGGCTACGACGACCTGGACCCCGCGGCCTGGACGGACCCGCCGCTGACCACGGTGCGCCAGGACGTGGAGGAGATGGGCCGCCTGATGGCGCGGCTGCTGCTACGGCGCCTGGCGGCGGACGGTACGGGCCCGGAGGCCACCGGAGCCGAGCCGTCCCCGGTGGTCACGGCGGCGACGCTGGTGGTCAGGGAATCGGGGTGAGGGCCGGGGGCCTGGCGCGCCCCGGCCGCCCGCGGCCCGGTACGTCCGCATAGCGGAAGGCGGGTACCGTTCGACGCCATGGGGCCGGAAGCGAAGACCGAAGCGGTGATCACGGTACGCCGGGCGCTGGAGCTGCCCGCGCTGCGGCGCGGACTGCCCGAGGTGGTGGCCGGCGAGGACCGCCTCGACCGCGCCGTGCGCTGGGTGCACGCCGGCGAGGTGCCGCACATCGCCTCGCTGCTCAAGGGCGGCGAGCTGCTGCTGACCACCGGCCTCGGCCTGGGGGCCCGCCCCTCCGAACAGCGCGCCTTCGTCCGCAAACTGGCCGACCGCGAGATCGCCGCCCTCGTCGTGGAGCTGGGCTCCCGCTTCGAGGCGCTGCCCTCGGCCGTCGTCGACAGCGCGCGGGCCTGCGGCCTGCCGCTGGTGCAGCTGCACCGCGAGGTCCCGTACGTCGCCGTCACCGAGGAGATCCACACCGAGCTGGTCAACAGCCACTACCTGCTGCTGCGACAGGCCGACGAACTCCTGCGGAGCTGTACGGACGTCCTGCTGCGCGGCGGCGGCGCCCCCGAGGTACTGGGACGCCTGGCCACCTTCACCGGCAACCCGCTGTGCCTGGAGGCCCCCGACGGCAGCCCCCTGTACGCGGCGGGCCCGGACGACGGCGGGGCCGCCGACGCCGACCCCCTCCAGGCGTGGCAGGGGCTGCGCGAGACCGGCCTGCGGGTGGACGTGCCCGGCGGCGGCCCGGGCCCCGACGCCGTACGGGCCCGCCTGGTCCTGCTCCCCGTCAACGCGCCCGTCGCACCGGTGCACCGGATCGCCGCCGAGCGCGCCGCCGACCTGCTCGCCGTGGTGCTGCTCCAGTCCCGTCAGGAGGAGGTACTCGCCGCGCGGGGCCGCGGCGACTTCCTGGCCGACCTGGCGGAGGGCCGGATCACCGCGGCCGAGGCGCCCGCGCAGGCCCGCCTGCTCGGCTTCCGGCCGGGTGACGAACCGATCCTTCCCGTGGTGATGCGGCTGCCCTCCCAACTGCCCACACCGGGCAGTTGGGCTGTCCTGGCCCGCGCCCTGCGCGAGGAGCTGGCCGCCCTCGGCGTGCCCGTGCTGCTCGGGGTGCGGCCCGTCGAGGGCCGGGTGCCCCTGCTCGTGGCGCCGCGCGCCGGCCAGGACCGTACGGCCGTCGCCGACCGGGTCGCCGAGGCGCTCCGCGCGGGTGTCGTACGGGCCGGGACCGACCGCCCGGCGGCGCGGCGCCCGGTGGTCGTGGTCGGCGCGGCCGGCGACTGGCCCGCGGTGGGCCCCGGACTGCGGCACGCGACGGAGGCGGCGGCCGCCGCGCAGGGCCTGCCGGAACAGCCGTGGCACGACGCGCGCCGGCTGGACATCGAACTGCTGCTGTGGCGGATGCGCGAACACGGCGAACAGGGCGTCCTGACGGACTTCGTGGACCGCGCCATCGGCCCCCTCCTCGTACACGACCGGTCCGCCCGCCAGCCGCTGCTGCCGACACTGGAGGCATACCTGGCCAGCGCGGGCCGCAAGGCGGAGACGGCACGCGACCTCAACGTCAACCGGCAGACCCTGTACGACCGGCTGGCCCGCATCGCCCAGTTGCTGGCCACGGACCTGGACGATCCGCAGACAGTCCTCGGCCTGCGGCTGGCCCTACGGGCCCGCCGGCACACGGACCGGACCTGAACGGCCACGAGAATCCCCCCGCCCGGACGCCGGCCGCGCTCACCGCCCCCGACGCTGCATCAGTTCGTCGTACACGGCGGGACGGGTCGGCCAGTAGGGCCACCAGGCGGCGGCAGGTCAGGAGGCGAGGAGGCGGCTGTCGAAGCCGTCCTCAACGAGTGACCGGTAGGCGGCATGGACGTCCTCCGGGACGTCTTGCTCGATGGCGAAACCGAGCTTGGGGTACTCGATCACCCGCTGCATGTCGCCGACGAGCATGTCGGTGACGAATGCCTCGTCACCGATCGCCTTGAGGTAGTCGTCGAACTCCAGCGGTTCGGACGCGCACACCACCTCCACCTCGGGCCAGACCTTGCGGCAGGTGGCATAGGCGCGTCGTTCCATATACGGCATGGCGGTCAGCAGCACCGACTTCGGCATGATGCCGGCGGCGGCCAGCACCTCGCGGGAGAAGGCGATGTTCTGGCCGGTGTTGGCGGCGTTCGGCTCGATCAGGACCGAGGCATCGGGGACGCCGAGCCCCAGGGCGTGCTCGCGGAAGTGGACCGCCTCGCCGCGCGGGAAGCGGGCGGCGGTGTTGGGGCTGTTCCCGCCGGTGAAGACCAAGGCCGGAAAGAGGCCGGCGTGGTAGAGCTCGGCGGTGAAGGCGGCGACACGCAGATCGTGGCTGCCCAGGCCGATGGCCACATCGCAGGGCCTGAGCTGGTGGTGCATCTGGTGGTAGTCCCAGATCAGTTTCGCGTTGTGCCACTGACCTTCGTTGATGGTCCGCTGCTTGTCCGTCACTCGTTCTCCCTGGTCACCGTCGCCGGGAGCGGCTTGCCCCCTCGCTTGTGGTCCGGATGCCCTCGATGCTGCCCAGCTGGTGGCGCATGCCGTACTGGGCGGCGACCTTGGCGGCGCGATCGAGGACCCGCAGCCCATCATTCCGGGTAGCCGAGTCAGAGAGCAGGATGTGACCGTGGGCGGTGTCCAGACGTACGCGTTGCATTGGTGAGTCGGTCGTGCCGGTGCGGCGGGCGATGTCGATGAAGTGCAGGGTCTGGGTGAGGTCGCCGGCGCCACGGTGGGCGAGGGCAAGCTTCTGGTGAGCCACCGACCAGTCGTCGGGCTCGGCCAGGTCCTCGAAGTCGCGGGTGGCGGCCATCATGACGCGGGAGGCGTAGTCGTGGCTGCCGTCCTTGCTCAGCGCGGTACCCACCCACAGCCTGGCCCGGGCCCTGTCGCGACGGGAGAGGCGGTCATCGGCAGCCAAGGCTTCGTAGCGGCGTGCGGCCGATTCCAGACGGCCCGACATCTCGGCGACCACTGCCAGCGACAGGTCGAGCTGTGCGGTGCGCCGGGGGATGCCGAGCCGGGTGAAGAGCGCACGTGCGCCGGTGTAGGAGTGCTGGGCCGAGAGCGGTCCCAGCACTGCACCTTGGTCTCGGTGCAGGTCGCCGAGCAGGGCGGTGGAGCGGGCCAACAAGTACAGGCCTTTGTCGTCGAGTTCCGGGGGCTTGAAGCGCTCCAACCAGCGGCTGAGCAGATTGTCGGCGAACCCGAAGGCCTGCCGGGAGAGGGCAACCACCACCCGGTCCAGGTCGTCGGTCCAGGACTCGTACTCCCAAGCCCGCGGACTTGAAGCGGTGACGCGGCGTCCCGGTGCCTGGCCGGGCCGACCGGCCTCCGACAGGAGGGTCTCGAAGCGCAGATGCACCGCAGTGTCCGCACGGGCGAGGGCGGTGTCCAAGATGGCTTGGGTGTCCGGGCGAGGTTCGGTGGCGGTCAGGAGCTTGTCCCACTTGGCGACGGTCCGTGCAGCGACTCCGAGGTGTTCGGCCAGAGCTCGCACGCTCATCCTCAGGGCGAGGCGCAGGGCGTGGGCCTCCAGCCCGGTCCAGCGGTGCACGGTCGCCACGCGTCACTCCCTTCCGGACAGCATGGAAGCACGCGGCAGGTGTGCGGGGGCACGCAAGTGCAACGGAAGTACACCAGCCGGTCATTTCTCGTCGGCCGGATTCAGGCCACCCTCGAAGGGGCGGTCGGAAACCCACGGTCCGCACTGGTTCTCTTCCCGCTCGTCGAATTCTTGGACGGTCACGCATATGGAACCCCTCGCGGAGCGCTGCCCGGTGAACAGCCCGCTCGTGTACGGCTTCTTGAGACTTGCGCCCACCGCAACCGCACGGCAGGCAGCTGTGACGGACGCACTGGCCTTACCAGATGGCTGCTCCGTCGTACTCCCCACCACTTCCCGCCTCGGCCCCAGGTGCATAGCGACCGAACGCAAACAGCAAAGCACTGGTCCGACGGGTGCCCTCCTGCTGCTGGTCCGCAGCAAGACAGCCCGACACCGAGCGAAGCCAGCTCCTCAGAGCAGGCGATTCGTGCTCCAAGCCGGTTCTGGACAAAAAAGCTTGAGGCTCCCCATGCCCCTCCCCGCACGCAGCTCCTTCCCCTCCGCTCCCGAATCCGTCCGCCGGGCCCGGCTATTCGCCGACCGCACGCTGGCCTCCTGGGGCCTGGACGCACGAGCCGACGACGTCCGCCTGTGTATCTCCGAGTTGGCCACCAACGCGGTCACCCACGGCTCGGTCCCCGGCCGTGGCTTCACCGTGACAGTGACCGCCGAGGACGACGCCGTCTGCATCGAAGTCGACGATCCCAGCCCCCGGCGTCTACGGCCATGCCACACCACCAGCGATGACACCACCGGCCGCGGCCTGCACCTGCTCGGAGCTCTCAGCGATGAATGGGGCGTGACCGAGCACGACCCGGTCGGCAAGACCGTCTGGTCCCGCTTCAAGACCACCCCGGCGCCAAGGAAGGCACCATGCTGACCACCTGCACCCTACCGGCCGTCACCGCTCCCGGCCCGGGCCTGCTGGCCGCACTGGGCGCCTGGACGTGGCTCGGCCTCGACCCGGCCGACGCTCCGCTCGCCCACCTCCTCCTGGCTCACCCGCCAGGCAGCACCGCCCGCGATACACCGGCAGCCATCGAGGCGCGCATGCGCCGCATCGCCGCCGCCCTGGGCGGCCTGGCCACACCGCAAGAACGCGTTCCGAACCTCGGCGTCCGACTCCTCATAGTGAGCCCCACCACCGTCCTGCTGCGCTTCGACGGCACTCGCTACGGCGTACGGCTACCTGTCCGCCCTGGCTGGCACCAGCATGTCCGTCGCCACGGCCAAGCCGTGATCACCATCGGCCTTGCACCACTGAAACGAAGCGCCGACCTCACCGAAGTCGAGACCTACCTCCACGACACCCTCGCCTCCGGCCACATCCTGTTCGGCGTCGTCCGCCCAGCCTGAGCACCGATCGCGTGCGCAGCGGATATCCGGGCATGGGACTCTTCACTGCCTCGCGTCCTCCGGCGCATCCCCTGCGTACGGGTGGACGTACCGGCCCTTGTCGAAGGGAGCGAACCACGAGCCGATCACCACGGGCGCGACTCCGATGGCCTCTCCTGCAACGTCTTCGTCGATTCCGTCCATCGAGTCGTCGTACAGCCACTCGTGATCCATGTCCTCGTAGACATTCGCGGAGAACGCTTCAAGGGCCGCTGCCACGCCCTCGCCCATGAGACCGAACGTCTCCAGGCTGACACTCGCCTCACGCAGCAGAAGCCTCAGAGCGAGTTCCTCTGCGAGACAGCTGAGCTGCTGGAAGCTGCCGTGCGTGAAGCGAGTGGTCATGGCGACCGCCGTCACCAGGAATCGGCGTGCGAATTGCGCGTTGTACTGGAGGGCATAGCGGTCGGGAAGCTCATCCAGCAGCCACAGCGGCCTCTCGCACTCGGCGACGTTGGTCCGCGTCTGGGCGAGAGCCTGCACGTCCTGGAAGAGTTCGTCCACCAGCAGATGGATTCCGTACACCAGGGCGCCGGCCGCCAGCTTTGCGTCCTCCAGTAGCACTGTGGCCTCGGCGACGTCTTCCTCTTCGCCGTCCTCATCCTCAGAATTCAGCACGCCGAACATGACCGGCGGGAAGGAACGCAGCTCAGCCGACATGGTCAGCATCCGGCATCGAGCAGCCTTTGCCTCTCCTTCCGCGTCGTACTCATCCTCATCCTGGCCGTTCCCGGCGGTTTTCCTTTTGGCATGGTGAGCCTTACGGGCAGCAGCGTCGGACGGCGGAGTGTCGGGGCCGTCGGCGGCGTCGAGGCTCTCCTGGGCCAGCTGCGGATGCAACTGGACCTCGCACCGCTCGACTGTCCACTCGGCCAGCAGCTCGCTGCGCTCCAGCAACTCGCTCACGACCGACTGCACCGCGTCCTCGGCAAACTCCAGTGCCGGAGCATCGACGAAAATCTTCAGCAGCGCCCCGCCCGGGTGGACGGCCACGACCGACTCGAAGATGTCGGCCTCCATACCATCCGGCCCCTCGATGCCTTCCACGGATCCCAGCCCCTTTTCGAGGAGCGCCGCAGCGCCGGCACGTTGCAGCGCGTCCATCTCAGAAGATCCGACCGGGATGCTGGTCCTCACCGTCACGGCGTAAGTCACGCGCTCAGCGTGCCAGGGCCGCACAGGCGCCCGAAGGCAAATCGGCCAGCTTGTCACTGCCTTGTCGCGAGGGCGCACGGTCGTGAACGGCTGGGCCAAGCTGTTGGAGTTCACTCTTGCCCCGGTAGTTGTCGGTGCCTCCCGATAACGTTCCCGTATGGCGCTTCAACCTTTCTGGGTGGCTCTTGTCGATGCCCCCTCCCTCTCCTCCGCCCAGCAGACAGCTCTCGCCGATGTCCTGGCCCTACGTGCGGACCCGGCGACGGCCTCCCGTTTCTTCACCCGGCCGGACGTGACCAACAGCGTCCGTCACGCCTTCATCCGCAAGGCGCACGACCCACAAGTGCTCAAGGCCGTTCTGTCCACGTCTGTGGTGACTGCCGAGCACCTGCTCACGGCGGCGGAGAAAATGGGCGCAGAGCGGGTGCTCGTTGAGTTGACGCGCACCCGTTGGGACCTGAGGGACGCCCAACTGCTCCTCATCCAACAACTGGACCATGCCGCCGCCCGGCGCGTGGCAGCCGAATGGCGGTACTTCGGGCCGGACGTGCGCACCGCGCTCATTGATGCCGCCATCCATTCCCAACCGCCTGTCCCTGACCGCGAAGTCCTGACCGCCGAACGCCGGAAAGCCGAGCACGAGGCATGGAGGGCCAAGGCCACGGCGTGGCAGGACGACATATGGGCGCTGCTGTCCGCTGAACCCGCCCGGGACCTGTGGTCAGAACTCATTGCCCGGGAGCCGGACGAGGAAGGTGGGCACTTGGTTACCAACCTTGTGCTCAACCGCGCGGAGGCTCTCGACGACCACGTGCTGTCGGCAGCTCAAGACCGCTTTCCCGGGGCCTGATCTGGAAACTGATGCGGCCACGGAAGAGTGGGAAGCCGAGTTCGAGTTGATGCGGCTGTCCGGTATCGCCTCTCGCCATCCTCGCGCCCTGCTCCTGCACGGCTCCGTCCTCCGTGCCCGTGCTGCCACAGCAGGCAGAACGTACCTCGCGCATGTGAAGGAGAAAGGGATACATAAGGGCAACTGGTCGGTATTCGAGCACCTTGCCGCGATGTGCATCACACCCAGCCTCCTGCAGGATGCTGCTGAATGCCTGACGACCGCCACCGTGCCTGCCTGGTACCGCAATCGGAGGCCGGATGCGGAGTGGCTCACCAGCCGGAGCAAGGCCGCCGATGCGCTCGCGGGCAATCCGCTCTGCCCGGTCGATGCTCTTGCCGCTTTGGCCCCGCTGCTGACCCCAGTCACCGCCGAGAGGTTCACAGAACATCCTGATGCCCGTGTACGCGAGGCGGCGGTACACACAGTCACCACGGAAGTTGAGCGCGTTGCCACACCGGCACCCGCCCCTGTCGCACGCAAGCAGCCCGTACGCCCTGCGGTACCGTCCGACGACGTCTTGGCCGACAGCTCCGACCCGCGAGCTGTCCTAGCCGGATTCCTGCCGCTGAAGGGACTCGCCGACTACAAGCGCGAGGTGGCACGGGCGATCCTGGCTTCCCGCTTCACCGACGCCGGCCTCCTGCGCGAGCTGCCGGCCCCTTTGACACTGACCAGTGCGCACCACGCGCCGGCTGTCGCGGGCCTGCTCCAGAGTGAGCTGGGCGATGACGCCAAAGCCTGGGAGGCATTCGAGACGGCGGTGGCACGCTTGTCCGCCAACACCACCAAGACTTTGGCCAAACTACTCGCGGACGTACGAAGCAGTTCCTCTTCGGGCTGAGCCCGTAGGCGGGGAGCGTACAGGGCTCCGGAGCGCTCACCGCCCCCGACGCTGCATCAGTTCGTCGTACACGCTGAGCACCTGCGCGACCGTCGCGTCCTCGGTCGGCCAGCCTGCGGACTGGGTGCGGCCCGCGGCGGCGAGGGTGTCGCGGCGGGACGGGTCGGCCAGTAGGGCCAGGACCGTGTGGGCGAGGGTGGCGGCGTCGCCGTACGGGACCAGTTCGGCGGCGCTGCCGACCAGTTCGCGGGTGCCGCCGACGTCGGTGGCCACCAGGGGGACGCCGGCCCGCAGGGCCTCCTGGGCGATCAGGGAGCGGGCCTCCCAGCGGCTGGGCAGCACCAGCAGGTCGGCGGCGGCGAGGAGTTCGGGCACGTCGTCGCGGCGGCCGAGCAGGCGCACCGGCAGCCCTTCGGTGTCGATGCGCCGCTGGAGCGCCTCCCGCCGGCCGCCCTCTCCCGCGACCACGACCGCCGGGGGCGGGTCGAGGGCGCACCAGGCGTGTGCCGCGTCCAGCAGGAAGTCGTGGCCCTGGTGCGTCTCCAGCCGGCCGACGACGAGGATCAGCGGGCGGTCCACCGCGCCCAGTTCGGCGCGCTGTTTGTGGGCCGGGCGGTCCTCCGCCGTGAGCGGGCGGCCGCCGGGCCGGGGGCCCGGGATCGCGACGGGCGCCAGCCGCGCGTCGCGGGCGCCGCGTTCGCGTGCCCGGTCCACCAGGTCGGAGCAGGCGCCCAGGACGACCTCGGCGGCCCGTGCCACCCGCCGCTCCAGCAGGTGGACGAGGCGGGCCCGGGGCCCGTCCGTGTGGGCCTTGGTGTGCCAGGTGACCACGAGGGGGACGCGGCGGCCGCGCGTGCCCTGGAGGGCCAGCAGGGCACGCAGGGCCGCCCGCAGGCCGTGCGCGTGGACCAGGTCGGCGTCTCCGCAGGCGGCGCGGAGCGATGTCACGCCGGCCGGGTCGGCGCGCGGTGGCACCGGCACGAACCGCGCGCCGGTGTCCGCGTAGTCGTACGTGTCCTCGGTGGCGGCCGAGGCGCACACGGTCACCCGGACCCCGCGGGCCACCAGCCCGGCGGCCAGCGAACGGACGTGTGCGGCGCTGCCCGCGCCGCCACGGCCCAGCACCTGGACCGTGCGCAGCGGCGACTGCCCGTGCGGTGGGGCCGGGGTGCTGGTCACGTGGGCGGTACTCCTGGGGTCGGTGGCGGGCCGGGCGCGGAACGGCGGCTTCCGGCAGCCGTCCGGGCGCGGGCCCCGGGCGGGCGCGGTCGTGCGCAGCCGTACGCGCTGCGCCCAGGATGCCAGCCCACGCCGTGCATCCGGCACCACCGGCGAGCCGCCCCGATGGCGCACTCCGCCCATACCGCCACGGGACCACCCACATGGGTGACAAACCACCCACTCCTACGGAGTACGCCCCCGGCCGGGTCACCCGCCCCGCGTACCCCCGTAACGGTTCAGCGCCCCGAGCGGGCGGCCTCCAGCAGTTCTTCCGCGTGGGCGTGCGCCGTCTCGGAGTCCTCCTGGCCCGCGAGCATGCGGGAGAGTTCGCGTACCCGGTCCTCGCCCTCCAGGGCCGTGACGCCGCTGCGGGTCACCGAGCCGTCGTGGGTCTTCTCCACGAGCAGCTGGCGGTCGGCGAAGGCGGCGACCTGCGGCAGGTGGGTGACGACCACGACCTGCGCCGACTTGGCCAGGCGCGCCAGCCGGCGGCCGACCTCCACGGCGGCCTTGCCGCCGACGCCCGCGTCCACCTCGTCGAACAGGTACGTCGGCACGGGGTCGGAACCGGCGAAGACGACCTCGACCGCGAGCATCACGCGGGAGAGCTCACCGCCCGAGGCGCCCTTGGCGATCGGGCGGGGCGGGGTGCCCGGGTGCGGGGCGAGCAGCAGTTCCACCTCGTCGGCGCCCGTGGGGCCGAAGGCCACCGCCCGGCCGCCGACCTCGACACCGTCACTGTCGTCGGCGACCTCGGTCTGGGTGATCTGGACGCTCACCCTGGCGTGCGGCATGGCCAGTTCGGCCAGCTCGGCCGTGACCGCGTCGGCGAACCGCTTCGCCGACGCCTCGCGGGCGTCGGTCAACGCCTGGGCGAGCTCGCCGAGTTCGGCGCGGAGCGCGTCGCGTTCGGCCGTCAGCTCGCCGATCCGGTCGTCGTCACCGTCCAGTTCGGCGAGCCGGGCGGCGCCCTCCTCGGCCCAGGCCAGTACGGCGCCGATGTCCGCGCCGTACTTGCGCGTCAGGTGCGTGAGGGCGGCGCGGCGCTCCTCGACGGCGGCGAGCCGCAGCGGGTCCGCGTCCAGGCTGTCCGCGTAGCTCGCCAGTTCGCCCGCCACGTCCGCCATCAGGATGCCGATCTCGCCCAGCCGGTCGGTGAGCGCGGACAGCACCGGGTCGTGGCCGCGCACGGCGTCCAGCGCCCGGTGCGCGCCCGCGACCAGGGTGGTGGCGTCCACGGCCTCCAGGTCCTCGGGGTTGCCGGCGAGGGCGGCGTGCGCGGCGGCGGCCGCCGAGGCCAGCGCCTCGGCGTGGCCGAGCCGTTCGGCCTCGGCGGCCAGCTCGGCGTCCTCGTCCGGCTGCGGTTCGGCCCCGGCGATCTCCTCCAGGCCGAAGCGCAGCAGGTCGGCTTCCTGGGCGCGCTCGCGGGCGCGTGTCGTCAGCTCGTCCAGTTCGGCGGCGACGGCGCGCAGCCGCCGGTAGGCGGCGGTGTACTTGGCGAGCGGTACGGACACCGCGTCGCCCGCGTACCGGTCCAGGGCCTGGCGCTGGCGGGCCGGGCGCAGCAGCCCCTGCTGGTCGGTCTGGCCGTGCACGGCGACCAGGTCGTCCGCCAACTCCCCCAGCAGCCCGACCGGGACGGAACGCCCGCCGACGTGGGCGCGCGAGCGGCCTTCGGCCGAGACCGTGCGGCTGATCAGCAGGGTCCCGTCGTCCAGCTCGGCGCCCGCCTCCTCGGCGCGTACCGCGGCGGGGGCCGCCGGGCCCACCGCTATGCGGCCTTCCACGACCGCCGACTTGGCTCCGATCCGCACCAGGGCGGGATCGGCGCGCCCGCCGAGCAGCAGCCCGAGGCTGGTGACGACCATGGTCTTGCCCGCGCCCGTCTCGCCGGTCACCGCCGTGAAACCCGGCGACAGCTCGACGACGGCATCGTCAATGACGCCCAGGGACCTGATCCGCATCTCCTCCAACACGGATACGACCTTACGAGGTCCCGGGCCCGCCCCGCGACGGCCTCCCCTCGCCCGGCCGCCCCGCCCTGCGGAAAACCCCACCCCGAGAACGGGTGATCTCCTCATGGCGGCGCCCCCGTCCCGCCCGTCACGCTGGTGCGAGCACGGCCGGAAGGGGGCGGTCTACAAGTCGATTTTTGCCGTTCCCGCCCCGGAACACGGCCCTCGCGCCGACACAGTGGGAGCACGAACATGACCGGACAACCGACCGGGCCGGACACCGCACACCGCACCGCCCGGCGGAACGGCCACCTCACCCGCCGTACCGCTCTGCTGCTGGCCGCCTGCACCACCCTGGCCGCCACCGTAGCCGCACCGGCCGCCGCCCAACCGGACCACGCGGCCCGGCCGGGGGCGGCCGCTCCGCAAGGCGTATGGCAAATGGATGGGTACGGCACGTACGTCACGATCGACGGGCCGCGGCTGCGCGCCTACGAGACCACGGCCGTCAGCTGCCTCCCCGGCTCCATGAACGGCGTACGCGAGGGCATACCCGACGCCCGGGGCCGGGTGCGCTTCGCCGTACCGGGCTCGGCGCGCGTCACGGTCGCCCCGCAGAACGCCCGCGTGGCCCGCCTGAGCATCCAGGACAACGTCGGCTACCGCACCCTGCACCGCGTCGGCGGGCTGCCCGCCCGCTGCCACCGGGACCCGTCGAAGGACGCCCGTGACGCCCGTACGGTCTTCGACGTCTTCTGGCAGACCTACGCCGAGAACTACCCGTTCTTCGCCGCCAAGGGGATCGACTGGTCCGCGGTGCGCGACCGGTACCGCCCGCGCGTCACCGCCGGGACGAACGACGACGCGCTCTTCGCCGTGCTCCGCGAGATGATCGAACCGCTGCACGACGGGCACACCAAGCTGGACGCGGGCCCCGGCCGCGAGTACGGCGGAGCGCGTCCCGGGACGACCCTCCCCTCCGCCGCGTTCCTGAAGCAGGTGGACGCGGCGATCGCCGCCGGCCTCGGCCGGAACGTCACCCTCCACCGGTGGGCCGGCGGCGCACTCTCCTACGCCGGCCTCCCCGGCCGCCTCGGCTACCTCCGCATCACCTCCTTCACCGGCTACACGGAGCGGGACGACTACGAGAGCGACGTCGCCGAGCTGGACCGGGCGCTGGACGCGGTGTTCACCCACGCCCGTACGTCCGGGCCGAAGGCCCTGCGCGGCCTCGTCGTCGACCTGCGGCTGAACGGCGGCGGCTCGGACCCGCTCGGGCTGCGCGTCGCCTCCCGGCTGACGGACCGCCCGTACCTGGCGTACCGCAAACACGCGCGCAACGACCCGCGCGACCCGCGCGGGTTCACCCCCGACCAGCCCGCGTACGTGCGCCCGCACCAGGGGCCGCGCTACACCGGCCCGCTCGCGCTGCTGACCGGGGACCTCACGATCAGCGCGGGCGAGACCTTCACCCAGGCGCTGCTGGGCCGGACGCCCGCGCCGGTCCGTATCGGCGGGAACACCCAGGGCGTCTTCTCCGACACCATGGACCGCACGCTGCCGAACGGCTGGAAGTTCGCGCTGCCCAACGAGGAGTTCCGGACGGCGGACGGCCGCACGTTCGACGGCACGGGCATTCCGCCGGCCGTGCGCGTCCCGGTCTTCGCCCCCGAGGATCTGGCGGCCCGCCGTGACCCGGCCCTCACCCGGGCCCGCGCCCTGCTGGATGCCGGCCGGGCGTCGTGAGCCCCGGCACCCGCTACTGCGGCGCCCCCCGCCACCCCGCCACCGGCAGGGCGAACTTGGCCACCAGCCGGTCGGTGAAGGAGGCGTGGTGCAGGCGGGCGAGCCGTACCGGGATCGCGCCCCGGCGGACCTCCACCCGGGCGCCCGCGGGCAGTTCGACGCTGCGGCGGCCGTCGCACCACAGGACGCCGTGCGGCGTCTTGGGCTGCACCTCCACCGCCAGCACCGAGTCCGGCGAGGTGACCAGCGGCTTGGCGAACAGCGCGTGCGCGCTGATCGGCACCATCAGCAGGGCCTCGACCTCCGGCCAGACCACCGGGCCGCCCGCCGAGAAGGCGTACGCGGTCGAGCCGGTCGGCGTCGCGCACACGACGCCGTCGCCGCCGAAGCGCGAGACGGGCCGCCCGTCGACCTCCGTGACGACCTCCAGCATCCGTTCCCGCGCCGCCTTCTCCACCGAGGCCTCGTTCAGGGCCCAGTCGGTGTGGGCGACGCTGCCGTTGTTGCGGACGAGGACGTCGATGGTCATCCGCTCCTCGACCTCGTAGGAGCGGGTCACGACCCGGTCGACGACCTTGTCCAGGTCGTCGCGTTCGGCCTCCGCCAGGAAGCCGACCCGGCCGAGGTTGACGCCGAGCATCGGCACCCCGGACGTACGGGCGAAGTCCGCGCCGCGCAGCAGCGTCCCGTCCCCGCCGAGCACCACCAGCAGCTCACAGCCCTCGGCCGCGCACTGCTCGGACTCGACGCGTTCCACGGACGCCGGCAGCGGCAGGTCCGCGGCCTCCTCGGCCAGCACCCGCACGCCGATGCCGCTGCGCAGCAGCCCCTGGACGACGAGTTCGGCGCTGCGGACGGCCGCGGGGCGGCCGGTGTGGGCGAGCAGGAACACGGTGCGCTCCCCGCCCGCCGCGGTCGGTGCGGCTGCTCCAGCCGGTGTAGATGCTTCAGAAGTGGTCAACGGGGCCCCTCCGCCACTGCTCGGTCGACATCCGCCGGGTCCAGCGCATCCGCCCCGGCACGCAGCCACAGAAAGTACTCGACATTGCCGGAGGGACCGGGCAACGGGCTCGCGGCCACGCCCGCCACGCCCAGCCCCAGCCCGGCCGCCCGCCCGGCGACCCCGCGTACGGCCTCGGCCCGCAGTTCGGGGCTGCGCACCACCCCGCCGCTGCCGAGACGCTCCTTGCCGACCTCGAACTGCGGCTTGACCATCAGCACCAGGTCGGCGCCGGGCGCCGCGCAGCGCACGAGGGCGGGCAGTACCAGGCCCAGCGGGATGAAGGACAGGTCGCCGACGACGAGGTCGACGGGGATGCCGTCGATCTGCTCCAACGTCAGTTCGCGTACGTTCGTGCGGTCCTTCACGGTGACCCGGTCGTCGCTCTGCAGCGACCAGGCGAGCTGCCCGTAGCCGACGTCCACGGCGACGACGTGCCCGGCGCCGGCCCGCAGCAGGACGTCCGTGAAGCCGCCGGTGGACGCGCCCGCGTCCAGCGCCCTGCGGCCCGCCACCTCCAGGCCGAGCGGTGCGAACGCGGCGAGGGCGCCGGCCAGCTTGTGGCCGCCGCGCGAGACGTAGTCGGGGTCGCCCTCGTCCTCGCGCACGACCAGGGCCGCGCTGGTCTCGACCTGGGTGGCGGACTTGGTCGCCGTCGTCCCGCCGACGGTCACCCGCCCCGCGGCGATCAGCTGGCTCGCGTGCTCGCGCGAGCGGGCCAGCTTGCGGCGCACCAGCTCCGCGTCGAGTCGGCGTCGTGCCACTCCTGCCACCTGTGGTTCAGCTCCTGTTGTCGTGCGTTGCGGGCGGGCCGGCGGGCCCGGGATGCCGGTCGAGGGCGGCCAGCGCGTCGCGCAGCCCCCGGTGGACATCCTCGTACACCTGGAGATGCCCGCTCGCGGCGAGGTGGTCCGCGTCGGCCAGGCGCCGCAGCCCGTCGTCGACGGCGGCGTCCCCGGTGGGCGTGACCACGACGCCGAGCGGCTGCGGCCCCGCGGGCGCGGGCGGCGGCTCATTCGGCTCTTCCATGTCCTTGACGCTACCCCGAACCGCCCGTCGGCCGGGCCACCGCCCGCCCGCCCCGTACGGGCGTATCGTCGATCTCGATGGCAACCCTCGAAGAGTGCCGCGCCGCCCTGGGCCGGCTCGCACAGAATCTCTCCGCCGCGAACGGCGACGTACGCAGCGCCGCCGCGCTCGACCGCTCGCTCAGCTGCCGGATCACCGACCTGGACGTCACCTTCAGCGGCCGGCTGGCCGGCGGCACCCTCCAGGACGTCACGAGCGTCCAGGGGCCGCCGCCCGAGCGGGCCCAGATCCGCCTGGCCATGCGCGGTGACGATCTGGTGGCCCTGGTGGACGGCGAGCTGCACTTCGCGAAGGCGTGGGGCAGCGGCCGGGTCAAGCTGGAGGCCGGCCTGCGCGACCTGCTGCGCCTGCGCGCGCTGCTGTAGCCGGGCGGCCCGGCCTCAGGACGCCGCGGCGGCCGCCGCGGTCGCGCGTGCCTTGCGCGCGGCCGGCACGACCAGCGGCGTGCCCGTTTCCGGGTCGTCGATGACCTGGCACTTCAGCCCGAAGACCCGCTCGACGAGGTCGGCGGTGACGACCTCCTGCGGCGCGCCCTCGGCGACGATCTCACCGCCGCGCATCGCTATCAGGTGCGTGGCGTAGCGCGCTGCGTGGTTGAGGTCGTGCAGGACGGCGACGAGCGTGCGGCCCTGCTCCTCGTGCAGTTCGGCGCACAGGTCCAGCACCTCGATCTGGTGCTGGATGTCCAGGTATGTGGTCGGCTCGTCCAGGAGCAGCAGCGGCGTCTGCTGGGCCAGCGCCATCGCGATCCACACGCGCTGCCGCTGGCCGCCGGAGAGTTCGTCGACGTAGCGCTCGGCCAGTTCGCCGACGCCGGTCGCGTCCATCGACTCCCGTACGATCCGCTCGTCCTCGCCCGACCACTGGCGCAGCAGCCCCTGGTGCGGGTAGCGGCCGCGGGCCACCAGGTCGGCGACGGTGATCCCGTCGGGGGCGATCGAGGACTGCGGGAGCAGCCCGAGCGTCCTGGCGACCTTCTTGGCGGGCAGCGAGGAGATCGCCGAGCCGTCCAGCAGCACCGATCCGGCGGACGGCTTGAGCATCCGGGACAGGGCGCGCAGCAGCGTGGACTTGCCGCAGGCGTTCGGCCCGACGATGACCGTGAAGGACCGGTCGGGGATGGCCACCGACAGGTTTTCGGCGATGACCCGCTGGTCGTAGGCGAGGGTCACGTTCTCGGCCGTGAGACGGCTCACTGCTGGCTCCTTGTAGCGGTCTGCGTCGTGGGGGTGGAGGACGGTACGGGCCGTGGCCCCGCGGTCCGCGCGCTCATATCCGTCCCGCCTTGCGCTCGGAGGCCAGCAGCCACAGCAGGTAGCCGCCGCCGAGCACGCCGGTCAGCACGCCGACGGGCAGCTGGTCGGCGCCGAAGATCTGCTGCGAGGCCCAGTCGGCGGTCACCAGGAGGGCTGCGCCCATGAGGGCGGCGGGCAGCAGGTTGGGGCCCGGGGAGCGGGTCAGGCGGCGGGCCAGCTGGGGCGCGGTGAGCGCGACGAAGGCGATCGGCCCGGCCGCCGCGGTTCCCGCGGCGACCAGCAGGACCGCCGCCGTCAGCAGGACGACGCGGACCCGCGTGCCCCGCACGCCCAGCGCGTACGCGGCGTCGTCGCCCATCTCCAGCATGCGCAGCGGCCGCCCGAACAGCAGGGCCGGCGGCACGAGGACGGCGCAGACCAGGGCCAGCGGCCAGACCTGGTCCCAGTCCCGGCCGGAGAGGGTGCCGGTCATCCAGGTCACGGCCTGGGACGCCTCGACGATGTTCGCCTTGGTCATCAGGTACAGGACCATCGCGTACAGCATCGCGGCGGCGCCGATGCCGACGAGCACGAAGCGGTAGCCGTGGATGCCGCCCTTCCAGGCCAGCAGGAAGATCGCCAGCCCGGTGACGATACCGCCGACGACCGCGCCCGCGGCGACCGCGAAGGTGCCGCCGTGGAAGAAGACGATGACGAGCAGGGAGCCGACCGTCGAGCCCTGGGAGAAGCCCAGTACGTCGGGGCTGCCGAGGGGGTTGCGGGAGACGGCCTGGAAGACCGCGCCGGCGAGGCCGAAGGCGACGCCGACCAGCAGCGCCACCAGGACCCGCGGCAGCCGCAGTTCGTTGACGATGAACTCCTGGGCGGCGGTGCCGGACCCGGTGAGCGTGCGCAGGACGTCCGCCGGGCTCATCGGGAAGTCGCCGGTGCCGATCAGCAGGACGCTCGCGGCCAGCGCCAGGGCAGCCAGCAGCAGTCCGGTGACGACGGCGCGCACGTCCAGGCGTACGGACAGCCCGCCGGCGGTGCGCACGGCCCGCACGGCTTTGGTGGTCCTCCGCGGGGCGGCCTGGTCGGTCTTGACGGTGGAACTCACAGCTGGGCCATCCTCCGACGCCGTACGAGATAGATGAAGACCGGGCCGCCGACGAGGGCCGTGACGATGCCGACCTGGATCTCGCCGGGGCGCGCCACGACGCGCCCGAGGACGTCGGCGCCGAGCAGCAGGACCGGCGAGAGCACGGCCGAGTACGGCAGGATCCAGCGCATGTCGGGGCCGGTGACGGCCCGTACGACGTGCGGGACCATCAGGCCGACGTAGACGATCGGCCCGCAGGCCGCGGTGGCGGCGCCGCACAGCAGCGTCACGGCGACCATGGCCAGCACCCGGGTGCGGGTCAGCCGGGCGCCCAGCGCCCGCGCCTGGTCGTCGCCGAGCGCGACGGCGTTCAGGGGGCGTCCGACGGCGAGCGCGAGCACCGCGCCGACCGCGAGGAACGGCGCGACCTGCGTCACGGTGGTCGTGGTCGCCGAGGCCAGCGAACCGACCGTCCAGAAGCGCATCTTGTCCAGCGCCGCGGTGTCCATGAGGTTGACGGCGTTGATGTAGCCGGTCAGTACGGCGGTGAGGGCGGTGCCGGCGAGCGCGAGCCGTACGGGCGTGGCGCTGCGGGTGCCGCCGAGCACGTACACGGCGACCGAGACGGCCGCGGCGCCGAGGAAGGCGAACCAGACGTATCCGGTCAGCGAGGTGATGCCGAGGAAGCTGATGGCGGAGACGACGGCCGCCGAGGCGCCCGCGTTGATGCCGAGGACGCCGGGGTCGGCGAGGGGGTTGCGGGTCAGCGCCTGCATCACCGTGCCGGCCAGGCCGAGCGCCGCGCCGGCCAGCACGCCGAGGAGGGTGCGTGGCAGGCGTACGTCCCTGATGATCACGTCGGTGTCGTTGCCCGAGTAATGGAAGAGGCCGTGCCATACCTGGTCGAGCGGGATCTGTTTGGCTCCGACGGCGATGCCCAGGACGGTGACGACCACCAGCGCGCCGACGGACGCGACGAGCCCCGCCGATCGAGTGATCTGCCGCCGTTGCGGCGCCACGGGGGCGTTTGCTGCTTCGGGGGGACTGTCAACCAACACGGGAGTTAGGTTAGCCTACCCTCACGATCAGACATCAAGTCGCTCCGCAGGGCCTTTTACCTGCCCTTTGCAGTGCGGCGTGAAGGAAGAAGCACATCAGCCATGAGCACCCCCCGCAGCGTATCTCTCTCCCGTCGCGGTGTCCTCGCCGCCGGTGGCGCCCTCGGCGTCGGCGCCCTGCTGGCCGCCTGCGGAGGCGGCAAGGCGACGGGCGCGAAGGGGGAGGACGTCAAGGGCGGGCCCTGGTCCTTCACGGACGACCGCAAGGAGAAGGTCAGCCTCGACAGCGTGCCGCAGCGCATCGTCGCCTTCACCGGCACCGCGGCCGCGCTGTACGACTTCGGCATCGACAAGCAGGTCGTCGGCGTCTTCGGCCCCACCAAGCTCAAGGACGGCAAGGCCGACCCGCAGGCCGGCGACATCAACGTGGACCGGGTCACCATCATCGGCAACGCGTACAACCAGTTCGCGGTCGAGAAGTACGCGGCCCTCAACCCCGACCTGCTCATCACGAACATGTACGAGCCGGGCGCCCTGTGGTTCGTGCCGGAGGAGAGCAAGGACAAGATCACCAAGCTGGCCAAGTCCGTGGCGATCACCTCGGCCCGGGTCCCGCTGGTGAAGATCATCGAGCGGTACGCGGAGCTGGCGCAGTCCCTCGGCGCCGACCTGAAGGCCAAGAAGGTCACCGACGCCAAGGCCCGCTTCGAGAAGGCCGCCGCCGAACTGCGCAAGGCCGCCAAGTCCAACCCGGTCAAGGTGCTCGCCTGCTCCGGCAGCGCCGACCTCTTCTACGCGTCCAACCCCGGCATCAACTCCGACATCATGTACTTCAAGTCCCTGGGCGTGGACATCATCGTGCCGGACAACCTCGACAAGGCCGGCTACTTCGAGCCCCTGAGCTGGGAGAACGCCGACAAGTACCAGGCCGATGTGCTCATGCTCGACAACCGCACCTCCGCCCTCCAGCCCAAGGACCTGGCCGCCAAGCCCGCCTGGACCAAGCTGCCCGCCGTCAAGGCCGGGCAGGTCACGGGCTGGTCGAGCGAGCCGCGCTTCTCCTACGCGGGCGCGGCCCCGCTGATCGAAGAGCTCACCAAGGCCATCCAGAACGCCAAGAAGGTCGTCTGACGCACCCGGGCCGGCCCCCGGGCCGGCCTCGGCGTCCCGTCTTCCGCCCACGTCACCGAGTCACGGTTCCGGGAGGTTCCTCCGCATGACCACGACCGCCGCACCCGCCACCACCCCGTTCCGCTTCTTCGACGTGCACGTCGTCCGCACCCGGCGGCTCGGCCCCTCCATGGTCCGCATCACCTTCGGCGGCGAACGGCTCGGCGACCTGGCCTCCGGCGGCCGTGACCAGCGCTTCAAACTGTTCCTCCCGCAGGCCCACCAGTCCGAGCCGGTCTTCGCCGACCAGGGCGAGAACTGGTACGCCGCCTGGCGCGTCCAGGACCCGGCCGAGCGGCCCCTGATGCGCTCGTACACGATCAGGGCGCAGCGCCACGACCCGGTCGAGGTCGACGTGGACTTCGCGCTGCACGGCGCCGACGCGCCGGGCGCCGCCCTGGCGGGCGGTCCGGCCTCGCGCTGGGCCGCGTCCGCGGTGCCCGGGGACCGGGTCTCCATCCTCGGCCCGGCCGTCGAGGACAACGGCGGCGTCGACTTCCGCCCGCCGCCCGGCACCGACTGGATCCTGCTGACCGGCGACGAGACGGCGCTGCCCGCCGTGGCGGGCATCCTCGGCTGGCTCTCCCCCGGCACCCAGGCCAAGGTCTTCCTGGAGGTCGCGCACGCCGACGACCGCCAGGAGCTGCCCACCTTCGCCGACGCCGACATCACCTGGCTGGTGCGCGACGAGCAGCCGGAGGACGGCTCCGGCACGCTGCTCGAAACCGTCCGCGCCGCCGGGCTGCCCGAGGGCACGCCGTACGCCTGGATCGCGGGCGAGGCGGGCTGCGTCAAGGCGCTCCGCCGCCACCTGGTGCGGGAGCGCGCGTTCGACCGCCGCGCGGTGAAGTTCACCGGGTACTGGCGGCGCGGGGCGAGCGAGGAGGACCTGCTCGCGGAGTACGTGGCGGGCACGGCGGCCGCCACCGACGAGGACTGAACCGGTCCCCGCATGCCGTGCGCGTACGACGGTCCGTACGCGCACCAAAAGGGAGGGTCCGCTCGGCACCGAGCGGGCCCTCCCCTCGTACGCGGCGCGCTTCCTACAGCCCGAGCCGCGCCAGCGCCTTGCCGGCGTCCGCGCCGCACTCGCCGTCGCCCGCCGCCGTCCAGGCCGCGCCGCACAGCGCGCGCAGGCCGTCCAGCGGCGCGCCCTCGCCGTCCAGCACCAGCGCGTCGTCGCGTACGGACGCCGTCCAGCCAGCGCACCCGAAGCCGCCGTCCGCCGCCTCGGACACCTCGGGCTGCGGGCCGAGCACCCCGCGCAGGTCCGCGTCGACGTACGTCGGGCGGTGCCGCGGCGGGGCCGCCAGCAGCTCGGCTGCGGTCGTCACACCGGTCAGCACCAGCAGCGAGTCGACGCCGCCGTTGAAGGCGCCCTCGATGTCCGTGTCGAGCCGGTCCCCGATCACCAGCGGCCGCCGGGCGCCCGTGCGCAGCACCGTCTCGCGGTGCATCGGCGTCTCCGGCTTGCCCGCCACCTGGGGCGTGCCGCCGGTGGCGGTCCGCACGACGTGCACCAGCGCGCCGTTGCCCGGCGCGATGCCGCGCTCCTTGGGGATGGTCAGATCCGTGTTCGAGGCGAACCAGGGAACGCCGCGCTGCACCGCGTACGCGGCCTCCGCCAGCCGTTCCCAGTCCAGCTTCGGCTCGAAGCCCTGCACCACGGCGGCCGGGTCGTCCTCCGCCGAGTCCACCGGGACCAGCCCGCGCTCGCGCAGCGCCACCCGCAGCCCCTCGCCGCCGACCGCCAGCACCCGCGCGCCGGCGGGCACCTGCCCGGCGATCAGCCGCGCCACCGCCTGCGCCGAGGTGATGACGTCCGTGGCGGCGGTCGGCAGGCCGAACCCGGTCAGCTGGTCCGCCACCGTGTCCGGCGTCCGGGACGCGTTGTTGGTCACGTACGCCAGGTGCATGCCGCCGTCCCGGGCCGCGGTGAGCGACGCGACGGCGTGCTCGATCACCGAGCCGCCGGCGTACACGACACCGTCCAGATCCAGCAGTGCCGTGTCATACGCCTCGCCCAGTGCCCGCTCACACCGTCCGGGCCGCTTGCGAACCCGCTCGCTCATGCCGTCTCGCTCCTTATCCACTCAGGTACACAGGGGGTTTCAGCGGTACGTGAAAGGGAATTCCACACACCGATTTATCCAGTGGGACAACGGTTTCCCCCCGATCATCCCGCACTCCGCGAAGCGGCATAGCATGCCCCAATGACCAGCACCGACGGCCTTCGCCTCCACCCCTTCCGCGGGCTGCGCTACGCCCCGGACCGCGTCAGCAGCCTCACGGCCGTCACCTCGCCGCCGTATGACGTCGTCGTACGGCCGGACGGTGTGCGGCATCTGGAGACCGCCGATCCGTACAACATCGTGCGGCTCATCCTCCCGCAGGCCCAGGACCCCGAGACCCGGCACCGCCAGGCCGCCGAGACGCTGCGCCGCTGGCGCGCGGAAGGCGTCCTGGCGCCGGACGACCGGCCCGCGCTCTACGTGTACGAGCAGAGCAAGGACGGGCTGCTGCAACGCGGCCTGATCGGCGCGCTCGAACTGGACGGCCCGGTGCTGCCGCACGAGGACGTGATCCCCGAGGTCGTCGAGGACCGCGCGGCCCTGATGCGCGAGGCCGCCGCCAACTTCGAGCCGCTGCTGCTCTCCTACGTCGGGCAGGGCGACGGGGCCGGCGCCACCGGCGTCATCGAACGGGCCCTGCGCACCCCGCCACTGATCGCCCTCACCACCGAGGACGGCTTCGCGCACCGGCTGTGGGCGGTCACCGACCCCGCCGAGCTGGCCGCCGTCGACGACGACCTCGCCATACGGCACGCCCTGATCGCCGACGGGCACCACCGCTGGGCCACCTACCAGCGGCTGCGCGACGAGCATCCCGGTGGCGGTGCCGTCAATCCGTGGGCGACCGGGCTGGTGCTGCTCGTGGACTCCGCGCGCCACCCGCTCCAGGTGCGCGCCATCCACCGCGTACTGCCGCACCTCCCGCTGGACGCGGCGCTGGCCGGGGTGGGCGACGCCTTCCGCGTCCGCCCGGTGGAGGGGCCGCTCGACGCGGCGCTGGCCACGCTGGACGAGACGCCGGGCAACGCCCTCCTGCTGTCCTCGGGCCCCGAGCGGTTCTGCCTGCTGGACCGGCCCGACGCGGCGCTGCTCGACCGTACGATCCGCCACGACCGCCCCGCGGCATGGCGCGGGCTGGACGCCACCGTGCTGCACTCGGCGCTGCTGGACGAGGTCTGGCGCATCCGCGACCACTCGTCGGAGATCAGCTACCTGCACAACCCGGGGGACACCGTCGAGCAGGCGGCGAAGCACGGCGGTACGGCGGTGCTGATGCGCCCGGTGCCGGAGCAAACGGTGCGCCAACTCGCGCTGGCCGGAGTGACCATGCCGCGCAAGTCGACGTCCTTCGGGCCCAAGCCGGCCACCGGGCTGGTGCTGCGCGTTCTAGACGACTCCGCCTGATTCCGGACGTACCGGGCCCCTGAACGCCCGTGTGAGGCCCGGCGTGTGCGGTCCGCGCCGGGGCCGCGGCACCCCTTACCCATCCGCCACAGAGGTTAGGTTAGGCTTACCTCATCACGTAAGCGGATGGAGCTGTTCCCCCCTGCGCGACAGACTTCTGCCCCAGCGCGGGCGTTCCATGCGCATCCCCCCACGTGAGCAAGTCCGCATCAGGGAGGACACGTTCATGAGTCCCCTCGCGCACTCCGCCGAGGACCCGTCGCCCGCCGCGCACAGCGGGGCGCCGGACAGCCGTTCACAGCTGTTCAACAACAGCACCACCCAGCACTACCGCCGCTCGGTCGCCGACGGCATCGACCGCATAGCCGACAAAATATCCGGTACCGAACGCCCCTTCACCGGCGTCACGGTCGACGGCCTCACCCCCACCGTGGCCGGCATCGACCTCGAACAGCCGCTGCACGACCCCGCCGCCGCCCTGGACGAACTCGAAGAGGTCTACCTCCGCGACGCCGTCTACTTCCACCACCCGCGCTACCTCGCGCACCTCAACTGCCCGGTGGTCATCCCCGCCCTGGTCGGCGAGGCCGTCCTCTCGGCGGTCAACTCCTCCCTGGACACCTGGGACCAGAGCGCCGGCGGCACCCTCATCGAGCGCCGCCTGATCGACTGGACCGCCCGCCGCATCGGCCTCGGCGAGCGCGCCGACGGCATCTTCACCAGCGGCGGCACCCAGTCCAACCTGCAAGCCATGCTGCTGGCCCGGGACGAGGCCTGCCGCAAGGCCCTCGCCCGCGAGAACATCCCGGACGCATCCGCCCCCGGCGCCACAACTCCGGTACGCCGTACCGACATCCTGCCCCGGCTGCGCATCCTCGCCTCCCAGGTCGGCCACTTCAGCATCGAGAAGGCCGCCACCCTGCTCGGCCTCGGCGCCGAAGCCGTGATCGCGGTACCGTGCGGCCCGGACAAGCGCATGCGGGCCGACGTACTCGCCGGCGAACTGGCGCGCTGCGAGGCCGAGGGCCTGATCCCGATGGCCGTCGTCGCCACCGCCGGCACCACCGACTTCGGCAGCATCGACCCGCTGCCGGAGATCGCCGAGCTGTGCGCCCGCCACGACACCTGGATGCACGTGGACGCCGCGTACGGCTGCGGCCTGCTGGTCTCCCGCCGCCGCGCCCTCCTGGACGGCATCGAGCGCGCCGACTCGGTGACCGTGGACTACCACAAGTCCTTCTTCCAGCCGGTCAGCTCCAGCGCCGTCCTGGTACGCGACCACGCCACCCTGCGGCACGTCACGTACCACGCCGACTACCTCAACCCGGCGCGGATGGCCGAGCGCCGCATCCCCAACCAGGTCGACAAGTCGATCCAGACCACCCGCCGCTTCGACGCGCTCAAACTCTGGCTGACCCTGCGCACCATGGGCGCCGACGGCATCGGCGAACTCTTCGACGAGGTCGTCGACCGCGCCGCCGACGCCTGGAAGATCCTCAACGACGACCCCCGCTTCGAGGTCGTGGTCGAGCCCCAGCTCAGCACCCTGGTCTTCCGCTACCTGCCGCACACCGACGACCGGGATCCCGTCCTGAGCGACGAGGTCAACCTGCACGCCAGGGAAGCGCTGTTCGCCTCCGGGGACGCCGTCGTCGCGGGCACCGTCGTCGACGGCCGCCACTACCTGAAGTTCACCCTGCTCAACCCCGAGACCACGCTGGCCGACATCGCCACGGTCCTCGACCTGATCGCCGAGCACGCCGGCGCCTACCTCGCCGCGCGCCCCCGACCGGCCCTCAGCGCCGCGAGCTGACCGTCCCCGCCGACCGGCCCCGCGGCCGACCGAACCCCGCAAACGGAGACCCCACGTGTCCGCCCCTCACGACTTCATCGCCATCGGCCTCGGGCCCTTCAACCTCGGCCTCGCCTGCCTGACCGAGCCCATCGACGAACTCGACGGCCTGTTCCTGGACAACAAGCCGTCCTTCGACTGGCACCCGGGCATGATGCTGGAGACCAGCACCCTCCAGGTGCCCTTCATGGCCGACCTGGTCACCCTCGCCGACCCGACCTCCCCGTTCTCCTTCCTGAACTACCTCAAGGAATCGGGCCGGATGTACTCCTTCTACATCCGCGAAAGCTTCTACCCGCTGCGCGCCGAGTACAACGACTACTGCCGCTGGGCCGCCGCCAAGCTGGACACCGTCCGCTTCGGCCACCAGGTCACCACCGTCGAGTACGACGATTCCGAGCAGGTCTACGTCGTCCACGCCGACCACCTGCCCACCGGCGAGAAGAAGACCTACCGCGCCCGCAAGCTGGTCCTCGGCACCGGCACCCCGCCGCACATCCCCGAGGCCTGCCAGGGCCTCGGCGGCGACTTCCTGCACAACGCCGACTACCTGGAGAACAAGGCCGCCCTCCAGGCCAAGGACTCCATCACCATCGTCGGCAGCGGCCAGAGCGCGGCGGAGATCTACCTCGACCTCCTCCAGGACATCGACAGCCACGGCTACCACCTGACCTGGGCCACCCGCTCCCCCCGGTTCTTCCCCCTCGAATACACCAAGCTCACCCTGGAGATGACCTCGCCGGAGTACGTGGACTACTTCCACGCGCTGCCCCCGGCCACCCGCGACCGGCTCAACGCCTCGCACAAGAACCTCTACAAGGGCATCGACTCCGAGCTGATCAACGAGATCTTCGACCTGCTCTACCAGAAGAACCTGCACGGCCCCTGCCCCACCCGGCTGCTCACCAACACGGCGCTGCACGAAGCCGGTTACGACGCGGCCTCCGGCACGTACACCCTCGGCCTGCGCCAGGAGGAACAGGGCCAGGACTTCACCCTCGCCACCCAGGGCCTGGTGCTGGCCACCGGATACCGGTACGAGACGCCGAAGTTCCTCGCTCCCGTCACAGACCGCATCGCCTGGGACGACGCCGGCCGCTACGCGGTCGCCCGCAACTACAGCGTCGACACCGCGGGCCGCGACATCTTCGTGCAGAACGCCGAGCTGCACACCCACGGCTTCGTCACCCCCGACCTGGGCATGGCCGCGTACCGCAACTCCTGCATCATCCGCGAGCTGCTCGGCCGCGAGTACTACCCGGTCGAGAAGTCCATCGCCTTCCAGGAGTTCGCCGCCCCGTCCGGTCCGCACCACCCCGTGGAGGTCTCGCCCGTATGACCGCCCCCGTCTTCACCCGCACCCACGCCTCGCTCGGCGAGTTCGCGCTGCGCCCGGTCGACCCGGCCGGCGACGCGGAGCTGCTGCACGGCTGGGTCACCCACCCCAAAGCCGTCTACTGGATGATGCAGGACGCCGACCTGGCCGCCGTGGAGAAGGAGTTCGCGCGCATCGACGCCGACCCGTACCACGACGCCTTCATCGGCCTGCACAACGGCGTCCCCGCCTTCTTGATGGAGCGCTACGACCCGGCGCACCGCGAGGTGACCGAGGTCCACGAGGCCGCGCCCGGCGACGTCGGCATGCACTTCCTGACCGCGCCCACCGACACCCCGGTGCACGGCTTCACCCTCGCCGTGATCACCACCGTCATGGACATGCTGTTCGCCGAGCCCGGCAACCAGCGCGTCGTCGTCGAACCGGCCACCGGCAACACCGCGGTGCACGCCCTGAACAAGGCCGTCGGCTTCGAGATCGTCCGCACCGTCACGCTGCCCAAGGGCGAGGCGTACCTGAGCACCTGCACCCGCGACCAGTTCCTGGCCGCCCGAGGAGAAAACCCATGCTGAACCCCACCGCCGACGCCCAGGCCCCGGCACGCGACGCCGTCCGCCACCTCACCCCCGAGCTGTGGGCCCGCGCCAACCGCCTCCTCGTACGCAAGGCGCTGGCCGAGTTCTCGCACGAGCGCCTCCTCACGCCGCAGCGGCTCCCGCAGGACGGCCACTACGTCGTCCGCAGCGACGACGACCGCGTCGAGTACCGTTTCACCGCCCGCCGACTGAGCCTGGACCACTGGCACATCGACGCCGACGGCATCACCCGCCACCGCGACGGCGCCGAGGTCCCCCTCGACGCACTCGACTTCTTCATCGAGCTGCGCCGCACCCTCGCCCTCGGCGACGACATCCTCCCGGTGTACCTGGAAGAGATCAGCTCCACCCTGTCCGGCACGGCCTACAAACTGGCCGCGGGCCCCATGGCCGCCGCCGAACTGGCCAAAGCGGACTTCCAGACCATCGAGACGGGCATGTCCGAGGGCCACCCCGGCTTCGTCGCCAACAACGGCCGCCTCGGCTTCGGCGTGCACGAATACCACGCGTACGCCCCCGAAGCCGCGAGCCCCGTCCACCTGATCTGGCTCGCAGCGCGCCGCGACCGCTCCACCTTCACCGCGGGCGAGGGCCTCGACTACGACCGGCTGATCCGGGACGAGCTGGGCGGCCCCACCCTGGACCGGTTCGCCGCCACCCTCGGCGACCTCGGCCTGGACCTGGCCGACTACCACCTCATCCCCGTCCACCCGTGGCAGTGGTGGAACAAGCTCTCCGTCACCTTCGCCGCCGAAGTCGCCCAGCAGCACCTGGTCTGCCTCGGCCCCGGCGACGACGCGTACCTGGCACAGCAGTCCATCCGTACGTTCTTCAACACCAGCGACCCGTCGAAGCACTACGTCAAGACGGCGCTGTCGGTCCTCAACATGGGCTTCATGCGCGGCCTGTCCGCCGCCTACATGGAAGCCACCCCGGCCATCAACGACTGGCTCGCGGGCCTGATCGCGAGCGACGAGACCTTCCGGGCCGCCCGCTTCTCGATCATCCGCGAGCGCGCCGCCATCGGCTACCACCACCGCCAGTACGAGGCCGCCACCGCCAAGGGCTCCCCGTACCTGAAGATGCTCGCCGCCCTGTGGCGGGAGAGCCCGGTGCCCACCCTCGAACCCGGCCAGCGGGTGGCCACCATGGCCTCCCTGCTGCACACCGACCCCGAGGGCGGCTCGCTGGCCGCCGCCCTGATCGAGGAATCCGGCCTGGCGCCCGCGGACTGGCTGCGCCGGTACGCGGACGCCTACCTGGTCCCGGTCCTGCACGCCTTCTACGCCTACGACCTGGTGTTCATGCCGCACGGCGAGAACGTCATCCTCGTCATCGAGGACGGCACCGTACAGCGCGCGATCTTCAAGGACATCGCCGAGGAAATCGCCGTCATGGACCCGGACGCGGTGCTGCCGCCGGCCGTCGAGCGCATCCGCGCCGACGTCCCCGAGGACAAGAAGCTCCTGTCCCTCTTCACGGACGTCTTCGACTGCTTCTTCCGCTACCTGAACGGCATCCTCGTCACCAACGACGTGCTGGACGAGGACAGCTTCTGGCGCACCGTCGCGGACTGCGTCACGGCGTACCAGGAAGCCAACCCACAGCTCGCCGACAAGTTCCGGCAGTACGACATGTTCGCCGACGAGTTCGCGCTCTCCTGCCTCAACCGCCTCCAGCTGCGTAACAACGAGCAGATGGTGGACCTCCAGGACCCGGCGGGCGCGCTCCAGCTCATCGGCACCCTGGAGAACCCGATCGCCCGCTACGCCCCGGCCACGCGGGCCTGACCCTTCCGCATACGAACAAGGGCGGGACCCCGGTGGGGTCCCGCCCTTGTTCACATCCCGCTGTCCGGCCGCGCCGGCGGCAGATCAGCCCTGCTCGAAGCGCCCCTCACGAGAGGTGTCCGCGTCCTTGGCCGCCGCGTCGCCCTCGACCGGCTCGTCGTCCGCGTCCTCCGCGTCCTCCAGCACGTCCGTGAACTCGACGCCGTCCAGCTCGGCCAGCCGGTCCGAGGCGTCCGTCGTGCCGCCCTGGTCGGCCTCCAGCGCCCTGGCGAACCACTCGCGCGCCTCGTCCTCGCGGCCGACCTCCAGCAGCGCGTCGGCGTACGCGTAGCGCAGCCGCGCGGTCCACGGCTGGACGGAGTTCGACGCCAGCTCGGGGCTCTGCAGCGTCACGACCGCCGCGTCCGCCTGGCCCATGTCGCGCCGGGCACCGGCCGCGACCAGCCGCATCTCGACCTGGCCCGCCCGGTCCAGCTTCTGCACCTCGGGCTCGCCGGCCATCGCCAGGGCCTTCTCCGGCCGGCCGAGGCCGCGCTCGCAGTCGGCCATCACGGGCCACAGCTCCACGCTGCCGGTCATCCGCCGCGCCGCGCGGAACTCCGCCAGCGCCTCGCCGTACTTGCCGACGGCGTACGCGGCGAAGCCGGCCGCCTCGCGCACACCGGGAACGCGCGACGCCAGCCGCAGCGCCACCCGCGAGTACCCGTACGCCTGCTCGGGGTCCTCGTCGAGCGTCTTGGCCACCATGACCAGGTTCTTGGCGACGTCCTCGGCGAGCGTCTTCGGCAGGCTCAGCAGCTCCTGCCGCACATCCTTGTCGATCTCCTCGCCCGTGACGTCCTCCGGGATCGGCAGCCGCTTGATCGGCTCCCGGTCCCGCCGGTCGTCCCGCCGGTCGTCCTGCCGGTAACCGCCGCGGTCGTCGCGACCCCGCCCGGCACCGTACGGACGCCGCCCGCCACGGTCGTCGTCCCGGCGGGGGCCACGGTCGCGGTCGTCGCGACGGAAGCCGCCACGGTCGTTGTCACGGCGGTCGTCACGGCGGGGACCGCGGTCGCGGTCATCGCGACGGAAACCACCGCGGTCGTCGTCACGGCGCGGGCCGCGCGGCGCACGGTCGTCACGCGAGAAACGGGGACGGTCATCATCACGACGGGGACCACGGTCGCGGTCATCGCGACGGAAACCACCGCGGTCATCGTCACGACGGGGGCCGCGGTCGCGGTCATCACGCCGGAAACCACCACGGTCGTCATCGCGACGGGGGCCGCGCGGCGCACGGTCGTCACGCGAGAAACGGGGACGGTCATCATCACGGCGCGGGCCGCGGTCGCGGTCATCCCGACGGAAGCCACCACGGTCGTCGTCACGGCGGAAGTTGCCGCGGTCGTCATCGCGACGCGGACCACGCGGACGGTCGTCACGGCGGTCATCGCGACGGAAACCACCGCGGTCATCGTCACGACGGGGGCCGCGGTCGCGGTCATCACGCCGGAAACCACCGCGATCGTCATCGCGACGGGGGCCACGCGGCGCACGGTCGTCACGCGAGAAACGGGGACGGTCATCATCACGGCGCGGGCCGCGGTCGCGGTCATCGCGACGGAAACCACCACGGTCGCCGCCGCGGTCGCCTTCGCGGCGCGGGGCGCGGTCGTCGCGCGGGAAGCCACCACGGTCGCCGCCCCGGCGCTCGTCCCGGCGGTCATCGCGGCGGTCGTCACGGCGGAAACCACCACGGTCGTCATCGCGGCGGGGGCCGCGGTCACGGTCGTCACGGCGGAAACCGCCACGGTCGTCGCGGCGTCCACCACCGAAACCGCCGCCACCGGAGGGCCGACCACCGCGGTCGTTGTCACGGCGCGGAGCACGGTCGTCACGCCGGTCGTCGCGGCGGAAGCCCCCACGGTCGCCGCCGTCGCGCCGCTGCGGCCGGCGCTCCGGGCGATCGTCGGAAGAGTTGGTGGACATCGACGTGCTCCTGTCTTCGGTACTGCCAACATTCTCGCGCACCGATCACTTCGGCGCGCTTCGGCCAAACAAAAAAGGACCCTCAGCCCCAGCGTGAACGCTGGGACCAAGGGTCCTTCAAAGATTGTTCGGCGGCGTCCTACTCTCCCACAGGGTCCCCCCTGCAGTACCATCGGCGCGGAAAGGCTTAGCTTCCGGGTTCGGAATGTAACCGGGCGTTTCCCTAACGCTATGACCACCGAAACCCTATCGGGTTCTAGCGAACAAGCACACTCTTCAATTAAAGAATGAAACAGTGGAACTTGGTTCAACCGACGCTGCGACTGTTCGCAACCCGGGAACCACACAGTGGACGCGAGCAAATGAGGACAAGCCCTCGGCCTATTAGTACCAGTCAACTCCACCCGTTACCAGGCTTCCATATCTGGCCTATCAACCCAGTCGTCTACTGGGAGCCT
>NZ_JBIRJY010000006.1:0-34739 GCF_044329785.1 Streptomyces sp. NPDC017529
CACCCCGAAGGGCTTCATCGTTCGACTTGCATGTGTTAAGCACGCCGCCAGCGTTCGTCCTGAGCCAGGATCAAACTCTCCGTGAATGTTTCCGGGTTATCCCGGTAACACACACGAGAGCGGAACAGGAAGCGGAATAGGCTTCCCGTTCACAGCGTCCTCGCTGTGTGTGCCACCCGCACCGTAGTGCCGGTGGGCTTTTCAAAGGAACCTCACCCTCCGACTGATGCCGGTGGACGGGGTATCAACATATCTGGCGTTGACTTTTGGCACGCTGTTGAGTTCTCAAGGAACGGACGCTTCCTTTGTGCCTGTTTCACCAGGATCTCCGGGCGCTTCCCTTCGGTCTTGCGTTTCCGACTCTATCAGATCCTCGCGGTCCTGATTTTCGCCGGTGCGTTTCGGCCTTTCGGCTTCTTCGCGTTTCCGATCTTACCAGATCCGTTCGGCGTTTCCGCTTTCCGTTTCCGGCCCCCGTCGGAGCGGGGCGGCCGTCCGGCTTTCGCTTTTCGGCCTTTCCGACTCTATCAGATCCGCTGTGCAGTCCGTTGTCGGACTGCGCTCGTTTCCGATTCCCCATCGGCGGGGTTGTTTACGCCTTTCGGCGTGATCACTACGTTAGTCGAATTCCCGTCCGGCCCATAATCGAGCCGTGGCGTCGAATTTCGGCAAGCGAAACAGGACCCCGCCGGGGTGATCGTTCGTAGGTAGTGGGTTTGCGTCGCCCGACGGCCTGCGCAGACAGCGCTGCCCGTTTCAAGCGGCTCGGGCCACGTTAGGCGGTCGGGCGGACAGAGTCAAGCAGCCCTGCTCCTGCGCTTGCGCGGCACATGCGCACGGTACGGGCTGACGGTCGGGTCGCCGTCGATCCAGAAGCGCCACGGGTGGACGGCGCCCTCGCCGCTGATGCCCGTCCGCGGGCCGTTGAGCACCTCGGCGGCGTCCGCCGGATGGCCGTGCAGAACGGTGAGCGGCTGGTCGGGGTCGGTGGAGCAGATGTCCGTACCGTCCAGGGAGCGGTCGATGTCGAGGGCGGTCGCCAGCCGGGCCGGGCCCTTGGCCAGCTCGCGGTTGTTGCGCGCCTTGGGCCGGCGCTCGGCCGCCTGCTGCGTACCGGTGAGCACCTCGCCGGCCCGCAGCAGGACGCCGCTCGCGGTGCCCTCGGAGTTGCAGACCAGGTTGAGGCTGAACCACATGCCGTAAATGAAGTACACGTACGCGTGGCCCGGCGGGCCGAACATCGAGGCGTTCCGCGCGGTGCGTCCTCGGTAGGCGTGCGAGCCGGGGTCGGATGACCCGTTGTAGGCCTCGACCTCCGTGATGCGCAGTTCCATCGGGCCCTGCGGAGTACGGCGTACGAGTGTGCGGCCGAGCAGCTCAGGCGCGACGTCGAGGACGGGACGGTCGAAGAAGTCCCGCGTGAGCGGTCGGCGGTCCGGTGCGACGATCATGCGGATCAAGGGTAACGGAGAGCGACGCGAAGCACCCTGCGGGCGACTGGCCCGGGGGGTGTCCCGGTTGGGAAGGTGTGGCACACGGAACCACTCCGCGCCTTCTGGCGTGGGTAGGGATCGGGCCGGGCCGAGTTCGCGGCGCAGCACACGAGGTACAGGCGACAGCCTGGGGAGGACGAGCACCATGGGGTTCAAGAAGCTGCTGGCCAGCTTGGGAGCCGGAGGCGCGTCGGTGGAGACGGTGCTCTTCGAGGAGAACGTCGTGCCGGGCGGGATCGTGCAGGGCGAGGTGCGGATCCAGGGCGGTTCGGTCGCCCAGCAGATCGAGGGGCTCTCCGTCGGGCTCCAGGCCAAGGTCGAGGTGGAGGGCGGCGACCAGGAGTACAAGAAGGACGTCGAGTTCACCAAGCTGCGGCTGGGTGGTGCCTTCGAGGTGCAGGCGGGTGCCGTGCACACGGTGCCGTTCGGGCTGGAGATCCCGTGGGAGACGCCCGTGACGATGTTTCTCGGGCAGGAGCTGCGCGGGATGCACGTGGGCGTGACGACGGAGCTGGAGATCGCCCGCGCGGTGGACTCCGGGGATCTCGATCCGGTCAACGTCCACCCGCTCCCCGCCCAGCAGGCCGTCCTGGACGCGTTCGGCCGGCTCGGGTTCCGGTTCAAGAGCGCGGACCTGGAGCAGGGGCACATCCGTGACACGCGGCAGCGGCTGCCGTTCTACCAGGAGATCGAGTTCCAGGCGCCGCAGCAGTACCGCGGCCTCAACCAGGTGGAGCTGTCCTTCGTCGCGGACGACCGCGAGATGGACGTGGTGCTGGAGATGGACAAGAAGCCCGGTCTCTTCAGCGAGGGCAGTGACACGTACCGCTCCTTCGTGGTCCCGCTCAACGGCTTCGAGACGACCGACTGGGCGGCGTACCTCAACCAGTGGCTGGCCGAGGTCGGCGGCCGGCGGAACTGGCTCTAACCTGGCCGGACAGGTGTCCGCAAGCGACTCAGGAGGTGCCCAGGTGTCCGAGCTCAAGCGCCGGCCGCTCCCGCACGATTTCCATCCGCCGGTGGCCGGGTTCACCGTGGTGAGCGACGAGGTGACCGACGGCGGTCCGCTCCCGTCGGCGCAGGTGCAGGCCGAGGGCAACACCTCGCCGCACCTGCGCTGGGAGGGCGCGCCGGAGGGGACCCGCAGCTACGCCGTCACCTGCTTCGACCCGGACGCGCCGACCGGCAGCGGTTTCTGGCACTGGTCGGTGTTCGACATCCCCGCTTCGGTCACGGAGCTGCCCGCGGGTGCCGGCTCGGGTGACATGAAGGGGCTGCCGGAAGGTGCCGTGCACGTACGCAACGACGCGGGTTCGCCCGACTTCACGGGTGCGGCGCCGCCGCCCGGTGACGGGCCGCACCGCTACGTCTTCACCGTGTACGCGGTGGACCAGGAGAAGCTGGGCCCTGACGCGTCCGCGACGCCGGCCGTGGTCGGCTTCAACCTGCGGTTCCACGCGATCGGCCGCGCCCAGCTGATCGGCGAGTACGAGGTGCCCGCCGGAAGCTGAGCGGGGCGTCGGGCGAAATGAGCCGGTGTCCGGTCCCTTCGGGGCCGGGTACCGGCTCTAAATGCGTTGCGCCCCGGCGTTCCTGCTCGCACAGTGGTACACGGCTGACATACGGCTGGTACCACGGCCGTTGGGCAGCCGGCACCGCAGCGGCGGAGGCGGTGGGGCGCAGGTGTGTCGCCCGCCGCCTGCCGGAGTCCGCTCTCGTGTCGGACGGCCGCGTCGGCTGTCATACGCTCCGGGGTCCCGGCGAACGCACGGGGGTGGGGCCCCGGAGCGTGCCGCCCGCTTCGCGCCGCGGCGAGCTGCTTCCGCTCCCCCTGCGCACCCGTCCCCGCACCCGTCTCTTCACTTGCCGCTCATCTCCCATCTCCCTTGTGGCGTGCGGAAATTGCGTTGTCCGGGGGATCACTGGACCTGCACAGTGGAGCCACTTCGCCGAGCGGCGAACGGGGACCGGGAGGTGGACGGGATGCGCGAGACACTGGTGCTCAATGCGAGCTTCGAGCCGCTGGCGACGGTGTCGCTGCGGCGCGCGGTGGTGCTGGTGATGCAGGACAAGGCGGTCGTCGAGCAGGCGCATCCGGGGCTGCGGATACGGGCCGCGGCGGTGGAGGTGCCGGTGCCACAGGTGATCCGGCTCAGCCGGTACGTACGGGTGCCGTTCCGAAGACAGGCGGCCTGGTCGCGGCGGGGTGTGCTCGTACGGGACCAGCACCGGTGCGCGTACTGCGGGCGGCGGGCGACGACCGTGGACCACATCGTGCCGAGGTCGCGCGGCGGCGGGGACACCTGGCTGAATACGGTCGCCTCCTGCGCCGAGGACAATCACCGCAAGGCGGACCGTACGCCGGAGCAGGCGGGGATGCGGCTGCTGAAGCGGCCGTTCGAGCCGACGCCGGCCGACGCGCTGGTGGCGGCGCTGGCCGGTTCCGTACGGGATGAGCTGCCCGGGTGGCTGGGGCTGCCGGAGGTCAGTCCAGCAGCAGCTGGGTGATCGCGGCGAGGCCGACCGCGACGATGACCCCGCGCAGTACGGCCGGCGGCAGCCGGCGGCCGATCCGTGCGCCGATCAGGCCGCCGAGGGCCGAGCCGGTGGCGATGAGGACGACGGCGAGCCAGTCGAAGTGCGCGGCGAAGAGGAAGAAGAGCGCCGCGACGGCGTTGACGAGCAGGGTCAGGACGTTCTTGACGGCGTTGAGGCGCTGCAGGTCGTCGCTGAGCAGCAGGCCCATCAGGGAGAGGTAGACGACCCCCTGGGCGGCGCCGAAGTAGCCGCCGTACACGCTCGCGAAGAAGAGTCCGGTCAGCAGCAGGGCACCACCGTCCGCACGGGCGGTGGTGCCCTCGCGTTCCCGGCGGGCGCGCAGGGCGGCGGCGAGCCGGGGTTGGCACACGACGAGGACCAGGGCGACGGCGATCAGTACGGGCACGATCGCGTCGAAGGCCGCGGAGGGCAGGACCAGGAGCAGTGCCGCGCCGAGCAGGCCGCCGGCCAGTGCCGTGGCCGCGAACCGCAGGACGCGGTCGCGCTGGCCACCCAGTTCGCGGCGGTAGCCGATGGCGCCGCTGAGCGAACCGGGCACCAGGCCGAGGGTGTTGGAGACGTTGGCGGTCACCGGGGGCAGGCCGGTGGCGAGCAGGACGGGAAAGGTGATCAGGGTGCCGGAGCCGACGACGACGTTGATCGCGCCGGCGGCACCGCCCGCCGCGAAGACGGCGAGCGCTTCCCAGACGGTCATGCGGACTCCCTCGTACCTGATCGGCGCGGGCCGTGATCGGCCGTCCGCCTGATCATGCACCAGGGCCCGCCCCCGAAACAGCACGCGGGACGGTGCTGTTGGGGGACGGGCCCTGGAGGGAGCCGGGGTCAGTCGATGGGCGGCTGTTCGCGGTGCGGGGCCGGCTTGGTCATGCCGGGGGCGCCGCCGCCCGCGGGGTTGAAGCTGTTGATGGCGCCGCCGAGGCCCTTGAGGGCGTCGCCGATCTCGCTGGGCACGATCCAGAGCTTGTTGGCGTCGCCCTCGGCGATCTTCGGCAGCATCTGGAGGTACTGGTAGGACAGCAGCTTCTGGTCCGGGTCGCCGGCGTGGATGGACTCGAAGACCACCCGGATCGCCTGGGCCTCGCCCTCGGCGCGCAGCGCGGCGGCCTTGGCCTCACCTTCGGCGCGCAGGATCGAGGACTGCTTCTCGCCTTCGGCGGTGAGGATCTGGGACTGCCGGACGCCTTCGGCCTGGAGGATCGCGGCGCGCTTGTCACGGTCGGCGCGCATCTGCTTCTCCATCGAGTCCTGGATGGAGGTCGGCGGCTCGATCGCCTTGAGCTCGACGCGGTTGACGCGGATGCCCCACTTGCCGGTGGCCTCGTCCAGGACGCCGCGCAGTGCCGCGTTGATCTCCTCGCGGGAGGTCAGCGTCCGCTCCAGGTCCATGCCGCCGATGATGTTGCGCAGGGTCGTGACGGTCAGCTGCTCGATCGCCTGGATGTAGCTGGCGACCTCGTACGTCGCGGCGCGCGCGTCGGTGACCTGGTAGTAGATGACGGTGTCGATGTTCACGACCAGGTTGTCCTGGGTGATCACCGGCTGCGGCGGGAAGGGGACGACCTGTTCGCGCAGGTCGATCCGGTTGCGGATGGAGTCGATGAACGGGACGACGATGTTCAGGCCCGCGTTCAGGGTGCGGGTGTAGCGGCCGAAGCGCTCGACGATGGCGGCGCTGGCCTGCGGGATGACCTGGATCGTCTTGATGAGTGCGATGAATACGAGCACCACCAGGATGATCAGGACGATGATGATCGGTTGCACTGCGGCTCCCCGGTACCCCTCGGTTGCTGACTGCGGCGGCCGGTGCCGGCCTGGTCTTGATCGAGTCTTTCAGAGCGACCGGCCGCCACGCAGGCGCTTCGCCTCATCGGTGCGCTCGTACGACGACTGGCTTGAACTCTCACATGACGACCGCGGTGGCGCCCTCGATCTCCACCACGTCCACCTGCTGGCCCGGTTCGTACACCTGGTCGGCGTCGAGCGCGCGGGCGGACCAGACCTCGCCGCCCAGCTTGACGCGGCCGCCCGCGCCGTCGACCCGCTCCAGGACGGTGGCGGAGCGGCCCTTGAGGGCGTCGATGCCCGAGGCCAGCTGCGGGCGTTGGTTGCGGTGGCGGTTGGCGATGGGCCGCACCACCGCGATGAGCGCGACCGACACGGCGGCGAAGACGACGAACTGCGCGACCGTGCCGCCACCTAGGCCCGCGGTGACGGCGCCGGCGACGGCGCCGACCGCGAGCATTCCGAACTCGGGCATCGCGGTCACGACGAGCGGAATGCCCAGCCCTACGGCGGCGACGAGCCACCACACCCATGGATCCACGCCTTCATGGTAGATCCGCCGGACGGCCCGGGACAGGGGCCGTCCGGCCGTGAACGGAGCGGGGCGGGGTGGTTCAGGCGAGCGGCAGGCCCTGGGCGGTCCAGCGGTCGCCGTGCCGCTCGACGACCAGCGGCAGGCCGAAGCAGTGGGAGAGGTTGCTGGAGGTCAGCTCCAGGTCGAGCGGCCCGGCGGCGAGCACCTTGCCCTGGCGGATCATCAGGACGTGGGTGAAGCCCGGCGGGATCTCCTCGACGTGGTGCGTGACCATGACCATGGAGGGCGCGTACGGGTCGCGGGCGAGCCGGCCGAGGCGGCGTACGAGATCCTCGCGGCCGCCGAGGTCGAGGCCGGCCGCGGGCTCGTCCAGGAGCAGCAGTTCGGGGTCGGTCATCATCGCGCGGGCGATGAGGGTGCGCTTGCGCTCGCCCTCGGAGAGGGTGCCGAACTTCCGGTCGAGGTACTCGTTCATGCCGAGGCGGTCGAGGAAGGCGCGGGCGCGCTGCTCGTCGATGTCCTCGTACTGCTCGCGCCAGCCGGCGGTCATGCCGTACGCGGCGGTGAGCACGGTCTGCAGGACGGTCTGGCTGCGCGGCAGCTTGTCGGCGAGCGCGATGCCGGCGATGCCGATGCGGGGGCGCAGGTCGAAGACGTCGACCTTGCCGAGGGTCTCGCCGAGGATCGAGGCGGTTCCGGTGCTCGGGAAGACGTAGCTGGAGGCGACGTTGAGCAGGGTGGTCTTGCCGGCGCCGTTCGGGCCGAGGATCACCCAGCGCTCGCCCTCCTTGACCGACCAGGAGACCTGGTCCACCAGAGCCCGTCCTTCGCGGACCACGGATACGTCCACCAGCTCCAGCACATCGCTCATGAGCGCGTTGTCTCCCATTGCATCTCGGTCGTCTCGTGCGCCTGTGGGCGCCTCCCCCCTGCAAACCTACGCCACTCGATGTCAGTGCCTGTCCTTAGGCTGGGGGGCATGCTCGACGAACCTCGTTCGGGACGGCTGGCCGCGTGGGGAAATGCCCTGTTGGCCGGACTTGTCTCACCTGATGAAGCCGCGCAGCGGATCGCGGACGACGACGCGGTGCACCGCGTGCGGGGCCTGCCCGGGGAGCCGGGCCCGGTCGGGCTGACGCTCGCGCTGGGGCGGCTGCGGGCGCTGGGGGCGGCCGGTCTGCGGGTGGCGCTGCCGGTGCCGGGGCACCCGCTGGGGCTGAGCGGCCCGCCGGAGTTCAACGCGCGGGCGCTGGAGGCCGGGGAGGCGGTGCTGGTGTCCGGTGCGGCGCTGGGGCTGGTCCCCGAGGTGTTCGAGTCCGGGCCGGGGGACGCGGCGCCGGAGGCCGCGGTGTCCCGCGCGGACGTGCATGTGGAGGTGGTCTGGCACTGCCTGGCGATACGGGACGCGCCGCCGGCGGACGTGCCCTCGCTCGGCGAGGCGGAGCGGGAGCTGGCGGAAGCCCTCCGGGAGGCGACCGAGGCGCTCGCGAGGCTGGACGTGGCCGGGTCCGGGCCGGTCGCCCAGGCGGCCCTGGAGGCGTACCGCGCGCGGGCCGAGGCGGGGCGGCAGGTGCTCGCGCCCGGCTATCCGCCGCGGGCGGCGCGGGTGCTGGAGCTGGCCCAGCGGGTCGGCGCGCTCGTCGGCATCGCGCGGGGCGCCGGCGGGGACGGGCGGGAGCACGGCGGGGCGGTGAGCGCGTCCGAGATGGCGGCGCGGGCCGAGGCGCTGCGTCCGGTGGAGCGTACGGCCCGGCGGGCCCAGGTGGCGGCGTACAACGCGTACGTGGAGGAGGCCGAGCGGCGCCGGGGCTGAGAGCCGGTGCCATCCCCCGGCCGGGGGTGCTGCCGTACGGGAAGGCCCCGCCCGACCGGGCGCGGTCGGGCGAGGCCTTCGGGAAGACGCGTGTGCTGACGCGGTCCGGGAGTGTTCGTGGCTCGGTGGCCGTGCCTCAGTGGTTGGCGGCGGCGTTGTGGTGGGCCGGGTTGAGAATGCCCACGACGTTGATGCTGTTGCCGGAGACGTTCACGGGCACGTCCACCGGGATCTGCACGAGGTTGCCGGAGAGGACGCCGGGGGACTTGACGGCCGCGCCGTTGGCGTGGGCGTGGCCCGTGGCGGCCGCGGTGCCTGCGGCGGCACCGGCGGCGAGACCGGCGGTGGCGAGGACGAGGGCGGCCTTCTTGGCGGTGTTCATAGGAGTGTTCCTCACATAGCGGCGCTGGGCCGCGGGGGTGGTGGTGGTCGGATGCCCGGCGGGGGCCGGCCCGTCGGGGGTGGGGTCCGGGCCGGCCTGTCGCGCGAAGGCGGTCAGGAGTTGTGGCCGCGGTTGCCGAAGGCCGGGTTCAGGGCGCCGATGACCGTGACGGTGTTGCCGGTGACGTTGACCGGGACGTGCACCGGGACCTGGAGCAGGTTGCCCGAGAGGACGCCGGGGGAGTTCACGGCGCCGCCCTGTGCGATGCCCTGCGCGGAGGCGATGCCGGCACCGGCGACGGCGAGTCCGCCCGTCGCGATCGTGACGGCCACGGCCCTCTTGATGTTCTTCACTTCTCTCGACCTCTCCTTACGACGGCCGCGGTCGAGTTCCGCGGCACGCCATGGAGAACGGCCGGGCGCCGGACGGGTTGCGCCACATGGGTGACGTCCACCCGACGGTATGAATCTCGGATGGGATGACACCGGACCGGCGCGCGCCCTGATAGTCGGACCGGGCCAGGATCAGGCGCCGATGCCGTGCCGGACCGCCCACAGGGCCGCCTGGGTGCGGTCGGCCAGGTCGAGTTTCATCAGGATGTTCGAGACGTGGGTCTTGACGGTCTTCTCGGACAGCACCAGCGCACGCGCGATCTCGCGGTTGGAACGGCCGTCCGCTATCAGGCCGAGCACCTCGCGCTCCCGGTCGGTCAGCGACGTGCCGCGGCCGTGGCCGTTGTTGCCCTCCTCCTGGGCGAGCAGCGCGCCGGCCACCTCGGGCTGGAGGAGGACGTGCCCCGCGTGTACGGAGCGGATGGCGCCGGCCAGCGCGTCCGGGTCCACGTCCTTGTAGACGTAGCCCGCGGCGCCCGCGCGGAGGGCCGGGACGACGGTGCGCTGCTCGGTGAAGCTGGTGACGACCAGCACCCGGGCCGGGTTGTCCAGTTCGCGTAGCTTGCGGAGGGCTTCGATGCCGTCCATGCCGGGCATTTTGACGTCCATCAGGACGACGTCCGGGCGCAGTTGCTCGGCGGCCGCGATGCCCTCGGCGCCGTCGGCCGCCTCCCCCACCACCTCGATGTCGTCCTGGACCTCCAGGAAGGTGCGCAGCCCGCGGCGGACGACCTGGTGGTCGTCGACCAGCAGGACCCTGATTGCACCGGTGTCACCCACCGGGTACCTCCATCTCGACAGCGGTGCCCTTGCCGGGCTCCGATTCCACGGTGAGCCGGCCACCGACGCCGCTCGCCCGGTCGCGCATCGACACCAGGCCCAGGTGCCGGCCCGCGCGGCGCACCGCGCCGGTGTCGAAGCCCCGGCCGTCGTCGGCGACGCGCAGCAGGGCGCCTTGGCCGCGCCGTACGAGGGTCACCTCGACCCGGCCGGCCCCGGCGTGCCGCAGGGCGTTGTGCAGCGCCTCCTGGGCGACCCTGAGCAGCGCCTCCTCCTGGGCGGCGGGCAGGGCGCGTACGCCCTGGGCCTCGAAGGTGACGTGGGCGTGGTGGGCGCGGTCCAGGACCTGGGCCTGGGAGCGCAGGGTGGCGACGAGGCCGTCCTCGTCCAGGGCGGCGGGCCGCAATTCGACGACGGCGGCGCGCAGTTCGTCGGCGGCCTCCGCGGCGAGGGCGGCGACCTGCTGCAACTCGCCCTTGGCGCGCGCCGGGTCGCGGTCCACGAGGGCGGTGGCGGCCTGCGCGGTCAGCCGCAGCGAGAAGAGCTTCTGGGCGACGGCGTCGTGCAGTTCGTGGGCGAGGCGGGCGCGCTCCCCCGCGATGGTCAGCTCGCGGCTGCGCTCGTACAGGCGGGCGTTGGTCAGGGCGATGGCGGCGTGCTGGGCGAGTATGCCGAGCAGCCGCTCGTCCTCGGGGGTGAAGCCGCAGCCGCCGGCGGGCTTGGGGCACCTCTTGTTGGCGAGGAAGAGCGCGCCGAGGATCTCGTCGCCGTCGGCGACCGGCAGGCCGATGAAGTCGGACATGTCCGGGTGGGCGGCGGGCCAGCCGCCGAAGCGCGGGTCGGCGCGGACGTCGGCGAGCCGCTCGGGGGTGGCGTTGTGCAGCATCGCGGCGAGGATGCCGTGCTGGCGCGGCAGCGGGCCGATGGCCTTCCACTGCTCCTCGCTGACGCCGTCGACCACGAACTGGGCGAAGCCGCCGTGGTCGTCGGGCACGCCGAGGGCGGCGTACTCGGCGTCGAGCAGTTCGCGGGCGGAGGCGACGATCGTCTTGAGGACGTCGCGCACCTCCAGGTGCCTGCTCATGGCGAGGATGGCGCTGCTCACGGCGGGAATCCCGGCGCCGGGCCCGTCTCCGGGGCCGTGTGCGTCTCCCGGTCCGTTGGTCATGGCTTCACGGTACCGGCGGGGCGGGCGCGTCCGTATCGGACCACCGGAGGCCCTCGCTTAGGTCGGCGGGACTAGGTCCTGTCGTCACATTCCCGTCGTCCGCCCGAAGGGCGGGCCGCGCGACGTCTGGTGCGTGCGATCGCAAGGCGCCGGGGCGCCCTCGTAGCGGAGCTACTAGGGCGTTTCGGCAACGCAGCGTGGGGGCACCTCCCAGCGGTAGCTGGGGGAGTGCGTGCCAGACGCCGCGCGGCAGGCGGGAATTTGACGACAGGGCCTAGGCCGAAGTGCCCTGGGCCGTCCCGCCCGCTGCCCGAGGCGGCCGGGGCCGTCCGGTTCCTAGCGTGAGCCCTACGGACGCAGGTCGGAGCGGAGAGGCGGTACGGGCTCATGCCGGTGGCGGTCATCACGGGGGCATCGAAGGGCCTGGGGCGCGCGCTGGGCGCGGCGCTGGCCGGGCGCGGCTGGGACCTGGTGGTGGACGCCAGGTCGGCCGGGCCGCTGGAGGACGCGGCGCGCGGGCTGCGCCGGGCGGGCGCGCGGGTGGTGGCGCTGCCCGGTGACGTGACGGACGCCGGGCACCGGGCAGGGCTGGTGGCCGCCGCCCGGGAGCTGGGCGGGCTGGATCTGCTGGTGAACAACGCGAGCGTGCTGGGTGCCGAGCCGCTGGTGCGGCTGGAGGAGCACGCGCTCGACGGGCTGCGGGCGGCGCTGGAGGTCAATGTGGTGGCGCCGCTGGGGCTCGTTCAGGAGGCGCTGCCGCTGCTGCGGGCCTCCTCTCTCTACGGGACGGCGGCGCTCGGGGGCGCCGTGCTCAACATCAGTTCGGACGCGGCGGCCGAGGCGTACGAGACCTGGGGCGGATACGGGGCGGCGAAGGCGGCGCTCGACCAGCTCTCGGCGGTGCTGGCGGTCGAAGAGCCGGGGCTGCGGGTGTGGTGGGTGGACCCGGGCGACATGCGGACGGACCTGTACGCGGCGGCCGTGCCCGCCGACGACGGCTCCGGGCGCCCGCTGCCCGAGACCGTCGTGCCCGCGCTGCTGCGGCTGCTGGACGCCGGTGCGGCCAGCGGGCGGTACGGGGCGCCCGGCCTCCTGGACGGTGCGCGGTGACCGCCGGGGTGCTGCGGGTACCGCCGGAGTTGTCGGCCCGGGAGCCGGCCGAGCAGCGCGCGCCGGGCCGGGGCCGGGACGGGGTGCGGCTCCTGGTCAGCCGGGGCACGGCGGAGCCGGCGCACCACGCGTTCCGTGAGCTGCCTCGGCTGCTGTCGGCCGGGGACGTGCTGGTGGTGAACACCTCGCGCACGCTCCCGGCGGCGCTCGACGGCCGGACCGGGGACGGGCGCGGCCGGGGCGAGCCGGTGGTGGTGCACTTCTCGACGCGGGCGGACGAGCGGTATCCGCGGCCGGAGGCGGCGGCCGGGGACTGGGCGGTGGAGCTGCGGACGCCGGACGGCTGCGGCAGCACCCGGCAGCGGGCGGGCGGTCCGGCCGGGACGGTGGTGCGGCTGCCGGGCGGGGCGCGGCTGGAGCTGCGGGCGCCGGTGGACCCCGGGGGCGTACGGCTGTGGTGGGCGCGGGTGGCCGGGGCGCCGGTGCTGGACGTGCTGCGCCGGTACGGACGGCCGATCCGGTACGGCTACACGGACCGGGACCAGCCGCTGGCCGCATATCAGACGGTGTTCGGGGTGGGCTCGCCCGACGGCGGCGGCAGCGCGGAGATGCCGAGTGCGGCGCGGCCCTTCACCCCTTCCCTGGTGGCCCGGCTGGTGAGCAGGGGCGTGCAGATCGCGCCGGTGGTGCTGCATACGGGCGTGGCGTCGGCGGAGGCGTACGAGCCGCCGTACCCGGAGCGCTTCGAGGTGCCGCCGTCCACGGCGTGGCAGGTCAACGCGGCGCGGGCAGGTGGCGGAAGGGTCGTGGCGGTGGGGACGACGGCCGTGCGGGCGCTGGAGACGGCGGCCGGCGCGGACGGGCGGATCCGGGCGGCGTCCGGGTGGACGGAGCTGGTGGTCACCCCGGAGCGCGGGGTGCGGGCGGTGGACGGGTTGCTGACCGGGCTGCACGAGCCGCAGGCGTCGCACCTGCTGATGCTGGAGGCGGTCGGGCGGGCGGCCGCGGGCGGCGTGGCCTTCGGGGACGTGCTGTGCCGGGCGTACGCGGAGGCCGTGCGGCACCGCTACCTGTGGCACGAGTTCGGGGATCTCCACCTCGTCCTGCCGTCCTGAGCTCCAGACTCGGAGCATGTCGACACCAACGAGGAACTGGACACCGACCCACGGCGCTCCCTACCGGTCGGTGCCGTACCGCCCGGAGCGGCTGCCCGCCGGCGAGTCGCTGACCCGCGCCGCCGAGCTGCGCGAGCGGATGGACCGGCGGCGGACCGTACGGCAGTTCTCCGCCGACCCGGTACCGGAGCAGGTGGTGAAGGACGCCATCGCCTGCGCGGCCACCGCGCCCTCCGGCGCGCACCAGCAGCCCTGGACGTTCGTCCTGGTCAAGGACGAGCAGACGCGGCGCCGCATCCGGGAGGCGGCGGAGGAAGAGGAGCGGATCTCCTACGGGGGGCGGCTCGGCGAGGAGTGGCTGGCGGCGCTGCGCCCGCTGGGCACGGACGAGGTCAAGCCGCACCTGACCGACGCGCCCCATCTGATCGTGGTCTTCCAGCAGCGGTACTGGCTGGGCGAGGACGGGGCCAGGCACAAGCATTACTACGTGGACGAGTCGGTGGGCATCGCGGTCGGCATGCTGCTGTCCGCGCTGCACCTGTCGGGTCTGGCCGCGCTGGTGCACACGCCGAGCCCGATGCGCTTCCTCCAGGAGGTGCTGGGGCGGCCCGCGAACGAGAAGGCGTTCGCGGTGATTCCGGTGGGATATCCGGCCGAGGACTGCCGGGTACCGGATCTGGTTCGTAAGTCCCTGGACCAGGTCATGGTGGAGATCTAATTCACTGACACAGTGTGCGAGTGCAATCACGCCGGGCAACTAAACCCGTTGCCCGGTGTGACGCCGCACATAGGACCCAGGTCACTTACGAACACCCCTAGTGGCCTTGCACGGCCCGTACGACCTTTGGCCGATACGGGGTAGACCTGGGGCGTACCCCGGGATGACGACGGGGCGAACCCGTGGCTGACGCGATATCCGCGCGCCGGGTTCCACTATCCACGATCGTATATCGGCTCTTTGCTCGGCGAATTTCCGGCCGCTAACAATGACTCCCGTCGCTCGGCGCCGTGGACAGATCTCGGCGTACACCGCCTTCCCGGCCACAGCGGCGCTCCCCATTGGAAGAGGTCTGACTCCGCATGCCCAAGCACGCCATCCCCGGCTACGCCCGCCTGAACCGGACGCACAAGCTCTCGGCCGCCGGCGTCGCCGCAGCCGGTGCCGCTGCCCTGGTCTTCGCCGTCGTCCCGGGTTCGGCCGGCGCCGAGCAGGGCCACGACAAGGCCGCCCAGAACGTCAAGCCGGTCGCCTTCAGCGCCGTCGACGACGCCGCCAAGGCCCAGCAGGACAGCATCACCAAGCAGGCGGACGCCTCCGCCCAGCAGGCCGAGAAGGACGCCGCCGACGCCAAGAAGAAGGCCGCGGACGAGGCCAAGGCCAAGGAGGAGGCCGACGCCAAGGCCAAGGCCGAGCAGGAGCGCAAGGACCAGGAGGCCGCCAGCCGGTCCGCCGACCGCGCCGCCGCGCCCGCCCCCAAGACGTACAGCAACGACCTGGACGGCTGGATCCGCGAGTCGCTGGACATCATGCAGAAGCACGGCATCCCGGGCTCGTACGACGGCCTCTACCGCAACATCATGCGCGAGTCGACCGGCAACCCGCAGGCCGTCAACGGCTACGACTCCAACGCGCAGCAGGGCACCCCGTCCAAGGGCCTGCTCCAGGTGATCGACCCGACCTTCCAGGCGTACCACGTCGAGGGCACCTCCTGGGACATCTTCGACCCGGTCGCCAACATCGTCGCCGCCTGCAACTACGCGGCCGCGACCTACGGCTCCATGGACAACGTGAACTCCGCGTACTGAGCCGGACGCACAACCGCCGAGGGGCGGCACCCGCTGCGGGTGCCGCCCCTCGGCGGTTGTCGTCGTGCCGCGCGTTACTTGCGCATGACCTCGGGCTCGTGGCGGCGCAGCAGCCGGGCCACGACGAAGGCGAGGGCCACGCCGAGCGCGAGGAGGATGACCAGGTCCATCCCGTAGACGCTCGCCTCGTGCTTCCACAGCGGGTCGGGGTTGCCCGCCTCCCATGGCAGCAGCGTGTTCATGTCGGCGGTCGCGCCCATCGCGGCCACCGCCCAGCGCGACGGCATCAGCCAGGCCACCTGGGCGACGCCGACGGTGTCGAACAGCTGGAAGAGCACGCCGGTGAAGACGACCTGGACGATGGCGAACATGACCAGCAGCGGCATGGTCTTCTCGGCGGTCTTGACCAGCGCCGAGATGATCAGGCCGAACATCATCGAGGTGAAGCCGAGCGCGATGACGGCGAGCGCCATCTCGACCGCCGGCAGGTCCTTGAACAGCACGCCCTCGGTGGGCATCTTGCGCGGGGTGAAGCCGATCGCCGCGATGATCACGCCCTGGACGGCGGTGACCACGCCGAGCACGATCACCTTGGACATCAGGTACGCGGACCGGGACAGGCCGGTGGCCCGTTCCCGCTCGTAGATGACCCGCTCCTTGATCAGCTCACGGACCGAGTTGGCGGCGCCCGAGAAGCACATGCCGACCGCGAGGATCAGCATGATCGTGCTGGCGTCGCGGTTGGGGCCCTTGGGCCCGTACGCCAGGCCGTGCTGGCTGGGGATGAGGATGGAGACCACGCCGAGCACCGCCGGCAGGATCAGCATCAGGCCGAGGAAGCCGCGGTCGGAGGCGAGCACGGAGACGTAGCGCCGCATCAGGGTCCACAGCTGCGAGCCCCAGCTCTGCGACTTCTGCATCCGGACCGGGGGTGCCTGGACGGAGACCGACTGCGGGGCGACGGCGTCGATGTCCGCGGCGTACATCTGGTAGTGCGGGGAGCCGCGCCAGCGGCCCATCCAGTCGTAGTCGCGGTAGTTCTCGAAGGCGGAGAAGACGTCCGCCCAGGAGTCGTACTGGAAGAAGTTCAGCGCCTCCTCCGGCGGGCCGAAGTAGGCCACGCCGCCGCCCGGCGCCATCACCAGCAGCTTGTCGCACAGTGCCAGCTCGGCGACGGAGTGGGTGACCACCAGGACCGTACGGCCGTCGTCGGCGAGGCCGCGCAGCAGCTGCATGACGTCGCGGTCCATGCCCGGGTCCAGGCCGGAGGTCGGCTCGTCCAGGAAGATCAGGGACGGCTTGGTCAGCAGCTCCAGGGCGACCGAGACGCGCTTGCGCTGGCCGCCGGACAGGGAGGTGACCTTCTTGTCCTTGTGGACGTCCAGCTTGAGCTCGCGCAGCACCTCGTCGATCCGGGCCTTGCGCTCGGCCTCGGCGGTGTCGCCGGGGAAGCGCAGCTTGGCCGCGTACTTCAGGGCTTTCTGGACGGTCAGCTCCTTGTGGAGGATGTCGTCCTGCGGGACCAGGCCGATGCGCTGGCGCAGCTCGGCGAACTGCTTGTAGAGGTTGCGGTTGTCGTAGAGCACGTCGCCCTGGTCGGCGGGCCGGTAGCCGGTCAGCGCCTTGAGCAGGGTGGACTTGCCGGAGCCGGACGGGCCGATGACCGCGACCAGCGACTTCTCCGGGACGCCGAAGGAGACGTCCTTGAGGATCTGCTTGCCGCCGTCGACGGTGACGGTCAGGTGGCGGGCCGAGAAGGAGACCTCGCCGGTGTCGACGAACTCCTCCAGCCGGTCGCCGACCAGCCGGAAGGTGGAGTGGCCGACGCCGATGATGTCGTTCGGGCCGACCGGCGCCTTGCCGGACTTCGGGACCGGCTGGCCGTTGATGTACGTGCCGTTGTGGCTGCCGAGGTCGTGTATCTCGAAGCGGCCGTCGGGCGTGGCCCGGAACTCGGCGTGGTGCCGGGAGACCTGGAGGTCGGAGACGACCAGTTCGTTCTCCAGCGCGCGGCCGATGCGCATGACGCGGCCGAGGTCGAGGCGGTGGAAGGTGGTCGGGCTGCGGTCGCCGTAGACCGGCGGGGCGGTGGCGCGCTCCCGGTCGGCGGGGGACTGCTGGGCCACGGGAGGCTGCTGCGCCACGGGGGGCCGGCCCTGGGGCGGCTGTTGCGGGGCGTACGGGGCCTGGGGCGGCTGGTTCCAGCCCTGCTGCGGAACCTGGTGGGCCGGGGCCTGGTGGTGGGCGGGCGCCTGGTGGAACGGCGGCTGCTGGGCCTGCGGCGGCGCGGCCCAGCCGGGGCCGCCCTGGTGCTGCGGGGCCTGGTGCTGCGGCGGAGCCATCGCGGTCTGCGCGCTGTGGACGCCGGCGGCGGGCGCGGCGCTGCCCGACAGGGTCAGCCGGGGACCGTCCGTGGCGTTGCCGAGGTGCACCGCCGAGCCGGGGCCGATCTCCAGCTGGTGGATCCGCTGCCCCTGGACGTACGTGCCGTTGGTGCTGCCCTGGTCTTCGATGACCCAACTGCGTCCGCCCCAGCGCACGGTGGCGTGGCGCCAGGAGACCCTGGCGTCGTCCAGCACCATGTCCCCCTGCGGATCACGGCCCAGGCTGTAGGACCGGGACGGGTCGAGCGTCCAGGTCCGTCCGTTCAATTCGAGTACGAGTTCAGGCACTCCATGCCCCATTACATAGTCCCCCGAGTGACGCCCTGTATGGGAAGTCTAGGGATGGCGAACATCGTGAGGAACTATTTCAGGCGCGCTGCCCGGAGCCAAAAAACCGGGCCTGGCTAGGTCTGGACCCCCTTCCGTTGACGACGGCGAAACACCAACGGACAGTGGTAAGCACCCATGGATGCGCACGGATCATGGGATCGGGCGCGTTTGGGGCGACTCGGACGGATCGGGGGCTGTCGATGACCGCCGGGGACACCGCACGGATCCGCTGGGGCGACGTCGTCCTGTCCGCCGTCGCAGCGGTCAGCTGGGCTTTCCTGGCGATGGCCGGGGTGGCGGCGCTGGGGCTGCACCTGCTGGGCGCCGACGCGGCGGCCTCGCTCGGCCCGATGACGGCCGCGGCGGTGGTGCTGGCCGTCGGCGGCTCGGTGACGCCGTCGGGCGACGTGAGCGCCTTCGGGCTGTCGGGGCAGGCGGCCGGATCCGCCGTTGACTTCGCGCCGTTGGGCGTGAGTCTGGTGGGCGCCCTGGTGCTGGGGTGGGTGTTCGCGCGCTCGCTGCGGCGGGTCGGCGCGACCGTACGCGGCGGCGAACTGGCCGCCAGGGCCGGGACATCGGCGGTGCTCTTCGTCGCGCTGCTGGCCTTCCTGGCCTGGGCCGGACACGACTCCGTAACGATCGACGGCAAGACGCTGGCCGGGCTGGGCGGGCTCACGGACGACGGGGGCTCCGGCGGGAGCGGTGACGGCGGTCTGCTCGACGAGCTCCGGGAGGGCCTCGGGCTCGGCGACGGCGGCTCCGGGGGGCTGGCGGACCGGCTCGCCGACCTCGCGGGCGCCGAGGCGTCCGTCGGGTTCGCGGTGAACACCGGCGCCTCTCTGGTGGGCGGCGCGCTGTGGGTGCTCGGCGTCCTCGCCGTCACGCTGCTGGCGGCCCGGCGGGCGCCGCTGCCCCGCGCGCTGGACACCCTGCACCGGGTCGTACGTCCCGCGGCTTCGGCGCTGGTCACCGTGTCGCTGATCGCGGTGGCCGCCGGGCTGGCGGCGGCCGGGTACGCGGCCATCGGTGACGACCATCCGCGCCGGGTGCTGGGCGCGGCGCTGCTCGCCGCCCCGAACGGCGTATGGCTCGCGATTCCGCTGGGCCTCTTCGTCCCCTGGTACGGCAGCGCGTCCGGCGTCCTCACCCGGTTCCTGCCCGACCCGTTGGACCGGCTGCTGGACGGGCGTGACGACGCGCCGCTGACGATCGGGCGGCTGGCCGAGCTGGATGGGCGGGTCTGGCTGTTGCCGGTCGCCGCCGTGCTGACGATGCTGCTGGCGGGCGTGTTCACGGCGGTCCGCACACCGCGCGGCGGCGCCCGGACGCTGCCGTTCGCGCTGCGCTGCGCGGTAGGGCTGGGGGCGCTGTCCGCGCTTACGCTGCCGCTGCTGGTGCACCTGACGGGCGTCTCGGCGAACGCGAGCCTGTCGGTCTTCGGAATCGACGCCTTCGGGGCCGGCCTGGAACTGCGCGGCAGCATCGCCCCGGCGTTCGCGCTGGGGGCCGCTTGGGGCGCCGCGGCGGGGCTCGTGGGGGCGCTGTCGGCCTGCGCGACCGGGGCGGCGGGGCGGCGGGCGGTACGGCTGCCGGAGCGCGCGGCACCGGCGCCGCCGGATACGGGGGGATACGGGTACGGCCGGGACCCTGCCGCGCAGAGCGGCGCCCCGGGGTACGGCCGGCAGGAGCCCCGCGACTACCCCGGCGCCGCCTACGGGCCGGGACCGTACCGCCCCGCCCCCTCCTACCGGCCCCCGAACGCCGGCACGAACCCGTACCTGCGCCCGCCACCGGAGCAGCCGCCCCTGGATTCCGCGCCGACCGAACGCGGCCTGCGGCCGCCGTCCCCTCCCCCGCGGCCGGCGGCGCCTCCGGAGCCGCGCGGCAGGCCGCGTCGGCGGTGGGACGAGCCGCCCGACGAGCCACCGCCGCCCGGGCGCCCGGGCGGAGGGCGCTGAGAGCCCGCGCCCGCACGGGGGAAGCGTCCGTACCACGGACACCTGTACGGGAGCCGGCGCGGGTTGGTTACCGTAAGAGCACCATGAGCGCATCGCAGACCCCGCCTGCCACCGCCGTACCGGGCGATGACGTACCGACCCTTCTCGTCAAGATCTTCGGAAAGGACCGGCCCGGCATCACCGCCGGACTCTTCGACACCCTCGCCGCCTACTCCGTCGACGTCGTCGACATCGAGCAGGTGGTGACCCGCGGCCGCATCGTCCTGTGCGCCCTGGTCACCTCCCCCGCCCCGGCCGGCGGCGCGTCCGGCGCCACCGAGGGCGACCTGCGCGCCACCGTGCACAGCTGGGCCGAGTCGCTCAACCTCCAGGCCGAGATCATCTCCGGCACCGGCGACAACCTGCCGCGCGGCCTCGGCCGCTCGCACGTCACCGTGCTCGGCCACCCGCTCACCGCGGAGTCCACCGCCGCCATCGCCGCCGCGATCACCGGCACCGGCGCCAACATCGACCGGATCTTCCGACTGGCCAAGTACCCGGTCACCGCCGTGGAGTTCGCCGTCTCCGGCGCCGCCACGGACACCCTGCGCACCACGCTGGCCATAGAGGCGGCCGCGCTCGGCGTGGACGTCGCGGTGGTCGCCGCGGGCCTCCAGCGCCGCGCCCAGCGCCTCGTCGTCATGGACGTCGACTCCACCCTCATCCAGGACGAGGTCATCGAGCTGTTCGCGGCGCACGCGGGCTGCGAGCCGGAGGTCGCCGAGGTCACGGCCGCGGCGATGCGCGGCGAGCTGGACTTCGAGCAGTCGCTGCACGCCCGCGTCGCGCTCCTGGCGGGGCTCGACGCGTCCGTCGTGGACATGGTGCGCAAGGAGGTACGGCTCACGCCCGGCGCGCGGACGCTGGTGCGCACCCTCAAGCACCTCGGGTACCAAGTCGGCGTCGTGTCGGGCGGGTTCACCCAGGTAACCGACGCGCTCCAGGAGGAGCTGGGGCTCGACTTCGCGTCCGCCAACACGCTGGAGATCGTCGACGGGAAGCTCACCGGCAAGGTGACCGGCGAGATCGTGGACCGGGCGGGCAAGGCCCGGCTGCTGCGCCGCTTCGCGCACGAGGCCGGGGTGCCGCTGGCGCAGACCGTCGCGATCGGTGACGGCGCCAACGACCTGGACATGCTGAACGCGGCGGGGCTGGGCGTCGCCTTCAACGCCAAGCCGCTGGTCCGCCAGGCCGCGCACACCGCGGTGAACGTGCCGTTCCTGGACACCGTCCTCTACCTGCTGGGCATCACCCGCGAAGAGGTCGAGGCGGCGGACACCCACGACGACTGAGACCCGTACGAACGAGACCCGCATACGGGTGAGGGCTCCGGCGCGCACAGGCGCCGGAGCCCTCCTCCGTTCGCGGCGGCCGGGTTACCGGCTCAGGCGTGCGGCGCCCAGAAGGACACCAGGCGGCCGACGCCGTGCTCGACCGCCTTCCAGGAGCCGGTGAAGGTCAGCACGGCGATCGCGGAGGTGGGAAAGCCGCTGCGGTTCATCCGGGACAGCAGGTCGCCTTCCGCCTCGCCCGCCAGCGCGTCGGCGAGCCCGTGCATGCCGGGGTTGTGCCCGACCAGCATCAGGTCGTGCACGTCGTCGGGGGTCTCGTTCAGCACGGCGATCAGTTCGCCGAGGGAGGCTTCGTACAGCCGCTCGTCGTAGACGGTCCTGGGGCGCTGCGGCAGCTCGCCCACGACGAGCTTCCAGGTCTCGCGCGTACGCACGGCGGTCGAGCACAGGGTCAGGTCGGGGGTGATCCCGGCTCCGGCCAGCCAGTGGCCGGCGGCCGGGGCGTCCTTGCGGCCGCGTTCCGCGAGGGGACGCTCGTGGTCGCTCTCCTGCGACCAGTCGGCCTTGGCATGGCGGAGAAGGACAATCCGGCGAGGTGTTTCGGCGCTCATGTGTCCCAGCTTCGCATGAAACGCGGCGCGGGGCGCGAGGTGTTGGGGCGCTCCCTCCGCAGGGTGAACGCGCTCCGCCCCGGCCCGGGCACCGGCCCTCAGGAGGCGATGCCGGCGATCCGCGCGAGGAATTCGAGCACCGGTGCCAGGCTCTGGGACGGGCTCACCGCGTGCGCCGAGGACGGCGCCGCCATGACGCAGAGCAGCGTGACGAAGGAGACGACGGCGAGGGCCAGGGCCCACCACGGCAGGCCGGTGCGCACACCCCGGCCACGGGGGACGGACGGCCTGCTGGACGCGGCGGACATCTGAGGGCCTCCGGGGGTTCGTGGGACGGCGCGGCCGCGTGGTGCGGCCGCGCCCACCGCAGCGGCACGGTGTACTGCGAACCTACGTGCCCACAGCGGCCGTTCCCACCCGGTACGCCACCCACTTCCCCCTGAGCCTGGCCCCCTAGGGGACGGTGGGGATTACCCCACCCCCGGGGCCGCGTCAGGGAGAGGCGAGGCTCGCGACGACGGCGATGAGCGCGGTCACGCCGAGCATCACGCCCAGCACGATGAGGAGCTTCTTCTGTCCGCCCGGCGGATTGGGTTCGAGCACTGGCATGGGTTCAGTGTCGCACCCTCGCCTCGTCCTCCACCCGGCGGTCCCGGCCCGCGAGCATCCCCACCGCCATCTGCGGCACCGTCAGCCCGGCCATCAGCGCGATCGGCGCTCCCCAGCCGCCGGTGTGCTGGTAGAGCGCGGCCACCAGGAGCGGTCCGGGTATGGAGATCAGGTAGCCGGTGCTCTGCGCGAACGCGGACAGCCGTACGACGCCGTCGGCGCTGCGCGCACGCATCCCGATCATCGTCAGGGCCAGCGGGAAGGAGCAGTTGGCGACGCCCATCAGCAGGGCCCAGGCCCACGCGCCGGCGGCCGGGGCCAGCCACAGGCCGGCGTATCCGGCCAGCCCGCACACGCCGAGGCCCACGGCCAGGGGGCCCTGGTGCCGCATCCGGGCCGCCACCCGCGGCAGGACGAAGGACAGCGGTACGCCCACCGCCATGGTGACGGCGAGCAGCACGCCCGCGGTGCCCGCCGAGACCCCGGCGTCGCGGAAGATCTGCGGCATCCAGCCCATGGTGATGTACGCGGCGGTGGCCTGGAGGCCGAAGAAGACGGCCAGCGCCCAGGCGGTGGGCGACGTGGTGACGCGCAGGCCCGGTGCGGCGTCCCGCGGCGCGGGTCCGGCGTCCGGCGCCACCTGTTCCGCGCCCTGTACGCGGGTACGCCGCCGGCCGCGCACGATCACCAGCCAGGTCGGCGCGGCGACGGCGGCCACCACCGCCCACACCGCGAGGCCCGCCTGCCAGCTGCCGCCGAGCGCGGCCGTGACGGGGACGGTGAGCGCGGCGGCGAGCGAGGTGCCCAGGGCCAGGGACATCGAGTAGAGGCCGGTCAGCGGGCCGACGCGGTCGGGGAACCAGGTCTTGATGACCACCGGCAGCAGGACGTTGCCGACCGCGATGCCCGCCAGGGCCAGCGCGGTGGCGGCGAGGAAGCCCGGGGTGCCGCCGGCGAAGGGGCGCACGACGACGCCCACGGCGATGACGGCCAGGCCCGCGCAGACGACGGCGCCGGGGCCGAAGCGCCGGGCCAGCCGGGGCGCCGCGGTGCCGAAGACGGCGAAGCACAGGGCCGGTACGGACGTGAGCAGCCCGGCGACGGTCGCGCTCATGCCGAGCCCGGACCGTACCTCCGCCATGAGGGGGCCGAGGCTGGTGATGGCCGGGCGGAGGTTGAGGGCGGCCAGCACCAGGCCGGCGAGGACGAGGAACGGCAGCCCTCGCCGGGCGGCCGGGGCGCGGGCCGGTTCCGGCGTCGCGGCCGCCCCGGGGTCCGCGCCCGTGCGCCGCTCCTGCGGGGTGTCCGGGGCCCCGCTGCCGGGGCCGAGGGTCGCGAGGGAGTCGTCTGTCATGGACAGCATCATAGAATCATGGGATGAATGGCTGTCCAATGCTTATGTGCCCGGGTTCCGCCGGTTCCCCGCGCCCCGGCACTCGCTATCCTCACGCGGTGCCCCCCGCCGGACCCCCGGTCCCCGTACCCCTGGAGCGCTGACATGCCTCTGACCTCGCCCCGGCGCTCCGCGCTGGCGGACCAGGTGATCGCGCAGCTGCGGTCGCAGATCACCTCAGGCGAATGGCCGGTGGGCTCCCGCATCCCGACCGAGCCCGAGCTGGTCGAACAGCTCGGCGTGGCCCGCAACACCGTCCGCGAGGCCGTCCGCGCGCTGGCCCACAACGGCCTGCTCGACATCCGCCAGGGCTCGGGCACCTACGTCGCGGCGACCAGCGAGCTGGCCGGGGTGATGAACCGGCGCTTCGCGGACGCCGACCCGGAACACATCGCCGAACTGCGCAGCGCGCTGGAGGCGGCGGCGGCCCGGCTGGCCGCCCGGCGCCGCACCGACCAGGACCTGCGGCAGCTCGACGCCGCCCTGGACCGGCGCGAGCGGGCCTGGGAGTCCGGCGCGGCGACCGCCTTCGTGGAGGCCGACGCGACACTGCACATGGCGGTCGTCGCGGCCTCGCACAACGACGTGCTGGCCGAGCTGTACGCCGACCTCGGCGGCGTACTGCGCGAATTCCTCCGCGCCGACGTGGGCGACGTACTGCGGCCCGAGGCACACGTGGACCACGCGCGGCTGGTGGCGGCGATCCGGGCCGGCGACCACGAGCGGGCCGCGACCGAGGCCGGCGCGCACCCCTTCGGCTGCCGGCTCGGCGCCCGCAGCGGCGGCTGAGCCGTACCCGTAGGCACGCGCCCCGCACAACGCGACGCTGCCCGCCCCGGCGGACCGGGACGGGCAGCGTTGCGGCGTTCTGGGCGCTTACGGGGCGTGTCAGGCACCCATCATGTGCACGCCGCCGTCGACGTGCACGATCTCGCCGGTGGTGTTCGGGAAGAAGTCCGACAGCAGGGCGACGACGCCGCGGCCCGCCGGCTCCGGGTCGGCCAGGTCCCAGCCGATCGGGGCGCGGTTGTTCCACACGTCCGCCAGCTCCTCGAAGCCCGGGATGGACTTGGCGGCCATCGACTTGATCGGGCCGGCCGAGACGAGGTTGCTGCGGATGCCCCGCGGGCCCAGGTCGCGGGCCAGGTAGCGGCTGGTGCTCTCCAGGGCGGCCTTGGCCACGCCCATCCAGTCGTACTTCGGCCAGGCGATCTGGGCGTCGAAGGTGAGGCCGACGACCGAGGAACCGCGGCCCATGAGGGGCAGGCAGGCCATGGTCAGCGACTTCAGCGAGTACGCCGAGACGTGCACCGCGGTGGACACGTCCTCCCAGGTCGCCTCCAGGAAGTTGAAGGCGCCCTGCGGGCCGAAGGCGATGGAGTGCACGATGCCGTCGATGCCGGCGTTGTCGCCCTGGTGCTCGCGGATCTTGTCCGCCAGGCCGTCCAGGTGCTCCTGGTTGGTCACGTCCAGCTCGATGACCGGCGCTTCCTTGGGCAGCCGCTTGGCGATCCGCTCCACCAGCGACAGCCGGCCGAAGCCGGTCAGGATGACCTCGGCGCCCTCGTTCTGGGCCACCTTGGCGGTCTGGAAGGCGATCGAGGATTCGGTCAGTACGCCCGTGACGAGGATGCGCTTGCCTGCGAGGATTCCACTCATGCTGATCAGTGACCCATGCCCAATCCGCCGTCGACGGGAATGACGGCTCCGGTGATGTACGCGGCCTCGTCGGAGGCCAGGAAGCGGACCGAGGCGGCGATCTCCTCGGGCTGCGCGTAGCGCGCCAGCGGCACCTGCTTCACGATGCCCTCCCGCTGCTCGTCGGTGAGCGCGCGGGTCATGTCGGTGTCCACGAAGCCGGGCGCGACGACGTTGACGGTGATGTTGCGGCTGCCCAGCTCACGGGCGAGGGAGCGGGCGAAGCCCACCAGGCCCGCCTTGGAGGCGGCGTAGTTCGCCTGGCCCGCGGAGCCCAGCAGGCCCACGACCGACGAGATCAGCACGACGCGGCCCTTGCGTGCCCGCAGCATGGCGCGGTTGGCGCGCTTGACCACCCGGAAGGTGCCGGTGAGGTTGGTGTCGAGAACCGAGGCGAAGTCCTCCTCGGACATCCGCATCAGCAGCTGGTCGCGGGTGACGCCGGCGTTGGCCACCAGCACCTCGACCGCGCCCTGCTTCTCCTCGATCTCCTTGTACGCCCGCTCGACCTGCTCGGCGTCCGTGATGTCGCACTTCACGGCCAAAAATCCCTCGGGCGGCTCCCCCGAGCGGTAGGTGATGGCGACCTTGTCGCCTGCCTCGGCGAAGGCCCGGGCGATGGCGAGGCCAATGCCGCGGTTGCCTCCGGTGACCAGAACCGAGCGGCTCAAGAGATCACCCTTTCCGTGTCCTGTCCGACCTGCGTTCGCTACGAAACTATCGGTCACCGGCCTCTTACGGAGAATCGAGCACGGACAGGCGCGCGCGCCGGTCACTGTCGGGTCCCTACAGAAGGCGCCCCGTACGGTGCCCCCGCGGGGTGGGCCGGGCGCCCCGGGCAGGGCATGATTCATGGCGCCGACCACGGGAGGACACCTTGCCTGCCACACCTCGTTCGATCGACGAGACCTTCCTCGCGCTGCCGTTGCACGCGCTCGCCGACGCCGCACTGGCGCGGGCCCGCGCGCTGGGCGCCGACCACGCGGACTTCCGCTTCGAGCGGGTGCGCGGCGCCTCCTGGCGGCTGCGGGACGCCAGGACCGCGGGCACATCCGACTCCACGGACACGGGCTACGCGGTGCGCGTGGTGCACGGCGGGGCCTGGGGCTTCGCCTCCGGCGTCGACCTGACGATGGACGCCGCGGCGCGGGTGGCCGGGCAGGCGGTGGCGATGGCGAAGCTGTCGGCCAAGGTGATCCAGGCGGCCGGCTCCGCGGAGCGGGTGGAACTGGCCGACGAGCCGGCCCACCCGGACCGGACATGGATCTCCTCGTACGAGATCAACCCCTTCGACGTACCCGACGCGGACAAGGCCGGACTGCTCGCCGAGTGGAGCGCCCGGCTGCTGGCCGCGCCGGGCGTGGCCCACACGGACGCCTCGCTGCTGACCGTCCAGGAGAACAAGTTCTACGCGGACACCGCGGGCACCAGCACCACCCAGCAGCGGGTACGGCTGCACCCGGAGCTGACAGCGGTCGCCGTGGACCCGGCGACCGGCGAGTTCGACTCGATGCGCACCCTCGCCCCGCCGGTGGGCCGCGGCTGGGAGTACCTGACCGGCAACCACTACGACTGGCACGCCGAACTGGACCGGATCCCGGAACACCTCGCCGAGAAACTGCGCGCTCCGAGCGTCGAGCCGGGCCGCTACGACCTGGTCGTGGACCCGTCCAACCTGTGGCTGACCATCCACGAGTCGATCGGGCACGCCACCGAACTGGACCGGGCCCTGGGCTACGAGGCGGCGTACGCGGGCACCTCCTTCGCCACCTTCGACCAGCTCGGGAAGCTCGCGTACGGCTCCGAGGTGATGAACGTGACCGGCGACCGCACCGCCGAACACGGCCTGGCCACCATCGGCTACGACGACGAGGGCGTGGCCGCACAGTCCTGGGACCTGATCAGGAACGGCACCCTGGTCGGCTACCAACTCGACCGGCGCACGGCGAAACTGACCGGCTTCGAACGCTCCAACGGCTGCGCCTACGCCGACTCCCCCGCACACGTCCCCGTACAGCGCATGGCCAACGTATCCCTCCGCCCCGCCCCCCAGGGCCCCTCCACCCGAGACCTGATCTCCGGCGTGGAACACGGCATCTACGTCGTCGGGGACCGGTCGTGGTCGATCGACATGCAGCGGTACAACTTCCAGTTCACCGGCCAGCGCTTCTTCCGTATCGAGCACGGGCAGTTGGCGGGGCAGTTGCGGGACGTCGCCTATCAGGCGAGTACCACCGACTTCTGGGGGTCGATGGCCGCGGTGGGCGGGCCGGGTACCTATGTGCTGGGCGGGGCCTTCAACTGCGGCAAGGCGCAGCCGGGGCAGATCGCGGCCGTCTCGCACGGGTGCCCGGCCGCCCTGTTCACCGACGTCAGCATCCTCAACACCACGCAGGAGGCCGGGCGATGAGCCGCCGTACGGGTACGAACGCGCCCCACGAGATCGTCGAGCGGGCCCTGGAGCTGTCCCGGGCCGACGGCTGTGTCGTCATCGCCGACGAGCGCTCCAGCGCCAACCTGCGCTGGGCGGGCAACGCGCTGACCACCAACGGCGTCACCCGCGGGCGGTCGCTGACGGTGGTCGCCACCGTAGACGGCGCCCAGGGCACCGCCTCGGGCGTGGTGTCCCGGTCCGGGGTGACCGCCGCCGAGCTGGAGCCGCTGGTCCGGGAGGCGGAGGCGGCGGCCAGGGAGGCGGGGCCGGCCGAGGACGCCGGGCCGCTGGTTTCCGGGGCCGCGCCGTCGCCGCACTTCACCGACGCGCCGGCCGAGACCTCCTCCGCGGTCTTCGAGACCTTCGCGCCCGCGCTCGGCGAGTCCTTCAAGCGGGCCGGTGTCGGCGGGCGGGAGCTGTACGGCTTCGCGTACCACGGGGTCGTCTCGTCCTACCTCGGTACGTCCACGGGGCTGCGGCTGCGCCACGACCAGCCCACCGGGACGCTGGAGCTGAACGCCAAGTCCCCCGACCGCACCCGGTCCGCCTGGGCGGGCCTGGCCACCCGGGACTTCACCGACGCCGACCCGCTGGCCATGGAAGCGGAGCTGGCGACCCGGCTCGGCTGGGCGGCGCGGCGGATCGACCTGCCGGCCGGGCGGTACGAGACCCTGCTGCCGCCGACCGCCGTCGCCGACCTGCTCGTGTACCAGCAGTGGTCCGCGACGGCCAGGGACGCCGTGGAGGGCCGTACGGTCTTCTCGCGGCCCGGCGGCGGCACGCTCGTCGGCAGCAAGCTCGCCGAGCTGCCGCTGACGCTGCGCAGCGACCCGGGCGCGCCCGGCCTGGAGTGCGCGCCCTTCGTCCTGGCGCACGCGTCCGGCGACGACGCCTCCGTCTTCGACAACGGGCTGCCCCTGGAGCCGACCGACTGGGTCCGCGACGGTGAGCTGTGGCGGCTGGTGGCCACCCGGCACAGTGCCGGGCTGACCGGGCTGCCGGTGGCGCCGGGCATCGACAACCTGATCATGGACGGCGGCGGCAGCCGGTCGCTGGAGGAGATGGTGGCGGGCACCGAGCGGGGGCTGCTGCTGACGTGCCTGTGGTACATCCGCGAGGTGGATCCGGCGACGCTGCTGCTCACCGGGCTGACCAGGGACGGCGTCTACCTGGTCGAGAACGGCGAGGTCGTCGGCGAGGTCAACAACTTCCGGTTCAACGAGTCGCCGGTGGACCTGCTGTCGCGGGCGGTGGAGGCGGGCCGTACGGAGCGCACGCTGCCGCGTGAGTGGAGCGATTACTTCACCCGCGCCGCGATGCCCGCCCTGCGGGTCCCGGACTTCAATATGAGTTCGGTCAGTCGGGGGGTCTAGTAGTGCTTCGTTAGCTCTGCCGATCTTGCCTGGTCAGGAGCATGCTGGCAGGTATGAGGCTCGGGGAGGTGGAACGGCTCCGGGGTGAGTTGGCGGAGTTCGTTGCCGATGTGTGCGGTTCGCTGCCGCGGCGGGATCAGCGTCGCTGGGGCGAGTGCTACCTGCGGGGTTTGATGCTGGACGGGCGGCGCAAGTCGATCCAGCCGATGGCGGGTCGGCTGCCGGACGGGAACATGCAGGCTCTGCAGCAGTTCGTGAACCAGTCGCCATGGGAGTGGGAGCCGGTGCGGCGGCGCATCGCCCGCCGCTTGACGGAGGCGGTCCGCCCCGAGGCATGGGTGATCGATGATGTGGCCTTCCCCAAGTGCGGCAAGGCCTCGGTGGGGGTGGCCCGGCAGTACTGCGGGACGCTGGGCAAGCAGGCCAACTGCCAGATCGCGGTCAGCATCCATGCGGCCACCGATACCGCCTCCTGTCCGCTGCAGTGGGCCCTGTTCCTGCCCCGGGAGTGGGCGGCGGACCGGACCCGGTGCCGGACGGCGGGGGTGCCGGAGGACATCGGACATGTTCCCAAAAGCCGGCTGGCGCTGGATCTGCTGGACCAGCTCCTTGGCTGGCAGCTGTCCCCGCAGGTGATCGTGGCCGATGCCGGTTACGGTCGCAGCGTCTCCTTCCGCTTCGCGCTGGAGAGCAGGGGGCTGTCCTATGTGGTGGCCGTCGATCCCAAGGAGGTCGCCCGGCCGGCCGAGGCAGAGCCGCATCTGCCGGTCTATGGCGGGCTGGGACCGCCGGCACTGCCGCGTTATCGCACCCCGGCCCGGCCTCTGCCCGACCTGTGCGATGCGGCGACGGCCTTCACCCAGGTGGCCTGGCGTGAGGGCAGTAAGGGCCCGCTGACCTCACGCTTCGCCGTGCTTCAGGTGCGGCCGTCGGGCAAGGAGGCCAGCCGCGTCGCCCAGGAGCAAGGCGGCGGCCGCAACCGCTGGGACGGCGTGCTGCCCGCGCGGACGCTGCTGGTCGAATGGCCCGAGGACGCCCCGGAACCCACCGGCTACTGGATCTCCAACCTGCCTTCCAGCACCCCGCCCAAGGAGTTGGTGCGGTGGGCGAAGATGCGCTGGCGCATCGAGCACGACTACCGCGAACTCAAGCACGGGCTGGGCCTGGACCACTTCGAAGGCCGCACCTGGCGCGGCTGGCACCACCACGTCACCCTCGTCACCGCCGCCCAGGCCTTCCTCACCCTCCGGCGCCTGGACCCAAAAGCCCGCACACCGGCCTCACCCTCTACCAAGCCCTCGACGCCCTACAAGGTCTCCTACGGTGCTGGGCCGGCACCTGCACCACCTGCGGCCGCCCCCTGACCCGAGCCAGAACCTAACGAAGCACTACTAGGGGCCGGGTACGGGTACCGGCCCCACCGGCCGGGGCCGGTCGCCGGCGAGCGGGCGCCGGGGGCCGGTCACCGGCTCTAATAGACTCTTCCCTCGTCCTCCCGTCAGGGAACACCGACCGATCAGGAACGCCATGACACGCCTCGGCGAATCCGTCGCCCGCGCCAGCTCGCTGCTCTCCGCAGACCTCTCCGCCGACGCCACCGTCGCGGAGCTGCTCAAGGAGACGGGCGAACGGCGCTATCTCGACCTGACGGACCTGCCCGCCAAGGAGCAGGCCGAGCTGATCGCCTCCCGCACCGTCGAGGTGCTGCCGGGCGTTGACCGGCTCGCGCAGCGGATCGAGGAGCGCCGGGCGGCGGGCAAGGGCCTGCACATCAAGCTGGGCATCGACCCGACGGCGACCGACGTCCACCTCGGCCACGCCGTACCGCTGATCATCCTCAGCCGGTTCCAGCGGCTCGGGCACGACGTGACGCTGATCATCGGCGACTTCACCGCCAAGATCGGCGACCCCTCGGGCCGTACCGCCGAGCGCCCGCCGCTGACCGACGAGGACATCGCCGCCAACCTGGCGAGCTACCGCGACCAGGTCCGGCCGTTCTTCGACTTCGACAAGGTCAGCTTCCGGCAGAACAGCGAGTGGCTGGCCCCGTACACCTTCCCCGAGCTGCTGGGGCTGCTCTCGCAGGTGCCGGTCTCCCAGCTGCTCCAGCGCGAGGACTTCAGGAACCGCCTCGCCGCGGGCTCCGGCCTGACGATGACGGAGCTGCTGTACCCGATCGCGCAGGGCCTGGACTCGGTGGCGCTGGAGTGCGACGTGGAGCTGGGCGGCGCCGACCAGCTGCTCAACCTCCAGATGGGCCGCAAGCTCATGGAGCTGCGGGGGCAGCAGCCGCAGCTGGTCGTCACGATGCCGCTGATCGAGGGCACGGACGGCACCGGCGCCAAGATGTCCAAGTCCAAGGGCAACTACGTCGGCCTGAACGCGCCCGCCGACGACGTCTTCGGCAAGATCATGTCGGTCCCGGACCGGCTGATGGAGCCGTACCTGAAGGCGTGGACGGAGTGGACCGACGAGGAGGTCGCCGCCGCGCTGGGCCGGGTCGCGGACAAGACCCTGCACCCGATGGACCTGAAGAAGATCCTGGCGGGCGAGGTCGTGACGGCGCTGTACGGCCTGGAGGCGGCGATGGCCGCGCGCGCCGGGTTCGTCGCGCAGTTCTCGAAGAAGACCTTCGCCGACGTCGGCACGCTGCCGGTGGTGGACGTCGCGGAGCACGGCGCCGAGACGGTGGCCGCGGTGCTGACGAAGGTCCTGGAGTTCACGCCGAGCGCCTCGGCGGCCCGGCGGCTCGCCAAGCAGAACGCGCTGCGCCTGGTCGTGGAGACCGGCGAGGGCCAGCAGGCGCTGGTGCTCGCCGAGGCCGAGGCGATCCGGCCGCTGGGCGAGGTGCTGGCCGAGAAGCTGGCCGGCGCCCCGGGGGCGGCCTACCTGAAGGCGGGCCGCAAGCTGGCACAGCTCGAAGGCCGGTAGGCGCGAACGGCCGGTGCGCGCGGTGTGCGCACCGGCCGTCCCGCGTCCGGGCCCGTCAGGTCGTTTCTCTCCCGTGGCCGCGTACGGCCGCCCAGAGCCGGTCGCCGACGGCGACGACCACGACCGCGCCGACCAGCTGCAGCAGGTGCCGCGTCCAGTCGATGCCCTTGGTGTCGTTCACCCCGATGCCGGTGGCCAGCCAGTTGCCCAGCACGCTGCCGAGCATGCCGAAGACCACGGTCAGCCACAGGGGGATCTGCTGCTTGCCCGGGAGGATCGCCTTGGCGATCAGGCCCAGCACAAGGCCCACGATGATTGCCCACAACCAAGTCATGTCGCCTCCTAAAGCGGCGCGCGCACGCGACCGTGCCCAGCCAGTTTCGCCCCGTTCGGGCTACGCCGCACGCCGGAGCGGACCGTACGCGCCACTGCGGTAAGGACCCGGCTCCCGCGTATCGCGCCCCGGTCTCGAAGGCTGCGCAGGCGCGGCGTAACGTGGGAACGGTGCGGAACCGGGGAGAATCCGGCACGACAAGCAGGTGGTGGAACGTGATGCGGAAGCAGACCGGCGCCCAGGCCTTCCGGATCACCGGAGCGCGCCAGGGGCTGACCGAGGACGTGCGCGGCAGGCAGCGCCGTTATGTGATCTCGATGTCGGTGCGGACGGTGGCCGTCGTCCTCACGGCCGTGCTCTGGAACATCGAGCGTCACGTGGCCATCGCCACCCTGGTGCTCGGCATCGTGCTGCCCTACGTGGCGGTCGTCATCGCCAACGCGGGCCGGGAGAACGTACGTTCACTTCCGTCCACCTTCATACCGGCGCCCACCCGGCCGATGCTGGGCCCCTCGGGCACCGGCAGCCCGGCGGAACCCGTCCCGGAAGCAGCCGGGCCGGATGTGGACGGGCAGCGCCGCGAACGGAGTTGAGCCGGCCGCGGTGTGCAAAGCTCAAGAAAAGCTCAGATCAATCATGCGGTTCCGGTGCACCGGGCCCACTCCTGCGTGACATACTGCGTACGCGCTCCGCATCCCCCGTCGGAGCGACGGACCGACGCCGGGCGGCTCCCCCCGTGGCTGCCCGGCGTCGCCATGTCCGGACCAGTGGCGACGTAGGGTTGAGGCTGTGAACTCCCCTGACGCCCCGCACTCCGCCGACGCCTCCGGCGGCGCCGCATCCCCGCAGTCGCCCGGCCTGCCGGGCTTCCCCGGCCTGTCCGGCGGCGCGCCGGACGCCGTCCCCGGCCCGCCGGTCTGCTCGGCCAAGGGCTGCCGCGCCGCCGCCGTGTGGGTGCTGGCCTGGAACAACCCGAAGCTGCACTCGCCGGAGCGCCGCAAGACCTGGCTCGCCTGCGACGAGCACCGCGAGCACCTGTCCAACTTCCTCGGGTTGCGCGGGTTCTTGAAGGACGTCGTGACGCTGGAGGAGTGGGAGCGGGCCGCCGGGGACCGCCCGGCCGAGGGCTGACCCCGCCGCCATTGGTCGGGCCACTGGCGGCAGAGGTCCCGGGCCCGCCGGCCCGGCCGCCCGCCGCCGGTCCGGCCGTCTGCCCCGCTCAGCCGCCGATCGCCGACATCGGGCGCTCGGGCTGGAGGAACGACGGGTCGTCCAGGCCGGACCCCGCCTTCTTGCCCCACATCGCCTGCTTCCAGATGCGGGCTATCTCCGCGTCCGGGGCGTCGGAGCGCAGAGCGGCGCGCAGGTCCGTCTCCTCGGTGGCGAACAGGCACGTACGGACCTGGCCGTCGGCGGTCAGGCGCGTACGGTCGCAGGCGCGGCAGAACGGGCGGGTGACGGAGGCGATGACGCCGACGCGGTGCGGGCCGCCGTCCACGGTCCAGCGCTCGGCGGGCGCCGAGCCCCGCTCCTCCTGGCCCTCGGGGGTCAGCGTGAAACGGGTGCGCAGCGACGCGAGGATGTCGCCTGCGGTGATCATGCCGTCGCGCTTCCAGCCGTGCTGTGCGTCGAGTGGCATCTGCTCGATGAACCGCAGCTCGTAGTCGTTGGCGACCGCCCAGGCGAGCAGGTCGGGTGCCTCGTCGTCGTTGAGCCCCGGCATCAGGACGCTGTTGACCTTGACCGGGGTCAGGCCGGCGGCGCGGGCCGCCTCCAGGCCGCGCAGCACGTCCTCGTGGCGCTTGCGGCGGGTCATGGCCCGGAAGACCTCCGGGCGCAGCGTGTCGAGGGAGACGTTGACGCGGTCCAGGCCGGCGTCGCGCAGGGCGGCGGCCGTGCGCTCCAGGCCGATGCCGTTGGTGGTCAGCGACATCTGCGGGCGGTTCTCCAGCGCGGCCACGCGCTCGACGATGCCGACGAGGCCGGGGCGCAGCAGCGGCTCCCCGCCCGTGAAGCGGACCTCTTCGATGCCCAGGTCGGTGACGGCTATGCGGATGAGTCGGACGATCTCGTCGTCGGTGAGCAGGTCCGGTTTGGCGAGCCATTGCAGGCCCTCTTCCGGCATGCAGTACGTGCAGCGCAGATTGCACCGGTCGGTCAGAGAGACGCGCAGATCGGTGGCCACGCGACCGTAGGTGTCGATGAGCACTGAAGCCCCCTGCCCGAGTCCGATCAGTTCAGTTCGAGCCTACGCGATGGGTCTGACAACGAGCACGGATGAGATGTCACGAGGCGGGTGGGGGGGGGGGGGGGGGGGCCCCCAACCCCCCCCCCCCCCCCCCCCCAACCACCCACCCCCCGGCCAGGGGGCCCCCCGGGCCGACCAACCCCCCCCACCCCAACCCCGGCAAAAAGTAC
>NZ_JBIRJY010000006.1:34749-232065 GCF_044329785.1 Streptomyces sp. NPDC017529
TTTTCTTTCTTTTGCCTGCTGGCCGTGGGGGTTTCTCACCCACTTCGCCTTGTTTGCTGCACGGGGGGGGGGGGGCGGGGTTTGGGGGCCCCCCCCCCCCCCCCCCCACCCGCCTCCCGTACAGGAGCCTGCCCGGGTCAGTGGGCCCCGGTGCCGGTCAGCGAGCGCACCTCCAGCTCGGCGTACTTCTTCACGTCCGGCTCCTCCTTGGACAGCAGCGAACCGAGCCAGCCCAGCAGGAAGCCCAGCGGGATGGAGATCAGGCCGGGGTTCTCCAGCGGGAAGAAGTGGAAGTCCACGCCGGGGAACATCGAGGTGGGCTTGCCGGAGACGACCGGCGAGAAGAGCACCAGCAGCACCGAGGAGACCAGGCCGCCGTAGATGGACCACAGTGCGCCCTGGGTGGTGAACCGCTTCCAGAACAGGCTGTAGAGGATCGTCGGCAGGTTGGCGGAGGCCGCGACGGCGAAGGCGAGGGCCACCAGCCCCGCGACGTTCAGGCCGCGCGCGAAGACGCCGAGGACGATGGCGACGGCGCCGATGCCCACGGTCGCCCAGCGTGCCGCGCGCACCTCCTCCTTCTCGGTCGCCTGGCCCTTGCGGATGACGTTGACGTACAGGTCGTGGGCGAAGGACGAGGACGAGGCCAGGGTGAGCCCGGCGACGACCGCGAGGATGGTCGCGAAGGCCACCGCCGAGATCACGGCCAGCAGGATCGCGCCGCCGGTGGAGTCGGCGCCGCCGCCGATCTCCTGGGCGAGCAGCGGTGCCGCCGTGTTGCCCGCCTTGTTGGACGCGACGATCGTGGCGGGCTTGATGAGGGCGGCGGCGCCGAAGCCCAGCGCGATGGTCATCAGGTAGAAGACGCCGATGATGCCGATCGCCCAGTTCACGGACTTACGGGCGGCCTTGGCGGTGGGCACGGTGTAGAAGCGGATGAGGATGTGCGGCAGGCCCGCGGTGCCCAGGACCAGCGCGATGCCCAGCGAGATGAAGTCGATCTTCGAGGTGGCGGTCACGCCGTACTTCAGCCCCGGCTCCAGGAAGGCGGCGCCCTTGCCGCTCTCCTCGGCCGCCTTGCCCAGGAGTGTGGAGATGTTGAAGTCGAACTTGAGCATCACCAGGAACGTGATGAGCAGGGTGCCCGCGATCAGCAGGACGGCCTTGACCATCTGGACCCAGGTGGTGCCCTTCATGCCGCCGATGGACACGTACAGGATCATCACGATGCCGACCAGGACGACGACCAGGATCTTGCCGGTCTCGCTGGTGATGCCGAGCAGCAGCGTGACCAGGGCGCCGGCGCCCGCCATCTGGGCGAGCAGGTAGAAGATCGAGACGACGATCGTCGAGACGCCGGCGGCGGTGCGGACCGGGCGCTGACGCATCCGGTACGCGAGGACGTCGCCCATCGTGAAGCGCCCGGAGTTGCGCAGCGGCTCGGCGACCAGCAGCAGCGCCACGAGCCAGGCGACGAGGAAGCCGATGGAGTACAGGAACCCGTCGTAGCCGAAGAGGGCGATGGCGCCGGCGATGCCCAGGAAGGACGCGGCGGACATGTAGTCACCGGAGATCGCCAGGCCGTTCTGGAAGCCGCTGAACTGGCGGCCGCCCGCGTAGAAGTCCTCGGCGCCCTTGGTCTGCCGGCCGGCCCAGACGGTGATGCCCAGGGTGCCGGCGACGAACACCGCGAACAGCGTGATGATCAGCGCCCGGTGCTCGCCGGCGCCGCCCGCCGCGAGCTGCTGTGCGCCGGTGGCGAGCTGCTGGGCCGGGCTCATGCGCCACCCTCCAGGCGGGACTTGATCGCTTCGGCCTTCGGGTCCAGGTTCGCGGCGGCGTGCCGGGAGTACCACCAGGCGATGAGGAAGGTGGTCACGAACTGTGCGACGCCCAGGACGAACGCCACGTTGACGTTGCCGAAGACCTTGGTGCCCATGAAGCCGCCCGCGTAGCTGGAAAGCAGCACGTACAGCAGGTACCAGGCGATGAACGCCACGGTGAGCGGAAAGGCGAACGAACGGTAGGAACGGCGCAGTTCGGTGAATTCCGGGCTCGTCTGGACCTCGGCGAAGTCCGGCGGCCGGTGCGACCCCGGATCGGTGGGCGGTGCGGTGCTCACGGAATCTCCCGGTTGCGTAGCGGTTGCGTAGGTACGGACGACGGAGCCCGACGATAAAGGGTGCGTAAGTGATTCGGATCACGCATCGTAGAGGGGTGGCATGCGAAGCGACAGAGGTCGGTTGGTTGAATTCCGCAGGAAGCGCGGGTGCCGGCCGCCACCGCGGCGGGGCCCGTTCGTTGGGCAGCGTGTGACCTCCACGCCGCCCGCCGAGCCCACGGGGCCCGGCCGCCGCCCGTACGGAACCGTGCGGCTGGCCGCCCCCGTCGCGCCCTCGGCGGCCCTCCGGCGCCCCGTCCGGGCGGCCCCGGGGCGCTGGTACGGCCCGCGGCTGCCACTGCCGCCGCTGAGCCTGGCGTCGCTGCGGCATACGTCCTGACGCGGGACGCGCGTTACTGACGGGGCATCAATCCGCGGCTTGTGGCAGGTTTTCTCCCTGATCCATTGATGTTCCGTGGTCGACACGGATAACTTCACGGGGACTTGCCGCGCGACGGGGCCATTCCCCCGTACGGCGGTATTCACCTGCCCGCACGCGACCCGTGTGCGGGCGGTTTCACGGATGAGGTGGAGTACCCATGGCGCATCCCCGATCCAGACGGGTGCGGGCGCTGGCCGTACCGCTCGGACTGGCCCTGACGGCATCCCTCGGCTTCCTGCCGGGCGCGGCCACCGCCGCCCCCCAGGACGCGGCCCCGGCCGCCGTCACCGCCGACGGCCCGCTGCTCTCGTACGTCGTCAACGCCACGCCCGGCCGTGCCTCGGTCGGCCAGGTGTCGAAGGCGATAACCAAGGCCGGCGGGAAGGTGATCGTCGCCCACGAGAAGATAGGCGTGATCGTCGTCCACTCGGCGAACCCGCTGTTCGCGGCCACCATACGCAAGGCGCCCGGCGTGCAGTCCGCCGGCGCCACCCGTACCGCGCCGCTCAAGGCGTCCGGCACCACGGACGTCGGCAAGCCCCAGAAGGTCGAGAAGCTCACCGCCGACAAGGCGGCCAAGGCGGCCCGCGCGGCCACGGCCAAGGGCGACGACCAGGAGCCGCTGGAGCCCCTCCAGTGGGACCTCCCCGCCATCAAGGCGGACCAGGCCGCGAAGATCGACGAGGGCAGCAAGAAGGTCACCGTCGCCGTCATCGACACCGGCGTGGACGACACCCACCCCGACCTGAAGCCCAACTTCGCCCCCAAGCAGTCGGCGAACTGCGTAGGCGGCGTGGCGGACACCTCCCCCGGCGCCTGGCGCCCGTACGACCCGGCCGAGGACTACCACGGCACGCACGTCGCGGGCAGCATCGCCGCCGCGCGCAACGGTGTCGGCGTGGCCGGTGTGGCACCGGGTGTGAAGCTCTCCGCCATCAAGGTCAGCGAGCCCAAGACGAGCCTGTTCTACGCCGAGAGCGTGGTGTGCGCCTTCGTCTTCGCGGCCGACCACGGCGCCAAGGTGACGAACAACAGCTACTTCGTCGACCCGTGGATGTTCAACTGCAAGGACGACCTGGACCAGGGCGCCATCGTGGACGCCGTCGGCCGGGCCGCGAAGTACGCCGAGGGCAAGGGCGTGGTGAACGTCGCCGCGGCCGGCAACTCCAACATGGACCTGGCGGCGGCGCAGCTGACCGACACCGGCAGCCCGAACGACTCGACGCCGGTCACGCGCACCATCGACCCGAAGAAGTGCTGGGACGTGCCGACGCAGCTGCCGGGCACCGTCACGGTGGCCTCGACGGGCGTGAAGGGCCTGAAGTCGTACTTCTCGAACTACGGCAACGGCGTGATCGACGTGGCGGCGCCGGGCGGCGACAACCGCCAGGTCCCGGAGCTGCCCGCCAAGCACGGTGGCATCCTGTCCACCATGCCCGGCGGTGACTACGGCTACCTGCAGGGCACCTCGATGGCCAGCCCGCACGTCGCCGGTGTCGTGGCGCTGCTGAAGGGCACCCACCCCAAGTCCAGCCCGCAGGAGATCCAGTGGCTCCTGAAGATGCAGGCCGACAACCCGGGCTGCCCGGCCGCCGACAAGACGTGCACCGGTACGCAGCACGTCAACGGCCACTACGGCTACGGCATCGTGGACGCCCTGGACGCGGTCCGGGACTGAAGCGCCTGAAGGACCGGTGACGGTCCGGTGGGGGCCGGGCGGGACACCGCCCGGCCCCCGAGGCGTCTTCGCCGGTCAGGGCTTGACCAGTACCTTCAGTGCGCTGCGGTCGTCCATGGCGCGGTAGCCGTCGGGCACGCCGTCGAGGTCCACGGTCAGGTCGAAGACCGGCGACGGGTCGACGGTGCCGTCCAGGACGTCGGGCAGCAGCTCGGGGATGTAGGAGCGGACGGGGGCGACACCGCCACGTACCGCGATGTTGTTCTGGAACAGCGTCCCCATGTCCAGGCCGCTGCCGCTGCCGTGCGGGACGCCGACCCAGCCGATGGCGCCGCCCGGGCGGGTGATGCCGACGGCCGTGGCCATGGACTGCTCGGTGCCGACGGCCTCGATGACGGCGTGCGCGCCGCGGCCGCCGGTCAGCTCGCGGACCGCGGCCACGGCCGCGTCGCCGCGCTCGGCGACCACGTCGGTGGCGCCGAAGGTGCGGGCCAGGTCGGTACGGGCGGTGTGCCGGCCGAGCGCGATGATCCGCTCGGCACCCAGCCGCCTGGCGGCGAGCACACCGCACAGGCCGACCGCGCCGTCGCCGACCACCGCGACCGTCGCGCCGGGCCGTACGCCCGCGCCGACCGCCGCGTGGTGGCCGGTGCCGAGCACGTCGGAGAGCGAGAGCAGCGCGGTGAGCAGCCGGTCGTCGCCGGCCGCGTCGGCGGGCAGCCCGACCAGGGTGCCGTCGGCGTACGGGACACGGACGGCCTCGCCCTGGCCGCCGTCCGAGCCGGGGGTGCCGCCCCAGAAGCCGCCGTGCTCGCAGGAGGTCGTCAGGCCCTCGGCGCAGAACTCGCACACGCCGTCGGACCAGGTGAAGGGCGCGACGACGAGGTCGCCCGGGCGGAAGCCGGACACCGCGGGGCCGGTCTCCTCGACCGTGCCGAGGAACTCGTGGCCGATCCGCTGCCCGCACTCGCGGTGGGTCTCGCCCCGGTAGGCCCACAGGTCGCTGCCGCATATACAGGCCCGCAGCACCCGCACCACCGCGTCCCCCGGCTCCCTGACCGCGGCGTCCGGCACCTCCTCGACGCGGATGTCACGGGGTGCGTGGATGGTGGTGGCGCGCATACGTACGTTCCTTGCACTTCAGACGGTTGTACTACGCACCTCACCGTACGCCCGTGTGGTACCGGCGCCCCCGGTCCGTTCGCGCCCCGCGTACGCCCGCCGTACGCCGTCGGCCAGCGCGTACTGGGCCGCCGTGTAGGTCAGCATGACCCAGAACTGGGCGGCGGGCGGCTGCTGCCAGTGGGCCAGACCTGTGGCGAGCAGCGTGTCGGAGAACAGGAAGAGCAGCCCGCCGAGCGCGGCCCCCGGGCCGAGCCGCAGGGCGCCGAACGCCGTCGCGGTGAGCAGCAGGCTGTACCCGGCCACCGGCCCGCGCAGGTCCGCCGCCAGGTCGGGCCACAGCAGGGCGACGGCCCCGAGCCAGGCGGCCGCGTATCCGGCGGCGAGCGGTCCGGAGAGCCGGCGCCCGCCGGGGAACGCGCCGCGCCGGGCGAAGAGCACCAGGTAGCAGACGTGCCCGGCGGCGAAGGAGCCCATGCCGACGAGGAACAGCCCGTCGTCGCCGGTCTGGAGGAGGGTGTCGCCGCCGCAGCCGAAGAGCAGCGCGGCGGCGAGCAGCCGGGGCGCGCCGGCCGCCAGCACGTACGCGGCCAGCACCGGCATCAGCGCGGGCTTGGTCAGGTGGGCGACGGTGGTCGCGGCGGTGAGCAGCGCGCCGAGGTGGACGACGGCGAGCACGGCGAAGGCGCCGAGCAGGACCCGCGCCGTCCGTGCGGTGGTCGTCACGCGACGGGCTCCTTCGTGGCGGGCTCCTTCGCGGCGGCGGTCTCGGCGGCCTTGGGCGCCTTGACCGTGTCCGGTGCCCCGGTACCGGCCGGCTGCCACCCCGGCCCCCGGAACACCCGCCCCGCCCGCTCGCTCCAACTGCCCGCGGCCCGCACGTCGCGCGCGATGGCCGCGTACTCGTGGGTGGCGACCCGCAGCGGGTTGTAGGTGTTGATGTTCTTGGTGAGCCCGTACACCGGCCGTTCCGTCTCCGGCACGAACGAGCCGAACACCCGGTCCCAAATGATGAGGATGCCGCCGAAGTTGCGGTCCAGGTAGCCGCCTTGCGAGGCGTGGTGCACCCGGTGGTGGGAGGGCGTGTTCAGGACGTACTCGAACGGCCTGGGCAGCTTGCCGACGCGCTCGGTGTGCACCCAGAACTGGTAGACGAGGTTGGTCCCCGAGCAGAACGCGACCGCGGCCGGGTGCACGCCGAGCGCGATCATCGGTACGTAGAACGGCCAGACGGTCCAGGTCGTCCAGGGCTGGCGCAGCGCGGTGGTGAAGTTGAACTTCTCGCTGGAGTGGTGCACCACGTGGCAGGCCCACAGGACGCGGATGACGTGGTGGCCGCGGTGCGACCAGTAGTAGAAGAAGTCCTGCGCGAGCAGCATCAGCGGCAGCGTCCACCACAGCACGGGCACCCGCAGCGGCGTCAGCGTGTAGACGGCCGAGTAGACCGCCACGATCGGGATCTTCCACAGCGCGTCGAAGACGAGGCTGCCCAGTCCCATACCGACGCTGGTCGCCGCGTCCTTCGCCGCGTACCCGGCCGCTTCCTCGTCGGGACGCAGCCGGTAGCTCACCATCTCCACGACGGTGAGCAGGACGAAGGCGGGCACGGACCACAGCACGACATCGGGCAGGTGCGGCATGTCGGCACCATAGAGGCGCCGACGGGGGCCTCGCTAGGGGTGGTTACCGAGAAGTATGTAAGACGGGGTGTCAGCGGCGGGCCTTCCGTATGCACCACCGCGAACCGGACCTTTGCGACTTAACGCCACAGGAGGGGTCCGGCGGCAGCCCGACACGGGAGGGGACCGCGCGCCACCGCGTGGCCGCTTCCCCCGTTCGGGGCCCAACGGACGGCGAGCCGCCCCGCGTTCACGCAGGCCCGCCACCCGGCGTGCGGGCGCGGACCCGGCGGGGGCGGGGAGGGCGGTGGTGTTGTCAGTGGGGGCCCGTATCCTCAGTGACCATGCTCGAAGACCGTATGGCAGCAGCCCGCCCGATCACCCCGGCGATCGGGCAGCAGCCGTCCCCTCCGGAGGCCGCGACCTCCTGGCCGGACGCGTACCCGAAGGGGTACGCGGTCGTCGACGTGGAGACCACCGGCCTGGCCCGCGACGACCGGATAGTGTCCGCCGCCGTGTACCGGCTCGACACCCACGGCGAGGTCGAGGACCACTGGTACACCCTGGTCAACCCGGAGCGGGACCCGGGCCCGGTGTGGATCCACGGCCTGACGAGCGACGTGCTGTCCGCCGCGCCGCTCTTCCCGGAGATCGTCCCCGAGCTGTCGAAGCGGCTGGAGGGGCGCGTCCTGGTCGCGCACAACGCGATGTTCGACTGGTCGATGATCGCCCGCGAGTACGCCCGCGCCGAGGCCGAGGCCCCCGTGCGGCAGCGGCTGTGCACGATCGCGCTCTCCAAGGAGCTGCGGCTGCCGCTGCCCAACCACAAACTGGAGTCCCTCGCCGCCCACTACGGCGTCGTGCAGCAGCACGCCCACCACGCGCTCGACGACGCGCGGGTGCTCGCCGAGGCGTTCCGCCCCAGCCTGCGGCTGGCCGCCCAGGCCAACCTGCGCCTGCCGCTGCTGGCCTGCCAGCCGCTCACCGAGTGGGCCGAAGGACCGGCGGCGCCCCGGCAGCGGCCCGCCGCTGCCGCCTACCGCCCGACGAGCTGGCGCCCGGCACGCAAGCGGCCCGCCTGCCCGTACCCGAACCCGGGGCGGTACGAGCCCGGCGCCCGTCTCGTGCAGGGCATGCGGGTGGCGTTCTCCGGCGACACCTCCGTCGACCGCGAGCTGCTGGAGGACCGGGCGATCGAGGCCGGCCTGCATGTGGCCACCAGCGTCTCCCGGCTGACCAGCCTGCTGGTCACCAACGACCCCGACGCGCGCACGTCCAAGACCGCCAAGGCCGCCTCCTTCGGCACGCCGGTGATCGACGAGGCGGCCTTCATGCAGCTCCTCCAGGACGTGGCCCCGGCGCCTGCGTCCGGGTGAAGCCCCACAACACGCCTGGGGCAGGCTCGCCCCGCCGCCCGTCGCACCCGCACCCTGTGGCGCATGGCACGTTGTGAGGTCTGCGGAAACGAATACGGCATGACGTTCGAGGTGCACGCACAGGGCGCGGTGCACGTCTTCGACTGCTTCTCCTGCGCCATCCACCGCATGGCGCCGATCTGCGAGCACTGCCGGTGCCAGATCATCGGCCAGGGCGTGGAGGCCGCCGGGCGGTGGTTCTGCGGCGCCCACTGCGCCCGCGCGGAGGGGCAGGCGGGCATCGTCGACCGGGTCTGAGGGGCTCGGCCGACCCCGGCTCGGAGGGGCCGGACGCCGGAGTTGTACCTTCATGGGGTGTACCGCTTCCTGTTGTCCCGGCAGTGGGTGATCCTCACCCTCGTGGGCCTCGTGCTGATCCCAGTGATGATCAAGCTGGGCTTCTGGCAGTTCCACCGCCACGAACACCGGGTCGCGCAGAACCAGCTCATCTCGGACAACCTGCACGCCCGTCCGGTGCCGGTCACCGACCTGACCGCCCCCGGCCGGAAGCTGCCCCGCGACGACATGTGGCGCCGGGTCACCGCCACCGGCACGTACGACACGGAGCACGAGGTCGTGGTCCGCCAGCGGACCGCCGCCGACGAGCAGACCATCGGCTACTACGTGCTGACCCCGCTGGTGCTGGACCAGGGACGCAAGGGCGCCACCGTCCTGGTCAACCGCGGCTGGATCGCCGCCGGCAACGACCTCACCCGCTTCCCCGAGGTGCCCGCGGCCCCCAAGGGCCAGGTCACCGTCACCGGCCGGATGATGGCGGACGAGACCACCGAGGGCAGCGGTATCAAGGACAAGCGCGGCCTGCCGGAGCGCCAGGTCATGCTGATCAACAGCGAGCGGCAGGCAGCGGCCCTGCACCGCCCGGTCCTCGGCGGCTACATCGAGCAGACCGCGCCGAAGCCGCCCGGCGGCAAGCCCGAGCCGGTGCCCGAGCCGGACCACGACAGCATCGGCCCGCACATGGCGTACGCGGTCCAGTGGTGGCTGTTCGCCGCCGCGGTGCCCGTCGGCTGGTTCGTCCTGGTCCGCCGGGAGCGGCGGGACCGGCTCGCGGCCGCCGCCGGGGGCGCCGACACCGCCGAATCCGCCCCTGCCGCGCACCCGGGCCGTACAGTCGCCAGCACCGAATAGCCGCCGGCCGCTGACGGAAGGGGCGCCGCGTGCACGCACCCATCGAGGACTACGCGCTCATCGGTGACCTGCAGACCGCCGCCCTGGTCGGCCGCGACGGCTCGGTCGACTGGTTGTGCCTGCCCCACTTCGACTCCGCCGCCTGTTTCGCGGCGCTGCTCGGCGACCGGGAGAACGGGCACTGGCTGCTCGCCCCCGCCGGCCCCGACGCCCGCCCCGAACGCTCCTACCGCGGCGACTCCCTCGTCCTGGACACCGTCTGGCACACCGGCACCGGCCGGGTGCGGGTCACCGACTTCATGCCGCAACGCGACCGCGCGCCGGACGTCGTGCGCATCGTGGAGGGCCTGGAGGGCGACGTCGCCATGCAGGGGGTGCTGCGGCTGCGCTTCGACTACGGCCTGGTCGTGCCCTGGGTCCGGCACGTCGGCGACTGCCGCGTCGCGGTGGCCGGGCCCGACTCCGTATGGCTGCGCACCGAACCCGAGGTCAAGACCTACGGGCAGGGGTTCAGCACCCGCTCGGAGTTCACCGTCGCGGCCGGCGAGCGGGTGGCATCCGTGCTGACCTGGCACCCCTCGCACGAGCCGCGCCCGGCCGTGATCGACCCGTACGAGGCGCTGGAGAACACCCTTGAGGACTGGCAGGCGTGGTCGGCGCGCTGCCGCTACGACGGGCCCCACCGCGCGGAGGTGCTGCGCTCGCTGATCACGCTCAAGGCCCTCACCTTCGCCCCCACCGGCGGCATCGTCGCGGCACCCACCACCTCGCTGCCCGAGGAGCTGGGCGGCGTGCGCAACTGGGACTACCGCTTCTGCTGGCTGCGCGACGCCACGCTGACCCTCAACTCCCTGGTGACCGCCGGATACACCGAAGAGGCGGCGGCCTGGCGGGACTGGCTGCTGCGCGCCGCGGCCGGCAACCCGGCCGACCTCCAGATCATGTACGGCCTGGGCGGCGAGCGGCGGCTGCCGGAGACCGAGCTGCCCTGGCTCGGCGGCTACGCCGGCTCCACTCCCGTACGCATCGGCAACGCCGCCGTCGACCAGCGGCAGCTCGACGTCTACGGCGCGGTGCTGGACTCCTTCCACATCGCGCGCGTCGCGGGCCTGCCCTCCAAACCGCACGCCTGGAACATCCAGCGCGCGCTGCTGGACTTCCTGGAGTGCCACTGGCGCGAACCGGACGAGGGGCTGTGGGAGGTCCGCGGGCCCCGCCGGCACTTCGTGCACTCCAAGATCATGGCGTGGGTGGCCGCCGACCGCGCCGTCAAGGCGGCCGAGTCCCGGCCCGAGCTGGAGGGGGACGTCGGGCGCTGGCGCGCGATGCGCGACGAGGTGCACCGCGAGGTGTGCGAGAAGGGGTACGACGCGGAGCGCAACACCTTCACCCAGTCCTACGGCTCGGACCTGCTGGACGCGGCGACCCTGCTGATCCCCCGCCTCGGCTTCCTGCCCGGCGACGATCCGCGGGTCGTCGGCACGGTCGACGCGGTCCGCGGGGAACTGGCGCACGGCGGCTTGATACGGCGCTACAGCGCCGACGCCACCACCGTGGACGGGCTGCCGGGCGGCGAGGGCGCGTTCCTGGTGTGCTCGTTCTGGCTCGCCGAGGCCCTGCATCTGACCGGGCGGCCGGAGGAGGCCCGCGAGCTGTTCGACCGGCTGCTGGAACTGCCCAACGACCTGGGGCTGCTGGCGGAGGAGTACGACCCGGTCGCCGGCCGCCAGCTGGGCAACTTCCCCCAGGCGTTCAGCCACATCGGCCTCATCGGTACCGCCTTCACCATGTTCGGGTGCGGCGGGGCAGACTGACCCCTATGGATCTAGGACTCACCGACCGGACCTACATCGTCACCGGCGCCACCCGCGGCCTGGGCCTGGCCACCGCGCGCGAACTCGTCGCCGACGGCGCGAACGTCGTGCTCACCGGCCGTACGGAGGACAGCGCGCGGACCGCCGCCGCCTCGCTCGGCGACCGGGCGCACGGCGTCGCGGCGGACAACGCCGACCCCACCGCCGCCGCGCGCCTGGTCGAGACGGCCCGCGAGCACTTCGGCCGGCTCGACGGCATCCTCGTCAGCGTCGGCGGCCCGCCGCCAGGACAGCCCACCGAGAACACCGACGAGCAGTGGCAGGCCGCCTTCGAGACGGTCTTCCTCGGAGCGGTACGGCTCGCCCGCACGGCGTCCGCCGCGCTCGGCGACGGCGGCGCGATCGGCTTCGTCCTGTCCAGCTCCGTCTACGAACCGGTCAACGGGCTGGCCATCTCCAACGGCCTGCGGCCTGGCCTGGCGGGCTACGCCAAGGCGCTCGCCGACGAGCTGGGCCCGCGCGGCATCCGGGTCTTCGGCGTCCTGCCGGGACGGATCGCCACGGACCGGCTGACGCAGCTGGACGCGCTGTCCGGAAACCCCGAGGAGGCCCGCGCCCGCAACAGCGCGGCGATCCCGCTGCGCCGCTACGGCGAACCGGAGGAGTTCGGCCGCACCACCGCGTTCCTGCTGTCGCCGGCGGCCTCGTACGTCACGGGCGTGATGGTGCCGGTGGACGGCGGCGCCCGGCGCGGCTTCTGACCACGGCCGGCCGTGCGGCGCCCGGCGGGCGCCGCACGGGCCCGGTGGCTAACTCACCCGCTCGGCCCGGTGCTTGACCGCCCGCAGCCGTACCTCGGCGGGCAGCCGCTCCAGCCCGGCCGAGGTGCGCGCGCGCTCGATCGCCTCCGAGGAGAGCCGCGCGACCACGGCACAGGGCTCCGCGTGCGGGGCGAGCGCCAGACCGACCCGTACCCGCGGCTCCGTACGCCGTCCGGTCAGCAGCACCCGGGCCCGGTTCACGCCCTCCAGCGACTCCGACTCCGCCGCCAGCACGCTCTCCAGCGCGCGGCCGCGCAACTGAGCGCCCTCGCCGTCGCCGCTGTCCACGAGCATCTCGCGCAGCCGGTGCCGGCGGAACTGGGACAGCAGCCACCACAGCGCCAGCAGTACGAGCACGGCCAGCGCGGCGATGACCACCGGCCACCACCAGCCGCTGTCCGTCCAGCGCGTCCGGTCCTCGGCCCGCAGCAGGACGTCGCCGGGCCCGGACCAGCGCCAGCCGGACGGCATGCCGAAGCCCCACTTGCGCGGCAGGTCGAGGCCGCCGGCGAGCACCGTGCCGCCGACGCCGATCAGGACCAGCCCCGCCAGGGCGAGCAGCACCCGGTTGACCGTTCGCAGGGTCTTGCGCATCGCCGTGCTCACCTCTTCGCCGACCGGCGGACCCGTACGGACAGCGCGAGCCGCCGGGCGAGGCCCAGCTGCCGCAGGCCGTCGCCGAGCGCCGTTTCCAGGTCACCCCGTACCTCGTACAGTTCACGGAAGTGCGAGACCGCGCGCGCCTTGGCCCGGCGGCGGCCGACGGCGACCCGTACGGCCTGCACGCCCGGCACCTCCATGGCCCGGTCGCGGAGCACCAGCGCGGCCGCCGCGCGGTCCAGGCCGCCCCGTACGCCCGGTGTCGAGCGCCGCATCGGCAGCACGGCCCGCAGGCCGGGCGTCACCGCGAGCAGCACCAGCCAGACGCCGAGGACCACGGCCACCGCGGCGCCCGCCAGCACCCACACGTCGTCCAGGTGACGGGCCGCCAGCTCCGCGGCGAGGCGCTTGCGCCAGGCCATCGCGGGATGGTCGGCGCGCACCGCGGCCACGTCGTAGAGCAGCAGTCCGGCGGCGCCGAGGAGGACCAGGGCGGCCAGCACGGACGGCACCCGGCGGGCCGCCCAGAAGCGCCGGGCCCGCCCGCCGCCGTCCGTCTCCTGGCCGGGCTGCCCGCCGGTGTCCGCCGGGTCCGTGCGCGCCGGTTCGGCCGCCGGGTCCTGGGTGGCGCCCGCCGGCTTGTCGAGGGTGGGCAGCCGCTCGGTGCGGCGCAGGTCGGGATCGTCGTCGTTCATCGCACCCTCCCGCGGCCCGCCCGCTCCCACTGGGGCGCGTGCAGCCGCTCGACCTGTACGGCGATCTCGGGCACGGACATCCCCGCCAGCTCCCGCACCCGCTGGGAGACCTGGCGGCGCACGGCGCCGCACTGGGCGCCGATGTCGGAGGGGTAGCCCAGTTCCACGGCCACCCGTACCCGGGCCTCGCCGAAGTCCTGCCGCCCGTCGCGCCGGCGCACCGTCACCGACGCGTGGGCGTCGGTGGGCGCGGTGGAGGCCTCGCGCAGGGCCTCGCGCGCCGCCTGCGCGGCGATCTTCGCCACGACCCGGTCCGCGACCCGCGTGGCGCCCCGCTCACCCGCCGGGACGACGGGGTGCGCGGCGCCGGGCGCGGCGGCCGCCGGGGTCACGGTCGCCACCGGGCGTCACCTCCGCCGGTCGCCGCGGTCGCCCGTATGCGTCCGGAAGAACTCGCCGGGTTCCAGGTCCCCGTCCACGAATCTCCCCACGATGAATCCGATGGCGCCCAGTGCCGCCACCAGTACGAAGGCTCCGAAGCCGCCGAAGTATCCGGCGAAGCCCAGCGCCATTCCGGCCAACAGACCGACCACGGCCATGCTCATGTCCGCGCTTCCCTTCGCTACCGCCCCGGCCGGGCCCTCAGGAGCCTCGGCTTGTCCGTCCGTTCGTTCCCCGCCCGGTTACTGGAGCCGCGGCTCCTCGTCGTCCTCGTCCTCCTCGTCGTCGGGCAGCTTCACGTCGCTCACCGCGATGTTGACCTCGACGACCTCCAGGCCCGTCATGCGCTCGACGGCGGAGATCACGTTCTCCCTGACGGCTCTGGCGAGGTCCGCGATGGAGACGCCGTACTCGACGACGATCTCCAGGTCCAGCGCGGTCTGCACCTCGCCGACCTCGGCCTTGACGCCGCGGGTCACCGACTTGCTGCCGCCGGGCACCCGGTCGCGCACCGCGCCGAGCGTGCGGGCGAAGCCGCTGCCCATCGCGTGTACGCCCACCACGTCGCGGGCCGCCATTCCGGCGATCTTCTCCACGACCCCGTCGGCGATGGTCGTCCGTCCGCGGGTCGCGGGGTCGCCGCCGCCCCGCTTGGCACCCAGTGTCTTGCCCGGCGAGTCGCCGGTCCTGGGCTCGGGCCGGTTGCCTTGTGCGCTCTCGGTCATCGCCGTTCGTCCCTTCCGAGGGGCGGAGCTCTGAGCCGCTCCGTTTTCCACAGTAAGTCCGCTTCCCCGTGCCCGCTGCGGGGATGCGGCAGCGGGGTGCACCATTTGCGGCCATTCGGGGTACGCGACCCTGCCGCACGCGCGGGTGTGCGGCAAGGTGGAGGAACCGTTCGGGAAAGAGGTGACGGCCGGTGGCCGGTGACCAGTTGGTGACAGCGGTACGGCAGCAGCTCGGGCTGGGCCGGTTGCTGCCGCTCGGCAGCCCGGCGGACGGCTCGTGGATCGCCGAACGGGCGGCCGCCGGGGTGCTGCGGGCGGCCGGCGACGCGCTGCCCGGACTCCGTGTCGGTACGTTGCGGCTCTCTCTGGAGGACGCCGGCGCCGCGCCGGAGCCGGCGGTTCCCGCGCCGCCGAGTGCGCTGCCGCCGGGGCCGCTGCGGATCGATGCCGAGTTCGCGGCCACGCCCGTCCGGCCGGTCCCGGCCACCGCGGAGCTGCTGCGCGACGCGCTGCTGGCCTGCGCCGCCGACCGGCTGGGGCTGGAGGTGTCCGCCGTCGACCTGCGGGCCACGGACCTTCTCGACGAGGACGAGGACGAGGACGAGGACGGACGCGGGGGCGGGCACGGAAACGGGGCCGGGGAGACCGGCACGGCCGAAAGCGGCGGTGTCCAGGGAGCGTACGGGGCCACGGCGGACGACGCCGGTCCCCTGGAGACGGCGGTGCTGGGCGTACCGGGCGTCGTCCGGCTCGTACCGGCCCTGGGGGCGCTGTCCCGCCCGGTGCGCGAGGAGCGCGGGCACGTACTGGTCCAACTGGCCGCGGCGGCGGACCGGCGGACGCTGGAGGTGGCGCGGGCGGTACGCGGCGCGGTCGAGGCGGCGGCCGCCGGGGACCGGCCCACCGTCGCGGTGCTCGTCGCCGCCCTCGAACCGGCCGCCGCGCCCTGAGGCTTACTCCCCCAGCCCCGCCAGGTCCCGCAGGCGGCGTGCCTGGGCGGCCCGTTCGGCGGCCCGCTGCTCGTCGTACGTACGGGCGGCGGCGCCCATCAGCAGGGCCTTGGTCTCGATGACGGCGTCGCGCGGCGCGGCGGCCAGGGCGCCCGCCAGGTCGGCGACGGCGCCGTCGAGGTCGGCGGCGGGCACGACGAGGTTGGCCAGGCCGATGCGCTCGGCCTCGTCGGCGTGCACGAAGCGGCCCGTGGCGCAGATCTCCAGCGCGCGGGCGTAGCCGACGAGCGCGACCAAGGGGTGGGTGCCGGTCAGGTCCGGCACCAGGCCCAGGCTGGTCTCGCGCATGGCGAACTGCGCGTCGTCGGCGCACACCCGCAGGTCACAGGCGAGCGCCAGCTGGAAGCCCGCGCCGATCGCATGCCCCTGGACAGCGGCTATCGACACCAGGTCGGTGCGACGCCACCAGGTGAACGCTTCCTGGTACTCGGCGATCGTGGCGTCCAGTTCGCTGTCCGAGCCACGTGCCATGTCGATGAAGGACGGTTCGCCGTCGAAGCCTTCGGGCGTGAACGCCTGCCGGTCCAGGCCGGCGGAGAAGGACTTGCCCTCGCCGCGCAGCACCACGATCCGGACGTCTCCCGGCAGCAGTGATCCGGCCTCCGCCAGCGCCCGCCACAGGGCGGGCGACTGCGCGTTGCGCTTGGCCGGTCCGGCGAGGGTCACCGTGGCGATCACGTCGTCCACGGTGAGCCGCACACCGTCCTTGTCGAGCAGAGTCATGGGGCGCCTCCGAGTCAGCCGACCGCACTTGCGTGCTTAAGTGACTGAACAGTAACCACCCGGTCGCCTGCTCGACCGACCGGGTGGCACCGTAGCTCCCGGAACCGCCGACCGCCTCGGTCAGGCCGAGGCGGCCTTCTTGCCCCTGGTCGCTCCGCCACGACCACGCAGGGTCACACCGGATTCGCTGAGCATCCGGTGCACGAACCCGTAGGAGCGGCCGGTCTCTTCGGCCAGCGCCCGGATGCTCGCTCCGGAGTCGTACTTCTTCTTCAGGTCTGCCGCGAGCTTCTCGCGCGCGGCGCCGGTTACCCGGCTGCCCTTCTTCAGAGTCTCGGCCACCCGTGCCTCCTCGTGGGAAGTGCGCTCTGGACTCTCATGATCACCCCTCGCGGGCTTCCTGGCCACCCATTCAGCAAGGTCCGTAGGACATCGTTTGCCGTCAGAGGCGCCGTATTGACCCTTGGAATCAGGGATTCCTTTCGGAATTCGAACGCTCCGCACGCTGAATTCTCGGAGAACAGGCAGGTCAGAGGGGGGTTGTACGAAATGATGACGGCCGGGGCCACAGCGCCCGGCCGTCACAGGGAGGCTCGCCGATGTACGAGCCGCTCTCACTCAGATGATGGATCACCCGTCGGCCGAATGATCCATACGTCCTTGATCCCGCCCGGCCTCAGGCCAGCGCCACCAGGTCCGCGTAGTCCTGGCCCCACAGGTCCTCGACGCCGTCCGGAAGCAGGATGATGCGCTCCGGCTGGAGGGCGTCCACGGCGCCCTCGTCGTGGGAGACCAGGACCACCGCGCCGGTGAAGGTGTGCAGCGCGCCGAGGATCTCCTCGCGGCTGGCCGGGTCGAGGTTGTTCGTCGGCTCGTCCAGGAGCAGCACGTTGGCGGAGGAGACGACCAGGGTGGCCAGCGCCAGGCGGGTCTTCTCGCCGCCGGACAGCACGCCGGCGGGCTTGTCGACGTCGTCGCCGGAGAAGAGGAAGGAGCCGAGCGTCTTGCGGATGTCGACCAGGTCCATGTCCGGCGCCGCGGAGCGCATGTTCTCCAGGACCGTACGGTCCGGGTCCAGCGTCTCGTGCTCCTGGGCGTAGTAGCCCAGCTTCAGGCCGTGCCCGGGGCGCACCTCGCCGGTGTCCGGCTTCTCGACGCCCGCCAGCAGCCGCAGCAGCGTCGTCTTGCCCGCGCCGTTCAGGCCGAGGATGACGACCCGGGAGCCCTTGTCGATGGCCAGGTCGACGTCGGTGAAGATCTCCAGCGAGCCGTACGACTTGGACAGACCCTCGGCGGTGAGCGGGGTCTTGCCGCAGGGCGCGGGGTCGGGGAAACGCAGCTTGGCGACCTTGTCGGAGACGCGCTTGGCGTCCAGCCCGGCGAGGAGCTTGTCGGCGCGCTTGGCCATGTTCTGCGCGGCGACGGTCTTGGTGGCCTTGGCCCGCATCTTGTCGGCCTGCGAATGCAGCTGCGCGGCCTTCTTCTCGGCGTTGGCGCGCTCGCGCTTGCGGCGCTTCTCGTCGGCCTCGCGCTGCTGCTGGTAGAGCTTCCAGCCCATGTTGTAGATGTCGATCTCGGAGCGGTTGGCGTCCAGGTAGAACACCTTGTTCACCACGGTCTCGACCAGGTCGACGTCGTGGGAGATCACGATGAAGCCGCCGCGGTACGTCTTCAGGTAGTCGCGCAGCCAGACGATGGAGTCGGCGTCGAGGTGGTTGGTCGGCTCGTCCAGGAGCAGGGTGTCGGAGTCCGAGAAGAGGATCCGGGCCAGCTCGACGCGGCGCCGCTGGCCGCCGGAGAGGGTGTGCAGGGGCTGGCCGAGGATGCGGTCGGGCAGGCCCAGGCTGGCGGCGATGGTCGCGGCCTCCGCCTCGGCCGCGTACCCGCCCTTGGTCAGGAACTCCGTCTCCAGGCGCTCGTACTTCTTCATCGCCTTCTCGCGGGTGGCGCCCTTGCCGTTGGACATCCGGTCCTCGTTCTCGCGCATCTTGCGCAGGACCTCGTCCAGGCCGCGGGCCGACAGGATGCGGTCGCGGGCGAGCACGTCCAGGTCGCCGGTGCGCGGGTCCTGCGGCAGGTAGCCGACATCGCCGGAGCGGGTGACCGTGCCGGCGGCCGGGATGCCCTCGCCCGCCAGGACCTTGGTGAGGGTCGTCTTGCCGGCGCCGTTGCGGCCGACGAGACCGATCCGGTCGCCCTTGGCGATACGGAAGGAGGCGGATTCGATGAGGACGCGGGCGCCGGCGCGCAGCTCAAGGCCGGAGGCGGTGATCACGGGAAGACTCCAGGGCAGGTGAGGACAGCGGAAAGGACGGGAATGATCACGGCCGCGCGGCGCGCCCCGCACCCGGCACGGGCGGGTGCCGACGGGGCGGCACGGACGGGTGCCGGTGCCGTCTAATGCACGAGGAGAATTGCCATACGGACCAGTCTAGCGGTGACTTGCAACCAGTTTTCGCGGGCCGCCGGCCCGGCCGCGCGGGCCTTCGGCGGCGCTGGTCGGGGCCGGTTCGGGAGGCGTTGTCAGACCCCGGTGCCAGACTGTGATGTGGGTCTCGGCAGGGACTCGCAGGACCGATCGCAGGGATGGTGATCGTCATGACCGGTGAGATGGCAGGGGCACCCACGTTCTGCCCGACGCTGCACTACCGCGACGCGAAGGCCGCGATCAAGCAGCTGACGGAAGCCTTCGGATTCACCCGGAGCGCGTTGTACGAGAGCGAGGACGGCACGGTGGTGCACGCCGAGCTGTCCTACGGCAACGGGGTGGTGATGCTGGGCTCGAAGGGCGTCGGCGGAGCGTACGAAGAGGCGCTGGGCGGCAGTGGCCCGGTCGGCGTGTACACGGTCGTCGAGGATCCGGACGCGCATCACCGGCGGGCCGAGCAAGCGGGGGTGGAGATAGCGCTGCCGCTCACGGACCAGGACTACGGCTCCCGCGAGTACACGGCCCGCGATCTGGAGGGCAACCTCTGGACCTTCGGCACGTACACACCGGTCGCACCGCCGGCCTGAGGAGCGGCGGCGCGCCGGGGCCGGGGGCGCCGGGCCGAGGGGCGCCGGGCGGAGGGGCGTCAGACGGAGGGGCGGGACCCAGGCACCGCGGCCGGGTGCCGGGTTCCCGCCCCGGAGCGTCAGGCGCCGCCGGTGTGGACCTGGAAGGCGGCGCGGCGCACGGCCTTGGCGAGGGCCGGGTCGGGGTGCGCGGCGGCCAGCGCGACCAGCACCTGCACGGTGCGCGGGTGGCCGACGGCCCGTACCTCCTCCAGCAGGCGCGGGACCGAGCCCTGGACCGCCGATTCGAGGTGGCGGACCAGCAGCTGGCCCTCGCCGTGGTCGGCGACGGCCGCGGCGGTGTCCACCCACAGCCAGGTCGACTCCTCGCGGGTGAGCACGTCCGGGGCGGTCTCCGGGTCGCCGCCCTCGTGCTCGACCAGCCAGAGCAGGGCGTACGGCCGCAGCCCCGGCTCCTCGGCGGCGGCGCGCACGGCCGGCTCGGCGGGGGCGCCGACGGCCCGCAGCGCCTCGAAGGCGAGGCCGCGCAGCAGCGCGTCCTCGCCGCGGGCCACGGCGAGCAGTTCCTCGACCGCGCCGCCGGCGGACCGGGCGGCGAGCCAGGCGCGGTATTCGGCGCGCGCCGGTCCCGGGGTCAGCCGGGCGCAGCCGCGCAGCATCGCCTCGGCGGACTGCTCGATGTTGCCGGCCGGGCTCTGCGCGGCGACGCAGATCCGCTCCAGTTTGACCCAGACCGACCAGTTGCCGAGGGGGGTGAGCAGCGCTTCGCGTTCGGCGGGCACGCCGGTCTTCGCGCCGTCGCGCACGACGAGCGCTCCCACGGCGGTGAGGCCGTCCAGCGCCCAGTCCAGAAGCACCGCGAGTGACGCCCCCGCGGCGTCACTCACCGCCCCGCCCTGCTCCGCGCCCGCGCCCTGACCGGGTCCGTACGGCACTTCGCAGCGCTCGGTGCGGAGTTCGGCGACCCGCTGCTCCAGCATGTCGAGGAGGACCGGGAGGCGGACCGGGCCGGCGGACAGGTGCAGCAGGGACAGCAGCTGCGGTACGGCTTCGACGACCTCGGCGACGGCGGTCGGCCCGGCGCCGGGCGGCGCGGGGCGCGCCAGCGACCAGGCGTCGAAGAGCGCGACCCAGCCGCGCAGCGCGGCGGTGTCGTCGCGTTCCCAGGCGCGCAACCGCCAGCCGGGGCGGGCCAGGCCGCCGTGCAGTTCGACGAGTCCGGCCAGCCTGGCCAGGTCCCAGTCCGTGCGGACCTGCTGCGGGGTCAGCCGCAGATCGTGCGCCGCCTGTTCGGCGACGTCCGCCGGGAGGGCTCCGTCCTGGCCGGCCCGCAGCCCGGCACCGGTGCCGTGTTCGCCGTCGGCCCAGCGGGCGAGGCGGACGGCACCGGCCAGGCCGGCGCGGGCCTGGCGCGCCAGTTCCGCGGGCGGCGGTGTGCCCTGGGGCGGCCGGGGCGCCGGCCTGGCGGCCCGGGTGCTCACCGCTCGTCGGGCGGCGGCAATCGGTTGACGGGGGACGAGTCGGAGCCGGGAGTCGCGCGGAGTACGGGACGTCACAGGGGCAGTCTTCCCGCTGACGGCCCGAAAGCCCAATCGGAACGGTCGGTACGTTCCCGCGGCACGTCGCGCGAAGGGTGCGCGGACCGGTCGCCGCCGCCGTACGAGCGGGCTTCCGCGGCTCACATGAGGGGCGTGAGGAAGCGGCGCAGGGTCTCTTCGTACGTGGCGGGGTCCGCGTTCCACATGGCGGCGTGCGGGGCGTGCGGAACGGGGTGAAGGGTGATCAGGTCCGGGCGGCGGGCCGCCAGTTCCCGGGAGGCCGCCCAGGGGGCGAGGGTGTCGTGCGGCCCGTGGACCAGGAGCGTCGGCACGGTGAGCAGGTCCGGGGCCCAGGCCTCGGCCAGCCGCCCGGCGTGCAGCCCGGTGCTGCCCTCGGCGGCCCGTACGGCCAGTGGGAGCAGCGGGCGCGGGGTGCGGCGGGCGGCCGCCAGGGCGCGGACGGTGGCCTGCCAGTCCAGGACCGGCGAGTCCAGGACGAGGCCGGCGACGCGGTCGCGCAGGGCGGAGTTGGCCGCGGCGTGCAGGGCCATGGACGCGCCGGTGGACCAGCCGTGCAGGACGACGCGCCGCGCGCCGTAGCGGACGGCGTAGCGGATCGCGGCGTCCACGTCGCGCCATTCGGCGTCGCCGAGGTGGCTGATGCCGTCGGCGGTGTGCGGGGCGCCGGAGTCGTTGCGGTAGGCGAGGTTCAGGACGGGCAGCCGCTGGTCGGCGAGGAACGGCAGGACGACCATGGGGTGCTCGCGGGTGGTGCCCAGCCCGTGCACGGTGATCACCCAGGTCTCCCGGTCGCCGGGCGCGAACCAGGCGGGCAGCGCGCCCAGCTCCCCGGGGATGTCGACGTCGGCGCAGTCGATGCCCAGCGCGTCGCGCGGGTTGCCGATGTGCACCTGGGGTGTCATCCGCATCCGGGCGCCCGGCTGGAGGGTGCCGTGGGTGACCCGTTCCAGGCGGCGGACGACGGTGTCGGCGGGGTGCGGCACGTTGTCCAGGAGGGGGCCGACGATCGCGTGGGCGCCCGCGCCGGTGAGGCCGTAGGTGCCGGGCCGCAGCGAGGCGAGGCTGCGGGTGAGGGTGATCCGTCCGGGCCCGGTGGAATGCACCGTGAGCCGGGGGTCGCCCGGCAGCGGCCGGTCGAGGGCGGGCTTGAGGACCATGCCGCTGGCGTACCGGCCGGCCGCCACCGCGGCCGCGCCGGCACCGATCACCGTGGTGGCGGCCGCTGCCGCCGCAGTACCCAGACGCATCCTCCCCAGTGTGGACGGGGGCCGCGTCCGCGGCCAGCGGGCGGGCGCGGCCGGGTGACGGCGGGGGCGTCCGCGGGCGGCCGGGCGGGCGCGGGCGGCGGCGCGCGTCAGCGGCGCTGCCCGTAGCCGCGCAGCCGGTCGCCCGCCGCCCCGACCTGTTCCGGTGTGAGCAGGGCGGGTTCGCGACCCGGCACCGAGCTGGCGGCGAGCCACACGCGGCACATCCACTCCAGCTGGGCGGTGCGGTCGTACGCCTCGTCCAGGGTGTCGCCGTACACGACGGTGCCGTGGTTGCGCAGGAGGCAGCCGGTGCGGCCGCGCAGTGCGCCGAGCATGTTCCCGGCCAACTCCTCGGTGCCGTAGAGGGCGTAGGGCGCGACTCGGACGGGGCCGCCGAGGGCCGCGGTCATGTAGTGCACCGGCGGGAGTTCGGTGACGAGGGTGGAGACGGCGGTGGCGTGGGCGGCGTGGGTGTGGACGACGGCGGTGGCCCCGGTGGCACGGTAGACGGCCAGGTGCATGGGGAGTTCGCTGGTGGGCCGCAGCGTGCCGCGGGCCTGGCGTCCTTCGAGGTCCACCGCGGTGAGGTCGCCGGGCCCGAGCCGGTCGTAGCGGACGCCGCTGGGGGTGACCAGGACCAGGTCGCCGACGCGGACGGAGACGTTGCCCGAGGTGCCGACGACCAGGCCGTCGGCGACCGTGCGGCGGGCGGTGTCGACCAGTTCGCGCCAGGCGCGGCCGAGGGCTTCCGGGTCCGTCATGCGTGTGCCTCCGGTGTGCGGTGCGGGCGGTGGCCGGCCGAGCGCGCGGGCGTGGTGCGCGCGGGGCTGCCGACACCGTACGGGCCGGGAGCGGGGCCGTGGGGCGGACCCTCGCGCTCCGGTATCCGCTATGTCGGGTTTGACGGTGTGCTGACGTGACCGCGGCGGAGGCGGCGGGCGCCGTGGGCAGGGCGGTGTACGCGAAGGCGCGCGCAGGCCCGGCGCTTCCTGCGCAACGGCGGCGGGTGGCGGGCGGACGGCCGGGCGTTCGCCGCCACCCACCCGCTGTGGCCGGCCCACTGGCACGGCACGCCGGGCAAGCTCCCCGCCGGCTGGGGCTGAACGGCCGGGGCCCGAGTGGCGGGGCGGGTGCCTTCGCGCGACTCCTTCGGGGGCGTCACCGTGCCGCCCGTCCCAGTTCACCTTCCGTTCACCCGTCGTCCGTACGGTCCCGAGCGTCACTGCCCATCGAACTGATTGCCTGGGTGAATGGAACACATCACGCTTCTCATCGGGATCGTGATCGTCACGGCCTTGGTGTTCGACTTTACGAACGGCTTCCACGACACGGCCAACGCCATGGCCACCACCATTTCCACCGGGGCACTCAAGCCCAAGACCGCGGTGGCGATGTCGGCGGTCCTCAACCTGGTCGGCGCGTTCCTGTCGGTGGAGGTCGCCAAGACCATCTCCGGCGGGATCATCGACGAGACCGCCGGCATCAGACCAGAAGTGATCTTCGCGGGGCTGGTCGGCGCCATCGTCTGGAACCTGGTCACCTGGCTGGCCGGACTCCCCTCCAGCTCCTCGCACGCCCTCTTCGGCGGCCTGATCGGCGCGACCCTGGTGTCCGTGGGCACCAGCGGCGTGCACGCCGACGCCGTGGTCATGAAGGTCCTCATCCCGGCCGTCGCCGCGCCGGTCGTGGCCGGCCTGGCCGCGCTGGCCGCGACCCGGCTGACCTACCGGCTGGCCCGCAACCGCGCCGAGGAGGACACCGCCAAGGGCTACCGCGCCGGGCAGATCGCCTCCGCCGCGCTGGTCTCCCTGGCGCACGGCACCAACGACGCGCAGAAGACGATGGGCGTGATCACCCTCGCGCTGATCACCGGCGGCGTGGTCGCCCCGCACGCCGACCCGCCGCTGTGGGTCATCGCCTCGGCCGGTGTGGCCATCGCGCTCGGCACCTACCTCGGCGGCTGGCGCATCATCCGCACGATGGGCAAGGGCATCACCGACATCCAGCCGCCGCAGGGCTTCGCCGCCCAGACCGGCGCGGCGGCCACCATCCTGGCCTCCTCCCACCTCGGCTTCGCGCTCTCCACCACCCAGGTCTGCTCGGGTTCGGTCATGGGTTCGGGCCTGGGCCGCAAGGGCGGCGTGGTGCGCTGGTCCACGGCGGGCCGGATGGTCGTCGCCTGGGGCCTGACGCTGCCGGCCGCCGGCCTGGTCGCGGCGGGCGCCGCGTTCCTGGCCGAGCAGGGCGACTGGGGCATCGCGACCGTGGCGGTCCTCGGGCTCGCCGTGTGCGGCGCGATCTGGGCGGCCTCCCGGCGCAAGCCGGTGGACCACACCAACGTCAACGAGGGCCCGGCGGCGGAGCCGGTGGGTGTCGTCACCGCCGCGCTGCAGGCCGTGACCCCGCCGCCCGCCGGGCCGGTCGTGTCCGCGCCAGCGATGGCCGTCGCCACGGTCCCCGCACCCGCGATGGCCGACACGCCGCTCACGGACCCGGTCGGCACCGCCCCGGTGATCACCGCCCCGGCGGCCGCCCACCCGCACGAGACGCACGCCCAGCGCCGCGCCAAGGCCGGCTCGGCGGTCGGCTGACCCGGCCGCACGGCACCCACGAAGGAACGAGAACGCGAATGAGCATCGACTGGGCAGCTCTGGGCCAGGTCTTCGGCGTCACGCTCGTGGTGACGGTCGGCATCGTCGGCCTGTTCACCCTCGGCATCGTCGGCACGTCCCGCGCCCCGCGGCAGGAGGACGGGGCGGCCGCCGCCGACGGCCCCGGCGCGCCGGCCAGGGCCGGGGCGTACGCCTGCTTCGCGCTGTGCGCGGCGGCCGTGGCGTACGGCATCTATCTGATCGTCGCCGCCTGACGGGCGCCGGCACGGCACTCCGGGGCGCCCGGTGGTCGGCGGCGGACGCCGCGGCCGCCGGGCGCCCCGCGCTGTGTCCTGGGACACAGCCACTGCCACCGCCTGCGGCGCAGGTCAAGCGCGAGTTGACGGGCTCTCGCGGAGCGTGGTGGACTGCCGGAGCCATTCGGCGACAGATGAGGAAGTCCGGTGAGAATCCGGCGCGGTCCCGCCACTGTCACCGGGGAGCGCCCCTCCACCAAGGGCCACGGTCCACGTCGCAGCCGAGAGGTTCCCGTACGGACTGGAAGGCCGGGGGAAGCGCCGATCCGGGGAGCCAGGAGACTCTTGTCGCCGTACCCGTCGAACCAGGGCGCGGACCCTGAGTGAGGACCTACCGTCATGCCCGGCCGCAGTTCGCGATCTTCTGTGCCTTCCCCCGTACCGTCCCTCCGAGGCGCGACGGCGGTCTGATCCGATGCGTGCCGAACACGCCGGCTACGCGTGCGGCGCGGCCCTCGGCTTCCTCGGCGACCTGGTCGCGGGCGATCCCCGGCGCGGCCACCCCGTGGCCGCCTTCGGGCGGGCCGCGGCCGCCGTGGAACGCCGGCTGTGGCGCGACGACCGCGGGCGCGGGGCCCTGCACACCGCGCTGTGTGTCGGCGGGACCGCCGCCGGCGCCGCGCTGCTGGAACGTGCCGTACGCCGCTCCTCCCCCGCCTCCGTCGCGCTGACCGCCGCCGCCACCTGGGCCGTCCTGGGCGGTACCTCGCTGTGCCGCGAAGCGCGGGCCGTCGGCGGCGCGCTCGCCGCAGGCGACCTCGACGTGGCGCGGGAGCGGCTGCCGCACCTGTGCGGGCGCGACCCGCAGGCCCTGGACGGGCAGCAGATGGCGCGCGCGGTGGTGGAGTCCGTCGCCGAGAACACCTCGGACGCGGTGGTCGGCGCCCTCGTGTGGGGCGCGGTCGCCGGCGTACCGGGGCTGCTGGCCTTCCGTGCCGTCAACACGCTGGACGCGATGGTGGGGCACAAGTCGCCGCGCTACCACCGCTTCGGCTGGGCCTCGGCCCGGCTCGACGACGTGGCCGGGTTCCCCGGCTCCCGGCTGACCGCCGCGCTGGCGGTACTGGCGGGCCCCGACCGGCGGGGCGCGTGGCGTGCCTGGCGGCAGGACGGCCCGTCGCACCCGAGCCCCAACGCGGGTCCCGTGGAAGCGGCGTTCGCGGGGGCGCTGGGCGTACGGCTGGGGGGCACCCTGGCGTACGGCGGCCGGGTCGAGCACCGGCCGGTGCTGAACGGTGCCGCCGGGCACCCCGTGGCGGTGCCGGACATCGGGCGGGCCGTGACGCTGTCGCGCCGGGTGAGCGCGCTGGCGCTGGCGGCCACGGTCGCGGGCCGGTGCGCGGCAGGGGCCGTGCGGCGGGCCCGTACGGCCGGGAGGGCCAAGTGAGCAGTGACATGCGGACGGCGAGGAGCGCCACGTGAACGGACCGGGTCGAACGCCGCTCGGCGGCGGGCTGCTGGTGGCGGGCACCACGTCCGACGCGGGCAAGAGCGTGGTGACGGCGGGCATTTGCCGCTGGCTGGCGCGCAAGGGCGTCAAGGTGGCGCCCTTCAAGGCGCAGAACATGTCGCTGAACTCGTTCGTGACGCGCGAGGGCGCGGAGATCGGGCGGGCGCAGGCCATGCAGGCCGCGGCGGCGCGCGTCGAGCCGAGCGCGCTGATGAACCCGGTGCTGCTGAAGCCGGGCAGCGACCGCAGCAGCCAGGTCGTGCTGATGGGCAAGCCGGTGGGCGAGCTGAGCGCGCGCGGCTACCACGCGGGGCGCCAGGAGCAGTTGCTCGGTACGGTCACGGACTGCCTCCAGGAGCTGCGCCGTACGCATGACGCGGTGATCTGCGAGGGCGCCGGCAGCCCCGCGGAGATCAACCTGCGGCGCACCGACATCGTGAACATGGGCATCGCGCGGGCCGCCCGCATCCCGGTCGTGGTGGTCGGCGACATCGACAGGGGCGGCGTGTTCGCCTCCTTCTTCGGCACCACGGCGCTGCTGTCCCGGGAGGACCAGGCGCTGGTCGCGGGCTATCTCGTCAACAAGTTCCGGGGTGATGTGACGCTGCTGGAGCCCGGCCTGGAGATGCTGAGGGAGCTGAGCGGTCGGCCCACCCTCGGGGTGCTGCCGTTCGCGCACGGCCTCGGCATCGACGAGGAGGACGGCCTGCGGGTGTCGCTGCGCGGCGCGGTCCGCGAGAGCGTCGTCGCGCCGCCGCACGGCGCCGACGTCCTGCGGGTCGCGGTGGCCGCCGTACCGCTGATGTCGAACTTCACGGACGTGGACGCGCTCGCCGCCGAACCCGGCGTCGTGGTGCGCTTCGTGGACCGCGCCGAGGAGCTGGCCGACGCCGACCTCGTCGTGCTGCCCGGCACCCGCGGCACCGTCCGGGCGCTCCAGTGGCTGCGCGAGCGGGGCATCGCGGACGCGGTGCGGCGGCGGGCGGCCGAGGGCCGCCCGGTGCTCGGCATCTGCGGCGGCTTCCAGATGCTCGGCGAACGCATCGAGGACGAGGTCGAGTCCAAGGCCGGCACGGTGGACGGGCTGGGCCTGCTGCCTGTACGCGTACGGTTCGCCGCGGACAAGACCCTGGCCCGGCCGTCCGGCGAGGCGCTGGGCGAGCCGGTCGAGGGATACGAGATCCACCACGGCGTGGCCGAGGTCCTCGGCGGGCAGCCCTTCCTGGACGGCTGCCGGTCCGGATCGGTCTGGGGCACCCACTGGCACGGCTCCCTGGAGAGCGACGGCTTCCGGCGGGCGTTCCTGCGGCGGGTGGCCGCCGACGCGGGCCGCGCGTTCGTCCCGGCGCCGGACACCAGCTTCGCCGCGCTGCGCGAGGAGCAGCTCGACAAGCTGGGCGACCTGATCGAGGAGCACGCGGACACCGACGCGCTGCTGCGGCTGATCGAGGACGGGGTGCCGGCGGGGCTGCCCTTCGTGCCGCCGGGAGCGCCGCCGGTACCACCGCCGTCCCGCACCCCGGCCGCACCCGGCGCGGCCTCCCCCGCGCCCGCACACCGCACGTCCCTCGAAGGGGGTACTCCTTAATGGCATCGGTCCCTTACCCGTTCACCGCGGTCGTCGGCATGTCCGACATGCGGCTGAGCCTGCTGCTCAACGCCATCTCGCCGGCCATCGGCGGGGTGCTCGTCCGTGGGGAGAAGGGCACCGCGAAGTCGACGATCGTGCGCGGTCTGACGGCGCTGATGCCCGACGTCCCCGTCGTCACCGGGTGCCGCTTCTCCTGCGACCCCGCGGCGCCCGACCCGGCGTGCCCGGACGGCCCGCACGAGACGGGCGGCTCGGAGGAGCGCCCGGCCCGCATGGTCGAACTCCCCGTCGGCGCCTCGGAGGACCGGCTGGTCGGCGCGCTGGACATCGAACGGGCCCTGTCGGAAGGCGTGAAGGCCTTCGAGCCGGGTCTGCTGGCGGACGCGCACCGCGGCATCCTGTACGTCGACGAGGTCAACCTCCTCCACGACCACCTCGTGGACCTGCTGCTGGACGCCGCCGCCATGGGCGCCTCGTACGTGGAGCGCGAGGGCGTCTCCGTACGGCACGCGGCGCGCTTCCTGCTCGTCGGCACCATGAACCCCGAAGAGGGCGAACTGCGGCCGCAGTTGCTGGACCGCTTCGGCCTCACCGTGGAGGTCGCCGCGTCCCGCGAGCCGGACCAGCGGGTCGAGGTCGTGCGGCGCCGGCTGGCGTACGACGCCGACCCGGCGGGCTTCGCGGCACGCTGGGCCGCCGAGGAGAACGAGCTGCGGGAGCGGATCGCGGCCGCGCGGGCGCTGCTGCCGGACGTGCTGCTCGGCGACGCGGTGCTGCGGCAGATCGCCGCGGTCTGCGCCGCGTTCGAGGTGGACGGCATGCGCGCCGACATCGTGATGGCGCGCACCGCGTGCGCGCTCGCGGCCTGGGCGGGCCGTACGGACGTCCGCGAGGAGGACGTACGGCAGGCCGCCCTGCTGGCGCTCCCCCACCGGCGCCGCCGCAATCCCTTCGACGCCCCCGGCCTGGACGAGGACAAGCTCGACCGGACGCTGGAGGAGTTCGCCGCGGACGAGGACGACGACCCGGAACCGGACGGCGGCCCGGACGACGATCCCGACGGACCGGGCGGCGGCCGGCCGCCGCAGGACGGCGACGGCGGCACGGACGGCCCGCAGGGCGAAGACGCCCAGGCCCCGCACGACCAGCCGCAGGCCCACGACCAGCCGCAGCTGCCCGAGCAGTCGCAGGCCCCGGAGGCGGACCCGGCGCCCGCCGACCCGAAGGCGCAGTCCGGAAGCGAAGGGGAGAACGCTCCGGGCGAGGGCGGCGAGAAGGCCGCCGTCGGCGCGGGCGAGCCGTTCCGTACCCGGCGGCTGGACGTGCCGGGGCTCGGCGAGGGCGCGGACGGCCGCCGTTCGCGGGCCCGTACGGCGCACGGCCGCACCACCGGCGCCCGCCGCCCGCAGGGCACCCTGACCAAGCTGCACCTGGCCGCGACCGTACAGGCCGCCGCGCCGCACCAGGTCGCGCGCGGGCGGAGCGGTCCGGGGCTGGTCGTCCGCCGGGACGACCTGCGCGAGGCGGTACGCGAGGGCCGCGAGGGCAACCTCGTGCTGTTCGTCGTGGACGCGTCCGGTTCGATGGCGGCGCGCAAGCGGATGAGCGCGGTCAAGGGCGCGGTGCTCTCGCTGCTGCTCGACGCCTACCAGCGGCGCGACAAGATCGGCATGATCACCTTCCGCGGTGCGGAGGCCGAGCTGGCGCTGCCGCCCACCTCGTCGGTCGAGGCGGGCGCCGCCCGGCTGGAGTCGCTGCCCACCGGCGGCCGCACACCGCTCTCCGCCGGCCTGCTCAAGGCCCACGAGGTGCTGCGCGTGGAACGGCTGCGGGACGCCTCGCGCCGGCCGCTGCTGGTGGTCGTCACCGACGGGCGCTCCACCGGCGGCCCCGAGCCGCTGGTGCGCACGTCCCGCGCGGCGCGGCTGCTGGGCGCCGAGGGCGTCGCCTCGGTGGTCGTGGACTGCGAGGCGGGGCCGGTACGGCTGGGGCTGGCCGGCGAGCTGGCCCGGGACCTCCAGGGCACTGCCGTCACCCTCGACGAGCTGCGCGCGGACAGCGTCTCCGCGCTCGTCCGCGACGTACGCGGACAGGGCACCAACCACACCCACCGGAGGGCCGCTTAATGCCACAGGGACAGCCGTCCGTCGTACCGGACGACGGGCTCACCACACGCCAGCGGCGCAACCGCCCGCTGGTCCTCGTCCACACCGGCCCCGGCAAGGGCAAGTCCACCGCCGCCTTCGGGCTGGCGCTGCGGGCCTGGAATCAGGGCTGGCCGGTCGGGGTGTTCCAGTTCGTGAAGTCGGCGAAGTGGAAGGTGGGTGAGGAGCGGGCGCTGCGGGTACTCGGCGAGACCGGCGAGGGCGGCACGGTCGCCTGGCACAAGATGGGCGAGGGCTGGTCCTGGGTCCAGCGCGACTCGCAGTTCAGCAACGAGGAGGCGGCCCGCGAGGGCTGGGAGCAGGTCAAGCGGGACCTGGCCGCCGAGACGTACAAGCTGTACGTGCTCGACGAGTTCGCCTACCCCATGCACTGGGGCTGGGTGGACCCCGCCGAGGTCGTCTCCGTCCTGCGCGACCGCCCCGGCAACCAGCACGTCGTCATCACCGGCCGCAACGCGCCGCAGGAGCTGTGCGACTTCGCGGACCTGGTCACCGAGATGACCAAGGTCAAGCACCCGATGGACGCGGGCCAGAAGGGCCAGCGCGGCATCGAGTGGTGACCGCGCCACCAGGCAGTACGGCAACGAGAGCAGCAGGACCAGGAGCAGCCAGACCGTGAGCACCATCCCCCGGCTCGTCATCGCCGCGCCCGCCTCGGGCAGCGGCAAGACGACCGTCGCCACCGGCCTGATGGCGGCCTTCACCGAGGCCGGGCTCACGGTCTCCCCGCACAAGGTGGGCCCCGACTACATCGACCCCGGCTACCACGCCCTGGCGACGGGCCGGCCGGGCCGCAACCTGGACGCGTACCTCTGCGGCACCGACCAGGTCGCGCCGCTGTTCCTGCACGGGGCGGCCGGCGCCGACCTGGCGGTCGTCGAGGGCGTGATGGGGCTGTACGACGGCGCCTCCGGGCTCGGCGAGCTGGCGTCCACCGCGCAGGTCGCCAAGCTGCTGCGGGCGCCGGTGGTGCTGGTCGTCGACGCCTCGGCGCAGTCCAGGTCGGTGGCCGCGCTGGTGCACGGCTTCGCGTCCTGGGACCCCGAGGTGCGGCTGGCCGGGGTGATCCTGAACAAGGTGGGCTCGGACCGGCACGAGGAGCTGCTGCGCGCGGCGCTGGACGAGTCGGGCGTGCCGGTGCTCGGCGCGCTCCGCCGGGCGCCGCAGATGCGGACGCCGTCGCGGCACCTGGGCCTGGTCCCGGTCGCCGAGCGGCAGGCCGAGGCGCTGGAGTCCGTACGGGCGCAGGCCGCGCAGGTCCGCGAGGGCTGCGACCTCAAGGCGCTGCTGGCGCTGGCGCACAGCGCGCCGGAGCTGCCCGGCACGCCCTGGGACCCGGCGCGGGCCGTCGCGCAGGGGGCCGGCGGCGCGGCGGCGGTGTCCGGCAAGCCCGTGGTGGCCGTCGCGGGCGGCGCCGCCTTCACGTTCTCCTACGCCGAACACGCCGAACTGCTGGCGGCCGCCGGTGCCGAGGTGGCCGTCTTCGACCCCCTGCGGGACGAGCGGCTGCCGTCCGGCACGCAGGCGCTGGTGCTCGGCGGCGGCTTCCCCGAGGTGTACGCGCCCGAGCTGTCGGCGAACGCGCCGCTGCGCCGGGCCGTGGTGGCGCTGGCGGCCTCCGGGGCACCGCTCGTCGCCGAGTGCGCCGGGCTGCTGTACCTGTCCCGGTCCCTGGACGGCAAGCCGATGTGCGGGGTGCTGCCCGCCGACGCGCGGATGTCGCAGCGGCTCACGCTGGGCTACCGGGAGGCGGTGGCGCTGGAGGACAACGCGCTGGCGGTGGCCGGTACCAGGGTGCGCGGCCACGAGTTCCACCGTACGGTGCTGGAACCGGGCGCGGGCACGTCCCCCGCCTGGGGCATGACCCACCCCGCGCGCCGGGTGGAGGGCCACGTACAGAACGGGGTACACGCCTCGTACCTGCACGTCCACTGGGCGGCCGAGCCGTCGCTGGCCCGCCGCCTGGCCCGCAACGCCGCCGCCCGACCGCCGCTGGAGGCCCTCTGTGGCTGACGCCGTCCTGGATCACCTGGTCCTCGCCACGCCCGACCTGGAGCAGACCGCCGCCCAGGTCGCGGCGCTGACCGGCGTCCGCCCGGTGCCGGGCGGCGGCCATCCGGGCCGGGGCACCCGCAACGTCCTGCTGGGGCTCGGGGACGGCGCCTATCTGGAGATCATCGGCCCGGACCCCGGGCAGCCGGCGCCACCGTCCCCGCGCTGGTTCGGCATCGACGCCCTGTCCGGGCCCCGGCTGGCCCACTGGGCGGTCCGGGTCCGCGGCATCGCAGGGCACGTCGCGCGGGCCCGCGTGCTGGGTTACGACCCGGGCGAGCCGGTGGCGATGTGCCGCAGGACGCCGGACGGCGGCACGCTCTCCTGGACGCTGACGCCGCCGCGTACCGGCGGCGGGCTGGTGCCGTTCCTGCTGGACTGGGGCGACACCCCGCACCCGGCCGCCGGTGAGCTGCCCGTCGTACCCCTGCGCTCCTTCTCCGGGACGCACCCCGACCCCGCGACGATCCGTGCCGAGCTGGGCGCCCTGGGCGCCACGCTGGCCGTCGAGGCGGGGGACGAGCCGGGGCTGACGGCCGTGCTGGACGGACGCAACGGGCCGGTCTCCGTCGGTGTGGGAGCCGGCGCGCCGTGACTGCCGTGTCCGGTGCCGGGCACGCCCGGCGCACCGGCTCGCGCACCCGTTCAGCCCGCGAGACCGATCACCAGCCAGATGAACGCCACGCCCGCCACCGTGCACAGCAGGGTGGACAGCGCGGGGTGGTCGTGATGTGCCTCGGGCAGGATGTCGGAGGTCGCCAGGTAGAGCAGGACGCCGCCGAAGAAACCCAGGTAAATCCCGAGCCATTGCTCCGGAAGGGTGAACAGCAGCGTGGAGGCGGCGCCGGCCAGCGGGGCGAGCGCGTCCGCGCCCAGCATGAGCAGCGCCCGGTTGCGGGCGTTCCCGTACAGGCTGGTGATCGTGTACGTGTTGAAGCCGTCCGCGAAGTCGTGGGCGATGACGGCGAGCGCCACGGCCACCGCCATCTCCCGGCCGACCTGGTAGGCCAGGCCGATCGCGAAGCCGTCCATGAAGCTGTGCACCACCATCGCGGCGGCCGCCGTCAGGCCCACCTGCGGCACGCGTTCGTGCGGATCCATGCCGTGCGCCGCCTTGCGGACGGCGAGCAGCCGTTCCACCGCGTGCGCGGTCAGGAAGCCCAGCACGAAGCAGAGCAGCGCGGCCGGGACGCCGTGGATCTCCCGGCCCGCCGCTTCCAGCGCCTCGGGCAGCAGGTCGAGGCCGACGACGCCCAGCATCAGGCCGCCGGCCAGCCCCAGGACCAGGTGCCTGCGGTCGGTGACGCGGTGTGCGACCCAGCCGCCGAACAGGGTCATCAGGAACGCGCCCAGCGCGATGGCCACCGGCACGGTCTCACCCCTTCCCCACGGATCTGCCACCCCTCACTCCTGCTTACTGACCGGCCGGGCATCCCGCATGTCCGGGCCCGTGGACCGCGGTGGTGAGTGCGGCACGGGTCGTCGTCGGCGTCGGTGCGCGCCGGGGCGTCACGGCGGCCGAGGTGCTGGCGCTCGTCGTGGACAGCCTCGCCTCGGCGGGGCTGGCCCCGTGCGCGGTCACCGCGCTGGCGACCGTGGACACCAAGGCGGCCGAGCCGGGGGTGGCCGGGGCCGCGGCCCGGCTCGGCGTGCCGTTGCTGGCGTACCCGGCCGGGGTACTGGCCGCCGTGCCCGTACCGCACCCGTCGGCGGCGCCGCTGGCCGCCGCCGGCACGCCGAGCGTGGCGGAGGCCGCCGCGCTGACCGCGGCGGGCGGTGGCCCCGGCGCGGGGGCCGCCGAGCTGGTCGTCGGCAAACGCAAGTCCGCGCGGGGGGCGCGGGCCACCTGCGCCGTGGCCCGGCGCGCCCCCCGCGCCCGTGATTAGTACGCACCAAGGAGATCTCGTGCCCACCCCGCAGCCCGCCACTCCCTCCGGCATACCCGGCGCCGGTCCCGGCCCGTGCGAGCCGGACCTGCGCCACCACGGCGACGCCGAGGTACGCGGCGCGGGCGCCGCGCTGACCGACCTCGCGGTCAACGTGCGCACCGGTACGCCGCCGGCCTGGCTCAAGGCCCGCATCGCCGCCTCCCTGGACGGGCTCGCCGCCTATCCGGACGGGCGCCCGGCGCGCCGGGCGGTGGCGGCGCGGCACGGGCTCCCGCCCGAGCGGGTGCTGCTGACGGCAGGCGCGGCGGAGGCGTTCGTGCTGATCGCCCGTGCCGTGCGGGCCCGCCGGCCGGTCGTGGTGCACCCGCAGTTCACCGAGCCGGAAGCGGCGCTGCGCGACGCCGGGCACGCGGTGGAACGGGTGCTGCTCACCGAACGGAACGGCTTCCGCCTGGCCGCGGACGCGGTCCCCGACGACGCCGACCTCGTCGTCGTCGGCAATCCGACCAACCCCACCTCCGTCCTCCACCCCGCCGAGGAGATCGCCGGGCTGGCCCGGCCCGGGCGCGTCCTGGTCGTGGACGAGGCGTTCATGGACGCGGTCCCCGGCGAGCACGCGTCGCTGGCGTCGCGGACGGACGTACCGGGGCTCGTCGTACTCCGCAGCCTGACCAAGACGTGGGGCCTGGCGGGCCTGCGGATCGGTTACGTACTGGCCGCCCCGGAGATCGTCACGGACCTGGAGCGGGCGCAGCCGCTGTGGCCGGTCTCCGCCCCCGCGCTGGCGGCGGCCGAGGCGTGCTGCGAGCCGGCCGCGCTGGCGGAGGCGGCGGAAGCGGCCCGGCGGATCGCGGCGGACCGGGACCACCTGCTGGCCCGGCTGGCGGAGGTCCGCGGACCCGACGGTCACGAGGTGCACGCGGTGACGCCGGCCGACGGGCCGTTCGTCCTGATCCGGCTGCCGGACGCGGCGGCCGTCCGTACCCGGCTGCGCGCGCTCGGCTTCGCGGTCCGCCGTGGCGACACGTTCCCGGGGCTGGGTCCCGGGTGGCTGCGGCTGGCGGTACGGGACCGGGCGACGACGGACCGCTTCGCGGAGGCCCTGGAAAAGGCCCTGACGGGCTGACGCCCGTACCCGGCCGCCGTCCACCATCCGAAACCCGTTGTCCCATACACGCAGACCGGCGCTAAGGTGCCGCCGTGCCGACCGAACAGCTCAGCCAGCGCCCCGCCCCCACCGGTGACCAGCCTGCCTCCGACCGCGCGGCGCGGCGGGCCGTCACCGTCTTCCCCCTGCTGGTGATCGCGGCCGGCGCGGCCGGGCTGCTGTGGCCCGCGCCGTTCACGGGCTGGGCGCCCGCGGTGCCGTGGTTGCTCGGCGTCGTGATGTTCTCGATGGGCCTGACCCTGACGCCACCGGACTTCACGGCGGTCGCCAAGCGCCCCTGGGCGGTGGGCCTGGGCCTGGCGGCCCACTACGTGATCATGCCGGGACTGGGCTGGCTGATCGCCACCGCCCTCCACCTCCCCCCGCAGCTCGCGGCCGGCGTCATCCTGGTCGGCTGCGCGCCCAGCGGCACCGCGTCCAACGTCGTGACGTACCTGGCCCGCGGCGACGTCGCACTGTCCGTCTCGGTCGCCACCGTCTCCACGGTGCTCGCGCCGCTCGTCACGCCGCCGCTGACACTGCTGCTCGCCGGGCAGTTCCTGGACGTGGACGCCGGGGCGATGGTGACCGACATCCTCAAGACCGTGCTGCTGCCGGTGGTCGGCGGCCTGGTGGTCCGGCTCGTCGCCGGCCGCTGGGTGGACCGGGCGCTGCGCGCGCTGCCGTGGCTGTCCGCCGTGACGATCGCGGCCATCGTGCTCGTCGTGGTGTCCGGCAGCGCCGCGCGCATCAAGGACGCGGCGGCCCTGGTCGTCCTCGCCGTCGTCCTGCACAACGGCCTGGGCCTGGCCCTCGGTTACGCGGCGGGCCGGCTGGCCCGGCTGGGCGAACCGGCCGGGCGGGCGATGGCCTTCGAGGTCGGCATGCAGAACTCCGGCCTCGCGGCGTCCCTGGCCACCGCCCACTTCAGCCCGACGGCGGCGCTGCCGGCGGCGGTCTTCTCCGTATGGCACAACATCTCGGGCGCGGTGGTGGCCGCGCGGATGGCGCGCGAGCGCTCGGGCGCGCGCCGGGACCGGTAGGAGCAGGCGCCCCGCCATCGCCGCGGCCGAACGGGGATCAGCCCACGACCCGCCCCCGCAGCACCACCCGCCGCGGCGCCGCCAACACCCGTACGTCCGCGCGCGGGTCGCCGTCGTACACGACGAGGTCCGCCGGGGCGCCCTCCTCCAGCCCCGGGCGCCCCAGCCACTGCCGCGCCCCCCACGTCGTCGCGGCGAGCGCGTCCAGCGCGGGGATGCCGGCCTTGGTCAGCTCCGCGACCTCCTGGGCGATCAGGCCGTGGGCGAGCGAGCCGCCCGCGTCGGTGCCGGCGAAGATGGGCACCCCGGCGTCGTACGCCGCGCGTACGGTGTCGTAGCGGCGCTCGTACAGGCTCCTCATGTGGCTCGCCCAGGCGGGGAACTTCTTCTCACCTCCGGCCGCCAACCGGGGGAAGGTCGCGATGTTCACGAGCGTGGGCACGATCGCGACGCCGCGCTCGGCGAACAGCGGAATGGTCTCCTCGGTGAGGCCGGTGGCGTGTTCGATGCAGTCGATGCCCGCTTCGACCAGCGGGGCGAGGGTTTCCTCGGCGAAGCAGTGGGCGGTGACGCGCGCGCCGAGGCGGTGCGCCTCGGCGATGGCCGCCGCGACGGCGCCGCGCGGCCAGCACGCCGCCAGGTCGCCGGTCTCGCGGTCGATCCAGTCGCCGACCAGCTTGACCCAGCCGTCGCCGCGCCGGGCCTCCCGTGCCACGTACGCCACCAGGTCCTCGGGCTCGATCTCGTGGGCGTAGTTGCGGATGTAGCGGCGGGTGCGGGCGATGTGCCGGCCGGCCCTGACGATCCGCGGCAGGTCCTCGCGGTCGTCGATCCAGCGGGTGTCGGACGGCGAGCCGGCGTCCCTGAGGAGCAGGGTGCCCGCCTCCCGCTCGGTCAGCGCCTGTTTCTCGCTGGTGGCCTCGTCGACCGGCCCGTGGGCGTCGAGCCCGACGTGGCAGTGCGCGTCGACCAGTCCCGGCAGCGCCCAGCCCCGTACGGTCGTGATGTCCCGTGCCCCGGCGGGCCGTTGGTATGTCACCCGGCCGTCGACGACCCAGAGTTCGTCGCGCTCGTCGTACGGGCCGGCCAGGACCCTGCCCTTGATGTGCAGCACCGCGCTCTCGCTCATGGCCGCACTGTATGACGCGGGGTACGCCGGGCGGCACGGGGCCCGTGCGGCGTGCGCGGGCCACTGTCCGCCCCGCACCGTCCCACCATCCGGCAATCCGTTTCACGTAAACACCACGGACCATCGGGCTTTTCTTGCGGTACATCTGTTACCGACGAATTCCCTATTCTTATCCGCGCAGCTTCCCGTATTCTTCTGCCCGCTTTTTCGCAGCTCAAACGCCAAGATTTCGCTAGTGCCGGAGGTCGTAATTCCGGCTCGCTTCGAGGACGTTACGGAGCTGTGACCGAGGACACAAACTGTCCACTTCGCCCCATATTTTCCGGGCAAACCGGCACATCACGTAGGCCCTTCGCGCGCTCGTGCGCCCTCGCGCGATAACACAGGACCCCGCCCGTACGTAACCCCTCACCCCGATGCATTTTCCTTTTTCCCTGGGTAAATTGAATTCGCATGACCGCCGCACAAGCAGACGCAGGTCCCCGCAGCGATTACAGAGAAATGCCGGAGGGATTCAAGCTCGACACACCGCGCGTGGAGGACGGAGCCGCGATCTGGCGCATCGCCCGCGACTCCAAGGCACTGGACCTCAACTCCTCCTACAGCTACCTGCTGTGGTGTCGCGACTTCGCCGCCACCTCCGCCGTCGCCCGGGACGCGGAGGGCGAGCCGGCCGCCTTCGTCACCGGCTACGTCCGCCCCGAGTCCCCGGACACGCTCGTCGTGTGGCAGATCGCCGTCGACGACGCGCACCGCGGCCGCGGACTGGCCACCGCCCTTCTGGACGGCCTGGTCGCCCGCGCCGTACGGGAGCTGGGCGTCCGTCGCGTCGAGACCACGATCACCCCCGGCAACGCGGCGTCCAACCGGCTGTTCGCGTCGTTCGCCGAGCGCCACGGAGCGTCCCTGACGCGCGAAGTCCTCTTCGACGCCGGGCTCTTCCCCGAACAGGGGCACGACCCCGAGGTGCTCAACCTCATCGGCCCGCTCGGTCCCCCTGCCGGGCAGCGGCCCTGACGGCCTTTCGGCCCCCGCAGACTCCTCCCCGCTCACGCCACTCATCTCCCAGGAGCATGTTGTGACCATCACCCAGCCCGACCTGAGCGTCTTCGAGACCGTGGAATCCAACGTACGCAGCTACTGCCGCGGCTGGCCCACCATCTTCGACCGCGCCCAGGGCAGCCGCATGTACGACGAGGACGGGCACACCTACCTCGACTTCTTCGCCGGCGCCGGGTCCCTGAACTACGGGCACAACAACCCCGTACTCAAACGCGCCCTGATCGACTACATCGAGCGCGACGGCGTCACCCACGGCCTGGACATGTCCACCACGGCCAAGCGCGCGTTCCTGGAGACCTTCCAGAACACCATCCTGCGCCCGCGCGACCTGCCCTACAAGGTCATGTTCCCGGGCCCGACGGGCGCCAACGCCGTGGAGGCCGCGCTCAAGCTGGCCCGCAAGGTCAAGGGCCGCGAGTCGATCGTCTCGTTCACCAACGCCTTCCACGGCATGTCGCTGGGCGCCCTCGCGGTCACCGGCAACGCCTTCAAGCGCGCCGGTGCCGGCATCCCGCTCGTGCACGGCACCCCGATGCCGTTCGACAACTACCTCGACGGCACCTACCCGGACTTCCTCTGGTTCGAGCGCCTGCTGGAGGACAGCGGCTCCGGCCTGAACACGCCGGCCGCCGTGATCGTGGAGACGGTCCAGGGCGAGGGCGGCATCAACGTGGCCCGCGCCGAGTGGCTGCGCGCGCTGTCCGACCTGTGCAAGCGCCGCGACATGCTGCTGATCGTCGACGACATCCAGATGGGCTGCGGCCGCACCGGCGCGTTCTTCTCCTTCGAGGAGGCGGGCATCGTGCCGGACATCGTCACCGTCTCGAAGTCCATCAGCGGCTACGGCCTGCCGCTCGCGCTCACCCTGTTCAAGCCGGAGCTGGACGTGTGGGAGCCGGGCGAGCACAACGGCACCTTCCGCGGCAACAACCCGGCCTTCGTCACCGCCGCGGCGGCCCTGGACACGTACTGGGCCGACGGCCAGATGGAGAAGCAGACGCTGGCCCGCGGCGAGATCATCGAGTCGCACCTGCGCGCCATCGTCGAGGAGCACCCCGGCGCCATCGCCGAGTACCGGGGCCGCGGCATGGTCTGGGGCCTGGAGTGCTCCGACAAGCCGCTCGCCAACAAGATCGCCAAGCGCGCCTTCGAGCTGGGTCTGCTCATCGAGACCTCCGGCCCGGAGAGTGAGGTCGTCAAGCTGCTGCCGGCGCTGACGACCACCCCCGAGGAGCTGGACGAGGGTCTGCGCACCCTCGCCCGCGCGGTCCGCGACTGCGCCTGAGAGCACCGCGTCACCGCACCACTCCTTGTCCGCACCACAGAAAGGTACGAGAACACCGTGATCGTCCGATCCTTCAAGGACATCGAAGGCACCGACCGCCACGTCAAGGCCAAGTCGGGCACCTGGGAGAGCAAGCGCATCATCCTCGCCAAGGAGCGCGTCGGCTTCTCGCTGCACGAGACCACCCTGTACGCGGGCACCGAGACGTCGATGTGGTACGCCAACCACATCGAGGCCGTGCTGTGCGTGGAGGGCGAGGCCGAGCTCACCAACGACGAGACCGGTGAGAAGCACACCATCACCCCGGGCACGATGTACCTGCTCGACGGGCACGAGAAGCACACCATGCGCATCAAGGAGGACTTCCGCTGCGTGTGCGTGTTCAACCCGCCGGTGACCGGTCGTGAGGACCACGACGAGAACGGCGTGTACCCGCTGCTCACCGAGCCCGAGCCGGAGCCGGCCCCCCAGACCGGCTGACGCGCGCGGCGCGACCGGCTGCCCCGTCCGGCAGTTGAGGAAGGCGCGAGAAGAAAGCACCGTACGAGAGGAGAGGAAGGCAACACCATGACCACCGCACCCGAGCGCACCGCCGACCTGTACCCGACCCGGGGGACCACCGAGGTGATGACCCCGCGGCAGGACCCGGTGGTGTGGTCGCAGCCCGGCACGGAGGGGCCCTTCCAGCCGGCCGAGCTGAGCGACTTCGAACGCGACGGTTTCTTCGCCATCGGGGAACTGCTGACGGCGGAAGAGGTCGCGGTGTACCGCGCCGAACTGGACCGCCTGGTCAACGACCCGGCGATGCGGGCGGACGACCGCTCCATCGTCGAGCCGCGGTCCCAGGAGATCCGGTCGGTCTTCGAGGTGCACAAGATCAGCGAGGTGTTCGCCAAGCTGGTCTCCGACCCGCGCGTGGTGGGACGCGCCCGTCAGATCCTCGGCTCGGACGTCTACGTCCACCAGTCCAGGATCAACGTCAAGCCGGGCTTCGGCGCCTCCGGGTTCTACTGGCACTCCGACTTCGAGACCTGGCACGCCGAGGACGGCCTGCCGAACATGCGGACCGTGTCGGTCTCGATCGCGCTGACGGAGAACTACGACACCAACGGCGGCCTGATGATCATGCCGGGCTCGCATCGGCACTTCCTCGGGTGCGCCGGCGAGACGCCGCGGGACAACTACAAGAAGTCGCTGCAGATGCAGGACGCCGGCACGCCCTCGGACGAGGCGCTGACCAAGCTGGCCGACGCGCACGGCATCAAGCTGTTCACCGGCAAGGCCGGCTCGGCCACCTGGTTCGACTGCAACTGCATGCACGGTTCCGGCGACAACATCACGCCGTACCCGCGCAGCAACGTCTTCATCGTGTTCAACAGCGTGGAGAACACCGCGGTGGAGCCCTTCGCGGCGCCGGTCCCGCGCCCGGACTACATCGGCGCGCGTGACTTCACCCCCGTGCGGTAACCCCCGCGCGCCGCGCCGTGCCGGCGGGGCACGGCGTCACAGCCAGGCCAGCGACGTGGCCGTCTCCAGCAGCCGCTGCGAGGCGGCCCCGTCGCCCGCCTGGCCGCGCGCGATCTCGTCGGGGTCCTGCCGCCCGCCGACGAGCAGGAGGAAATCGGTGGCCTCCAGGACCAGTTCGGCGGCGATCGGCTCGGCGTCCGAGCCGAGCACCCAGTCGCCGCCCGCCTCGCCCTCCACCGACAGCAGCACCGGCCGCGCGTCGGGCCCCAGCGCCAGGTCGAGAATGCGTACGGCCAGCCCCACGAACCGTTGCAGGTGCACCGGCAGCGGCGGCGGCACGGTACGGCCGAGGGCCCGCCCGATGTCCCGGGTGTGCACCCAGGTCTCGAACGCGCGGATCACGTAGTGGTCGGCGACCGGCAGCCGCAGCCCCATCAGCGTGGTGGCCGTGGCGGCCAGCTGCTCGTCGCCCGCCTCCGGCAGCGCGAGCAGCCCGTGCGCCTGGGTCCGCCACGCCTCCCGGGTCTCCGCCGGCGGCCGAGTGTGCTCGTAGGCCACCACCTCTTCGGTACGGGCCGCCCAGCGCAGCTCCCACGGGGCACCCGCGCCGGCCGGCCGCCCCGGCCCCGGCCGCTCGCCGGGCCCCGTGGTGGCGTCCGGGCCGAAGCCCCCTTCCAGCCCTGGCCCCGCTTCCGGCCCTGGCCCCGGGCCGAGGACCGGCCCCAGGCCCGCGCCCGCGTCCGTCACCGGCGCCAGGCCCAGCCGCTCGGCCAGCACCTCGTCCGCCGCCACCAGATGCGCGACGGTGCCCTGGACGTCCCAGTCGTGCACGACGGGCGTGCCCCAGCGGGCCGGGGCGCGGTCCAGTTCCCGCAGCAGCGCGTCCAGGCCGGCCACCGCACCGGCGTACGGGGCGGCGTGCGCGGCCAACGGCCCCTGGCCGGGCCGCGCGGCGCGGGCCGCGGCCATCAGCCGCCCGCGGGCCAGGCCGGCATTGGCCTTGCGCCCGGCGCCCCGCCCCGTTCCGCCCGGCGCGGGCTCGTCCAGCAGCCGTACGGCCTCCCGCAGCCGCCGTGCCTCGGCCGCGCACGGCGCGCAGTCGCGCAGGTGGCCGCGGACCCGCGCGTCGTCGCCCGGCATGCCGGCGCCGAGCGCCCACGCGGCGAGCAGCGCGCTGACCTCCTCGTGCGCGGCGGACGGGCCGCCCGCGCCACCGGGTCCGTCCGGGCCCGGCGGGTCCGCCGGGTCCTCCGGCCCGCCGCTGCCGCCCGGATTGCCCGTACCGTCCCGGCCGTTCCTGCCGCCCGCGGTCATCGCACGCCCCTCTCCGCCACCCGGCCGGTCCGTGCGCACGGACCGTGTCGTCCTTGCTGCTGCCCGCGGCCGCCGCTCAGCACTCGTCCCGGGCCTCGTCGGCCGGGTTTCCGGGTGCCGGCGGCCCGGCGAGCCGGTCGGCGAGGCCGCACAGGGCCGACCGCAGCCGGGCGGTGGCCGCCGCCTCCGCGATGCCCAGCTCCACGGCGACCTGCCGGTACGTGCGCCCGGCGAAGCACGCCAGGTGCAGCGCCTCCCGCTGGGGCAGGGGCAGTTCGCCGAGCGCGGTGTGCAGCGCCGCCCGCGCCGTCGCCTCGGGTTCCGGCACCGCGGGGCCGCCCGCGTCGTCCGCCGCCCGCACCGCCCCGGCCTCGCTCACCCGGGCGACCGCGCCGTCGTGCCCGCGCATGCTCAGCCAGGCGCGCAGCGAGCCGTGGCCCGGCGCGAACGCGTACGGGCAGGTCCACAGTTCGAGGAAGACGCGCTGCGTCACCTCCTCGGCGACCGCCGCGCTGCCGGTCACCCGCCGGGCCACCGCCCGTACCAACGCGCCGTAGGCGTCGTACGCCTCGCCCAGCGCGGATTCGTCCCCGTACACCAGCCGCCGGTGCAGCTCCTGGTCGCGCGGCGGGTACCTGGTTGTCCCGTCCACCGGCACCACCTCGTGAGTGTGTGGTGACATTCCTAGCCTTTGGCCCTGCTCCGCGGTAGCCGTCCGCCCGGCCGAATTGCGCGACGCCCGTGCGGTGCCGGGGGCCGGTGCGGCGCGGGGCGGCAGGGCTGGTACGCGAGGTGGGCGGCGGCCCGTGCGCCGGGGCCCGTCAGCTCTCCCCCAGCAGTTCCAGCAGCCGGTCCACATCGCCGGACGAGTTGTACAGGTGGAAGGCGGCCCGCAGGTTGCCCGCGCGGACGGCGACCCGTACGCCCGCCGCTTCCAGCCGGTCCGCCGCGTCCGCGAGCCCCGGCACGGACACGATCGCCGAGCCCGGCGCGGGCAGCGGGGTGTGGCCCAGCTCCGCGAGGCCCGCGCGGTAGCGGTCGGCCAGCGCGACGTCGTGGGCGTGCACGGTCTCCACGCCGATCTCCTCGAAGAGGGCGAGGGAGTGCCGGGCGGCGACGTACGAGTAGTGGGCGTGCGGCTCGTCGTAGCGGTGCGCGTCGGCCGCGAGCTGCCGGATCGGCCCGTAGTTGGACTCCATCGGGTCCGCGCCGGCCACCCATCCGGCGTGCAGCGCCGCCGGCCCGTCCTCCGCCGTCCCGCACACCAGGAAGGAGGTGCCGCGCGGGCACAGCAGCCATTTGAACGCCCCGCACACCAGGTAGTCGAAGTCGCCGGCCCGCAGCGGCAGCCAGCCGGCGGCCTGGGTGACGTCCACGAGGGTGCGCGCCCCGTGGGCGCGGGCGGCGGCCCGTACGGCTTCCGTGTCGGCGATCCGGCCGTCCTTCGCCTGGACCGCGCTGAACGCGACGAGGGCCGTGCCGGGCCGTACCGCGTCGGCCAGCCCGGCCAGCGGCGCGGTGCGCACCTTCAGCCCGTTCCCGGCCACCGCGAACGGGTTGACCAGCGAGCTGAACTCGCCCTCGGGGACGAGCACTTCCGATCCCTGCGGCAGCGATCCGGCGATCAGCGCGGCGTGCACGGCGACCGCGCCGCCGATCGCGACGCGCTCCGGCGGTACGTGCATCAGCCGGGCGAAGGCGGCCCTGGACGCCTCCGCCGGGCCGAAGTAGTCCTGGCCCATGGTCCCGTAGGAGGCCGACTCCTCGACCGCCGCGCGCAGGGCGGCGGCCGAACGGGCGGGCAGCAGCCCGCTGGAGGCGGTGTTCAGATACGTCGTCAGAGGCGTGAACTCGTCGCCGCCGAGTGGCTCGATTCGCTGCATGCCCCCACTCTGGCTGCCGAGCCGCCCGCCGTCCATGGCGAATATCTTTGGAACGCCGTCAAGCAACGCTTATCGGCGCAGCTCAGGGCGCCCCTTGGTGAACCGTCCGGCTTACGGGGCCCGGAATTCAGGCTCCCGCTCCGGGCGTACACACCCCGTCAGCGCACCCGTCACCACTGCCGTCGCCGTCCGGCGCCGCGGTCCCCCCGGCCTCCCGCGCCTGCTCCAGCGCCTGCCGGAAGACCTCTGCCGGCTGCCCGCCGGAGATCCCGTACCGCCGGTCGATGACGAAGAACGGCACGCCCCTGGCGCCCAGCTCCGCCGCCTCCCGCTCGTCGGCCCTGACCGCTTCCGCGTACGCGTCCCCGTCCGCCAGCACCCGCCGGACGTCCGCCTCGTCCAGCCCCGCCGCCACGGCCACCCGGGTCAGCTCCGCCGCGTCCCCCAGCGGCCGCGCCTCCGCGAAGTTGGCCCGGTACAGCGCGCCGAGCAGCGCGTCCTGCTTTCCCCGCTCCTTGGCCAGGTGCAGCAGCCGGTGCAGGTCAAAGGTGTTCCCGTGCACCCGGTCGGACCGGTATCCCAGTCCCTCCCCGGCGGCCGCCTCGGCCACCCGCGCCTCCATGGCCTCGGCCTGCTCCCGGGACACCCCGTACTTCTCCGCCAGCATGTCCAGCACCATCACGCCACCGGCCGGCGCCGCCTGCGGGTCGAGCTCGAACGACCGGTGCACGACCTCCACCTCGTCCCGGTGCGCGAACCGGGCCAGCCCCTTCTCGAAGCGGGCCTTGCCGATGTAGCACCAGGGGCAGGCGATGTCCGACCAGATTTCGACGCGCATGACAGGTGTTTCCTTGATTCCTGATGTCCGGACCCGCAACGGCTCCGGAGTCCCCCGGAAAGGGGACAGTCCGGGACAACCGCGCGGGGGCGGGAGGTATTCCCCGTGGCCGGGGTAGCGTCCGGGTATGAGGACGCGCCGGGCATCGCACGGGTTCTGGGAGACGACCGGGGCCGCCAAGACGTTCACCCATCCGCTGGATCACGGGTTGCTGGACGCGTACCTGCCGCGTGACGTGCCGGTGCTGGACTACGGCTGCGGGTACGGGCGGCTGACCGCGGAGATGGTGGCGGCGGGGTATGCGGACGTGCGCGGGGTGGATGTCTCGAAGGCGCTCGTCGAGCGGGCGGGGCGGGAGCATCCGGGCCTGCGGATCACGCGCTGTCCCGGGCCGCCGCTGCCGTTCGCGGACGGCTCCTTCGGGGCCGCGCTGCTGTTCGCCGTGCTGACGTGTGTCCCCGGCGACGGCGCGCAGCGGGACATCGCCGCCGAGCTGGGGCGGCTGGTGCGGCCCGGCGGGGTGCTGTACGTGAGCGACATGCCGTTGCAGGGCGACGCGCGCAACGTGGCGCGGTACGAGGAGTTCGCCTCCCGGTACGGGACGTACGGGGTGTTCGAAACGCCCGACGGCGGAGTGTTCCGGCACCACGGGCCCGGACACCTGCACGAGCTGGTCCGGGCGCACGGCTTCGCGGTGGAAGCCGAGCGCACGGACACCGTCACGACCTTGGACGGGCACACCGCCGAGCGGCTTCAGCTCATCGCGCGGCGGGAGTGAGGGGCAGGACGAGGCCGAGGTGGGTGTCGTCGGGGACCGGGCGGCGGGACTCGTCCGGCCGCCAGCCGTGCCGCGTGTAGAAGGCGCGGGCCCTGCTGTTGTGCCAGTACACCTCCAGGCGGGCGGTGGCGATGCCCGCCGACCGCCAGCCGGCCACGCAGGCGCGGTGCAGGGCGGTGCCGACGCCGCCCCGCCAGCAGCCGGGGTCCACGTGGAGCTGGTGGAGCGTGACGGTGCCGGCGGGCGCCCCGTCCTCCCGGCGGTAGGAGGCGGCGCCGACGACGGTGCCGTCCCGTTCGGCGCACAGCACGGTGGCGTCCGGGCGGGCGAGTGCACGGGTCCAGCCGTCGCGCCGGCGGTCGCGTTCGGCCGGGCTGTCCGGCTGCGCGTCGGGCAGGCGCCCGCGGTAGTACGTGGCGCGGGCGCGGGAGTGCAGGTCGGCGATGGCGTCGAGGTCGGCGGGCGTCGCGGCGCGCACGGTGGTGGCGCCGGGGTTCTCCGGCGCGTTCGGGTCGTTCGTCACGGGCGGGTTCTCATCCTTCGCGGCGGCCGTCGATGCGGCGGGGCAGTGCGAGCGGGTTGTCCTCGCGCAGTTCGGGCGGGAGCAGCGCGGGCGGGGTGTCCTGGTAGGCGACCGGGCGCAGCCAGCGTTCGATCGCGGTGCCGCCGACGGAGGTCGCGGTGGAGGTGGTGGCCGGGTAGGGGCCGCCGTGGTGCTGGGCGGGGGCCACGGCGACGCCGGTCGGCCAGCCGTTGACGAGCACCCGGCCGGCCAGCGGGGTGAGCGCGGCCAGCAGGCGCGCCCCGCGTCCCGTGCCGTTTCCGTCCGGCCCTGGCGGCGCGTCCTCGCCCGCCGACTCGGCCGCGCCGAGCTGGAGCGTCGCGGTGAGGTTGCCGGGCAGCCGGGCCAGTACGGCGCCGGCCTCGGTGTCGTCGGCGTAGCGCGCGAGGACGGTGACGGGTCCGAAGCACTCCTCCAGGAGGAGGTCGTGCGGGCCGCCCGGCTCGGCGAGCCGGGCGGCGGGGACGGTGAGGAAGCCCGCGCTGACGGTGTGCTCGCCGTCGGCGCCGGGCGCCACGGGCGCCTGGACGTCCGGCAGCGCGGCGCGTTCCCGTACGCCGTCGACGAAGGCGTCCCGCATGCGGTGGTCCAGGAGCACCCCGGCCTCGGTGGCGCGTACGGCGTCCGCCAGGGAGCGCGCGAGCCGGTCGCCCGCCGGGCCGTGCGGCGCGAGGACCAGTCCCGGTTTGACGCAGAACTGGCCGGTGCCGAGCGTCATCGAGCCGGCGAGGCCGGTGCCGATCTGCTCGGCGCGCTCGGCGGCGGCGGCCTCGGTGACCACGACCGGGTTGAGGCTGCCGAGTTCGCCGTGGAAGGGGATGGGGTGCGCGCGGGCGGCGGCCGCGTCGTACAGGGCGCGCCCGCCGCGTACGGATCCGGTGAAGCCGGCGGCGGCGACGAGCGGGTGCCGGACCAGCTCGATGCCCGCGTCGAAGCCGTGCACCAGGCCCACGACGCCTTCGGGCACGCCCAGTTCGGCCGCGGCGCGGCGCAGCAGCGCGGCGCTCAGTTCGGAGGTGGCCGGGTGGCCGGGGTGGGCCTTGACGACGACCGGGCAGCCGGCGGCGAGCGCGCTGGCGGTATCGCCGCCGGGCACGGAGAAGGCGAGCGGGAAGTTGCTTGCCGCGTAGACGGCGACGACGCCGAGCGGGATCTTGTAGCGGCGCAGGTCGGGGCGGGGCGGGGTGAGCGCGGGGTCGGCGTGGTCGATCAGCACGTCGAGGAAGGCGCCCTCGTCGACGACGTCGGCGAAGGCGCGCAACTGGTAGGTGGTGCGGGCCAGTTCGCCGGTGAGCCGCCCGGGGCCGAGCGCGGTCTCGGCGTCGGCGGCCTCGGTGATCCGTTCGCCCGCGCCGTCGAGCAGGTCTGCGGCGCGGCGCAGGAAGGCGGCTCGTGCGCCGCGGTCGGCCAGCGCGTCCCGGGCCGCGTGCGCGGCCCGTACGGCGGCGTCCACCGCGGCCGCCGTGGCCTCGACCGCGACCTGTTCGCGACGCTTCCCGGTCCGGGGGTCGACGCTCCACACTGGTGCTGCCGCCGCTGCTGCCACCGCGCATTCCTCCCAGCGAACTCTTGCCGCGCCCACGACGCCGTTCGGTATGCTGAACGCCGTCCCAGCTGGTGAATTTGACGTCCGCTGGGACTCTATGGCTGTCCGAACTGAGGGGTCAAGGGCGATGTCCGCTGCCGAGGCCGCAGGAGCGCAGGTCAAATCCGCCGTACGGACGGTGGAACTGCTGGAGTACTTCGCGGGCCGGCCCGGCATGCACAGCCTCGCCTCCGTCCAGGAGGCCGTCGGCTACCCGAAGTCCAGCCTCTACATGCTGCTGCGCACCCTCGTCGACCTGGGCTGGGTGGAGACCGACAACACCGGCACCCGGTACGGGATCGGCGTCCGCGCCCTGCTGGTCGGCACCTCCTACATCGACGGCGACGAGGTGGTGGCCGCCGCCCGCCCCTCCCTGGACCGGCTCGCCGACGACACCACCGAGACCATCCACCTGGCCCGGCTGGACGGCACCAACGTCGTCTACCTCGCCACCCGCCAGTCCCAGCACTACCTGCGCCCCTTCACCCGCGTCGGCCGGCGGCTGCCCGCGCACTCCACGTCCCTGGGCAAGGCGCTGCTCGCCACGTACACCGACGAGCAGGTGCGGGCGCTCCTCCCGGAGAAGCTCGACGCGCTCACGGAGCACACCGTCACCGACCGCGAGCGGCTCGTCGAAGAGCTGCGCCTGGTGCGCGAGCAGGGGTACGCCGTGGACCGCGAGGAGAACACCCTGGGCCTGCGGTGCTTCGGCGTGGCGATCCCGTACCGTACCCCGGCGCGGGACGCGGTCAGCTGCTCGGTGCCGGTCGCCCGGCTGACCCCGGCACACGAGCAGCTGATCAAGGACGCGCTGTTCGACGCGCGGGACCGGCTGACCCTGGCGACGCGGCGGCTCTGAGGCGTGCGATGCGGGTGACGTTCCGCCGCTGGGTGCATCTCGTGCTCGGCGGCGCCCTCCTGATGCCGTTCCACTTCCTGATGGCGGTCGTCACGCCGGTGTTCCACGACGGCGCGAACGCCTTCACCGAGTTCCCGTGGCAGTTCGTCGCGTTCGGTACCGCGCTGCCGGTCGCGGCGCTCTGTGCGCTGCTCCTTCCGCCGCTGCGCACGCTGGAGACGACGGCCGCGCGGTCGCTGTGCGGGCTGCCCGCCGACGCGACGGCCGAACTGGCCGAGGAGCCCGCCGACTCGTGGGCGGCCCGGCGGCGTACGGCACTGTGGTTCGTGGCCCACTGCGCCGCCGGCGGCATCGTCAGCGGCATGACGCTGGCCGCGACACCCCCCGCCTTGATGCTGCTCCTGCTGCCGCTCGCGGACCCGCTGCGGCACGAGGAGGCGGGCTGGCCGCAAATGGACGGCGCGCTCGGCCCGCTGGCCGGGCTGGCGCTGCTCGCCCTGGTGCTGACGACGATCTGGCTCTGCGGCAGGCTGCTGGCCCACTGGGCGCCCGTCCTGCTGGGCCGTACGCCCGCCGACCGGCTGGCCGCCGCCGAACGGCGGGCCGCCGACCTCGCCTCCCGCAACCGGCTCGCCCGCGAACTGCACGACTCCGTGGGGCACGCGCTCAGCGCCGTCACGCTCCAGGCGAGCGCGGCCCGCCGGGTGCTGGACGCCGACCCGGAGTTCGCGCGGCAGGCGCTCGCCGCGATCGAGGAGACCACCCGCGACGCGGTCGCCGAACTCGACGCCGTACTGGGCCTGCTGCGCGAGGACGGCGATCCCCGCAGCACCGCCCCGGCCCCGGCGCTGGACGGCCTGGACGGGCTGCTCGACCGCACCCGCGCCGCTGGGCTGCGGATCGAGGCGGCCGTGGCCGACGGGTGCGAGCGGCTGCCGCCGCTGGTCTCGCGGGAGGCGTACCGGGTGGTGCAGGAAGGGCTGAGCAACGCGCTGCGCCATGCCGGTGCCGTACCGGTACGGCTGCGGATCGCCCTCGGCGCGGACGCGTTGACGATCACGATGGAGAACCCGATGGGGGACACGGCGATGGACACAGAGACGGACACGAGAGCGGACGCGGCGGGGCGGGCGCGGCCGGGCGGCGGGCGCGGCCTGCGCGGCATCGCCGAACGCGCCCGGCTGCTGGGCGGCGAGTCCCGGGCCGCGGGCGAGGACGGCGTGTGGCGGCTGACCGTACGCCTGCCGCTGGCGGCGTCCCGGTGAGCGGCCTTCCGGAGGGTGCCGCTCCGGCACCGGCGGCGCCGCTGCGCATCGTCCTCGCGGACGACGAGCGGATGGTGCGGACGGCGCTTCGCGCGATCATCGGCGCCGAGCCGGACATGGAGGTCGTCGGCGAGGCGGCCACCGGCGCCGAGGCCGTACCGCTGATCCGCGAACTGCGCCCGGACATCGTGCTGATGGACGTCCGGATGCCGGAGATCGACGGCATCCGCGCGACCGAACAGGTACTGGCCGGCCTCGCCGATCCGCCGCGCGTCATCGTGGTGACGACCTTCGAGAACGACGCGTACGTGTACGACGCGCTGCGCGCCGGCGCGAGCGGGTTCCTGCTGAAGCGGTCCGGCGCCGAGGACCTGGTGCAGGCGGTGCGGATGGTGGCGCGCAGCGACTCGCTGCTGTTCCCCGCGGCGGTACGGGAGCTGGCGGCGCGGTACGCGGGGGCGCGGGCCGCCCGGGAGTCGGCGCGGGCGCTGCGGGAGCGCCTCTCCGGCCGGGAGGCGGAGGTGCTGCGGCTGATGACCAAGGGCCTGACGAACGCGGAGATCGCGGCACTGCTGACGGTGGGCCCGGCGACAGTCAAGACCCACGTGGCGGGAGTGCTGGCCAAACTGGGGGTGCGGGACCGCACCCAGGCGGTGATCGCGGCGTACGAGAGCGGGTTCGTGCGGCCCGGGTGAGGCGCGAGGGCGCCCGCCGGCCGGACACCCTCCGTAACCCCCGGCTACACACCGCCACTACCACATTCCGCGAAAAAAATCCGTCACCCGTTCACCGCAATCCGCAACGTCACCGAACGTCACCGCCACCCCGCCCCTGACCTGCCGAAACGTAACCGATCACGTGCGACACGCCGACGCGGCGCGGGAGTTCTGACATCGCGTCAACAGGCTCCCGGCGCGCCCGGCCGTTTACCTCGGACTGAGGAAGCGCGGAACTCCCCCAACTTCCTTTGCGGCGCGCTGGTGTGCCGCGTCCGCGCTTCGTGGAGGTTCGTCACATGCGTTCCACTCGCGTTCTCACCGGTGCCGCGCTGTCCGTCGCCGCCCTCGGCCTGTCCACCTCCGCGGCGTTCGCCGGTGACTTCGGCAAGATCGAGGTGACGCCCAACCCGGTACAGGCCGGCAAGACGGTCAATCTCAACAGCAGTGACTGCGGCAAGAACGGATCGGCCACCGTCGATGCGAGCACCCTGGGCGCCGGCAAGGTCACGCTGTCCTCGAAGGGCCAGACCCACACCGAAAACGTGCAGGGCTCCCTGCGGGTGCCGGCCAGTACCAAGCCCGGCAACTACGGCATCGGCGGCAAGTGCTCCAACGGCCGGGAGATCACCGGCACGGTACGGGTCACCTCCGGCGCCACGCCCCACGGCAAGACCAGGACCGGCATCGGTACCACCAGCGACGGCACCGGCACCACGGAGATCGCCGCCGGTGCGGGCGTGCTGCTGGCGGCCGCGGCCGGTGGCGTATGGATGGTGCGCCGCCGCCGCGCCGACGGCTCGGCCTGAACCGGGCCGTCCGGACACACCGGCCGGTACCGGCACCGCCGGTCCGCCGGCCGGCGGCCCCGGGCCTCCTGGAGACGTGGCGTATCCAGGAGGCCCGGGCCGCGTCTTCGACCGCAGCCCGCCCGAGACCCGGAGGCACGAGGAGAAGCCATGGGAACCACCCCCCGCTCCCCCGGCGGCCAAGGCGTCATCGCGCTGCTCGCCGCGGGCGCGATGTGCACCGGCCTCTGGCTGATCGGCCACGGCGCCCAGGCCAAGGCGCCGCCGCCGCAGCCCTCCGCCGACCAGGGGTTCGGCGCGCCGCCGCCGGGCTCCCGGCCGTCCGCGGCCCCCGCGCCGCCGCCACCGCCGCTGCCGGCGTCCAGGCCGCTGCGGGTGCGTGTCCCGTCGGTCGGGGTGAACGCGCCGCTGATGCGGCTCGGCCTCGACGAGCGCGGCAGCCTGGCCACCCCGCCGGAGGAGGACGGGAACCTCGCCGGCTGGTACGAGAACGGCAACACCCCCGGCACCACCGGCACCTCGCTCATCGCGGGCCACGTCGACAACCGCTCGGGCCCCGCGGTCTTCTACAACCTCGGCTCCCTGAAGAAGAACCACACCGTGGAGGTGGCCCGCGCGGACGGCCGGACCGCGGTCTTCTCCGTCGACGCCGTCGAGGTCTACGACGGCGACGACTTCCCCGACAAGAAGGTCTACGGCCGGGCCGCCCGCCCCGAACTACGGCTGATCACCTGCGGCGGCGGTTTCAACAAGGTCCGGCAGGAGTACCTGGGCAACGTGGTGGTCTTTGCCCACCTCACCGCCGTCAAGCGGGAGCCGGCCCCGCACCGCGCTACCCGCTGAGCCCTGCCAACGCGCGCCGTACGGCCGCCAGATCGCCGTCGCCCGCCAGGCCCGCGTGGTAGAGCCGCAGTTCGTCGGCGCCGAGCGCGGCGGCGTGCGCGGCGTCGGCGGCGAGGGTGCCGGGGCTGCCGCCCATGGCGGTGACGACGGTGAGGTTGGCCGCGAGGACGCGGCCTGGTGCGCTGCCCTCGCGCGCAGCGGCGAACGGTGCCAGCGCGTCCTCACGGGCCGCGTCGTCCCCCGTGCACGGCACCACCACCCCGTCGGCGTACGCGAGGACGTCCCCCGGGTCGGCGCCCGCGTCGGCGCCGCAGCGGTGCGCGGCCGGGTCGGCGTGCAGCAACACTTGGAACCCGGCGCCGGCGGCCGCCCGTACGGCCGCGACGGCCTCCCGCCGGAGCGCGCGCGCCGCGCCGTCCCGCCAGCTCCGTACGAGCGCCGACAACTCCCCACCGAGCAGCCGCTCGACCCCGCGCCACTCCCCCGCCCGTCCGCCGCCCGCTCCGCCGCCACCGTCCGCGCCCGCCCACACCGGCTCCAGGGCCCGTACGACCGCGCGGCGCACCTCCTCCGCCGGCACGCCCAGTCCCGTGTAACCCGCCGCGCAGACCTCGCAGAAGCACAGCGACATCAGGTACTGCGCGGCGCCGGTGAGCGGCACCCCGCCGGTCTTGTCGTGCGCGTGCGGATGCGCCAGCCCGTACCAGCCGCAGGACTCCAGCTCGGTGCCGCGCGCACCGGGGCGCACGGCCGCCTCCGCGGCCAGGTCGCGGAGGTAGGCGCGCACTTCGGCGCGTGCGATGCAGGGCGCCCACGGGTACCGGTCGCCGTAGGCGTTGCGTACGGCGATGGCCGGGTGCTCGGTGCCCAGGCGCGAGTTGTGGGCCAGCACGACCCAGCTGTGCACCTCCAGACCGGCGTCCGCGAGCGCCTGCGCCGCCTCTCCGAAGGGGTCGGCGCCCGCCACCCAGTCCTGCGGGTACGGGCGCAGGGCGCGCCCCGCCCAGCGTTCGGCCGCGGGCGGGTACAGGACGGCCGCGTGCCGGGCGGTGACGACGCGGTGGCGTGGGTGCCGCGGGGTCAGCGCCCGGGTGGAGTGGTAGGCGGCGGCCAGGGTGACCTGCCGGACGCCGAGGTCCGCGACGCGGCGGGCGGCGTCCGGGTCGCCTGCCACGTCCCACGGGTACAGGAACGCGGCGGCCCGCATCACCGGCCGTCCGCCGGGGCGCCGACCAGCGCCAGGCCGCGTTCGATCAGCCCGGCGAGCGCCTTGACGTGCTCGGGTGCCGGTTCGCTCAGCGGCGCCCGCACCCCGCCCACCTCCGTCCCGCGGAGCCGTACTCCGGCCTTGACCAGGGATACCGCGTAGCCGCTGCCCTGGTTGCGCAGTTCGACCAGCGGCCGGTAGAAGCCGTCCAGCAGCCGCGCGACCGTCGCGTCGTCGCCGTCGGACAGGGCCCGGTGGAAGGCGGTGGCGATCTCCGGCGCGAAGGCGAAGACGGCCGACGAGTACCGGCGCACGCCGAGCCCCCGGTAGGCGGGCGCGGTGAGTTCGGCGGTCGGCAGCCCGTTGAAGTAGAGGAACTCCCGCCCCTTTGCCCCGGTCCGCACGGCACTGATGGTCCGTTGCAGCAGTTCGAGGTCGCCGAGGCCATCCTTGAGGCCGATGATGCCGGGGGTGCGCGCGAGGGCGACGACGGTGTCCGGGGCGAAGACGGCGTTGTCGCGCTGGTAGACGATGACGGGCAGCGCGGTGGCGGCGGCGAGTTCGCCGTAGTGCCGCAGCAGGCCGGCCTGGCCGGCGGCGACGAGGTACGGCGGCATGGCCAGCAGCCCGTCGGCGCCCGCCTCCTCGGCGAGGCGGGCGAAGCGCGTGGCGAGCGCGGTGCCGTAGCCCACCCCGGCCAGCACGGGCACCCGGCCGTCCGCCTCCAGGACCGCGGCGGCGACGCAGTCCCGGAACTCCTCGGGGATCAGCGCGTGGAACTCGCCGGTGCCGCAGCAGGCGAAGACGGCGGCCGCGCCCGCGTCCACGCCGCCGCGTACGTGGGTGCGGAAGGCGGCCAGGTCCGGGGCGCCGTCGGGCCCGTACGCGGTCACGGGGAAGAACAGCAGTCCGTCGAGGCGCTCGGCGAGCGGCGGTGCTGGGGTCACGGGCTCTCCCTGGCATGCTCGTACAGGACGCGTGCACGCCGCTGTGACGCCACCACTCGTGTGCACGTCGCTGACCTATGTCCACATCTCTGAACGCAGTCACGCTAGAGCAGCCCTCTCCGGCCGGTCAAGGACCCGGAACGCCCGCCCCGCAAGCGGATCCGGCCGTCCCACGAGCCGATCCGGCCGCCCCGTCAAGCGTCTTGACCGGCCCGGACGGCCCTCCCTACGGTGACCTTCACCGTCCATCGTCCATCCATCTGAACGCCATCCGCAGATGAATCCGGGTCACCGCCGAGACCCGGCCGGCCGGAGGAGTCCCGCACCATGCCCGCACCCCGCACCGTCCTGCTCACCGGCGCCGCCGGCGGCGTCGGCACCCTGATGCGCGACCTGCTGCCCCCGTACGGCTACCGGCTCCGGCTCCTCGACCAGCGCGCCATCGAGGACGCGCCGGACGCCGTCACCGCCGACCTGGCCGACAAGGACGCCCTGCGCGAGGCGGTACGCGGCGTGGACGCGATCGTCCACCTCGCCGGCATCTCCCTCGAAGCCCCCTTCGAGAAGATCCTGCGCGCCAACATCGAAGGCACCTACCACCTCTACGAGGCGGCGCGCGAAGCCGGCGTGCGTCGTGTCGTGTTCGCCTCCTCCAACCACGCCGTCGGCTTCGCCCCGCGCCCCGCCGACGGCTCCGGCGCCATCCAGGTGGACGCCCCGCGCCGCCCCGACACGTTCTACGGCCTCTCCAAGGGCTTCGGCGAGGACCTGGCCTCCCTCTACTGGGACCTGCACGGCATCGAGACGGTCTCCGTCCGCATCGGCTCCTGCTTCCCGCGGCCCACCACCGTCCGCATGCTCTCGATCTGGCTGAGCCCGCCCGACTGCGCGCGCCTGCTGCACGCCGCGCTCACCGCCGAAGGCGTCGGCCACACCGTGGTCTACGGCTCCTCGGCCAACACCCGCCTGTGGTGGGACCTGACGACGGCCCGCTCCCTCGGTTACGAGCCCCGGGACGACTCCGAGCCGTACGCCGCCGAGCTGATCGCCGCCCACGGCGAACTCGACACCGCCAACCCCGAACACACCCACCTGGGCGGCTCCTTCTGCGTGAACCCGCCCATCTGGCCGTACTGAACGGCCGTGGCCCCGGCCACGCCGGACCCAGCCGACGCAACCCGCCCCGCCCCTCCTGCGTCCTTGTGTGCGTATCAATTATTTGCGCAACCGTGCAGGAACGAGGAACGCACCATGGGCATCATCAGCTGGCTCGTACTGGGACTGATCGCAGGCGTCATCGCCAAGGTCCTGCTCCCCGGACGGGACCCGGGCGGACTCGTCGGCACCACCCTCATCGGCATCGTCGGCTCGTTCATCGGCGGCTGGCTCTCCACGAAGATCCTGGACAAGCCGATCCCGAAGGACTTCTACGACCCGTCGATGTGGATCGCCGCCATCGCCGGCTCCCTGGTCCTCCTCATCGCCTACCGCCTGCTGTTCGGCAACAGCCGCGAACGCCGCTGAGCCCCCGCGGGGCAGCCGCCCCGCCCGGCCCTCGGTAATGGAACCGCAAAGGAAGGCCACTCGTTATCCCCGGCATGACCGCTATGACTCCTGGCTCGAACCTCCCGCTCACCGCTTCGCGGGTGGCGGTGGACGTCACCGCGCCCGTGCGGCTCGATGTGTCGGGCCTGCTGCTCACCGCCGACGGCAAGGTGCGCTCCGACGACGACTTCGTCTTCTACAACCAGCCCAACGGGCCGGGCGTGACCCACACGTCCGCGGCGGGCGGCATCGGCGACACGATCACGGTGGACACCGCCTCGGTGCCCGCCGGCATCGAGAAGATCGTCGTGACCGCCAGCCTGGACGCGCCCGGCGCCACCTTCGCCGGCACCGAACCGACCGGCACGGTCCGCAACGCCGCCGACGGCAGCGTCATCGCCTCCTTCACCCCGCCCCGGCTCGGCGCGGAGACCGCCCTCGTCGTCGTCGAGATCTACCGGCGCAACGGCGCCTGGAAGGTCCGCGCAGTCGGCCAGGGCTACGCGAACGGCCTGGCCGGCATCGCCACGGACTTCGGCGTCAGCGTCGAGGAGCCCGCGGCCCCCGCCGCTCCCGCCGCCGCCCCGGCCCCGCAGGCTCCCCCGGCCCCGGCCGCCCCTCCCACCGCCCAGTGGGGCCCGCCCACCGGCACCCCGGCCCCCGCGGCACCCCCGGCCCCGGCGCCCGCCCCCGCCCCCGGAAGCGGCAAGATCAACCTCGACAAGGGCCGCGTCAGCCTCCAGAAGAACCAGACCGTCTCCCTGGTCAAGGGCGGCAAGCCGCTCCTGTCCTCCGTCCGCATGGGCCTCGGCTGGGAACCGGCCTACCGCGGCAAGGACATCGACCTGGACGCGTCCGTGATCGCCTACGGCCCGGACCGCAAGAAGGTCGACAACTGCTTCTTCGGCAAACTCCAGATCCTCAACGGCGCCATCCAGCACTCCGGCGACAACCTGACCGGCGAGGGCGCGGGCGACGACGAGTCCATCACCGTCCACCTCGGCGGCATCCCCCCGCAGGTCACCGGCCTGGTCTTCACGGTGAACTCCTTCTCGGGCCAGAAGTTCTCCGACGTCGCCAAGGCCTACTGCCGCCTGGTGGACGCCCAGACCGGCGAAGAACTGGTCCGCTTCGACCTCACCCAGTCCGAGCCGCGCACCGGCGTCATGATGGCCAAGCTCATCCGCCAGTTCTCCGGCGAATGGGAAATGACGGCAATGGGCGAATTCGTCGACGCCCGCACCGTCCGCGGCATGGCCAAGCCGGGGGGCGCGGCACTCTGACCCCGCCGGGGGCGGCCCCGTACAAGCGGGCGCCGCCCCTGGGCCTCACTTGGTCCGCATGATCTGGAAACGAAGCACTATCAACCCCCCAGCCCCGCCACCCGCGCCAGCCGCTCGTACGACTCCAGTAGCCCCGCCCGGTCGTATGTGCTGGTCGTCACCAGGAATTCGTCGGCGGCGGTGGAGGTGAGCAGGGCGTCGAGTTCGGCGGCGACCTCTGTCTCCGTGCCGTAGACGTGGCCGCGGAGGGCGGACTCGTAGGAGGCGCGGGCCTTCGGGGGGAGGGAGGGCTCGCGGGCGGTGATCGTTTCGGCCGGTTCCAGGGGCGGGAAGACGCCGTGGGTGCGGGAGTAGGCCATCGACCAGGCTTCGGGGAGCAGGAGGTCGCGGGCCTGGGCGCGGGTTCCGGCCACGGCGACGGTGCCGGAGACGATGACGTACGGGCGGGGCCAGAGCGGGGAGGGCTCGAAGGCGGCGCGGTAGCGGTCGACGGCTTCCCGCATCGCGTCGCGGCCGCGCAGGTCTCCGATGACCAGGGCCAGGCCCGCGCGGGCGGCGATGTCCGCGCCCGCGCCGGTGGCCAGGACGAAGGCGGGGACGCGCAGGCCCTCCGCCGGGCGGGCGTGCACCTGGGGGTGAGGGCGCGGGCCGCCGGTGAAGTAGGCGGTGAGTTCGGACAGTTGGGTGGCGAAGGAGTCGGCTGCTTCCTTGTCGGTGTCCAGGGCGCGGCGGATGCCGTCGGTGAAGCCGACGGACCGGCCGAGGCCCGTGTCGATGCGGCCGGGGAAGAGGGATTCGAGGACACCGAACTGTTCGGCGACGACCAGCGGGCGGTGGTTGGGCAGCATGACACCACCGGTGCCGACCCGGATGCGGGAGGTCGCGGCGGCCACCGTGGCGGCGAGCACGGTCGGTGCCGAGCCGGCGACGCCCGGCACGCTGTGGTGTTCGGATACCCAGAAGCGGTGGTAGCCGAGTGCTTCGGCGTGCCGGGCGAGGTCCACCGTGTCGCGGAGCGCCTCGGCCTCCGGGTGGCCCTGGCGGGTCCGGGAGCGGTCGAGGAGGGAGAAGGGGGTGGTTTTGGTCGTCCGCGTGCTCACTTCTGGTGCAACGGTGCGGGGAGGGGCACGATTCCCCGCGGGGCGCGGCCGCGTACGCCCCGGCTACCGCGCGGTCACCGCTGGCGCCGCCACGGCCCCGTGATCGCCAGCATGATCCCGGGCTCCTGGATGTTGGTGAACAGCGTGCGGCCGTCGAGCGAGAAGACCGGGCCGGTGAACTCGCTGTACGCGGGCTCGGCCGCGGTGCCGATGTTCAGTTCGTTGCGGGCGATGGGGTACGTACGGCCGTCGTCCGTGGCGCCGAAGAGGTGCTGTACGCCCTCGCCGTCCTCGGCGATGATCAGGCCGCCGTACGGCGAGACGGTGATGTTGTCGGGACCGTCGAAGGCGCCGTCCCGGCCGGGGTCGGTGTTGACGCCGAGCAGCACCTTGAGGGTCAGGGTGCGGCGGCGGGGGTCGTAGAACCAGACCTGGCCGTCGTGTTGGACCGGGCTCTCCTCGCGGGCGAACGAGGCGACGAGGTACGCGCCGCCGTCCGCCCACCACATGCCCTCCAGCTTGCGCGCCCGGGTGACCGCGCCGTCGTGGAACTGCTTGCGGACCGGGGTGGTACGGGCGTCGCGGTCCGGGACCTCGGTCCAGTCGACGCCGTAGACCGTGCCGGTCTTGGTCGCGCGGGAGAGGTCGTCGACGAACCGGCCGCCGGAGTCGTAGCAGCGGGGCGCGGCCAGGACGCCCGCGTCGTCGGCGAGGGCGCGCAGCCGTCCGCGGCCGTGCTTGAAGCCGTGCGGCGGGGTCCAGCGGTAGAAGAGGCCGTTGGGGCGGTCGGCGTCCTCGGTGAGGTAGAGGTGGCCGCGCTTGGGGTCGACGACGACGGCTTCGTGCGCGTACCGGCCCAGGGCTTTTATCGGCCGCGGGCCGCGGGCGGCGCGTGCGTCGTGGGGGTCGACTTCGAAGACGTAGCCGTGGTCCTTGGTCATGCCGTTCTGGCCGGCCCTGTCCTCGGTCTCCTCGCAGGTCAGCCAGGTCCCCCAAGGGGTGCGTCCACCCGCGCAGTTGGTGGAGGTGCCCGCTATGCCGACCCGTTCGGCGACGTGCGAGCCATCGTGGGAGACCTCGACGACGGTGCAGCCGCCGGCTGCCGCCGGGTCGTAGACCAGGCCTTCGGCGAGCGGTACGGGGTGCGGCCACTTCGCGCGGGGGCCCTTCAGCTCGTGGTTGTTGACGAGCAGGGTGCTGCCGCGCGGGCCTTCGAAGGTGGCGGTGCCGTCGTGGTGGGAGGGGGTGGATTCGCCGCTCTCCAGCTTGGTGACGCCGGTCCGGGTGATGATCTTGTACGTGAACCCGGCGGGCAGGGCCAGGATGCCCGCCGGGTCCGGGACCAGCGGCCCGTACCCCGGCCCGCACTTGCGCGCGGCGGCCGCCGGGGCGGGCTCCGGCGCGTCGGGGACCTCCTGCCCGATGGCGCCGGGCGCGGTGGCGAGTACGCCCACGCTGCCGGTGAGCGCGACGCCCGCGCCGGCGGCGGAGCGCACGGCGAAGTCTCTGCGGGTGAGCGGCATGTCGTCTCCAAGATGGCCGGTTCGTGCCCCAGTCCTTGCGGGCACACCCTGGCGCGCCCCGCGGAACTCCGGTTGAACCCTCCACAACGCCGCGGTGTCCGGGAAGCGATACCCTCCGCCCCGGAAAACCATGGCAAACAAGGTCATCAGCGGCATCTGCGCAGTAAGCGCAAGATTTATCGCGTACCTCCTTGACCGCCGTCCGGCCCGGCAATAGACAGTCCCTACCTGCATCACCCGTAGGGAGAGCGGGGCGACCCGCGGCCGCACGGAACTGCCCGGGGAGCGTTCCGTGCCGGGTTCCCGCCCTCCTCTCAGAGCCCGCCGCCGCGACGGCCAGGGCTCGTCAAGCGAACGCGGTCCCGCCCCGCAGCCGTCACCACCCTGTGCGCCCGAGCCTGTGCGCGCACGGCCCGTGCCGGCTGAGAGCCGCGCGGGACGTCTACCGGGGAAGAGGTGGTCTGGTGTGAACCAGCCCGAGATGATGCGCGGACCCACCGGCGGCCAGGTCAGTGACACCTCCCGCCAACAGGCACTGTCCGACTTCATGCACCCGCAGAACCCGACCGCGAACGTGGTCGGCTTCGGCCACGGCGTGAAGTGGACCAACGGCGAGCCCACCGGCGAGGAAGCCGTCCTGGTCTTCGTCACGCAGAAGGTCCCGGAGTCGATGCTGCCCGAACGGGACCTGATCCCCCGGGAGATGGACGACGGCACCCCGACCGACGTCCTGGCCGTCGGCCACATCTCCGCCCAGGCCCAGCAGCGCGTGCCGCGCGGCCAGGGCCGGTCGCCGATGGGCGAGGAGCAGTCCCTCGCAGGCGACAGCGGCCGGCTGGGCTCGCTGTCCCAGCCCATGCTCGAAGAGCTGAGCCAGCTCGGCAGCGCCCTGGAGCCGCAGCTCCTCAAGCGCCGGATGCGCCCCTGCCCGGCCGGCTTCTCGGTCGGCAACGTGCAGGTCACCGCGGGCACGCTGGGCAGCGTGGTGTACGACTTCCTGCCCGGCGCCGCGACCAACCCGCCCGCGCCGGGACTCGGCGCACCGGGCAAGTTCTACATCCTCAGCAACAACCACGTGCTGGCGGACTCCAACCGCGCGCCGCTGGGCAGCTCCGTCCTGCAGCCGGGCAAGTTCGACGGCGGTACGGACCCCGCGGACCGGATCGGCACACTGGACCGCTTCATCTCGATCCAGTTCGCCCCGCAGATCCCGCTGACCCAGCACAACAACGTGGTGGACGCGGCGCTCGCGAAGATCGAGTTCGAGGACGCCACGCGGCAGCAGTACTTCAGCGGCGCGCCGCGCGCGTGGCGCCGCAAGTCGTCGGTCGCGGTGGGCGACATGGTGAAGAAGACCGGCCGGACCACCAACATCAGCTTCGGGCGGATCATCTCCACCGACGCCACGGTCGACGTCAACTACGGCACGGCCGGCACGGCGCGCTTCAAGGACCAGATCATGACCACGAACATCTCGGCGGGCGGCGACTCCGGTTCGCTGGTCACCTCGCTCGACAACGTCGCGGTCGGACTGCTCTTCGCGGGCTCGTCGACGGTCACCATCGTCAACCACATCGAGACCGTCCGCACGCTGCTGCGCGTCGAGATCGCCGAGCAGCTGGCCTGACCCACCGAGCCCGAGGGAGAGCCATGACAAGCGCAGCGCAGAAGAGGAAGGGCCCGGGCCGCGAGCACCAGTTCGTCAACGCCCAGGGCTCCGAGGTCAAGACCCGCGACGAGGCCTTCGCCGTACAGCGTGACGTCTCGGCGGAAGCCCTCCAGGTCACCCAGAAGATGGCGCTCCACAACCAGGCGCTCACCTTCGACATGGAGGTCACCTACAACCCGAACACCAACGTCATCACGGGCGGCCGGATCACCACCGGCATTTGCGGCGCCCCGTGGGACATCACCGGCGGCTCGATCGGTTCGTCGCTGCGCATCGACGCCAAGCGGCCGGGCAGCGGCGGCAACTGCGCCGCGACCGTCACCATCATCGGCCAGTTCCAGGTTCCGCTGTCCTACCGCGGCACCTACGGCTTCAACGGCCAGTCCACGTCGTTCAACTGCGTGACCCAGCTGGTGTGCTGACGGCGCGCCGCCGCAGGATCAGGCCGGTGGGCGGCGGGAGCGCCGCGGTGTTCCCGTCACCCGCCGGCCGCGGCTCCCGGGGGCGCGGCGGTCTGGCCGTACCCCCGGGAGTCCTGTACGCGGGTGCTCAACCCGCCTGGCGGGAGCGTGCCTTGAAGGCGGCCTTACGGGCTTCCTTGGCGGCCTTCTTGTCCGGGTGCAGCCGGCCCATGGCCTCCAGTACGTCGGCGGTCGCCGGGTGGTCCACCCGCCAGGCCGCGTCGAAGAACCCGTTGTGCTGCCCGACCAGCCCCTCGACGAGACCGCGCAGCTCGGCGGCGCTCTCCTCGCCCGCCTCTGCCGCGTCGAGCTGGGCCGCGATGGTGTCCACGGTGAGCCAGAAGATCATGTCCTGGGACGGCTCCGGGATGTCCGCTGCGCCGCGCTCGGCGAGCCACACCCGGGCCAGCCCGCCCAGCTGCCGGTCGTCGAGCACCTCGCGCAGCGCGGGCTCGGCGTCCGGCCCGGCCAGCGACAGCGTCTGCTGGCAGGCGAGCCGGCGCAGCGGCGCGTTCTCGTCGTCGCCGCGGGCGGCCGCGAGCAGGTCGCGGGCGGCGTCGGCGGGCTCGCGGGCCGCGAGCCACTGCTCGGACTCGGCCTGCGCGAGGGTTTCCGGGTAGCCGGGCAGCGCGTCCAGCAGCACGTCGGCGCCCTTGTCGGTGAGGTCGCCGACGGCCGGGGCCTCGATGCCGGCGTCCAGCATCCGGGCGCGTACGGCGTAGACGCCCAGCGGGGTGAGGCGGACCATGCCGTAACGGGAGACGTCCTCGTCCTCCAGGGGCTCGGCGGACCTCGTGGTCACGCCGTCCTCGTCCAGCTCCTCGATGAGCGCCTCGTCCACCGGCCGGAAGGCGACCAGGCCGATCGGCTCCAGGACCCGGAACTGGTCGTCGAGCCGCATCATCGCCTCGGACACCTCTTCGAGGATGTCGTCGGTCGGCTCGTCCATGTCGTCCGGCACGATCATGGAGGCGGCGAGCGCGGGCAGCGGTACGGCCTGCTCGGGGTCCTCGTTCAGGGCGGTCAGCAGGTAGAGGTTGCCGAGGATGCCGTCCAGCAGCTCGGCCTCCTCCTCCGGGTTCCAGTCGATCGCGTCCAGGTCCAGTTCGCCGCCCTCGGCGATCTGGTCGGCGATGTCGGAGAGGTCGGGCGCCACGGCGTCGGCGAGCACGGTCTCCATGCCGCCGAGCCAGATGTCGAGGATGTCCTGCGGGCTGCCCGAGGTCAGCAGCGACAGCTCCTCGCCGGGGGTGGCGGTGCCGACCGCGGCGTCGCCGGGCCGGTCGTCGTCCTCCTCGGCGGTCTCCTCGATCTCCACCAGGCCGGTGTCGACCGCCAGCTGCCACGCCTCGGCGGCGTACCCGGCACCGTCCTCGTCGTCCTGGAGGCCGAGGTGGGCGACGGCGTCGGCCAGCTGCTCTTGGAGGATCTCGCCGCCCACCCCGACGGGCACACCCGGTTCGGCCCAGCGGGCCAGCTTCGCGGCCCGGGCGAGCAGCGGTGCGCTCAGCGCGTCCCGCGCCAGCTCCGCGTCGGAGTGCAGCCGCACCGGCGGCAGGGTGGGGCGGTCTGCGGACATCTCGGGTTCAGCTCCTCGTGCGGACTACGGCTCGTACGAAGCCCCAGCGTAGACGGAATTCCGTGCATCTCGGGCGGTTCACCTTGGTTTCCGTACCCGGGCACCCGGCGAACCTTGACAACTGCCGGGAGCACACAAGAGATTGACGCGCGTAGAGACGGCCGGACCGTTTCCGCTCCGCCGCATCTCCGCCTTCTTCCGCGCTGTACCCCACCCCTCGCCCGCCTTCCGGAGGCCCGCCGTGTCCGCGCACATACCGCCGCACGAACCGTCCCGTACGCCCTGCCGCCGCACGCTGCGCAGATCGGCCGCGCTGACCGCGGCGGTCGCCGCCGCGCTGACCGGCGGGCTGCTCGCCGTGCCCCAGTCCGCCTCGGCCGCGGGCACCCGCATCCACGATCTCCAGGGCACGACCCGCCTCTCGCCGTTCGCGGGCAAGCAGGTCGCCGACGTGCCCGGCACGGTCACGGCGGTACGGGCCTTCGGCTCGGCCCGCGGCTTCTGGGTGCAGGACCCGCGCCCTGACCGCGACCCGGCCACCAGCGAGGCGGTCTTCGTCTTCACCGGCAAGGAGACGCCCAAGGCCGCCGTCGGCGATTCCGTACGGGTCTCCGGCACGGTCAGCGAGTACTACCCGGGTGGCGAGCAGGCGGGCCTGCAGTCCGTCACCGAGATCACCGGCGCCGCCTGGACCGTGGTCTCCTCCGGCAACCCGCTGCCGGCCGCTTTCAAGCTCAACGCCGCTTCCGTGCCGGACCGTTACGCCCCGTCGGCGGGCGGCAAGAGCATCGAGGGCCTGCCGCTGCGCCCGCACTCCTACGCCCTGGACCGCTACGAGTCGCTGGAGGGCATGCGGGTCTCGCTCGCGGACGCGTCCGTCGTCGGCCCGACCAGTTCGCACAACGAACTGTGGGCGACCGCCGAGCCCCGCCACAACCGCACCGTGCGCGGCGGCGCGCTCTACGGCTCGTACCAGGACCCCAACTCCGGCCGCATCAAGATCACGTCGCTCATCCCCTTCGCCCAGCGGCCCTTCCCCGTCGCGGACACCGGCGACGAGCTGACCGGCACCACCGCGGGCCCGCTGGACTACGACAACTTCGGCGGGTACGGCATCGCGGCCACCGAGCTGGGCACGCTCACCGACCGCGGCCCGGCCCGCGAGACCACGCGGGGGCAGGCCGCCGACGAGCTGGCCGTGGCCACGTACAACGTCGAGAACCTTTCCCCGAAGACGCCGCCCGCCAAGTTCGCGCGGCTGGCCGAGGCGCTGGTGAAGAACCTCGCCGCGCCCGACATCGTGGCGCTGGAGGAGGTGCAGGACGACAACGGCCCGGCGAACGACGGCACCGTCTCCGCGAACGCGACGCTCAAGCGGCTCACCGAGGCCGTCAAGGCGGCCGGCGGCCCGTCCTACGAGTGGCGCCAGATCGACCCGGTGAACAACCAGGACGGCGGCCAGCCCGGCGGCAACATCCGCACCGCGTTCCTCTTCAACCCGGCGCGCGTCTCGTTCACGGACATCGCCGGCGGCGACGCCACCACCCCCGTCAAGGTGACCGGCTCCCACGGCAAGCCGCGCCTGACCGCCTCCCCCGGCCGCATCGACCCCGGCAACGCCGCCTGGGCCAACAGCCGCAAGCCGCTGGCCGGCCAGTTCTGCTTCCGGGGCCGCCCGGTCTTCGTCGTCGCCAACCACTTCAACTCCAAGGGCGGCGACCAGGGCATCGACAGCCGCTTCCAGCCCCCGGCCCGTACGTCGGAGGCCCAGCGCGTCCAGCAGGCGCGAGCCGTGAACGCCTTCGTGAAGGACGTCCTCGCCGTGGCCCCGAAGGCCGACGTGGTGGTGGCCGGCGACCTCAACGACTACCAGTTCTCCCCTGCGCTCAAGGCCCTGACCGCCGGCGGCGTCCTCACCGACCTCGTCGACCGGCTGCCGCGCGGCGAGCGGTACGGCTATGTCTACCAGGGCAACTCGCAGGTGCTGGACCACATGCTCACCAGCCGCCACCTGCGCCGCGTGGACTACGACATCGTCCACATCAACGCGGAGTACGCCGACCAGTCGAGCGACCACGACCCGCAGGTGCTGCGCCTGAAGCCGTAGCAGTGCTTAAGGCTTACCTCAGCACAACTAAGTAGACCTGAAGGTTTGGCGGGGACAGACTCCGTTCCGTGACCACAACGAGCGCTGTCCCGTCCCCGCCCCCCTTCGGCCGTACCGCCGCCGCGATGATCACGCCGTTCCGCACGGACGGCGGCCTGGACCCGGACGGCGCGCAGCGCCTCGCCGTCCACCTCGTCGGCGAGGGCTGTGACGGCCTCGTCCTCAGCGGCACCACCGGCGAAGCGCCGACGACCACCGACGCCGAGAAGGAAACCCTGATCCGGGCCGTCGTCGAGGCGGTCGGCGACCGGGCGCGGATCACCGCCGGGGTCGGCACCGGCGACACCCGGCACAGCACCGAACTGGCCCGCACCGCCGAACGCGCCGGCGCCCACGGCCTGCTCGTCGCCGCCCCCGCCTACTCCTGCCCCGGCCGGGAAGCCGTCGCCCACCACCTGCGCACGGTCGCCGGCGCCACCGGCCTGCCGGTCATGCTGTACGACATCCCCGGGCGCACCGGCACCGGCACCGCACTGGCCGCCGACACCCTCCTGCGCCTCGCGGAACACCCGCGCGTCGCGGGCGTCAAGGACTGCGCGTACGACCTCATGAAGACCGCGAAGGTGCTGGCGGCCACCGACCTCGCGTACTACGCGGGCTGCGACGAGCAGGCCCTCCCGCTGCGGGCCATCGGCGCCGTCGGCTGCGTCAGCACGGTGGCCAACGCCGCGCCGCGCGAGGTACGGGCCGTCCTCGACGCGTACGACGCGGGCGACCCGGCCGGGGCCACGCGCCGCTACCTCCGCCTGGTACCGCTCATCGAGACGATGATGGGCACCGAACACCCCGGCGCGGTCACCGCCAAGGCGCTCCTGAACACGCTCGGCCTGCCCGCCGGACCGGTCCGCGCGCCTCTCCTGGCAGCAGGCCCCGGGATCACCAGCGCGCTGGCGAAGGCTCTGAAGACCGCTCAGCGGTAACTCCGTCCTCCTCGGCCGCTTCCTCGTCCTCCCCGGTGAGATCACGGACGAGCAGCGTCGCGCCGGCCACCGCCCCCGGCATCAGGAACACCGCCACGAACGGCACGAGGAACAGCAGCACCAGCGGAGTACCGAAACCGACGGCGAGCCCCTTGCGGCCGCGCAGCATCCGCAGCCGTTCCCGCACGGGGATGCCGCGCCGCTGCATCGCCACCGACGTCAGCTCCACCGTCAAGAAGAAGCCCGAGACGCAGAAGCCGATCGCGGGCACCACGGTCTGCCCGACCACGGGGATGAACCCCAGCGCGAAGAAGAGCAGCCCGAAACCGGCAGCACGCACCAGAACGTGCACGCTGTCCCGCAGCGAGATCCACAGTTCCCGCCACAGCGGCAGTCCGGGCCCCGGCGGGCAGCCGCCCTCGCTCTCCTCCACCTTCTCCGACAGCGACTCGTAGAAGGGGTCGCCGATCAGCAGCGTGACGGCGGTGAAGGTCAGCACGGACAGCAGCAGGCCGCCCGCGAAGAGCAGCGCGACGAACAGCCCGCGCAGCGCCCCCTGCCAGGGCGTTCCCCAGCCGTCCGCGAACGGCGTCGCCCAAGAGGCGAGGTCGCCCGCGTAGAAGGCGAGCGCGACCAGCGCCGCCGCGTACAGCACGAGAGCGATGAGTGCGGGAATCATCCCGAACCCCCACCACCGGCCGTGCCGGGCAACCCAGCGCTGCCCCTTCCCCAGATACCCCGTTCCCGCCACAAGATCGCGCATGCGGTCAGCGTAGCGGGCTCATGACATGCCCCCGTCTCCGTACCGTACGGATACGGTTACGGGCCGCCCTCCGGTTCGCCGCCCGCCACGATCCGCAGCGGCCCGCCCCCGAGCCGTACGAACTCCGCGAAGCCGACCGCCGTCCAGGACGCGAACGCCGTCCGCCCGCGCAGCGCCGCACACTGCGCGCAGACGGCGGTCAGCACCCGCCAGCCCGTACGCCCCCACCCCGCGTCCGCGAACCCGCACGGCTCCATGCCGCACGCGCACGCGCCGACCCGCGCCACCCGCACCCGCTGCCGCGCGTACCGCATCCCGCGCTCGAAGCGGATGTACGAGCCGAGGACGGTCACCTCCAGCAGCACCGCCCGGTGGTACTCGCTCGCACACGCCAGGGCCAGGGCCTGGTCGAACGTGTGCAGGCAGTAGAAACCGCAGTCACAGCGCAGGGCGGGGCAGCGGTGGCGCCTGCCGTACACGCAGCGGGCCTCGTCGAGGAACCCGTACGGCAGCGCACCGCCGAGCGAGATCCCCGCGAACCCGACCCGGGTGCCGTCGTGGGAGATGACCGGGTGCGCCAGCTTGTACCCCAGGGGCGGCGACGCGGGTCGCTCCTCGGGCAACCGCAGCCTCATCGGCCGGCCGGCACGCGTTCCTGTCGCAATTCACCGGCACCTGACGTCTCAACCCCACCGCCGGAAACCGGCACCCCGGCCTCCTTTGTCACCGCCTGAGGCCCTGCCGCCCTCTCCTCGACCTCCACGTCCTCCGCGATACCGACAGCGAGCGGTTTACCCAGCCTCATGACGCCTCCCGGTCCGGTCGGTCCGTTGGACACCGTCCCGCCATGGTGCCCAGGAACGGCGCGGTTGGCACCGTCCGATACCGGCCAGGACACGGCAGCGGCCCGGCGGGGAAACCTCGGAAGGTCCCGCCGGGCCGCTGTGCGCGCCGGGTGCGCCGCCCGTTGCGGGCGCGGCGCACGGGCTCAGTTGTGGCTGTGCAGCACGTCGTTCAGGCCGCCCCAGTCGGCCTTGTTCGGGCGGGCCTCGACGGTGCCGGTGGTGGAGTTGCGGCGGAAGAGGATGTTGTCGGCGCCGGACAGCTCGGCGGCCTTGACGATCTGGCCGTCGGGCATGGTGACGCGGGTGCCCGCGGTCACGTACAGACCGGCCTCGACCACGCACTCGTCGCCCAGCGCGATGCCGATGCCGGACTCCGCGCCGAGCAGGCAGCGCTCGCCGATCGAGATGATCTGCTTGCCGCCGCCGGACAGCGTGCCCATCGTGGAGGCGCCGCCGCCGATGTCCGAACCGTCACCGATGACGACGCCCGCGGAGATGCGGCCTTCGACCATCGAGGTGCCGAGCGTGCCCGCGTTGAAGTTGACGAAGCCCTCGTGCATGACGGTGGTGCCCGCGGCGAGGTGCGCGCCGAGCCGCACCCGGTCGGCGTCGGCGATCCGTACGCCCGCCGGAGTGACGTAGTCCGTCATCCGGGGGAACTTGTCGACGCTGGTGACCTGAAGGTGCAGGCCCTCGGCGCGGGCGTTCAGGCGCGCGGTCTCCACCTGGTCGACGGGCACCGGGCCCAGCGAGGTCCAGGCGACGTTGGCCAGCAGGCCGAACATGCCCTCCAGGCTCTGGCCGTGCGGCTTGACCAGCCGGTGGCTGAGCAGGTGCAGGCGCAGGTACACGTCGTGCGCGTCCAGCGGCTTGTCGTCCAGCGAGGAGATGACCGTACGGACGGCCACGACCTCGACGCCACGGCGCGCGTCGGTGCCGACCGCCTTCGGCGCGGCCTCGCCGAGCAGCTCGACGGCGCGCTCGTCGGTCAGCCGCTCGGTACCGGCGGGACCGGGGTCGGCCACCAGCTCCGGCGCGGGGAACCAGGTGTCGAGGATGGTGCCGTCGGTGGTGACGGTGGCGAGGCCGGCGGCGACGGCGCCGGTGGTACGGGAGGTAGCAGCTTCGGTCATATCGAAAACCTAACCGGAGGGGGGCCACGGAGGCGAACCGGTCCGGAGACCGGGATGCCCCGGCGACCACCTCAGCCCAGCACCCGCACCACCGCGTCCCGCACCTCCGCCCGGTCGAACTCCCGGCCCGTCAGCAAATGTTGCAACGTCAGCCCGTCGATCAGTCCGACCAGCGCCCGCGCGGTGCCCTCGTCACCGGTCCGCCGCGCCAGCAGCTCGACCATGGCGTCGAGACACTCGGCCGCGAGCGGCCGCACCGCCTCGTGCCGCAGCGCGGCGAGGTACAGCTCGTACTCCAGCTCCGCCCGTGCCCGGTCGCCGGTCAGCGACTCCTCGACCAGCCGCGTCAGCTCGTCCGCCAGCGGGACCGAGGCGTCCACCCCCCGCTCCCACTCCTCGATCCCGGCCAGCCACGCCCCGTTGACCTGCCGCAATGCCGCCACCAGCAGATCGTCCAGCGAGGCGAAGTGGTACGTCGTGGACCCGAGCGGTACGTCCGCCTCGGCCGCCACCGCGCGATGGCTGAGCCCGGCGATGCCCCGCTCGCCCACCACCCGGATCGCCGCGTCGATGATCCGCTGCGGCCGGTCCGGGTCGTAACGGCGCGGCATCAGTGCGCCCCGCCCAGATTCAGCACGACGACCCCCGTGATCACGAGCACCACCCCGATGATCCGCGCGGCGGTCGCCGCCTCCCCCAGGAACACCATCCCGATCGCCGCGACGACGGCCGTACCGGCCCCCGACCAGATCGCGTACGCCGTACCGACGTCCATCGTCTTCAGGGTCTTCGCGAGCAGCACGAACGCGACGACATACCCCAGCACGGTCCCCAGCGAGGGCCACAGCTTGCTGAAGCCGTCGCTGTACTTCATCGCGGTCGTCGCGAGGATCTCGGAGGCAATCGCTCCGGCAAGCGTCAGGTACACCATACGTACGAGCGTACACAACGTTGCGTACGGTCGTACACAAGGGAAATTCGGATGCGGGGCACCCTGCTCCCGGCCATGATGTTGATCATGTCTGAATTCTTCGATGCACCTGATCGGCTGGGCGAAAGCGCCCTGCCTGACGGGCGGTTGCTCGGCTGGGCCGAGTGGGGGCCGCCGGACGGAGCGCCCGTTCTGCTGTGTCCGGGTGCGGCCACGAGCCGGTGGCTCGGCTTCGGCGCAGGCGTCGTCGAGGCGCTTGGAGTGCGCCTCGTCTCCGTGGACCGCCCGGGGCTCGGCGCCTCGACGCCCGCCCCCGGGCGCACGTTCTCCGAGTTCGCCGACGACATGCGGCACCTCTGTCTGCTGCGCGGGCTGGGGCACCCGGCCGTGGTCGGGAACTCGCAAGGTGCGCCCTTCGCCCTCGCCTGCGCCGCGGAGGGCGTCGCCTCGGCACTGGCCGTCGTCTCCGGTGCGGACGAGGTCGCCGCGCCGCAATTCGCTTCCGTTCTGGAGCCGGACCTGCGCGGTCTCGTCGAGCGGACCGAGCGCGATCCGGCCGGCGCCGAAGAGCTGTTCGCGAGCTTCACCGCAGATGCGATGTGGGACATGGTCATGGCCGGCAGCCCGGAGTGCGACCTCGCCGTCTATCAGGACCCTGATTTCGCGTTCGGCTACCGCAGGGCCTTGGACGAGGCATTCGCCCAAGGCGCCGCCGGTTACGCCCGCGACACCGTCCTGGCGATGGGACGGTGGCCCTTCGCCCTCGACGAGATCCGCGTCCCGGTCGACATCTGGTACGGCGAGCAGGACACCAGCCACTCGCCCGACAACGGAGCACTGCTCGCTGCCCGTATACCCGGTGCGCATCGCCATGTCGTGCCGGGAATCGGCGGTGCTCTGCTATGGACACACCCCCGGTCGATCCTCACGTCGCTCGTCGGGAAAGCCACCTCCGGCGGGTAGGTGACGCCGGTCAGTCCAGCAACGACTTCTTCGGCCGCAGCACGCAGAACTCGTTCCCCTCCGGGTCCGCCAGCACCACCCAGCTCACGTCGTCCCCCTGCCCCACATCCGCCCGACGCGCCCCGAGCCCGACGATCCGCTCGACCTCGACGGCCTGGTCGTCCGGCGCGAGGTCGATGTGCAGCCGGTTCTTGCCCGCCTTCGCCTCGGGTACGGCGAGGAAGGTGATGCCCGGCAGCGCATGCTCATCGGCCGCGATGATCACCTCCTCCGCGTCCTCGTAGACGATGCGCCAGTCCAGCACCTGGGCCCAGAAGGTGGCGAGGCCCTTCAGATCGTGGGCGTCGACAGCGAGTTGATACAGAGAAACGGCCATGCCCGCCAGTGTGCCGGGCGGGCATGGCCGTGTCAGGGGGTCAGGACAGCCGGACAGCCCCGACGAACGACGCGAAGGCCGCGTCGGAGAAGACAAGCACCGGACCATCCGGATTCTTGGAGTCCCGCACCAGGACTATCCCTGTCGCGCCATCCGCCACTTCGAGGCAGTTCCCCTCACTAGCGCCGCTGTAGCTGGACTTCCGCCACGTCGACAACACCGACGCGCGGGCGATGACGTACTGGCTGCTACCCATGTTCGTACTCCTCCGCGACAGCCCTGACCAAAGCCAGGGAATCTTCGTGCGACCGCGCATCACCCAGGGCGAGGGCGTAGGAGGACTGGCAGTTGTGGACCACATCCGGGCTGTCCAGGATGGTGCCGGTGCGCAGCCCCTCGACGTAGACGATAGGCGGCGCGTCGTCGAACCACATCAACGTCGTACCGCTTTCCAGTATCGCGTGGACGCCCACCGAGAACGGAATGACATGGACGCGAACCCGCCCCCGTTCGCCCATGCCCGCGATATGCCGGAGTTGTTCGGCCATGACGGCTGGCCCGCCCACCGGACGCCGCAACACCGCTTCGTCAAGGAGCACCCATAGCGCAGGTGTTACGGCGTCTTCGAGGATGCTCTGGCGCGCGATTCGCGTGACGACAGCGTCGTCACAATCCTTGTCGCTCATGGGAGGGAATCCCGATCGGAATACCGCTCGGGCGTAGGCCCTGGTCTGCAAAAGCCCCGGCACGAGCGTGGCCCCATACTCCTGAACCATCGTCGCCTGCTGTTCGAACAGCGCGGCCTGTTCGTAATGATCGGCCACCGGCCGCCCGTCGAGCGTCGGCAGGAACCGGGCGAACACGCCTCCCGTGACCAGCACTTGATCCAGGCGCCGCGCGTCGTCCGGTGCCGGTTTCCGGCGCCCCGCCTCGATGTGGGCGATATGCGTGCGCGACATGACCACTTGCTCGCTCAGCTTTTCCTGGGTGAGGCCGGCCGCCTCCCGCCGCTTTCTCAGCTCCTCCCCGTAGGCCGTACGTGACGGAGGAATGCGGCTATCGCTCATATGGGCAACTCCTTTGCGTGACCTGCCCTTTGTCACTCTGTGCCTACTGGCGAGCGTACTCGTGCGACTCCACGCTGTAAGCGGAAACAGCTACCCCCCCCCACGGAGGCACACCGCATGACCAACCGCTTCGAGAACATGTCCCCCGCCGAAACCGCCCGCGAAATCATGTGCGACCTCGGCGAGGCCGCACGGGCCGTCGGCGTTCAGTTCCCCAGTCTGCGGCTGGACCCGCATCCGGTGGCCGGGCTCGGTACGCCTGTGCACCTCATCGACACCGGCCGTATCAACCTCACCACCGCCATGCAGATGACCGAGGTGTTCCGCGCGGCGCGCAAGTAGGCACGAAAACGGCTGTGCCCGCCGGGGAGACCCGGCGGGCACAGCCGTTCGCGCAAAAGCGATCCCTGCGGGATCAGACGTTGAAGCCGAGCGCCCGCAGCTGCTCGCGCCCATCGTCCGTGATCTTGTCCGGGCCCCACGGCGGCATCCAGACCCAGTTGATCTTCAGTTCGTTGACGATGCCGTCCGTGGCGGACTTCGCCTGGTCCTCGATGACGTCGGTCAGCGGGCAGGCCGCCGAGGTGAGCGTCATGTCGATGGTGGCGATGTTGGCGTCGTCGACGTGGATGCCGTAGATCAGGCCCAGGTTGACGACGTCGATGCCCAGCTCGGGGTCGACGACGTCGTACAGGGCCTCGCGGACCTCTTCCTCCGAGGCCGGCTTCGTGGTTACTGCGTCGGTCATGCGGTCTTCGCCTCCTCGGACAAAGCCTTGGCCGTGGCGTCCTTCCAGGCCATCCAGCTCAGCAGCGCGCACTTCACGCGTGCCGGGTACTTCGAGACGCCGGCGAACGCCACCGCGTCCTCCAGCACCTCCTCCATCGCGTCGTCGGGCTCCAGCTGGCCGCGGGACTGCATCAGCTCCAGGAAGGTCTCCTGGATCTTCTGCGCCTCGCCCAGCTCCTTGCCGACCAGCAGGTCGTTGAGCACGGACGCGCTGGCCTGGCTGATGGAGCAGCCCTGGCCCTCGTACGACACGTCTTCCACGGTCGCACCGTTGAGCCGTACGCGCAGCGTGATCTCGTCACCGCAGGTCGGGTTGACGTGGTGCACCTCGGCGTCGCCGTCCCGAAGACCGCGCCCGTGGGGGTGCTTGTAGTGGTCCAGGATGACGTCCTGGTACATGGAATCCAGCTTCACGGCTCAGTCAGTCCTCGTCCTCATCCGAAGAAGTTGCGGACGTGCTCCAGCCCCTCGACGAGGGCGTCGACCTCGGCCGGAGTGGAGTACAGATAGAAAGACGCTCGCGTGGTCGCGGGAATTCCGTAGCGCAGGCAGACCGGCCGCGCGCAGTGGTGGCCGACCCGGACCGCGATGCCCTGCTCGTCCAGTACCTGGCCCACGTCGTGCGGGTGGATGTCACCGAGCGTGAAGGAGATCGTCGCGCCGCGGTCCTCGGCCGTGGCGGGGCCGATGATGCGCAGGTCCGGGACCTCCAGCAACCGCTTGACGGCGTACTCGGTGATCGCGTGCTCGTGCGCGGCGATGTTCTCCATGCCGATCGAGGTGAGGTAGTCCACGGCCGCGCCGAGGCCGACGGCCTGGGCGATCGGGGGCGTACCGGCCTCGAACTTGTGAGGGGCGGGGGCGTAGGTCGAGGAGTGCATGGACACTGTCTCGATCATTTCGCCGCCACCGAGGAACGGCGGGAGGTCTTCCAGCAGCTCCTGGCGGCCCCACAGGACGCCGATGCCGGTCGGGCCGCACATCTTGTGGCCGGTGAAGGCCACGAAGTCCGCCTGGAGCGCCTGGACGTCCAGCGGCATGTGCGGGGCGGCCTGCGAGGCGTCGATGCAGACCAGCGCGCCGACCTCCTGGGCGCGGCGGATGATCGCCTCGACCGGGTTGACGGTGCCCATCAGGTTGGAGACGAGCGTGAAGGAGACGATCTTCGTGCGGTCGGTGATGACCTCGTCGATCGTGTCCAGGTCGAGCCGGCCGTCGTCGGTCAGCCCGAACCACTTCAGCTTCGCGCCGGTGCGCTGCGAGAGCAGCTGCCACGGCACGATGTTGGAGTGGTGCTCCATCTCCGTGATGACGATCTCGGTGTCCTGGTCGACGCGGTACGGCTCGTCGGCCCAGCCGAGCATGTTCGCCACGAGGTTGAGCGACTCGGAGGCGTTCTTGGTGAAGATCACCTCGTCGCGGCTCGGCGCGTTGACGAACGCGGCGACCTTGTCGCGCGCGCCCTCGTACAGCGCCGTGGCCTCCTCGGCGAGCACGTGCACACCGCGGTGGACGTTGGCGTTGTAGCGCTCGTAGTACCCGTTCAGCGCGTCGAGCACCTGGCGGGGCTTCTGGGAGGTCGCCGCGTTGTCCAGATACACGACCTTCTTCCCGTCGTGGATCCGTCGCTCCAGGATGGGGAAGTCCTTGCGGATCGCCTCTGTGTCGAGGAGGCCCGGCAGCTTTGTCACGCGGTTGCGCCACCCTTCACGTACGCCTCGTAGCCCTCGGCCTCCAGCTTGTCCGCCAGCTCCGGGCCGCCGGACTCGGCGATCCGGCCGTTGGCGAAGACGTGCACGTGGTCGGGCTTGATGTACCGGAGGATCCGGGTGTAGTGGGTGATCAGCAGGGTGCCCACGTCACCGCCCTCGCGGACGCGGTTGACGCCCTCGGAGACGACGCGCAGCGCGTCGACGTCCAGGCCGGAGTCGGTCTCGTCGAGGATCGCGATCTTCGGCTTGAGCAGCTCCAGCTGGAGGATCTCGTGGCGCTTCTTCTCACCGCCGGAGAAACCCTCGTTGACGTTGCGCTCGGCGAAGGCCGGGTCCATGGACAGCCGCTCCATGGCCTCCTTGACCTCCTTGACCCACGTACGCAGCTTGGGGGCCTCGCCGCGGATGGCGGTGGCGGAGGTGCGCAGGAAGTTGGAGACCGAGACGCCGGGGACCTCGACCGGGTACTGCATGGCGAGGAAGACGCCGGCGCGGGCGCGCTCGTCGACGGACATCTCCAGGACGTCCTCGCCGTCGAGGGTGACGGTGCCGCCGGTGATCGTGTACTTGGGGTGACCCGCCAGCGAGTAGGCGAGGGTGGACTTGCCGGAGCCGTTGGGGCCCATGATGGCGTGCGTCTCGCCCTGCTTCACGGTCAGGTCGACGCCCTTCAGGATCTCGCGCGGGCCGCCTTCGGCCTCGACGGAGACGTGCAGGTCGTGGATCTCAAGCGTTGCCATGGGGACTCAGGACTCCTGGGTGACGGAGACGAGCACGGAAGCGTCCGGGCCCTCTCCTTCGATCTTTACGGGGTATACGGGGACGGGCTGCGTCGCGGGGAGGCCGGACGGCTTGCCGGTGCGCAGGTCGAAGCTGGAGCCGTGCAGCCAGCACTCGATCGCACAGTCCTCCACCTCGCCCTCGGACAGGGAGACGTTCGCGTGCGAGCAGATGTCGTTGATCGCGAACACCTCGCCCTCGGTACGGACGAGCGAGACCGGTACGCCGTCGAGTTCGACCCGCTTGGGGCTGTCCTCCTCCAGCTCGGACAGCCCGCAGGCGCGTACGTAGGCCGGGCTCATGCCACGGACGCTTCCAGCTCGGCCTCGATCTTGGTGATCAGGCGCTCTTCCACGTCCGGCAGGCCGATCTGCTGGACGAGTTCGGCGAAGAAGCCGCGGACGACCAGACGGCGGGCCTCGTCGGCCGGGATGCCGCGGGCCATCAGGTAGAACAGCTGCTCGTCGTCGAAGCGGCCGGTGGCGCTCGCGTGGCCGGCGCCGACGATCTCGCCGGTCTCGATCTCCAGGTTGGGCACCGAGTCGACCCGCGCGCCGTCGGTCAGCACGAGGTTGCGGTTGAGCTCGTAGGTGTCCGTGCCGGTGGCGGCGGCGCGGATGAGGACGTCGCCGATCCAGACGGCGTGCGCGTCCTGGCCCTGGAGGGCGCCCTTGTAGACGACGTTGGAGCGGCAGTTGGCCGCCTCGTGGTCGACGAAGAGGCGGTGCTCCTGGTGCTGGCCGTTGTCGGTGAAGTACAGGCCGTAGAACTCGGCCTCACCGCCGGGCGCCGCGTACGTGACGCGCGGGTGCAGCCGGACCAGGTCGCCGCCGAAGGTGACGATCACGGACTTGAAGCCGGCGTCGCGGCCGACCAGCGCGTTGTGCTGGCCGACGTGGACGGCGGTGTCGTCCCAGTCCTGCACCGAGACGACGGTCAGCTTGGCGCCGTCGCCGATCAGGTAGTCGACGTTGGCGGCGAGCGTGGCGTCACCGGTGTGGTCGATGACGACGACGGCCTCGGCGAACGCGCCCAGCTCGATGACCTGGTGGCCGAAGGCCGTGCCGCCCTCGCCGTGCACGGCGATGCGGATCGGCTCGGTCAGCACCGTGTCCTTGGGCACCGAGACGACGGATGCCTTCTCGAAGGAGCTGTACGCCTGGGCGGCGACCCGGTCGACCGGCTTGCCGGCCTTGCCGACGCGGGGGTCGGCGCGGTCGACGAGCTCGTGGGTGACGCCTTCGGGCGCCTTGATGTCGATCTTCAGGTCGGCGCCGGACGCGACGGCGGTGCCGTCGTGCAGGCCCTTCAGGCGCGCGAGGGGCGTGAAGCGCCACTCCTCCTCGCGGCCGTGCGGTACCGGGAAGTCGGCCACGTCGTAGGACGGCGGGGCGCTCATCCGGGTGGCGACGGTGGACTCGGCGGCCACCGCGATCGAGCCGGTGGTGGTGGAACCCGCCGGAATTGTCTGAGCCTCAGCCATGGCTGTCGTCGTGCTCTCTTCCTCGTTGAGAATCAGTCGCTGCTCGCTGCGGCCGTCAGCCGACCGCGCCTTCCATCTGCAGCTCGATCAGCCGGTTCAGCTCCAGCGCGTACTCCATCGGCAGCTCGCGGGCGATCGGCTCGACGAAGCCGCGCACGATCATCGCCATGGCCTCGTCCTCGGACAGGCCGCGCGCCATCAGGTAGAAGAGCTGGTCGTCGCTGACCTTGGAGACGGTCGCCTCGTGGCCCATGGACACGTCGTCCTCGCGGACGTCCACGTAGGGGTAGGTGTCCGAGCGGGAGATGGTGTCCACCAGCAGGGCGTCGCAGAGCACGTTGGACTTGGAGCCCTCGGCGCCCTCGCCGATCTCGATGAGACCGCGGTAGGACGTACGGCCGCCGCCCCGCGCCACCGACTTGGAGACGATGTTGGACGAGGTGTGCGGGGCCATGTGGACCATCTTGGCGCCCGCGTCCTGGTGCTGGCCCTCGCCCGCGAAGGCGATGGACAGGGTCTCGCCCTTGGCGTGCTCGCCCATCAGGTAGACGGCCGGGTACTTCATCGTCACCTTGGAGCCGATGTTGCCGTCGACCCACTCCATGGTCGCGCCCTCGTAGGCGACGGCGCGCTTGGTGACCAGGTTGTAGACGTTGTTCGACCAGTTCTGGATCGTCGTGTAGCGGCAGCGGCCGCCCTTCTTGACGACGATCTCCACGACCGCGGAGTGCAGCGAGTCGGACTTGTAGATCGGGGCGGTGCAGCCCTCGACGTAGTGGACGTAGGCGTCCTCGTCGACGATGATCAGCGTCCGCTCGAACTGGCCCATGTTCTCGGTGTTGATCCGGAAGTAGGCCTGCAGCGGGATGTCCACGTGGACGCCCTTGGGCACGTAGATGAACGAGCCGCCGGACCACACCGCGCTGTTCAGCGAGGCGAACTTGTTGTCGCCGACCGGGATGACCGTGCCGAAGTACTCCTGGAACAGCTCCGGGTGCTCCTTGAGCGCCGTGTCGGTGTCCAGGAAGATCACGCCCTGCGCCTCCAGGTCCTCGCGGATCTGGTGGTACACGACCTCGGACTCGTACTGGGCCGCGACACCGGCGACCAGGCGCTGCTTCTCCGCCTCCGGGATGCCGAGCTTGTCGTACGTGTTCTTGATGTCCTCGGGCAGGTCCTCCCAGGAGGCGGCCTGCTGCTCCGTGGAGCGCACGAAGTACTTGATGTTGTCGAAGTCGATGCCCGACAGGTCCGAGCCCCAGTTCGGCATGGGCTTCTTGCCGAAGAGCTTCAGACCCTTGAGGCGGAGCTTGAGCATCCACTCGGGCTCGTTCTTCTTCGCCGAGATGTCGCGGACGACGTCCTCGGACAGGCCGCGCTTGGCGGAAGCGCCGGCCACGTCGGAGTCGGCCCAGCCGTATTCGTACGTGCCCAGGCCCTCAAGCTCAGGGTGAGCAGTCTCCGTGGGGAGAGTCATGCGGGGTTCCTCCCGGCCGTGCTTGCAGAAGCGTTGGTGGTCTTGGTGGTGCTGTGGGCGGTCTTGCCGGCCTCGCGGCCCTTCGGGACGAAGGTCGTGCAGACACCGTCGCCGTGGGCGATGGTGGCAAGACGTTGCACGTGGGTCCCCAGCAGGCGGGAGAAGACCTCGGTCTCCGCCTCGCACAGCTGCGGGAACTGCTCGGCGACGTGGGCGACCGGGCAGTGGTGCTGGCAGAGCTGCTCACCTAGCTGATGACTGGGCGCGCTGCGCGCCGTAGCAGCGTACCCGTCCGCGGTCAACGCCTCGGCAAGTGCCTGTGTACGGCCTTCGGGGCGGGCGGCCTGGACGGCCGCGCGGTAGCTCTCGGCCAGTGCCGCGAACCGGGCGCGGGCGAACGCGGCGACCGCCGCCTCGCCCAGCTCGCCGCCGCCGGCGCTCTCCGCGATCCAGCGCAGCGCGTCGGCGGCGAGCTGGTCGTAGGACTGGTCGAAGGCGTCCCGGCCGCAGTCGGTGAGCGCGAAGACCTTGGCCGGGCGGCCGCGGGTGCGCGCGCCGTAGACGCGCTTCTCGCGGGGCTCGACCACGTTCTCCGCGACGAGGGTGTCGAGGTGGCGGCGGACGGCCGCCTGGGTGAGCTCCAGCCGCAGGGCCAGCTCGGCCGCGGTGGACGGGCCGTGGTCCAGGATGGAGCGCGCGACGCGGTTGCGCGTGCCCCGCTGCTCGTCGTGGGCGGGCGCGGCGCCGGAGACGGCCCGCGCGGCCCGCGCGGGCGCGGGGCGGTCCGGCCCGCCGGCCGGGCGGGCCGCGGTGCCTTCCTGGTCCTCGCTCGCGTATTTCACAACGCCATTGTTGCGTAATTCCTCAAGCCGAGACAACCCTCGACGGGATCACGGACTGGTGGCCTCGATCACTTAGGGTCACCTAATCGGCTCGCCACCCAGGGGCCGCAGACAGGCGGCCACACCCTACCTGACCTGCGGGTTTACGAGTCACTGGCGGGTCCGCCCGGTCCAGCGCGCGCCGGACGCCGGAACGGCGGGGATGTACGCCCCGCACCGGGGCCCCGGGCCCCCGCGCTCCCCCAGCCGAGGGAGCCCGTCCCTTTTCGCCCCCGCGCCCGCCGGCCCCCACGCGCTTCGTAGACTGCCGGTCATGCGCAGCGCCTCCTCCGGGGACACCTCCCGGACCCCCGGCCGTCCGCCTGCCGTCGAAGTCGCCGGCCTGGTCAAGCGGTACGGGACCAAAACCGCGGTCGACGGCCTCGACCTCAGGGTCGCGGCGGGCTCGGTGACCGCCGTCCTCGGCCCCAACGGCGCCGGGAAGACCACCACCGTCGAGATCTGCGAGGGCTATCGCCGCCCCGACGCGGGCACCGTCCGCGTCCTGGGCCTGGACCCGGTGGCCGACGCGGCGGCGCTACGCCCCCGTATCGGCGTCATGCTCCAGTCGGGCGGCGTCTACGCGGGCGCCCGTGCGGAGGAGATGCTGCGGCACACCGCGAGCCTGCACGCGCACCCCGTGGACGTGGACCTGCTCATCGACCGGCTGGGCCTGGGCGGCTGCGGCCGGACGAGCTACCGGCGGCTGTCCGGCGGGCAGCAGCAGCGGCTCGCGCTCGCCATGGCCGTCGTGGGCCGCCCCGAGCTGGTCTTCCTCGACGAGCCGACGGCCGGCCTGGACCCGCAGGCCCGGCACGCCACCTGGGACCTCGTACGGGAACTGCGCGCCGACGGCGTCAGCACCGTGCTGACCACCCACTTCATGGACGAGGCCGAGCAGCTCGCCGACGACGTCGCGATCATCGACGGCGGCCGGGTGATCGCCCAGGGCAGCCCCGAGGAGCTGTGCAAGGGCGGCGCCGAGAACACCCTGCGCTTCACCGGCCGGCCCGGCCTCGACCTGGGCGCGCTCCTGAAGGCGCTGCCCGCGGAGAGCGCGGCGGCCGAGCTGACGCCCGGCACGTACCGGGTGACCGGGAAGATCGACCCGCAGCTGCTGGCGACCGTCGCCTCCTGGTGCGCGCAGCACGGCGTACTGCCGGACGCCATAGCCGTCGAGCGGCACACCCTGGAGGACGTCTTCCTCGAACTCACCGGCAAGGAGCTGCGTTCATGACCGCCACCGGCACGACGGACCGGGACGGCGCGGCCGGCACCCCCGGCACCTTCGCCCCCCGGCCCGGTGCGGCGCCGCTGCCCCGGATGATCCGCGCGCAGGCGCTCCTCGAAACGAAGATGCTGCTGCGCAACGGCGAGCAGTTGCTGCTGACGGTCGTCATCCCGACGCTGCTGCTGGTGCTGTTCTCGGCCGTCGACATCGTCGACACGGGCGCGGGCAAGGCGGTCGACTTCCTCACCCCGGGCATCCTGGCGCTCGCCGTGATGTCCACCGCCTTCACCGGGCAGGCCATCGCCACCGGCTTCGAGCGCCGCTACGGGGTCCTCAAGCGGCTGGCCGCCTCCCCGCTGCCGCGCTGGGCGCTGATGACGGCCAAGACCTGTTCGGTACTGGTCACCGAGATCCTCCAGATCGTGCTGCTGACGGTGATCGCGTTCGTGCTGGGCTGGTCCCCGCACGGCAACCCGCTGTCGGTGGTGCTGCTGCTCGTCCTCGGTACGGCGGCGTTCTCGGGCCTCGGGCTGCTGATGGCGGGCACGCTCAAGGCGGAGGCGACGTTGGCGGGGGCCAACCTCGTCTTCCTGCTGCTGCTGGTGGGCGGCGGCGTGATCGTGCCGCTCGACAAGTTCCCGGACGCGGCGCAGTCGGTGCTCGGGCTGCTGCCGATCTCCGCGCTCTCGGACGGCCTGCGGGACGTCCTCCAGCACGGCGCCGGCATGCCCTGGGGCGACCTCGGCATCCTCGCCGTGTGGGCGGTGCTCGGTCTGGGCGCGGCGGCCAAGTTCTTCCGCTGGGAGTAGCCGTGACCTGCGGTGACCCAAACGGCCCGCGCGTTGCCCACCCCCTCGTGAAACTTTGCACAAGCCGCCGCCTACGATGGCTGGGTGCCGAACACGTGGAACCCCTTTGAGCTGATCGCGCGCCGCTGGCAGCCGACGGCCGCCTTCGTACGGCGGGCCGCGCTGGCCACCGTCGTGATGTCCGTCGTCATCGTCGTGACCGGCGGCGCCGTCCGGCTCACCCAGTCCGGGCTGGGCTGCTCGACCTGGCCCAAGTGCACCCCGGACAGCCTGACGCCGACCGCCGCGATGGGCATCAACGGCCTCATCGAGTTCGGCAACCGCCTGCTGACGTACGTGCTCTGCGCGTTCATCGGCCTCTTCATCATCGCGGCCCGCGCCCGCGCGCCCCGGCGCCGCTCGCTCACCCGGCTCGGCTGGGCGATGTTCTGGATCGTCATGGGCAACGCCGTCTGGGGCGGCATCGTCGTCCTGACCGGCCTGAACCCGTACCTGGTCGCCGCGCACTTCCTCCTCACCACCGCCCTGCTCACGGTCTCCGTGCTGGCCTGGCGGCGGGCCGCCGAGGGCGACGAGGCACCGCGCGACCTGGTCGCCCGCCCGGTGCGCCAGCTCGCCGGACTGCTGGTGCTGGCGACCGGCGCGCTCACCGTCCTCGGCACGGTCGTCACCGGCGCCGGACCGCACGCGGGCGACGCCAAGAAGGTCCACCGCATCCCGGTCGACTGGCACGAGATCACCCAGTTGCACGTCGACTTCGTCTACATCGTCGTCGGCCTGTCCGTCGCCCTGTGGTTCACGCTGCGCGCCGTCAAGGCACCGGCCGCGCCGCGCCGCATGATGCTGGAGCTGTTCGGCTGCATCGTGCTCCAGGGCGTCCTCGGCTACGTCCAGTACTTCGCGGGCCTGCCGGAGATCGTCGTCGGCCTGCACATGCTGGTCTCGACGCTGGTGTGGATCTGCGTGCTGCGGATCCACCTGGCGCTGCGCGACCGGGGCCCCGTACCCGCCGGGGCGGGCGGGACTCCCGCGCCCGAGGCCGAGGTGCCCGCCCCCGCCGCGGAAGCCACCGGGCCTCAGCCGGCCGCCGGCGCGTCCGCCTCCAGCCGGTAGACGCGGCGCGCGGTCCCGGATGTGATCATCTCGGTGATCCGCCGCGCGTCCGCCGCCGCGCACAGGCCCTCCTCGGTCCACTCCCCCACGACCCGCTCCACGGCCCGTACGAAGAACCGCGCGCCCGTCACGTACAGCTCGGGCAGCGCCCGCGCCCCCGTGGAGAACAGCAGCTTGCCGAACGGGGCCTGGGCGAGTGTCTCCTCCGGGCACGGCCCGGCGTCCGCGTAGACGTGCGGGTGGACCGCCGCCAGCTGCGCCGCCCGCCGGTGGTGCGGTGACCCGGTCAGCAGCACCAGATCCGTACCGATCCCGCTGGTGGCCCGCAGGAAGCCCGCCAGCGGCCGGGGGTCGGCGCAGTGCAGCTGTACGGGCACGCCGGTGGCCACCGCGCTCCACAGCAGGTGCCGCAGCAGCGTCGGGTCCGCCAGCCGCTCCCCCGGCCTGCGGCCGCTGAGCCACCGGTCGGCCGCGCGCCGCACTTCGCCGGCCTCGGGGGCGCGCCCCTCGCAGAAGGGGGCGCCGGAGGCGAAGGCGGTGGCCTCCTGGGTGGCCGCGTAGACGGCCTCTGCCGTGTAGCCGATGAAGGAGTCGACGCTGCCGGAGGTGTCGGCGATCTGTTCGGCGAGGGGTTCGAGCCGTACGATCTCGTGGGCCCGGCCCCCGGCGGCGGCGGCCAGTTCGCCGGCCGACGTCAGCTCGCTGGGCGCGCCGGTGTCCAGCAGGAACGTGCCGATGCCGGTGCCGCGCAGCAGCAGGCGGCTCGCGCGATAGGCGCCCAGCTCCCGCCTGCGGGCCAGGTAGCGGGCCGGCGGGCAGTGCGCCTCCAGACCCAGCAGGGGCGGGCACCAGCGGCGTACGCCGAGGCCGGTCCAGCTGTCGAAGAAGGTGGTGCCGGCGGGCGCCGGGCCGTGTCCGCCGCAGGCGGCGGCGAGGTGGGCCTCGAAGGCGCCGAGGCCCAGGTCCCCGTGGAGCGCGCCGTGGCTGTACTGGTCCACGAGCGGTGGCAGCCCGTCCATCCGCTCCTCCTCGTCCGGGCGCCCGCGACGCCGAAAGCCCACCAGGCGCGGCACGGACGCCGCCCCTGGTGGGCTCAACGGACGACGGGGCCGTCAGGTAGCGGGCCCGGCCGGGCCGCGCGGGCCGTTCGAACCGGGCCGCGCCGGCGGCCGCGCGCCCGGCCGCGGCCTCAGGTGTTGGCCGGGCCACCCACCTGGATGCCCGCCATCCGCGACCATTCGTACGGACCGGTGCGCACCTTGGCCGCCAGGTCGCCGTCGAACGCGTCGTGCAGTTCGACGCCGGCCCGCTCGGCCGCGGCCCGCGCGATGTCCCGCGTCTCGGCGACGAGGTTGCCCCACTGGCCGTCGGCGCCGACCAGCGCGATCCGGATGCTGCCGCGGGCGATGTGGGCGAGCTGCCCGTCGGCGCTGCCGCCGTGCGCTGCGGCGAAGGCCGCGATCTCCTTGGCCAGCCGCGCGGTCCGCCGCTCGGCCCGCTTGTCCGCGCGGCCCCGGCCGGCCTGCTCCTCGACCTGCTCGTCCGCCGCGTCCGCCTGCTGAGTGTCTGCCATGGACAGGATGCTACCCGCCGGTAATCAGCGGGGGAAGAGCCGCCCGGGTGGGCCGTACGGGATGCCGCGCCACACGCCGCGGGCCCGCCACGAACGGATCGTGACGGGCCCGGCGCAAGCCTCGGCGGACGCGCGCCTACCGCAGGAACGGGTCCACGGCGACGGCGACGAACAGCAGCGACACATAGGAGATCGACCAGTGGAACAGCCGCATCTCCTTCAGCTTGGGGCCGGTGATCCCGGCCTTGGCGCGGGCCTGGAGACCGTGCGCCTCCTTCAGCCAGAAGGCGCCGCAGAGCACCGCCACCACCGTGTAGAACCAGCCGGTGTAGCCCAGCGGCTGGAGCAGCAGCGAGACCAGGACCATCACCCAGCTGTAGGCGACGATCTGCCGCGCGACCGCCTTGTTGCCCGCGATGACCGGCAGCATCGGCACGCCGACCCGCTCGTAGTCGTCCTTGGCCTTCATCGACAGCGGCCAGTAGTGCGGCGGCGTCCAGAAGAAGATGACGAGGAAGAGCACGGCCGAGGCCCAGGAGACGGTGTTGGTGACCGCGGACCAGCCGATGAAGACCGGCATGCAGCCCGCGATGCCGCCCCAGACGATGTTCTGGGCGGTGCGCCGCTTGAGGATCATCGTGTAGACGACGACGTAGAAGAGCAGCGCGCCGAGCGAGAGCATCGCCGAGAGCGGGTTGACCAGGAACCAGAACCACGCGGTGGAGCCGACGGCCAGCGCGGTCGCGAAGACCAGGCACTCGCGGGGCGAGACCATGCCGGTCACCAGCGGCCGCTGCGAGGTGCGGTCCATCAGGGCGTCGATGTCGCGGTCGATGTACATGTTGAAGGCGGCGGCGCCGCCCGCGGAGAGGTATCCGCCGACGCAGGTGGCCAGCACCAGCCAGAGGTCGGGGACACCACCGGCCGCCAGGAACATCACCGGGATCGTCGTCATCAGCAGCAGCTCGATGACGCGCGGCTTGGTGAGTGCCACGAACGCCTTGACACGGGCCCCGAACGGACGGTGACCTGAACCCTGCGGGCCCTGGACTAGGACCCCCGCAGGACGGGATTCGACGGCCGTCACGCACACCCCTGGAAGTAACATCAGCGGCTTGCGCCGCGAAGATAAGGCCAGCAAGCGTCCCCGGCCGTGAAGACCCGGTTAAGGCTTGCGCGTACCACGCCACTTTAGACGTTGGCCATACGACGGCCTTCGCGGGGGTGGGGTCGTGTTGAGGACGGCCCCGGGGCCGTTCGTGCGGTCCGGGCGCGCGTCGCGCCCTCACCTTCCCGCGCGTCGCTCCCGCCGCTTCGCGCGCCGTTCACGCCGTTCGAGAGGCGAAGGCGGGCACCGCCCGGCAGGCTGGTGATGTGGCCGTCTCGTCCGGGGCGGGAATGCCCGGCGTCCGGATTTGGTTGCCTAAGGCGTCGAGTTTCATCCCGGCGAGCCGTCGACGCTCCGTCGAAAAGACGCACGTACTCGCAGGGGTAGGCTCGACAACGCCGGGCGGACAAACCGTCCCCGGCATTCGACATGTGGAGAGGAGCCCTGACTCAGGGTGAGCACCAAGCCGACCACCACAGATTTCGAGTGGACTGATCTGGACCAGCGGGCCGTCGATACCGTTCGCGTTCTGGCCATGGATTCCGTGCAGAAGGTCGGTAACGGCCATCCGGGTACCGCCATGAGCCTCGCGCCGGCCGCCTACGTCCTCTTCCAGAAGCTGATGCGGCACGACCCCGCCGACGCGAAGTGGACCGGCCGCGACCGGTTCGTCCTTTCCGCGGGCCACTCCAGCCTGACCCTCTACATCCAGCTCTACCTGGCCGGCTACGGCCTGGAGCTGGACGACCTGAAGTCCTTCCGCACCTGGGGCTCCAAGACCCCGGGCCACCCGGAGTACGGGCACACGGTCGGCGTGGAGACCACCACGGGCCCGCTCGGCCAGGGTGTCGCCAACGCCGTGGGCATGGCCATGGCCGCCCGCTACGAGCGCGGCCTGTTCGACCCGGAGGCGGCGCCCGGCACCTCGCCGTTCGACCACACCATCTGGGTCATCGCCGGCGACGGCTGCCTCCAGGAGGGCGTGTCGGCCGAGGCGTCCTCGCTCGCCGGCCACCAGAAGCTCGGCAACCTCGTCATGCTGTGGGACGACAACCACATCTCCATCGAGGGTGACACCGAGACCGCGATCTCCGAAGACACCATCAAGCGCTACGAGGCCTACGGCTGGCACGTGCAGCGCGTCGAGCAGCTGCCCAGCGGCGACCTCGACCCGGTCGGCCTGGCCAAGGCCCTCAAGGCCGCCCAGGAGGAGACCGAGCGCCCCTCGTTCATCGCGGCCCGCTCGATCATCGCCTGGCCCGCCCCGAACGCCCAGAACACCGAGGCCGCGCACGGCTCGGCGCTGGGCGACGAAGAGGTCGCGGCCACCAAGAAGGTGCTGGGCTTCGACCCGGAGAAGTCCTTCGAGGTCTCCGACGAGGTGCTCGCGCACACCCGCGCCGCCTGGGAGCGCGGCAGCCAGGAGCACGCGAAGTGGGAGAAGTCCTTCGCCGCCTGGCGCTCCGCCAACCCCGAGCGCGCCGCCGACTTCGACCGCATCCAGGCGGGCGAGCTGCCGGACGGCTGGGAGAAGGCGCTGCCCGCCTTCGAGACCGGCAAGGGCGTCGCCACCCGTGCGGCCTCCGGCAAGATCCTCCAGGCGCTGGGCGCGGTCGTGCCCGAGCTGTGGGGCGGCTCCGCCGACCTCGCCGGCTCGAACAACACCACGATCGACAAGACCTCGTCGTTCCTGCCCGAGGGCAACCCGCTGCCCGAGGCCAGCCCGTACGGCCGCACGGTCCACTACGGCATCCGCGAGCACGCCATGGGCTCGACCATGAACGGCATCGCGCTGCACGGCAACACGCGCATCTACGGCGGCACCTTCCTGGTGTTCTCCGACTACATGCGCCCCGCCGTCCGGCTCGCCGCGCTCATGCAGCTGCCGGTGACGTACGTGTGGACGCACGACTCCATCGGTCTCGGCGAGGACGGCCCGACCCACCAGCCGGTCGAGCACCTGTCCGCGCTGCGCGCCATCCCGGGCCTGAACATCGTGCGCCCGGCCGACGCCAACGAGACCGCCACCGCCTGGGCCGAGATCCTGCGCCGCCACCAGTCCAAGCCGGCGCCGCACGGCCTCGCGCTCACCCGCCAGGGCGTGCCGACGTACGAGGCGAACCCGGCCGCGGCCAAGGGCGGCTACGTGCTGTTCGAGGCCGAGGGCGGCGAGCCCCAGGTCATCCTGATCGGCACCGGCTCCGAGGTCCAGCTCGCCGTCGAGGCGCGCGAGGCGCTCCAGGCCGAGGGCATCCCGACGCGCGTCGTCTCGATGCCGTCCGTCGAGTGGTTCGAAGAGCAGGACCAGGGGTACCGCGACAGCGTGCTGCTGCCGACGGTCAAGGCCCGGGTCGCGGTCGAGGCCGGCATCGGCCTGACCTGGCACCGCTACGTGGGCGCGCAGGGCCGGATCGTCTCCCTGGAGCACTTCGGTGCCTCGGCGGACGCCAAGGTCCTCTTCCACGAGTTCGGCTTCACCGCCGACGCGGTCGCCACGGCGGCCAGGGAATCCCTCGCAGCGGCCACGCGCTGACGCCCGTACACCATCTAGTAGGAGATGCAAACCCCATGACAGACGCACTCAAGCGCCTCTCCGACGAAGGCGTCGCGATCTGGCTGGACGACCTGTCCCGCAAGCGGATCACGTCCGGCAACCTGGCCGAGCTGATCGACCAGCAGCACGTCGTCGGCGTCACCACCAACCCGTCGATCTTCCAGAAGGCGATCTCGCAGGGTGACGGCTACGACACCCAGCTCGCCGACCTGGCGGCCCGCGGGGTCACCGTCGAGGAAGCCATCCGCATGATCACGACGGCGGACGTCCGCGACGCCGCCGACATCCTGCGCCCGGTCTTCGACGCCACCGACGGCCAGGACGGCCGGGTCTCCATCGAGGTCGACCCGCGCCTGGCGCACAACACCCGCGCCACCGTGGCCGAGGCCAAGCAGCTGGCCTGGCTGGTGGACCGCCCCAACGCGCTGATCAAGATCCCGGCCTCCAAGGCGGGCCTGCCGGCGATCACCGAGACGATCGCCCGCGGCATCAGCGTCAACGTCACGCTGATCTTCTCGCTGGAGCGCTACCGCGAGGTGATGGCCGCCTACCTGGAGGGCCTGGAGAAGGCCAAGGCCGCCGGCCTGGACCTGAGCAAGATCCACTCGGTGGCGTCCTTCTTCGTGTCCCGCGTGGACACCGAGATCGACAAGCGCCTGGACGGCATCGGCACCGACGAGGCCAAGGCCCTCAAGGGCAAGGCCGCGCTGGCCAACGCCCGTCTGGCCTACCAGGCGTACGAGGAGGTCTTCTCCTCCGACCGCTGGGCCGCCCTGGAGAAGGCGCACGCCAACAAGCAGCGCCCGCTGTGGGCCTCGACCGGCGTCAAGGACCCGGCGTACAAGGACACCCTGTACGTCGACGAGCTGGTCGCGCCGAACACGGTCAACACCATGCCGGAGGCCACCCTGGAGGCCACGGCCGACCACGGTGAGATCACCGGTGACAAGGTGCGCGGCACCTACGAGCAGGCGCAGGCCGACATGGACGCGCTCGCCAAGGTCGGGATCTCGTACGACGACGTCGTGCAGCTCCTGGAGGACGAGGGCGTCGAGAAGTTCGAGGCGTCCTGGAACGACCTGCTCAAGTCCACTGAGGCGGAGCTCAAGCGCCTCGCTCCTTCGGAGGGCTGACCAACTTGTCCAGCAGCAATCCGCTGCGTGACGCTGCAGACCGACGGCTCCCGCGTATCGCGGGGCCGTCGGGCCTGGTCATCTTCGGCGTCACGGGCGATTTGTCCCGTAAAAAGCTGATGCCCGCCGTTTACGACCTGGCCAACCGCGGCCTGCTGCCGCCGGGCTTCTCCCTCATCGGCTTCGCCCGCCGCGAGTGGGAACACCAGGACTTCGCGCAGGAGGTGTACGAGGCCGTCAAGCAGCACTCCCGTACGCCGTTCCGCGAGGAGGTCTGGCAGCAGCTCGTGCAGGGCTGCCGGTTCGTCCAGGGCAACTTCGACGACGACGAGGCGTTCGAGACCCTCAAGGACACCATCGAGGAACTCGACAAGGCACAGGGCACCGGCGGCAACTTCGCCTTCTACCTGTCCGTACCGCCCAAGTTCTTCCCCACCGTCGTCCAGCAGCTCAAGAAGCACGGCCTGGCCGACCAGAAGGGCGACTGCTGGCGCCGCGCGGTCATCGAGAAGCCCTTCGGCCACGACCTGGCCAGCGCCCAGGACCTGAACCGGATCGTCCACGAGGTCTTCCCGCCCGAGTCGGTCTTCCGGATCGACCACTACCTCGGCAAGGAGACCGTCCAGAACATCCTGGCGCTCCGCTTCGCCAACACGCTGTTCGAGCCGCTGTGGAACCGGTCCTACGTCGACCACGTCCAGATCACGATGGCCGAGGACATCGGCATCGGCGGCCGCGCCGGCTACTACGACGGCATCGGCGCCGCCCGTGACGTCATCCAGAACCACCTGCTCCAGCTGCTCGCGCTGACCGCCATGGAAGAGCCCGCCTCCTTCGACGCGGACGCCCTGGTCGCCGAGAAGACCAAGGTGCTGGGTGCCGTACGGCTCCCCGCCGACCTCGGCAAGGAGACGGTGCGCGCCCAGTACACGACCGGCTGGCAGGGCGGCGAGAAGGCCGTCGGCTACCTCGACGAAGAGGGCATCGACCCCCAGTCGAAAACCGACACCTACGCCGCGGTCAAGCTGGAGGTGGACAACCGCCGCTGGGCGGGCGTCCCCTTCTACCTGCGGACCGGCAAGCGCCTGGGCCGCCGCGTCACGGAGATCGCGGTCGTCTTCCAGCGCGCGCCGCACTCCCCCTTCGACCACACCGCGACCGAGGAACTGGGGCAGAACGCCCTGGTCATCCGCGTCCAGCCGGACGAGGGCGTCACGATGCGGTTCGGCTCGAAGGTGCCCGGCACCTCCATGGAGGTCCGGGACGTCTCGATGGACTTCGCGTACGGCGAGTCCTTCACCGAGTCCAGCCCGGAGGCGTACGAGCGCCTGATCCTGGACGTACTGCTCGGTGACGCCAACCTCTTCCCGCGCGTCGAGGAGGTCGAGCAGTCCTGGCGGATCCTCGACCCGATCGAGGAGTACTGGGACAAGCACGGCAAGCCCGCGCAGTACCCGGCCGGGACCTGGGGACCGGTCGAGGCGGACGAAATGCTCGCACGAGACGGACGGAGCTGGCGTCGGCCATGAAGATCGATCTGACGGAGACCACGGCCAGCAAAATCAACAAGGCGCTGGTCCAGGGCCGTCGTACCATCGGCACCCCCGCCATCGGCATGGTGCTCACCCTCGTCATCGTCACCGACGAGGAGAACGCCTACGACGCCCTGAAGGCCGCCAACGAGGCGTCCCGCGAACACCCCTCGCGCACCCTCGTCGTCATCAAGCGCGTCAGCCGGTCGCCCCGCGACCGCGCCAAGGCCCGCCTGGACGCCGAGGTCCGCGTCGGCGCGGACGCCGGCACGGGTGAGACGGTCGTCCTGCGGCTGTACGGCGAAGCCATCAACCACGCCCAGTCCGTGGTGCTGCCGCTGCTGCTGCCGGACGCCCCGGTCGTCGTGTGGTGGCCGGTGAACGCCCCGGTGGACGCGGCCGGCGACCCGCTCGGCGCGCTCGCCCAGCGGCGCGTCACCGACATGTACACCGCCGAGAACCCCATCAGGGAACTCGCCGAGCGCGCCGACGCGTACTCGCCCGGCGACACCGACCTGTCCTGGGCCCGCATCACGCCCTGGCGCTCCATGCTGGCGGCGGCACTGGACCAGCTGCCGTGCAAGGTCGCCGAGGTCGAGGTCGAGGGCGAGGAGTTCAACCCCAGCGTCGAACTGCTCGGCATGTGGCTCGCCGACCGGCTGAACGTACCCGTCCGGCGGCTGCTCTCGGCCGGCCCCGGCCTGACGGCCGTCCGGATGGAGACGGACTGCGGCCCGGTCGCGCTGGACCGCGCGGACGGCTCACTGGCCACGCTCTCCATGCAGGGCCAGCCGGACCGCAACGTCGCGCTCAAGCGGCGCGAGACCGCCGAGCTGCTGGCCGAGGAACTGCGCCGGCTCGACCCGGACGACATCTACGCCTCCGCGCTCAAGTACGGCGTGGACCGGCTCGGCGAGCCGGAGCGGGCACAGACGCCGCTGGCGGCGAAGGCGGCCGAGTCGTCCGACGAGCCGGTTGCCGCGGACGCGGACGCCGCCGGCGCGGCGGACGCGGCGGAGGCCAAGTCCGACGCCAAGCCCAAGGCCCCCGCCAAGAAGTCCGCCTCCAAGAAGGCGGCCTCGAAGGCGGCCTCCGAATGAGCGCGCCGCAGGTCGTCGTCCACCGCGACAAGGACCTGATGGCCAAGGCCGCGGCGGCCCGGCTGATCACGAAGATCGTGGACGCCCAGGCCGCCCGCGGCGCGGCCTCCGTCGTCCTGACGGGCGGCCGCAACGGCAACGGGCTGCTCGCGGCCCTCGCCGAGGCGCCCGCCCGGGACGCGGTGGACTGGTCGCGCCTCGACCTGTGGTGGGGCGACGAACGGTTCCTGCCGGACGGCGACCCGGAACGCAACCACACGCAGGCCCGTGACGCCCTGCTGGACAGCGTCCCGCTGGACCCGGCGCGGGTACACGCCATGGCCCCGTCCAACGGCCCGTACGGCAACGACGCGGACGCCGCGGCGGAGGCGTACGCGGTCGAACTGGCCGCGGCCGCGGGCCCCGAGGACCACGCTCCCGTCCCGTCCTTCGACGTCCTCCTGCTGGGCGTCGGCCCGGACACCCACGTCGCGTCGCTCTTCCCTGAGCTGCCGGCCGTCCGCGAGACGGAACGCCCGGTCGTCGCCGTCCACGGCGCCCCCAAGCCTCCGCCCACCCGCATCTCCCTCACCCTGCCCGCGATCCGCGCGGCACGGGAGGTCTGGCTGCTCGCGGCGGGCGAGGACAAGGCGAAGGCCGCGGCGATGGCGCTCTCCGGCGCCGGCGAGATCCAGGCCCCGGCCGCGGGCGCGTACGGCCGCAGCCGCACCCTGTGGCTCCTGGACGAGGCGGCTGCGTCGCAGTTGCCGCGCAGCCTGTACCCGCCGGCTTCGGCCTGACACCGCCGTATTGACGAACGGCCCCGTTCCCGGGTGGGAACGGGGCCGTTGTGCGTGGGTGTCCAACTGACCAAGAGGGTTTCGGCGCCTGGTGGCGGGCTGGGCACCGTGGCCGACCACTGCCCGTACCGGGGGGCGCTCCCCGTACCCGGGCACGGGACCGGCCCTCCAGACTCCGTCCTACGGGCCGCCCCCTCCCGTCGTACGGCGACGTTCTGCCGGTGGGGGCAGGCGTCCCCCTGCCCACGCCGCGAAAGCCGAACACGTACGGGAGGGTGCGGGACCGTAGGACGAAGTCTGTAGGGCCCGGGCCCGCGCCACACCCCACCTGGCCTCAGTCCGTCACAACCGTCGTTCCTGTTCCTGGCGGACCATCGCATCGGCGAGGTGGCCGGGGTCCTGGAGGTCGCCGACCGCGACGCCCTCCACCTGCGTGTCGTGGGTGTCGTACCGCCCCAGGCCGTGTTCCTTGTCGCCTTGTACGGCTTCGAGGTGACGCACCGCCACGTCGCGCTGCTCGCCCTCCGGGAGGCTCTGGAGCCATGCCCGGTTCTCCGGGGTGAGGAGGTCCAGGAAGCTCGCCAGAACCTCTTCCTCCGCCGCCATCAGCGACCCCGCATCTCACGGTACGTGGCGACCAGGGACCTCGTGGACGCGTCCAGCCCCTCGACCTCCGAGCCCTCGGTCAGCGCGGGCTCGACCCGCTTGGCCAGGACCTTGCCCAGCTCCACGCCCCACTGGTCGAAGGAGTCGATGTTCCAGATCGCGCCCTGGACGAACACCTTGTGCTCGTACAGCGCGATCAGCTGGCCCAGTACGGACGGGCTCAGTTCCTTGGCCAGGATGGTGGTGCTGGGGCGGTTGCCCTTGAAGGTCTTGTGGGTGACCAGGTCCTCGGCCACGCCCTCGGCGCGTACCTCGTCGGGGGTCTTGCCGAAGGCCAGCGCCTGGCCCTGGGCGAAGAGGTTGGCCATCAGCAGGTCGTGCTGGGCCACCAGGCCGGGCTGGAGGTCTTCCACCGGGTTGGCGAAGCCGATGAAGTCAGCCGGGATCATCTTCGTGCCCTGGTGGAGCAGCTGGTAGTAGGCGTGCTGGCCGTTCGTGCCGGGCGTGCCCCACACGACGGGGCCGGTCTGCCAGTGCACCGGGTTGCCCTCGCGGTCCACGGACTTGCCGTTGGACTCCATGTCGAGCTGCTGGAGGTACGCGGTGAACTTGGAGAGGTAGTGGCTGTACGGCAGGACCGCGTGCGACTGGGCGTCCCAGAAGTTGCCGTACCAGACGCCGAGCAGGCCGAGCAGGAGCGGGACGTTCTCCTCCGCGGGTGCGCAGCGGAAGTGTTCGTCGACGAGGTGGAAGCCGGCCAGCATCTCGCGGAACCGCTCCGGGCCGATCGCGATCATGAGCGAGAGGCCGATCGCGGAGTCATAGGAGTAGCGGCCGCCGACCCAGTCCCAGAACTCGAACATGTTGTCGGTGTCGATGCCGAAGTCCGCGACCTTCTCGGCGTTGGTCGACAGCGCGACGAAGTGCTTGGCCACGGCCTCCTCACCGGCGCGCAGGCCGGTGAGCAGCCAGTTGCGGGCGGAGGTGGCGTTGGTGATCGTCTCGATGGTGGTGAAGGTCTTCGAGGCGACGATGAAGAGCGTCTCCGCCGGGTCGAGGTCGCGGACGGCCTCGTGCAGGTCCGCGCCGTCCACGTTGGAGACGAAGCGGAACTGCATGTCGCGGTCGGTGTAGGCGCGCAGCGCCTCGTACGCCATCGCCGGGCCCAGGTCGGAGCCGCCGATGCCGATGTTGACGACCGTCTTGATGCGCTTGCCGGTGTGGCCCTTCCACTCGCCCGAGCGCACCCGGTCGGTGAAGACCTGCATCTTGCGCAGTACGGAGTGCACGGCGGGGGCGACGTTCGCGCCGTCGACCTTGACGGAGGCGGATTCGGGGGCGCGCAGCGCGGTGTGCAGCACGGCCCGGTTCTCGGTGACGTTGATCTTGTCGCCGCGGAACATCGCATCCCGCAGTTCCGCCACCCCGGTCGCCGCGGCGAGGTCGCGCAGCAGGCGCAGCGTCTCGTCGGTGACCAGGTGCTTGGAGTAGTCCAGGTGCAGGTCGCCGACCTGGAGGGTGTAGCGTCCGGCGCGGCCCGGGTCCTGGTCGAACAGTTCGCGCAGGTGCACCTCCCCGAGCTGCTCCCGGTGCTTGTTCAGCGCGGTCCACTCAGGCATCTGGTCGAGCCTGCTGCGGCCTTCTGCGTTCATCTCGGACATCAGCCTTCTTCTTCTCGTACCGGCCCCGCCACCTTCCAACCTAATTGATCAGGGTGCGGGATGAGGGGTCCCCCCGCTGTCGGCCGCCCCGGCGAACCGTTTCAGCACCTCCCGCCGGTACCCGGCCGAGAGGCCGGATACGCGGACGGCCCGGCCGGGAGGGTGGTTTCCCTCCGGCCGGGCCGGTCGTCACGTGTGCCGGTCCGTCAGATCTCTCCGCGCAGCTTGGCGAGCGCCTCCGCGAGGATCGCCTCGCCGTCGGCGTCGCTGCGGCGCTCCCGGACGTACGCGAGGTGCGTCTTGTACGGTTCGGTGCGCGGCGGGTCCGGTGGATTGTCCCGGTCCTTGCCTGCCGGGAAGCCGCAGCGCGGGCAGTCCCAGGTGTCCGGAATCTGCGCGTCGCCGGCGAAGCTGGGCTGAGTCTCGTGCCCGTTCGAGCACCAGAAGGAGATGCGGATGCGCGGCGCGGACTCGCCTCGCTCGGCCTCCCCCATCGGCCCCGCCCCGACCCGACTTCCTCGGATCGCGTTGCCACTTGCCACGGTTGTAACTCCCTGCGTAATGGTGCTGCGAAGCATCGAACAGCAGCTGCGCTGCGAGGCGCCCCAGTCTACGTAAGGCCCAACGCGCGTCCAGTGACAGGAGTTACTACACCCCCGCCGAGGACGCCGCCCTCATGATAGGCCGCGTCCTCGACAGTTCGTCAGCTGTCCAGCTTCATCAGGACGCCGAGTACGACGATGCAGGCGAACCAGAGCAGGGCGATCACGATGGTGATGCGGTCCAGGTTCCGTTCCGCGACGGAGGAGCCGCCGACCGAGGACTGCATGCCGCCACCGAACATGTCGGACAGGCCGCCGCCCTTCCCCTTGTGCATGAGCACCAGCATCATCAGCAGCAGGCTGAACACGATGAGGGCTACCGAGAACCCGATGACCACGGCTGGACCAACTCTCTAGGACTGGCGGACGGGACGTACCGAAGAAGATCGAATGGTACGGGGCCGGGCGGTGCGCGGCACCGGGCCCGGCCCCGACAGGGTACGACGGGCCGGGCCCGTCGTCATAGCTGCTACTGGTCGCGGAAGCGGACGATCTTGACGAACTCGTCCACGTCCAGCGCCGCACCGCCGATCAGGGCGCCGTCCACGTCCGGCTGCGCCATGATCGCGGCGACGTTGCCGGACTTGACCGAGCCGCCGTACTGGATGCGGACCTTGTCGGCCAGCTCCTGGCTGTACAGCTCGGCGAGGCGGCGGCGGATCGCGCCGCAGACCTCCTGCGCGTCCTCCGGCGTGGCGACCTCGCCGGTGCCGATGGCCCACACCGGCTCATAGGCGATGACGATGGTCTCGGCCTGCTCGGCGGGGACGTCCTTGAGACCGCCGTCGACCTGGGCGAGGGTGTGCTCGACCTGATTGCCGGCCTTGCGGACGTCCAGGCCCTCGCCGACGCACAGGATCGGGGTGATGCCGTGCTTGAAGGCGGCCTTGACCTTGGCGTTGCAGATCTCTTCGTTCTCGCCGTGGTACTGGCGGCGCTCGCTGTGGCCGACGGCCACGTAGCTGCACTTGAGCTTGGCGAGCATGCCGCCGGAGATCTCGCCGGTGTACGCGCCGGAGTCCTGCGCCGAGAGGTCCTGGGCGCCGTACTTGATCTTGAGCTTGTCGCCGTCGACCAGCGTCTGCACCGAGCGGAGGTCGGTGAAGGGCGGCAGGACCGCGACCTCGGTGGCCTCGTAGTCCTTGTCGGCGAGCGCGAAGGCGAGCTTCTGGACGTGCGCGATGGCCTCAAGGTGGTTGAGGTTCATCTTCCAGTTGCCCGCCATCAGCGGGGTACGGTCAGTCACGGTTCTTCAGTCCTCCAGAGCGGCGAGGCCGGGGAGCGTCTTGCCTTCGAGGTATTCGAGGCTGGCGCCGCCACCGGTCGAAATGTGGCCGAAAGCATTCTCGTCGAAGCCGAGCGAGCGCACGGCCGCGGCCGAGTCGCCGCCGCCGACGACGGTGAAGCCGTCGCAGTTCAGCAGGGCCCGCGCGATGGCGGTGGTGCCACCGGCGTAGTCGGGGTGCTCGGCGACGCCGACCGGGCCGTTCCAGAAGACGGTCTCGGCGTCGGCGATCTTCGAGGCGAACAGCTCGCGGGTCTTCGGGCCGATGTCCAGGCCCTCCTTGTCGGAGGGGATCTTGTCGGCGTCGACCGTGACGAAGTCGGCCGGGGCCTTCGTCTTCAGGTCGGGGAAGTCGGCCGAGGCCAGGATGTCGACCGGCAGGACCAGCTCGACGCCGTTCGCCTCGGCCCGCTCCATGTACTCGGTGACGACCGGGATCTGGTCCTCCTGGAGGAGGGAGATGCCGACCTCGTAGCCCTTGGCCTTCAGGAAGGTGTACGCCATGCCGCCGCCGACCAGCAGACGGTCGGCCTTGCCGAGCAGCTCGTCGATGACGTCGAGCTTGTCGGAGACCTTGGCGCCGCCGAGCACCACCACGTAGGGGCGCTTGACGTCCTCGGTGAGCTTCTTCAGGACGGTGACCTCGGCGGCGATCAGGTCGCCCGCGGCGTGCGGCAGGCGGGCCGGCAGGTCGTAGACGGAGGCGTGCTTGCGGTGCACGGCGCCGAAGCCGTCGCCGACGTACACGTCCGCGAGGGCCGCGAGCCGGTCCGCGAAGGCGCCGCGCTCGGCGTCGTCCTTGCTGGTCTCGCCCGCGTTGAAGCGCAGGTTCTCCAGGACGGCCACCTCGCCCTCGCCGAGCCCGTCGACCACCGAGCGGGCGGACTCGCCGACCGTGTCGGTGGCGAACGCGACGTCGCGGCCGATCAGCTCACCCAGCCGCTCGGCCGCGGGGCGCAGCGAGAAGGCGGGGTCCGGGGCGCCCTTGGGGCGGCCCAGGTGCGAGGCGACGATCACCTTGGCGCCGAGCTGGGCCAGCTTGGCGATCGTCGGCTGGACGGCGCGGATGCGGCCGTCGTCGGTGATGGTGGTGCCGTCCAGCGGCACATTGAGGTCGGCGCGGACGAAGACCCGCTTGCCGGACAGCCCGTCCCGGGCGAGATCGTCGATCGTCTTCATGCGAAGTGACTCCGTTGCGTAGGTCGGTCATGGGAGGGGGCCCGTACGGCGCTTCGGTGCGCCCTACGAGCCCCTTCCGCACTTCTACGTGCCCTGGCCTTGGTGAGGCAGGTGTCAGAGCTGGCCACCGACGAAGGTGGTCAGGTCCACCAGGCGGTTGGAGTAGCCCCACTCGTTGTCGTACCAGCCGATGACCTTGACGCTCTTGCCCTGCGCCATCGTCAGGGAGGAGTCGAAGGTGCAGGAGGCCGGCCAGTTGACGATGTCCGAGGAGACGATCGGGTCCTCGGTGTACTCCAGGATGCCCTTGAGCTGGCCCTCGGACGCCTTCTGGAACGCGGCGTTGATCTCGTCCTTGGTGACCTCGCGCTCCAGCTCGATGACCAGGTCGGTCACGGAACCGGTGGGGACCGGGACGCGCATGGCGATGCCGTCCAGCTTGCCCTCCAGCTGCGGGAGGACCAGCGCGGTGGCCTTGGCGGCACCGGTCGTGGTCGGGATGATGTTCTCCGCGGCGGCGCGGGCGCGGCGCAGGTCCGAGTGCGGGAAGTCCAGGATGCGCTGGTCGTTGGTGTACGCGTGCACCGTGGTCATCAGGCCCTTGACGATGCCGAAGTTCTCGTCGAGAACCTTGGCCATCGGCGCCACGCAGTTGGTGGTGCAGGAGGCGTTGGAGATGACGTGGTGGTTGGCCGCGTCGTACTTGTCCTGGTTGACGCCCATCACGATCGTGATGTCCTCGCCCTTGGCGGGCGCGGAGATCAGGACCTTCTTGGCACCGGCCTGGATGTGCTTCTCGGCGTCGGCCTTCTTGGTGAAGATGCCGGTCGACTCGATGACGATGTCGGCGCCCAGCTCGCCCCAGGGGAGGGCCGCCGGGTCGCGCTCGGCCATCGTCTTGAAGGTCTGGTTACCGACCGTGATGGTGTCGTCGGTGTGGCTGACGTCGTGCTTCAGGCGACCCAGGATGGTGTCGTACTTCAGCAGGTGAACCAGGGTGGCGTTGTCGGTCAGGTCGTTGACACCGACGATCTCGATGTCCGCGCCCTGCTCCAGGAGCGCGCGGAAGTAGTTGCGACCAATGCGGCCGAATCCGTTGATGCCTACGCGGATCGTCACGAACCGATCTCCTCGTTGGTGCGCCGGTGCAGTACCGGCGAGCTGTATGGGATGTCCCCGACCGCCTCCGACCCTACCCCCAATACGAGACGTACGTGACATTGACAGGGGCGCCCCACGCCCACTCGCGGGGCCGCGGGGCGTCTGTTCGCCGAGAGAGGACGCGGCGGATCAGCCGTCGAGGGCGCGGAGCGCCGCCCCGGCCAGTTCGGACCGTTGTGCGGCGTTCTGTACGTGCTCCAGGCCGAAGCCCAGCAGAACGGTGTTACGGGTGGTCACCGCGGCCGCGGCCCGGAACAGCTCCTTGGAGCGGACCCAGTCGGCGGTGGCGGCGGGGCTGCCGGCGGGCGGTCCGGGGACCGTCCAGGGGCCGAGGGAGGTCTCGAAGCCCTCCACCGGCTCGCCGCCGGTGCCGGTGGTGAGCCGGGCGTTGTCCACGAAGACGCCGCGGCCGCCGGTGCCGGGGTCGGTGACGTAGGAGAGGGCCAGCTCGACCCGCTGCCCGGCGTAGGCGGACAGGTCGACGGAGACGGCGCGCCACCCGTTCGAGGAGCCCGTGAAGCGGTTCCAGGAGCCCGTGGTGCCGGTGTTGCGGCACTCGGTGCCGGTGCGGGTCAGGTAGTGCCGGAGGAACGGGTGGGCCGTCATGTAGTAGCCCTGGCCGCACTCGGCGGGTACGTCGGTGCCGGTGCCGCCGTTGGCGTCGGGCAGCGTCGTCCAGTCGTCCTTGCCGGCGGTGTACGCCTCGATGAAGGCGTTGTCGAAGCCCTCCTCGGTGTCGTGGCTGAGCATGAACCGCAGGGCGGGCCTGTCACTCGCCGTCACGCCGGTCAGGTCGATGGTGCGGGCCAGCCGCATCCAGGAGTTGTCCTGGTGTTTGGCGGCGGCGAACCAGTCGCCCTCGTACGGCTGGAACGGTGTCCGCGCACCCGGGTACTCGCCGGCCGCCGCGCTGGCGAACTGGGGGAACGTGGCCGGTGGCAGTTCGTCGGAGATGACCGTGTGGACGCCGGCGGCGTCCAGCGGGTTGCCCGCCGCGCCGCCCAGCCCGGCCTCCGCGCCGGCCAGCTTGCCGGCGCCCTTGAAGGCCGGCGGGGACTTCAGGGAGATCCGGCTGCCGGCGCCCAGGTAGTACTGGCTGAAGTCGTCGGTCAGGGCGCGGCCGACCGTGGAACTGCCGCCCGCCTGCTCGCCGGCGGTGAGCAGCTTGCCGCCCTCGTTGAGGTAGTCGCGTACGGCCAGCAGGGTGGCGCCGCCCGGCCGGCCCGCCCCGGTGTACCAGACGACGTTCTCGAAGTGGCTCAGCACGCCGAGCGCGTCCGGCGCCCCCCGCTCGGCGACGTCCCAGACCGCGGCGCGGTGGCCGTTGCCGGCGAGCGCCCTGGTGTAGGCGGCGGTGTGCTGCGCGGGAGCGGTGCCGCCCTCCTCGGCGATCACGAGGGTGTCGGCGCGCGGCCGCTCGGCGACGGTGTAGGTGAAGGGTTCGCTGCGGGTGGCCTTGCCGTCGCGGGTGCGGCCGGAGAACCAGACCTCGACCTTGTCGCCCGGGTCGGCGCCCTCGACGGCGGCGCGGTACTGGTCGAAGTGGATGTTGTCCTCACCGCCGTAGGTCTCGCCGCCCTCCCAGGCATCGAGTTCCGCGGTGTGCCTGCGGCCGCCGTTGACCCGGTAGTTGAGCTCCTTGTCGCGCACCGACTTGCGGGCCGTCACGGCGGCTTCCTGGTCCTCGCCGCGGGCGTAGGAGGTGGCGAAGGCGTGCGGGGTGAAGTCGGGCGCTTTCAACCCCACGGCCGAGACGGGCTGGTCGGGGCGCTTCGCGCTCTCGGCGACGGAGAGCGCGAAGGGGATGTTCTTCTCGAACTCCGCCTGGATCAGCTTCTCGGAGTCGGGGAAGTTGAAGATGGACTGGCAGTCGGCGGCGTGCCACTCGTCGTTCGGGTCGGCGTTGGAAACCGTCTGACAGGTCGACATCTCCGGGGTGAACATGGGGATGCCGTTGACGTTGCCCGCGTGGCCGTCCGCCTCGCCGTTGGTCGTGTACAGCTCGGAGGAGACCTGCGGGCGGTAGCCGGGGATCGCCGGCTTCTCGGGCGTGCCGGCCAGCGCCCGGTACAGGACGTCGTCCGGGGTGGGCGTGGCCACCTGCCAGCCGACGCCGTACAGGATCAACTCGGCGGCGGAATGGTAGTTGATGGCGTACCGGAAGCCGATGCGCTTCTCGAAGGCGTCCAGCGCCTTGGTCTCCGGCTCGGAGGCGGCGGACGGGCCGCGGTAGGTCTCGCCGGCCGGGTTCGGAGACGAACCCTCGTTGTCGTAGCCCCACTTGTAGGAGAAGTTGCGGTTGAGGTCGACGCCGTCGCCGGGGGCGGTCCTGCCGTCGCCGTTGTTGTCGCGCAGGTTCTTGCGCCACAGCCGGTTCTTCGGGTCCTCGAAGGTGTAGTCGTAGCCGTCCGGGTTGGCGGAGAGCACGAACCACAGCTCGGTGGTGTCGAGGATCCTGGTCAGGCGCGGGTCCTTGCCGTATCCCGCCAGGTAGTAGCGCATCAGCCGGCGGGTCATCTCCGGGGTGATCCACTCCCGCGCGTGCTGGTTGGACAGGTACAGCACCGCGGGCTTGGCGCCGTCCTCGGTGGTGCCGGCGTTCTTGGTGAGCTTCAGGGCCAGGATGTCGCGGCCCTTGACGGTCTTGCCGATGCTGACGACCTTCGCGAGGTTCCGGTGGAGCCGCGCGGTGTCGATCATCTCCTTCATCAGCCCGTTGGCGCCCGTGTACGGGCGGAACACCCGGTCACCCTGGGCCTTCAGCTTGCGCTGCGTCTCCGCGGAGACCGTCTTGCGGGCCAGTTCTACGCCCTGCTCGCGCAGCCCGGCCGCCTGCTCGCCGGAGAGGTACAGCTCGACCTCCGCCTTGCCGGTCTTCGGTACCCGCGCGCTCAGCTCGTGACCGTCCACCCCCGCCTTGAGCAGCAGCGGCACCTGCGCCTGGGTGACCTCGGCGGTCCAGGTCCCGATGGCGCCGCGCCCGCCGCCGTCCGCCTGCGCCTGCGCGGCCGGCGCCGCCGCCAGCCCTCCCAGCAGCAACGATGCCGCCGCGAGTAAGGATCTCGCCTTGCGTCTCATGAGCCCCCTTGCCGTCGTCCATCTCGTGAATGGGCAGACGCCAGACTCGTCACGCTGCATGATCATGTCAATACGGGGTGTCATGAACGGCCGGTGTGGCCGAGAAGCCCCGCGGGGCTCCGCGCCCGGATGAACCGCCGCCACCCCACCGGCGGCCGAACGCCCTACAGGCCCGTACGGGAGGCATGGCGCGGGCCCGGGCCCGACGGAGCCCGGCCCGGCGCCGGCCGTCGCGACCCGCGCCGCCGCCCGAAGACCGCCACCGCCTCAGCCGACCATCCCGTCCGCCATCTCCTCCGACAGGTTGGACTCCGTGCCGGGGATGCCCAGGTCCTGGGCGCGCTTGTCCGCCATGGCCAGCAGGCGGCGGATGCGCCCCGCGACGGCGTCCTTGGTCAGGGGCGGGTCGGCGAGGGCGCCCAGCTCCTCCAGGGAGGCCTGCTTGTGGTCCATGCGCAGACGGCCGGCGGCCGCCAAGTGCTCGGGGACCTCCTCGCCGAGGATCTCCAGGGCGCGCTGGACCCGGGCGCCCGCGGCGACCGCGGCACGCGCCGAGCGGCGCAGGTTGGCGTCGTCGAAGTTGGCGAGGCGGTTGGCCGTGGCCCGGACCTCGCGGCGCATCCGCCGCTCCTCCCAGGCCAGTACGGATTCGTGGGCACCCAGGCGCGTCAACAGCGCGCCGATCGCATCACCGTCACGGACGACGACGCGGTCCACGCCGCGCACCTCGCGGGCCTTGGCGCCGATGCCGAGCCGGCGGGCGGCGCCCACCAGCGCGAGGGCCGCCTCGGGCCCCGGGCAGGTGACCTCCAGGGAGGAGGAGCGGCCGGGCTCGGTGAGCGAGCCGTGGGCGAGGAAGGCCCCGCGCCAGGCCGCCTCGGCGTCGCAGGTGGCCCCGGAGACGACCTGCGGGGGCAGGCCGCGGATGGGCCGGCCGCGGCCGTCGACCAGGCCGGTCTGGCGGGCGAGCTGGTCGCCGCCGGCGACGACCCGTACGACGTAGCGGCTGCCGCGCCGCAGCCCGCCGGGGGCCATCACCACCAGGTCCGAGGAGTGGCCGAAAATCTCCAGGATGTCCTTGCGCAGCCGCCGGGCCGCGATGCCCGTGTCCAGCTCCGCCTCGATCACGATGCGCCCGCTGACCAGGTGCAGACCACCCGCGAACCGCAGGATCGACGAGACCTCCGACTTCCGGCAGCAGGTCCGGGTGACGGGGAGCCGGGAGATTTCGTCCTTCACCGCTGCCGTCATCGCCATGGGCCGATCCTTCCATGCATCCGAAAAATACGGTCGTACGCGGCGGCCAGCAGCTCCGGGTCGTGCCGGGCGGCACCCTTGTGGGTCTCCGCCGTGCCGCAGGGGCTGCCGGGCGCGGCGACCGCCGCCAGCTCGACCTCGCTGCCGACGAGCTGCTTGGCAGCGACGGTCAGGCTTTCGGTGTCGGGCACGGCGGCCTTGTCGGCCAGCACCACGTCGAAGGCGAGTTTAGGGGCGTGTCGGGCCAAAACCTCCAAATGACGCTGCGGGGAAAAGCCGTCGGTTTCACCCGGCTGGGGTGCCAGGTTGAGCGAGAGGACCTTGCGGGCCTTGGTTTCCTCCAGCGCCTCGCGCAGCTCGGGCACGAGCAGGTGCGGGATGACGGAGGAGAACCAGGAGCCGGGGCCGAGCACCACCCAGTCGGCGTCGCGCACCGCGGCGACGGCCTCGGGCACCGCCGGCGGGTCCTCCGGGACGACGTGCACGGACTGCACCTCGCCGGGGGTGAGCGCGACCGTGGCCTGGCCGCGGACCGTGGAGATCTCGTCGGGGCGGCTCGCGTCGTGGCCCTTGACCAGGGCCTGGAGCTCCAGCGGCACGGCGGACATGGGCAGCACCCGGCCGTGCGCGCCGAGCAGCTTGCCGACCAGGTCCAGGGCCTTGACATGGTCGCCGAGCTGTTCCCACAGGGCGACGATGAGGAGGTTGCCGACGGCGTGGTCGTGCAGCTCGCCCTCGCTGGTGAAGCGGTGCTGGATGACCCGGGACCAGGTCTGGCCCCAGTCGTCGTCCCCACACAGCGCGGCGAGCGCCTTGCGCAGGTCGCCGGGCGGCAGGACGCCCAGCTCGTCGCGCAGCCGCCCGCTGGAGCCGCCGTCGTCGGCGACCGTGACCACGGCGGTCAGGTCGCCGGTGATCCGGCGCAGCGCGGCCAGTGAGGCGGACAGGCCCATGCCGCCGCCGAGCGCCACGACCTTGGGCGTGGCGCCCCTGCCGGAGCGGCTGCCCGGGACCAGCTTGCGGACCCGGCGCAGCCGCAGGGGACGGGCGGTCATTCGCGCCCCATGTCCCGGTGGACGACGACGGTCTCGACGCCTTCGGAGACCAGGCGGTGGGCCAGCTTCTCGGACATGGCGACGCTGCGGTGCTTGCCGCCGGTGCAGCCGACCGCGATGGTCACGTACCGCTTGCCCTCGCGGCGGTAGCCCTCGGCGACGATGCGCAGCAGCTCCGCGTAGCCGTCCAGGAACTCCTTGGCGCCGGGCTGGCCGAAGACGTAGCCGGAGACCTCGTCGTTCAGGCCGGTGTAGGGGCGCAGCTCGGGGACCCAGTGCGGGTTGGGGATGAAGCGGCAGTCGATGACCATGTCGGCGTCGACGGGCAGGCCGTACTTGAAGCCGAAGGACATGACCGTGGCCCGCAGCTCGGGCACCTCTTCGCCGGCGAACTGGGCGTCCATCTTGGCGCGCAGCTCGTGGACGTTCAGGCTGGAGGTGTCGATGACCAGGTCGGCGTCGCCGCGCAGCTCGCGCAGCAGGTCGCGTTCGGCGGCGATGCCGTCGACGATGCGGCCGTCGCCCTGGAGGGGGTGCGGGCGGCGCACGGACTCGAAGCGGCGCACCAGGGCCTCGTCGGAGGACTCCAGGAAGACGATGCGGCGCTTGACGTTCTGCGCGTCGAGGGTGGCCAGGGACTCCTTGAGGTTGTCGAAGAAGCGCCGGCCGCGGACGTCCACGACGACCGCGATGCGCGCGACGTTGCCCTGCGAGCGGGCGCCCAGCTCGACCATGGGCGGGATCAGCTCGGGCGGGATGTTGTCGACGACGAACCAGCCGAGGTCCTCCAGGCACTTGGCCGCGGTGCTGCGGCCGGCTCCCGACATACCGGAGATGATCACCAGCTCGGGGATGGCGGCGCTCTCGCCCGCGTCGGCTTCGCGCATCGTGCCCGTACTCACCTGTGCACCGTCTCTCTCGGTCGCGCGGGAGCGCTGCGTGTCCTGGGCTTCCCGCATGTCGTGCTTGTCCTGCTCAGTGCTGCTGCTCATCGTTCCTGCCCCCGTTCTGACGACAACACGGCCGGTGGGGTCGCGTCATCCTCAATGATCTCTCCTGTGGCGGTGTTCACCGCCGGGGCGGCCGGGGCCGTGCCGGCCAGGGCCGCCGCGATGGTCTCGGCCGTCTTGCGGCCGATGCCCGGGACCTCGCAGATGTCCTCGATCCGCGCGGCCCGCAGCTTCTTCACCGAGCCGAAGTGCTTCAGCAGGGCCTGGCGGCGACTCTCGCCGAGGCCCGGGACGCTGTCCAGGGGCCCGGCCTTGAGGCGCTTGCCGCGCTTGTTGCGCTGGTAGGCGATGGCGAAGCGGTGGGCTTCGTCACGGACACGCTGGAGGAGGTAGAGGCCCTCGCTGCTGCGGGGCAGCACGATGGGGTCGTCCTCGTCCGGCACCCAGACCTCTTCGAGGCGCTTGGCGAGGCCGCAGACGGCGACGTCGTCGACGCCCAGCTCGGCCAGGGCCCGCTGGGCGGCGGCGACCTGCGGCTGCCCGCCGTCGACGACCACCAGCTGCGGCGGGTACGCGAAGCGCTTGGGGCGCCCTTCCTCGTCGGTGGGGCCGGTGGCCGCGGGCCCGTCCTCGCCGGCCGGCGCCTCCTCGTCCCACTCCCCCGTCTGCTGCTTCTCCTGGAGGTAGCGCTTGAAGCGGCGCCCGACGACCTCGTGCATGGACCGGACGTCGTCCTGGCCCTCGAAGGTCTTGATCTGGAAACGGCGGTACTCGCTCTTGCGGGCCAGGCCGTCCTCGAAGACGACCATCGAGGCCACCACGTCGTCGCCCTGGAGGTGGGAGATGTCGAAGCACTCGATGCGCAGCGGCACCGAGTCCAGGCCGAGGGCCTGGGCGATCTCCTCCAGGGCGCGGGAGCGGGTGGTCAGGTCGGAGGCGCGCTTGGTCTTGTGCAGGGCCAGGGCCTGCTGGGCGTTGCGCTGGACCGTGGCCATCAGGTCCTTCTTGTCGCCGCGCTGCGGGATGCGCAGCGAGACGCCGGCGCCGCGGCGCTCCGCGAGCCACTGCTGGACCGGCTCGACCGGTTCGGGCAGGGCGGGGACCAGCACTTCCTTCGGTACGGCGTCGCCGCTCTCCTCGCCGTACAGCTGCTGGAGGGCGTGCTCGACGAGGGCGGCGCTGTCCACGTTCTCGACCTTGTCGGTGACCCAGCCGCGCTGGCCGCGCACCCGGCCGCCGCGGACGTGGAAGATCTGCACGGCCGCTTCGAGCTCGTCCTCGGCGAGCGCGATCAGGTCGGCGTCGGTGGCGTCGGCGAGCACCACGGCGCTCTTCTCCATCGCCTTCCTGAGCGCCTCTATGTCGTCGCGCAGCCGGGCGGCCCGCTCGTACTCCATCTCCTCGGCGGCCTCCTGCATGCCCTTCTCCAGGCGGCGGAGGTAGGCGCCGGTGCGCCCGGCCATGAAGTCGCAGAACTCCTCGGCCAGTTCGCGGTGCTCCTCGGCGGAGACGCGGCCGACGCAGGGGGCCGAGCACTTGCCGATGTAGCCGAGCAGGCAGGGGCGGCCGATCTGGGCGGAGCGCTTGAAGACCCCGGCGGAGCAGGTCCGCACGGGGAAGACGCGCAGCATCAGGTCGACGGTCTCGCGGATGGCCCACGCCTGGCCGTACGGGCCGAAGTAGCGCACGCCCTTCTTCTTGGCGCCGCGCATGACCCGGACCCGGGGGAATTCCTCGTCGAGGGTGACGGCCAGGTACGGGTAGCTCTTGTCGTCGCGGTACTTGACGTTGAACCGCGGGTCGTACTCCTTGATCCAGGTGTATTCGAGCTGGAGCGCCTCCACCTCGGTGCTGACCACCGTCCACTCGACGGAGGCCGCGGTGGTGACCATCGTGCGGGTGCGCGGGTGGAGGTTGGCCAGGTCCTGGAAGTAGCTGGACAGGCGCTGGCGCAGGCTCTTGGCCTTGCCGACGTAAATGACGCGGCGGTACTCGTCACGGAATCTGTAGACCCCGGGCGAGTCGGGGATCTGTCCCGGCTTGGGTCGGTAACTGCTGGGGTCTGCCATGCCGCCCACCCTACTTGGGGGCGGTGACAGCGGGCGGACCGCGCCCGGGCGGGTGTGGGGCCCGCCCGGGTGCGGTTCCGGGCCTCAGCGGCCGCGGCGGCGGCGCAGCGCGGCGGTGCCGGAGAGGCCGAGGGCGAGCAGGGCCGCGGCGCCCGCGACGGCCGAGGCGGCGGTCACCGGGCCGCTGCCGCCCGCCGTCGCGGCCGCGACGGGCCGCGCGGGCGGGCCCGCCTGCGGTCCGTATCCGCCCGCGGCGCCGCGCCGGTCGTACGCGGAGCCGGGCAGCTTGTCGCCGTACGCCTTCGCCACGCGCTGCTGGTAGGCGGCGACGGTGGTGCCGCCCGCGCCGACCGCCTCGCGCGCCGCGGCGTCCAGCGGCCGGATACGGTCGCCGCGCTGTTCGTACCAGGCGTCGATCTGCGGTTCGTGGAAGACCGTGCCGCCGTCCGCCGCCGCGCTGTAGCGGGCCTCGTCGTCGCCGGTGGCGATGTTGACGACCTTCCAGGCGCCGCGGGTCTCCGCGGTCCACACGGACGCCTTCTGCCCGTCGGCGGAGACCGCCGTGCTGGCCAGGAAGTCCAGCCGGGAGACCGGCGCCCCCGCCGTGCCGCGCACGAAGTCGGGCGAGAGCACGTACACGGGCACGGTCCGCCCCTCGATGCGCGGCCGCGCCTTCGCCGCGGCGACCGCGCCGTCGCGGGCGAAGAACCGGGAGAGCGTCGCGAGGGTGCCCGGCGCCGCGGCGGCCTCGTGGGCGGCCGCGACGGCGGAAGCGGCGGGCGCGGGCGGCGGTGCCGGGGTGGCGGCCAGCGCGCTCTGCGGCGCGAGGCCGAGGAGGGCGGCGGCGAGCGTCCCGGTGGCGGCGGCCCGTACGGCGGTGCGCCGGGCCGGGGCGCGACGCACGGGCCCGGTGGCGGATGCGGCCTGAGCACTGTGCTGCGTCATGGCCTCAGGCTCCGATCCGGTAGAGGGAGTGGGTCCAGGAGAAGGAGTTGCCGTTGACGTAGTAGTTGTAGTCGCCCCAGTTGTAACGGCTGTTGGAGCCCCAAGGGTCACCCCAGTACACCCAGTTGTTCGCGGTGTCGAAACCGTAGATCACGTGCATGTGCCCGCCGCCCGAGGACCACTGGATGCGGGTCTCGACGGGGCGGCTCGCGTTGATCTCGGTCTGTACGGTGCCGTAGCGCAGGTGGCCCGTGACGTACGAGCCGGGGTTGATGCCGATCCAGTCGAGCGCGTTCTGGACGTTGCCGAGAGTTGCCTGGTTGTTGGGGCAGGTGGTGTTCTGCTGGCGGTTGAAGGCCGCGTTGCAGAACTGGTTCTGGCTGTACCTCGCTCCGTAGAACGTCGCGATGGTGTTGCCGGATGCGGCCCAGCACCAATTGGTCTTCTGCTGGGCCTGCATGGAGATGTCGAGCCGGTTCGCGGCGAGCGCGGCACGCGGGGTGCCCGGCGCCTGTGTGGTGGGGGCGGCCGTGCCGGTGGGGACGGCGGCGGCCGGTGCCGCGGGTACGGCGGTCAGCGCGGCGGCCGACAGGGCCGCGGCCGACAGCCATCTGCGGCGCGTACCGCGGGTGCGCGGTGCACGGGTCATGGCGTTCCTCCCGAACGAGGGGGTGGGTACGGAGGAGCGCATCCGGATGCTGTCCAGGAGCATCGGGTGTTGTCCTGAGCAGGTCAACACGCTTCAATGCGGGGTGACATGGGGGTGTGGACGTCCGGTGCCGGGTGTGAACGACCCGTGCCCGGCGTACTGCAGCGGACAGGCAGGGGCAGCGCACGGTGTGCAGTCCGGTTGTGAACGTTCACCGCGCGCGCCGGAGGGTTGGCGATGACACAGCACACGGCACAACAGGCGTCTCTTGCACCTCATGAACACCAAGGAACTCACCAACAAATTCCACACCAAGAGCCCCGGGAACACCCGGAAAGCACCCCGGACTCCCCCGGCTCGGCCGAGCTGACGCGGATTTTGCGGACCGGACCGTTCCACTTGGCCTTGCGGGCCGCCCTGGCCGCCCGCGGCCTCGCCCTGCACCGCGTCCAGCACAAGCTGGCGCAGCGCGGCATCAAGGTCGGGGTGACGAGCCTGAGTTACTGGCAGCAGGGGGCCCGGCGCCCGCAGCGCCCCGAGTCGCTGCGCGCCGTACGGGCCCTGGAGGAAGTCCTCGACCTGCCCGCGCAGTCCCTGCACCGCCTGCTGGTCCCCGAGGGCGGCCGGCGGACGGTCACCGAGCGCCCCGCCGCCCGCTCCTACCGTGCGCTCGTCGACCCCTCCGACGCCTTGCACCGGCTCCTCGCCGACCTCCAGGCCCCCACGGACGGCGGGCTGCACACGGTCGGCCACCACGAATGGGTACGCATCGGCCCCCGCCGCGAGCTGAGCGGGCGCCGGTCGCTCCACGTCGTGCGCGCCCACCGGGACGGCGTCGACCGCTACGTCGCCATACACCAGGGCGACGCGGGCTGCGATCCGTCCCGGGTGGCGGTCACGGCCGGCGAGAACTGCCGCCTGGGGCGGGTGCGCTGGGACGGGGCCACCGCCGTGGTGGTCGCCGAACTGCTCTTCGACACCCGGCTGCGCGCGGGCGACACACACGTCTTCGGGTACGGCTTCGAGGACGGCAGCGGCGGCCAGAGCGCGGAGTACGTACGCGGCTTCCGCTTCGCCGGCGGCCAGTACGTCCTTCAGGTCCGCTTCGACGAGGCGGCGCTGCCGGTGGGCTGCCGCAGCTTCACCCAGGCGAAGGCGGGCGCGCCGCGCACCGCCCGGCAGGAGCTGACACTCGGCGGCCGGCACCGGACCGTACACCTGGTGGAGCAGGGCGTACGGCCCGGGATCGTGGGGATCGGGTGGGACTGGGGGTAAGGGCCCGCCGCGCCCTCGCGCCTGCCTAGGGGGTGGCGTCCGGCGCCGTCGCCGGCACGCCCGACGCGTCGGCCTCCGCGGCCGCGGCGCTGCCCTCCAGGGCGCCCGCGGCCGCCGCGTTGTCCGCGACGCGCTGCTCCAGCATGGCGATCTTGCCGTCGAGCGGGCGGTCCATCCCCGGCCACACGTCGGCCTTGATGCTGACCTGGACGCGCGGCACCCGCGCCGCGACGGCCTCGGTCGCGCGCTTGACGACGTCCATGACCTCGTCCCAGTCCCCCTCGATCATCGTGTACATGGAGTCCGAGCGGCTCGGCAGCCCGGACTCCCGGATGATCTTGATGGCGTCGGCGACGTACGCCGCGCCGTTCTCCTCCACGCCCATGGGCGTCAGGGCGAAGGCGATGAGCACGGTTCTCCTCTCGTCGTACGGAAGCGGCGTCACACCGTGTCGACGTGCGCCGCCCGGTAGGCGCGTACCACGGGTGACCGGTAGGCATCCGCGATCCGCAGCAAATGGCGGACCTCCTCGCCGAGATCGCCCGCGCCGGGCCCCGCCAGGTTCGCCGTCTGCGCCTGCGGCGGCTGCCCGCTGCGCCGGGCGTGCAGGGCCGCGGCGAGCCAGCAGGCGGTGACGTGCGCGTCGGCCAGGTGGCCGGGGACGGGCTGCTCCCCGACGTGCCGGCGGACCCGGTCGAGCGTGTCCGGAGTGACGTAGTCGCGCAGCACGATCATCGCGTCGCGGATCTCGATGACCCGGCGGTACAGGCGCAGCTGGAGCGGGAGCGCGGCGTCGCGCAGCCGGCTGCCGGGGCCCAGGACCACGTCGGGGGTGACCGCCGTCAGCTCCCGCCACAGGGCGGCCAGCCCCCGGTAGGACGCGCGGTCGCGCCACAGCTGCCGGATCCCGGCCAGTACGGGCAGCGCCACCCCCGCCGCGATGAACAGCGCCTCGACGCCGGTGACCGGCGAGAACAGCGGCCCGAAGACCGGCGAACGGGTCTGCAGGTAACAGAGTTTGAGCACCCACAGCAGCGACGCCAGCAGGATGCCGGTGCCGAACAGCCGCAGCCCGTAGCGCAGCAGCCGCGGCGCGCCGGTGCGGCCCTGGGACCAGCAGACGAACCCGCAGGTGGTGTCGGCCGTCAGGTGGAAGGCGAAGAAGACCCACCAGTAGGCGTCCGGCACGCTCGGGATGCCGGGCGACGGGGTGATCTGGTTGCGCGCGTGCGGCGGCCCGGTCAGGTCCAGCACGACGAGCGCCGCCATGACGGCGAGGGCGGCGCCGAACACCAGGGCCGTACGCCGCTGCCGCCCGGCGGCCTGGAAGATGAACCAGAGCACCGCGGCGGCGTCCACGATGCTGAACAGGTGCGTGCTCAGGTCGATCCAGTGCGCGCCGGGCACCAGCCGCGCCAGGACGGCGGTGACGGGTTCCAGGTGCATCGACATGGCCAGCGCGATCATCAGGATCGCGAACCACAGGGGCCGCTGGGCCCGGTCCGTCAGCCCGCGCGGCGCCCGGGCGACCACCACCGCCCACAGGGCGACGATGCCGGCGTTCTCCAGCCAGGCGAGATCGGCTAGCGAGGCGAACACGGCGCTCCCGGGTGCCGGGCGTCCCGCAGGCCCATGCCGGACTCCAGGCCGCCGAGCATGCCGGACAGCAGCGTCGGCGCGGGCACCCGGCCGACGTCCTCCAGGATCATGCCCGCGATCATCTCCGCCTCCTGCTCCTGGCGGTCGGAGTAGCGGGTGCGGCCCAGTGCCCGCCGGATGGAGTGCGGGTCCTCGATGTCGATGTGCCGGAACAGCCCCTGGTCCGCGACGGACATCCGGTGGTCGCAGACCAGGTGGCCGATCTCGTGGAGGATGATGTGCTCCTGGTGGAGCGGGCTGGTCTGCGCGTCGTAGAAGACGTAGTCGCCTTCCCCGGTCGCCAGCCACATGCCCGTCGGCATGCCCAGCCCGGTCGGCGTGGGCAGGGTCATCAGCCGCAGCGGGCGGTTGCGGTCGGCGGCGAGCCGGGCGCACAGCGCCTGGGCGGAGAACGGCTGGGGCAGGGGTATCCCGTCGATCACGCGCCGACAGCGGCGGCGTAGTCGCCTCCAGTGCATCGCGGGTGCTTCTCCATGACTTGTGGGGACAGGAGGGCAGACGACCCGGTAGCGGCGCTCGGTCATGCTGCCGCCACGGGGGTGTGACACGAGGAATCCGGCACGACGAGTCCCCCTCGCGCGCTCTCCGTGCATCGCGTCGTGCGATCGTAGATCGTCACCCCGGCCCCTGTCAGGCCCCTGTCACCAAGCAGTCCGTTTCCGGCCAATCGCGCTGCGTTACGGCCACCCGCGGCGGCGCGTAACGGTACCGGTGTCCCCACCCGACGTCCCCCGCTCCCCGTCTGCCCGCCTCAGCCCGCGACCAGCTTGCCGCCCTCGGCCCTGACCGGGACCTCCGGCAGCGGCTTGGCCGCCGGGCCCTGGACGACCTGGCCGGTCGTCACGTCGAACCGGCTGCCGTGGCAGGGGCAGTTGCCCTGGTTGCGCTCGACCTTGTCCAGCACGCACCCCGCGTGGGTGCACTTGGCGCTGAAGCACTTGAACCGGCCCTTCTCGGGCTGCGAGACCACGAGCCGGCTCTCGCGGTAGAGCTTGGCGCCGCCCACCGGCACCTCGCTCGCGGCGCCCAGGGAGACGGGTTCGGCGGGCGTCGCCGACGCGCCGTCCGAGCCCCCGGAGGAGCAGGCCGCGACGCCGAAGCCCGCCGCGCCCACGAGCGCGGCCCCTCGCAGCACGGTACGGCGGGCGGGGGGCTGGCTCATGTCGTACTCCCAGGAACTCGGTCCGGTGGCGGTGTCACCGCGCGGCGTCGGCTCCCGACGATACCGGTAGTGATCCGTCCGTTTCGGGGTGGCCCGGCCGGCCCTCGCCGCGGCCCCGCGGATGGCCCTCCTGGCCCTTGAGCAGGTCCCGTTCGATCTCCTCCAGACTGCGCCCCTTGGTCTCCGGCAGCAGTTTGCGTACGAAGACGAAGGCGGCGAACGTCGTCACCGCGAAGAACAGGAAGTTGACGCCCGCGCCCCAGGCGCCGAGCAGGGTCGGGAAGACCAGCGCGACGACCATGTTGAACAGCCAGTTGAACAGCACGCACAGGCTCACCGCGGCGGCCCTGATCCGCATCGGGAACAGCTCGGGCAGCATCACCCACTGCACCGGCCCCCAGGAAACCGCGAAGGACGCGATGTACAGGGCGATGCCGAAGAGGGTCAGGGCGGACAGCAGCGGCCCGTACCCGAGGCCCGAGAGGTTGGTGACGGCCAGCACGAGCATGGCCGCGCACATGCCGAGCGCGCCGAAAAGGAGCAGCGGCTTGCGGCCCTTGCGGTCGATGAGCCGCATGGCGGGCAGCGTCATCAGCATGTTCAGCAGCCCTATGCCGACGTTGGCGAGGATGGCTCCGTCGGAGCCGAAGCCGATGTCGGTGAGCAGCGTCGGCGCGTAATAGATTATCGTGTTGATGCCGACGAAGTTCTGGAAGAACACCAGGAGCATCCCGGCGAGGAAGACCGGCCGCAGCCGCGGCGCCGTGAGGTCCTTGAGCGTCAGCGACCGGCTCTGCGTCCGTTCGACGCGCTCGGCCTCCTCGATCTCGGCCAGTTCCGCCGCGGCCGCGCCGTCCGCGCCGCGCAGCCGGGTCAGCACGTGCCGCGCCTCGTCGTTGCGGCCCTTGCCCACCAGCCACCGGGGGCTCTCGGGCTGGGTGACGATGCCGAGCGCCAGGATCGCGGCCGGCACCACGCCCAGGCCGATCATCCAGCGCCACGCCTCGGCGCCGGCGAGCAGGTAGTCGGTGACGTACGCCAGGAAGATGCCGACCGTGACGAGCAGCTGCATCAGGGAGGTGAGCCCGCCGCGCAGGTGCTTGGGGGCCAGCTCCGTCAGGTACAGCGGTACGACGACGGAGGCGATGCCCACGCCGATGCCGATCACGAAGCGGAACGCGATCAGCGTCCAGGGGGTGGCGGCCAGGGCGGCCCCGAGGGTGCCGAGGATGAAGACGGCGGAGGCGGCGAGGATCAGGCGGCGCCGGCCCCAGGAGTCGGACAGCCGCCCGGACAGGCCCGCGCCGAGCATCGCGCCGACCAGCAGCCCGGAGACGACCATGCCCTCCAGGAGCGGCGTCAGCGCGATGTCGTTCTTGATGAAGAGCATGGCGCCGGAGATGACGCCGGTGTCATAGCCCCACAGGATGCCGCCGAGGGCGCCGAAGACCCAGATCAGGGCGTTCTTGATGCGTGCGGGCACGGCGCGTCACCCCTTCCGCGCGCTCTGCGGGCCCTGCGGCGCGATGTGGATCTTGCGGCCGGTGCCGGCCCGGAACCGGGCCACCGCCTCGTCGAAGTCCTCCAGCCCGAAGACGTCGCTGACCAGCGGGTCGAGATCGAGCCCCGCCGCCAGCACGTCGATGGCGGGCTGGAAGCTGTTGTGGACCGCCATCGAGCCGATGATGTCGATCTCGTGGTGGTAGACGAGGTACGGCGAGAACTTCGCGGTACGGGCCGGGTCGGTGACGCCGAACTGGAGGAACGTACCGCCCTTGCGTACCCGGCCGAGGCCGTCCTCGATGGCCGGGACGGCGCCGGTCGCGTCGATCACCACCTCGAAGCCGGGCGTGCGGCCGAGCCGGTCGGCGCTGGTGACGGCGGCGTCCAGGCCGAAGCTCTCGGCGAAGGCCAGCCGGTCCTCGTTGAGGTCCACGACGGACACCGAGGCGGCGCCCGCGGTGCGCACCAGCGCGGCCATCATCAGGCCCATCGTTCCGGCGCCGTAGATCAGGTAGTGCTCGCCGGGGCGGCGGGGCAGCCGGTTCAGGCCGTGCACCGCGCAGGACAGCGGCTCGATCAGGCCCGCCGCGGCCTCGGAGAAGGACTCCGGTACGAGGTGGCAGCAGCGTGCGGGGACGGTGACCAGTTCGGCGAAGCCGCCCGCCTGGGTGACGCCGATCGCGCGGTAGTCCTCGCAGAGGTTGGCGCGGCCGATGCGGCAGTAATGGCAGGCACCGCACGGCAGGTTCGGGTTGACCGCGACGCGGTCGCCGACGGCGGGGCCGGTGACGCCCTCGCCCACGGCCACCACCTCGCCGGTCAGCTCGTGCCCGGGGACCAGCGGGTAGGTCACGGCGGGCAGCTCCCCGCCGAGGATGTGCATGTCGGTCCCGCACAGCCCGCACGAGGAGACGCGCACGACGACTTCCGCGGGTTCCGGCCGGGGATCGGGGACTTCGGTCAGGGCGGTACGGCCCGGCTCGGTGACCACGACAGCGCGCATGGGCGCCTCCTCACGTCTTCGTGCGGTGTTGCAGTGGGGCGGCGTGAACGTAACCCGGGCGTAAACGTTTGCGCAAGCGTTTACGTCTAGGCTGTGATGGACTACGTACCGGCAGCGGGCCTCCCTGCCGGCCGACTGGGGGCCACGGACTCGGGAGACGGACCGGAATGACGACGATGGTCGATGTGGCGCGGCAGGCGGGCGTCTCCGTCGCCACGGTCTCGCACGTGCTCAACGAGACCCGGCCGGTGCGCCCCGACACCCGCGCCGCCGTCCTGAAGGCCATCGACGAGCTGGGCTACACCCACAACACGCTGGCCCGCTCCCTGGTCACCTCGCGCACCCGCTCCATAGGCCTCGCCGTCTCCGCGATCAGCAACCCGTACTTCACCGAGATCCTCCAGGGCGTCGAGGCCGGCGCCCTGGAGGCCGGCTACAGCCTGCTGATCGCCGACCCGCACGACGACCCCGCGCACGAGCAGAAGGTCGTCCGGCTGCTGCACGAGCGCCGGGTGGACGGCATGATCCTCGCGCCGTCCGCCGAACCCGCCGGCATGGTCGGCTACCTGACCCGCCGCAAGGTTCCGGCCGTCTTCCTCGACCGGCTCGTCGGCGACGCGTACGACCAGGTCTGCGCCGAGAACACCGCCCCCGTACGGCAGCTCGTCGAGCACCTCGCCGACCTCGGCCACACCCGCATCGGCCTGGTGGCCGGACTGCCCGGACTGAGCACCACCACCGAGCGCGTCCAGGGCTACCGCGAGGGCCTGCGCGCCCGCGGCCTGCCCTTCGCCCCCGAACTGCTGGCCGGCGGCAACTCCGAGGCCGAGGGGGCCCAGGACGCCACCCGCCACCTGCTCGCCGCCTGCGAACCGCCCACCGCGATCATCACCGCCAACAACGCGATGACGATCGGCACCCTGCGCGCGCTGCGCGACCTCGGCCTCGACGTCCCCCGCGACATCGCGCTGGCCTGCTTCGACGACTTCTCCTGGGCCGACCTGTTCGCACCGCGCCTGACGGCGATCTCCCAGCCCAGCAAGGAGATCGGGGCCGCGGCGGTCCGGCTGCTCCTGGAGCGGCTGGAGGAGCCGGACCGCCCGCCGCGCACCCTCCGGCTGCCCTGTACGTACGTGCACCGCGACTCCTGCGGCTGCACCGGCACCGGCCGCTGACCGCCCCTCCTCCCCCAGAAAGGCCAGGCTCTCTCGTGATCGTCGTCGCCGGCGAGGCACTGATCGACCTCGTTCCCAGCCCGCAAGCCCCCTCGGGCGACGGGCCGCTGCCCGCGCTGCTGCCGCGCCGGGGCGGCGGCCCGTACAACACCGCCCTCGCCCTCGGGCGGCTCGGCTCGCCCGCCGCGTTCTGCTCGCGGGTCTCCACCGACACCTTCGGCGAGGAACTGCTGCGCGGGCTGCGGGCGGACGGCGTGGACACCTCGCTGGTGCAGCGCGGCACCGAGCCCACCACCCTGGCCGTCGCCGACATCAGCGCGGACGGCTCGGCCGGGTACGGCTTCTACGCCGACGGCACCGCCGACCGCCTGTTCACCCTGCCGCCCGAACTGCCCGCCGGGGCGCGGGCGTTCTCGTTCGGCACCTGCTCGCTGGTCCTGGAGCCGGGTGCGAGCGCGTACGAGGCCCTGATGCGCCGGGCCGCGCGGGCGGGCGTCTTCACGGCGCTGGACCCCAACATCCGCGCCGGGCTGATCGCGGACCCGGACGCCTACCGCGCCCGCTTCCGCGCCTGGCTGCCGCACGTCGCGCTGCTGAAGCTCTCGGAGGAGGACGCGGAGTGGCTGGCCGGCCCCGGAGGCGTCGCGGCCGCGGTGCGGGAGTGGCTGGCGGCCGGTCCCGCGGCGGTCGTGCTGACGCGCGGCGGCGACGGGCTGTCCGTCCTGACGCCGGGCGGGGAGGAGATCACGGTGCCCGGTGAGCGGGTCGCGGTCGCCGACACGATCGGCGCGGGCGACACGGTCAACGCGGCGCTGCTGCACCGCCTCGACGCGCACGGCGCCCTGTCTCCCGCCGCGCTCGCCGCCCTGTCCCCCGGAGCCTGGCGCGACATCCTCGGCTTCGCGGCCCGCGCCGCGGCGGTGACCTGCTCGCGGGCGGGAGCACAGCCTCCGTACGCGGCGGAGCTGGCGGGGGCCTGACCGTACGCGAACGGGCCGCCGCCCACTCGCGGGAGTGGGCGGCGGCCCGTTCGGCGAACAGCCGCGGCCGTCAGGCCTTGCGGGCCCGCGTCGCCTTCTTGGCGGCCGACTTCTTGGCCGCCGCGGGCTTGGCGGCGGCCTTCTTGGCCGTCGTCCCGGCAGCGGCCGCCTTGGTGGCCGCCTTCGCCGAGACGGTCTTCTTGGCCGGGGCCTTGGCCGCGGCGACCGTCTTGCGGGCCGCGCGCTTCTTCGCCCCGGCGCCCGCGGCCGGCTCCGCGTCGCTCACCCGGTCGCCCAGGATGTCGCGCAGGAACTTGCCGGTGTGGCTGGCGGGGACCGCCGCCACCTGCTCGGGCGTGCCCTCGGCGACCACGAGACCGCCGCCGTTGCCGCCCTCGGGGCCCATGTCCACGACCCAGTCGGCGGTCTTGATCACGTCGAGGTTGTGCTCGATGACGATGACCGAGTTGCCCTTGTCGACCAGCCCGGACAGCACCTTGATCAGCTTGCTGATGTCGTCGAAGTGCAGACCGGTGGTCGGCTCGTCGAGGACGTAGACCGTACGGCCCGTGGAACGCTTCTGCAGCTCGGAGGCGAGCTTGACGCGCTGCGCCTCGCCGCCGGACAGCGTCGGCGCGGACTGCCCGAGCCGTACGTACCCGAGACCGACCTCGTGGAGCGTCTTGAGGTGCCGGGCGATGGTCGGCACGGCCTCGAAGAAGCTCAGCGCCTCCTCGATCGGCATGTCCAGCACCTCGGCGATGGACTTGCCCTTGTAGTGGACCTCCAGGGTCTCCCGGTTGTAGCGCGCGCCGTGGCAGACCTCGCACGGCACGTACACGTCCGGCAGGAAGTTCATCTCGATCTTGATCGTGCCGTCGCCCGCGCAGTTCTCGCAGCGGCCGCCCTTGACGTTGAAGGAGAAGCGCCCGGGGAGGTAGCCGCGGACCTTGGCCTCCATCGTCTCCGCGAACAGCTTGCGGATGTTGTCGAAGACGCCGGTGTACGTCGCCGGGTTGGAGCGCGGCGTACGGCCGATCGGCGACTGGTCGACGTGCACGACCTTGTCCACCAGGTCGTCGCCCTCGACGCGCACATGGCGGCCCGGCACCGACTTGGCGCCGTTCAGCTCGCGCGCCAGGTGGGTGTAGAGGATGTCGTTGACGAGCGTGGACTTGCCGGACCCGGAGACGCCGGTGACGGCGGTGAGCACGCCGAGCGGGAAGGAGACGTCGATGTCGCGGAGGTTGTTCTCCTTCGCGCCGTGCACCGTCAGCTGCCGCTCCGGGTCGGCGGGCCGGCGCACGTCGGGCGTCGGGATGGCCTTCTTGCCGGACAGGTACTGCCCGGTGACCGAGTCCTTGTTGCCCAGCAGCTCCTTCATCGGGCCGCTGTGCACGACCTTGCCGCCGTGCTCGCCGGCGCCCGGGCCGATGTCCACGACCCAGTCGGCGACCTTGATCGTGTCCTCGTCGTGCTCGACGACGATGAGCGTGTTGCCCATGTCGCGCAGGCGCACCAGCGTTTCGATGAGACGGTGGTTGTCGCGCTGGTGCAGGCCGATGGACGGCTCGTCGAGCACGTACAGGACGCCCACCAGACCGGAGCCGATCTGGGTGGCGAGGCGGATGCGCTGGGCCTCGCCGCCGGAGAGGGTGCCCGCCGCGCGGTTGAGCGAGAGGTAGTCCAGGCCGACGTCGACGAGGAACTTCAGCCGCTCGTTGACCTCCTTGAGGACCCGCTCGGCGATCTTCTTCTCGCGGGCGTTGAGCCTCATGTCCCGCAGGAAGTCGGCGCAGTCGCTGATCGACATGGCCGAGACCTCGGCGATCGAACGGCCCTGGACCGTGACGGCGAGGACGATCGGCTTGAGCCGGGTGCCCTCACAGGTCGGGCAGGGCACCTCGCGCATGTAGCCCTCGAAGCGCTCGCGGCTGCTGTCGCTCTCCGCCTCCTGGTGGCGCCGCTTGACGAACGGCACGGCGCCCTCGAACGCGGTGGTGTACGAGCGCTCGCGGCCGTAGCGGTTGCGGTAGCGCACGTCGATCTGGGTGCGGTGGCCGTTGAGGATCGCCTTCTTGGCGCGCTGCGGCAGCCCGGCCCAGGGGATGTCCGTACGGAACCCGAGGGCGTCGGCGAGCGCGCCGACCAGGCGGCCGAAGTACTCCTTGGTGTGGCCGTGCGACCAGGGGTGGACGGCGCCCTCGTCGAGGGACTTCTCCTCGTCCGGGATGATCAGGTCGGGGTCGACCTCCATGCGCGTACCGATGCCGGTGCAGTCGGGGCAGGCGCCGAAGGGCGAGTTGAAGGAGAAGGAGCGGGGCTCCAGCTCCTCGAACGACAGGTCGTCGCGCGGGCAGTACAGGTGCTCGGAATACATCCGCTCGCGCTGCGGGTCGTCCTCGTCCAGGTCGACGAAGTCGAGGATGACCATGCCGCCGGAGAGACCGAGCGCGGTCTCGACGGAGTCGGTCAGCCGGCGCTTGGCGCTGTCCTTGACGGTCAGGCGGTCGACGACCACCTCGATCGTGTGCTTCTCCTGCTTCTTGAGCTTCGGCGGGTCGGAGAGCTGGATCGTCTGGCCGTCGACGCGGGCGCGGCTGTAGCCCTTGGTCTGGAGGTCGGAGAAGAGGTCGGCGAACTCGCCCTTGCGCTCGCGCGCGAGCGGGGCCAGCACCTGGAAGCGGCTGCCCTCGGGCAGCTCCAGGACCTTGTCGACGATGGCCTGCGGCGACTGCCGGGCGATCGGGTCGCCGCACTCGGGGCAGTGCGGCTTGCCGATGCGGGCGAACAGCAGGCGGAGGTAGTCGTAGACCTCGGTGATCGTGCCGACCGTCGAGCGCGGGTTGCGCGAGGTCGACTTCTGATCGATCGAGACCGCGGGGGACAAACCTTCGATGAAGTCCACATCGGGCTTGTCCATCTGCCCGAGGAACTGCCGGGCATAGGAGGAGAGCGACTCGACATAGCGGCGCTGCCCCTCGGCGAAGATCGTGTCGAAGGCGAGCGAGGACTTGCCCGAGCCGGAGAGCCCCGTGAAGACGATGAGGGAGTCTCGGGGCAGGTCGAGCGAGACGTTCCGGAGATTGTGCTCGCGAGCGCCACGAACGATGAGACGGTCGGCCACGCCGGTCGGCACCTTTCTGGAGAGGGGCGGGAGGCCGCGGCTCAGCCGGCACGGTCCGGTTGACGACTGCCGGGCGACGCGGTCGCCGAGCTGTGGACGGCACAGGAGCTGAGCGGGAGCCCCCGCCCCAGGGTAGGGGGGCCTCCGCGGCGATGTCTTATTGATGCCACACACGAGCCTATAGCACGCGCATTCGAATTACGGTCGTCATCGACCCGTTTCACCCGAACGTGTGGCCGCTTCTTGTCAACGCGCGGCGGCCCTGCTCTCTTCCTCGCGATCACCGGCAGCCGACACGCGAGTGCCCTACATCACAGCAGCGAACCCTCATCCGTCCAGCCCCGCCGCACTCGCAGCCATGACCAGAACTTTACCCGGCATATTTTTTTACCGCGTACACTAATCGCCATGGACAAGGACACCGTCGCGGGAACGGACCCGGACACCGGCACGGACGTGGTGATCGCGGGCGCCGGCCCCGTAGGACTGCTGCTCGCCTGCGAGCTGGCCCTGCGCGGAGTACGCGTCGTCGTTCTGGAGCGGCGCGCCGAAGTGGACGAGACGGTCAAGGCGGGAGCCGTCAACACGCCGAGCGCGGAGGCCTTTTACCGCCGCGGGCTGCTGCCCGCGCTCGCCGAGGTGCAGCGGGCCGCCCTCGGCCGGTTCGACTCCTTCATGCGGCAGCGGCGGGCGGCCGGCGCCGGCGCCATACGGCCGGCGCCGAAGTTCGCCGGGCACTTCGCGGGCATCATGCTGCACGCCGGGAACATGGACGCGGCCGACCCGGACTTCCACCGCGCCGGACCGGCGGACGACGTGGGCATGGTCCCGCAGCAGGCGCTGGAACGGCTGCTCGCCGAGCGCGCCGCCGAACTGGGCGTCGTCCTGCGCCGTGGCGTGGAGCTGACCGGTTTCGACGCCTCCGGGGACGGCGTGGCGGTGCGCGTCCGCGCCACCGCGGGGACCGGTGGCGCGGAGGGCGGCGGACCGCTGCGCGCCGCCTGGCTCGTCGGGTGCGACGGCGGCCGCAGTACGGTCCGCAAGCTGGCCGGTTTCCCCTTCCCCGGTACGGCCCCGGAGATCACCGGTCACCAGGCGATGGTGGAGATGACCGGTTCCGAGGCCCTCGGCACGGGCTGGGTCGAGACGGAGACCGGCATCTACTGCCACGGACCGGTGCCCGGCCGCATCCTCACCGTCGAGTTCGGCGGGCCGCCCGCCGACCGCGACGCGCCCGTCACCGCCGGGGAGCTGCAGGCCGCCCTGCGTCGCGCCTCCGGGACCGACGTCACGATCACCGAGGTGCACACCGCCACCCGGTTCACGGACAACGCCCGGCAGGCCCCCGACTACCGCTCCGGCCGCGTCCTGCTGGCCGGGGACGCCGCGCACGTGCACTCGCCGTTCGGCGGCCAGGGGCTGAACCTGGGCATCGGCGACGCCATGAACCTGGGCTGGAAGCTCGCCGCCACGGTGCACGGGCGGGCCCCCGAAGGACTGCTGGACACCTACACCGCCGAGCGGCACCCGATCGGCGCGTGGGTGCTGGAGTGGACCAGGGCCCAGATCGCCCTGATGCGGCCGGAGCCGCACGCCCGCGCGCTGCGCAAGGTGGTCGCCGAGCTGACGGGCACGGTCGCCGGCACCACGTTCTTCACCAAGAAGATATCCGGCGTGTGCCAGCGGTACGACCTGCCCGGCGGCCACCCGCTGACCGGCCGCAGCGCCCCCGACCTGGAGCTGGCGGACGGCAGCCGGCTCGGCGCCCACCTCCGCGACGGGCAGGGGCTGCTGCTGGTCCTCGGCGGCGATCCGCAGCCGGCCGCGTGTGCCGAGGGGTACGGCGGACGGGTGCGCGTGGTGTCGGCTCGCTGCCCCGACCAGCCGGAACTGGCCGCGCTGCTGGTGCGTCCGGACGGCATCACCGCCTGGGCCGCCGGCGCGGTCGCGCTCCCGGACGAGGCGGGGGCGGCGGCCGGGCCGGGTTTCCCGGACTCGTCCGGGGCCCTGGCGTCCGAAGGTGCCGGCGCTCCCCGTAAGGCCGGGACGGCCACCGCGCTGTCCACGGCGGCCGGCGCCGCCACCTGCGCTGCTGACGAGACAGCCGCGCTCGAAGACGCCCTGCGCCGCTGGTTCGGGGCTCCGGACGAGGCCGCCGGGTAGGGGCGGGCCCCGGCCGGTCCGGCTGCGGCCGGGGCCGTCCCGCGCCGCGCGCGCCGCCCGCGCACGCCCGGATCCGTGCAGGCCGACTCCCGAAGAGGGCACCGCGGCGCTAGCTTCGGACCATGACCGACAACGTGCCCGCGTCCGCACCGGATTTCGTGCAGGATGCCGCCTCTGTCCGCGAAGCGACCGACCGACTGCTCGTCTCCGTGGGCAAGTTGGACGACGAGGCGGTCGGAGAACCGTCACTGCTGCCCGACTGGACCCGCGGCCACCTCCTCGCCCATGTGGCACGCAACGCCGACGCCCTGGTCAACCTGCTGACCTGGGCGCGTACGGGCGTTCGTACCCCGATGTACGAGAGTGCCGCGGCCCGCGACGCCGACATCGCGGCAGGCGCCGACCGCCCGCTCGCCGTCCATCTGGACGATCTGCGCTCCAGCGCCGACCGTTTCGACGCGGCCGCGGCGGCGCTGCCGCCCGCGCGCCGGCAGTTCGAGCTGGAGATGCGCAACGGCGTCCTCGAACGCGCCGCCCGGCTGCCCTTCCGCCGGCTGGCCGAGGTCGCGCTGCACCGCATCGACCTCGGCGTCGGCTACGGCATCGACCAGCTGCCCGCCGCCTTCCTCGACGCCGAGCTGGCCTTCCTGACGGGGGTGAAGTTCGCGGGCCACGTGGACGTGCCCGCCGTGGAACTGCGCGCCCCCGACGGACGGCGGTGGCGCACCGGCCGTACGGAGCACACGGGAGCGGTCACGGAGGACACCGGAGACGTCCCGTACCTGGTGGTGTCGGGCTCCCCCGCCGAACTGGTCGGCTGGCTCACCGGCCGCGCGAAAGGCGCCGCACTGGACACCCGGGGCGGCCCCCTTCCGGCCGTTCCCCCGCTTTAGGCTGGGCCCATGAGCTACACGGGAGCAGTGAAGGTCGGCGGACCGGCCGACGTGCACGAGTTGGCCGACCTGATGATCTCCAAGGTCGCGGTCGGCCCCATGGACAACAACGCCTATCTGCTGCGCTGCCGTGACACCGGCGAGCAGCTGCTGATCGACGCCGCCGCCGAGCCGCACACCCTTCTCGGCCTGATCGGTGACAGCGGCATCACCGGCGTGGTGACCACCCATCAGCACGGTGACCACTGGGGCGCGCTGCGCGAGGTCGTCGATGCGACGGGCGCCCGTACGTACGCGGGCCGGTACGACGCCGAGGGCATCCCCGTACCGACCGACGTGCCCGTCGAGGACGGCGACACGATCTCCTTCGGCGCGGTCCGGCTGACCGCCCGCCACCTCGCCGGGCACACCCCGGGCAGCATCGCCCTGGTCTACGACGACCCGCACGGGCACCCGCACGTCTTCACCGGCGACTGCCTCTTCCCCGGCGGCGTCGGCAACACGTGGGACGACCCCGAGCGGTTCGCCAGCCTCCTCGACGACGTCTCGGCCAAGCTCTTCGACCGGCTGCCCGACGAGACCTGGGTCTACCCGGGCCACGGCTCGGACACCACCCTCGGCGCCGAGCGCCCGCACCTCGCCGAGTGGCGCGAACGCGGCTGGTGACGTGACGTACGCCGGAGAGGCCCGGCGGTACCACCGCCGGGCCTCTCCTCAGTACTGCCCCGGGACGCCGCGCGCGCCGTCACACGGTCGCGGCGATCACGCGTCCACGGCGTCCTTGGAGCCCTCCTCCGCGGCCTCCGCCTCGGCCCGCGCCTGCTTCCTGGAGGCCCGCAGGCTCGTGATCGTCGTGACGACGAGTACGGCGCAGATGACGCCGAGCGAGACCGGGATGCTGATCTCCGGGACGCCGACCCCCGACTCGTGCAGGGCGTGCAGCACCAGCTTCACGCCGATGAACCCGAGGATGATCGACAGGCCGTAGGACAGGTGCACCAGCTTCTTCAGCAGACCGCCGATGAGGAAGTACAGCTGCCGCAGCCCCATCAGGGCGAAGGCGTTGGCGGTGAAGACGATGTACGGGTCCTGGGTGAGGCCGAAGATCGCGGGGATCGAGTCCAGCGCGAACAGGACGTCGGTGGTGCCGATCGCCAGCATGACGATCAGCATCGGCGTCATCAGGCGCCTGCCGTTCTCCACCACGAACAGCTTGGTGCCGTGGTACTTGTCGGTCGAGGGGAACCGCTTCTCGACCATCTTCAGGAAGCGGTTCTCCTCGAACTCCTCGTCCTGCTCCTCGGCCCGCGCCTCCTTGATCAGCTTCCAGGCCGTCCAGATGAGGAACGCGCCGAAGATGTAGAAGACCCACGAGAAGTTGGCGATGATCGCCGCGCCCGCGCCGATGAACCCGGCGCGCAGTACGAGCGCTATCAGGACGCCGACCATCAGCACCCGCTGCTGGTAGATCGTCGGCACCGCGAACTTCGCCATGATCAGGACGAAGACGAAGAGGTTGTCGACGCTCAGCGACTTCTCGGTGATGAAGCCGGCGAAGAACTCGCCGGCCGGCGCTCCGCCGCCGAAGACGAGCAGCCCCAGCCCGAACAGCCCGGCGAGGGCGATCCAGACGGCGGTCCAGATTCCGGCCTCCTTGATGGAGACCTCGTGTGGTTTGCGGCCGCCGATGAAGAAATCGGCGGCGATCAGGGCGCACAGACCAAGAATGGTCAGCACCCACAGGTTCAGGGAAACGTCCACTGCTCCTCCGGCAGATTCGTACGGCACTCACAGCGTCGTCGCTGCCGGAGGTCTCTTCCACCCGAGAGCGCGGGTACCGCGCTCCCCGAGACGGGCCGACGCCCCGGGATCTCGTCAGTCGTGCGATCCGTGATGACGGGTACGTCGTGCAGGAGTACTCCCCTCCGCACCAAAAGGGTAAAGGAAAGGCAATAGATAGTAAAGACTTAGGCAAAAGGGCTGGTCAGAGGCTTGGGAAACGCGCAGACGCCTTGCCGCTCGGCGCGGACACCCCTGCCGCTCAGCGCTCCCTGGTCCGCGAGTGCCCCCGGGCCCGGCGGGCCTCGGCAAGGCTGCCCAGGACCTGGCGCAGCACCCGGCTGCCCTCCGGCACGCGCGACGGCTCGTACGTCCAGGCGTGCCCGACCCAGGGGTCGGCGAGGTAGGCGTCCGGCACCGGCGTGATCCGCAGCAGCGACCGCCACAGCGGGTCCAGCAGCGGGCCGTACTCCCGCGCCTCGGCCCGGTCGGCGACCATCATCAGGTGCACACCGGCCGACGGGCCCTCGTCCGCCAGGTAGCGCAGCTGGTTGACGGCCCGGTCGTCGAAGCCGTGCGGGAAGTCGTGGACGATCAGCAGCTGTTCGGCGGTGTCGAGGTCGGGCGGCAGGGCGTCCGCGGCCTGGTTGCGTATCGCCATCTGTACGAGGTCGACGCGCCGGGTCAGCTCGCCGAGCACCGCGGTCACGCCCTGCGCGCCGGCGGCCGGGGGCTCGCGGAGCGCTCCCGTCTCCCGCAGCGGTGCGAGCGCGGCCGCCGCCGCGCCGGCCGGGTCGACGACCTGGACGGTCAGTTCGCCCGCCGGGTGGGCGGCGAGCAGGCGGGCGGCGAGGCTGACGGCGGTGTCCACCGCCCGGCGCCGCATCCCGGCCGCGTCGGGGAACCCGTCGGCGTCCTGGCCGCCGTCGAGGCCGTCCGGCCCGAAGACGTCCGCGAACCCGTCGTCGTGGGCGCCCGCGCTCCCGGAGACCTCGGGCCGTCCGCTGTCGATCCACAGCCCGCGGTCCATCGGCAGCCGTACGAGCATGGGAATGCGCAGGTCCGGGCACTCCGGCAGGCGCAGATCGCCGAGCCGTACCGCTGTCGGGTACTCCTCCGCGGCCCGGTAGCCCTGCCAGACGGGGCTGCTCCAAGCGGCGAGCGCGGGCGGCAGGGCGGGCTCGACGACCTCGGCCTCGGCCGTGAGCTGGGCCAGGTCCCGGTCGAGCACCTCGCGGGCCTGGGCCGCGAGCCGGGCGTGCTTGTCGTGTGCCGCGGCGCGCGCGGCGTCGGCGGCCGCCCCGACGCGGTTGCGCGGATCGGCGTTGACGGCGTCCAGCTCCTTCGCCAGGCGGGACTGGGCGAAGTCCATGGCGCTGCGGTAGGCGGCGACCGTACGCGCCAGGTCTTCGAACATGCCCCAGACCTGGTTGTAGAGCCGCTCTTCCATGGTCCGGCCGGCGGCGTCACCGGCGACCGGGCCGGTGGGGGCGCCTTGGGGCGCAGGGGGCGCGCCTGCGGCGCCGGGGGCGGCCGTGGCGGGGTGGTCCGGCTGCGGGCGCGGGCTCGGGGTGCGGCGCTTCGGGTGGCGGTAGTCGACGGGACCGGCGGCGGAAGCGGCTTCCGGCGCCGGGCCGGTGTCCGGGGCCGCGTCCGTGCCCGTACGTGTGCCTGTACCCGCGGCCGGGGCGGGGACCGAGCGCGCTTGGCCGCGGCGTACCGCTTCCTGGACGTCCGAGGCCAGCTCGGCGGCCTGCGGCAGTCCCTGGTCCTGGAACAGCGCGGCGAGCCCGCCCGCGTACCCCTGGCCCACGGCACGCACCTTCCAGGCACCCTGCCTGCGGTACAGCTCCAGCGCGACGACGGCGGTCTCGGCGCCGAGGTCGGTGAGGGTGTAACTGGCGATGCCCGTACCGTCGAGGCCCGTTACGGAGACGAACGGTGCCGCCGCGGCGCCGAAGGCCGCCGGGCCGCCGACGCCGACGGGCAGCGCGAGCAGCACGCTCACCCGGTGCACGGCGGCGGGCAGGGCGTCGAGATCCACCGCGATCCGGTGCTCGGCCGCCGCCTGCCGGGGGACCTCGATGCCGGTACGGCGCGGCGCGCCCGGATGGGCGACCGCCTCGACGCCCGGGATGCCGCCCGCCTCGTCGGCGAGCGTCGCCCCCGCGACGACGGGTCCGCCCGCCGCGATCCTGATCTCCAAACGGGTCCGGTCCAGCGGGTGGTTCTGCCCGCGGACGAGTTCGGCCGTCATCGTCGTTCCCCCGAAGTGTCGTGCTGCGCCCCGTGCTCGCCGACGGGGTGCCGTGTGTGCTTACAGGTACGGCAGGATCGCCGGTACCACGTCCTTGAACGTACGGCCGTTCGACGGCTCGCCGATCGCGGTCATCTGCCAGCCGCCGCCGGAACGGTGCACCTTGCTCATGATCTGCGCGGTGTAGTCGCCGCCGCCGGTGAGGGTGTAGCGGGCCATTTCCTGGCCGGTGGACTCGTCGACCAGGCGGCAGAAGGCGTCCTGCACCTCGGCGAAGGTCTGCCCGGTGAAGGAGTTCACGGTGAACACGATCTGGTCGATGTGCACCGGCACCCGCGCCAGGTCGACGACGATCGCCTCGTCGTCCCCGCCCTGCCCGGCGCCGCCGACCACGTTGTCGCCGGTGTGCCGCACCGAACCGTCGTCGCTGACGAGGTGCTGGAAGAAGACGACGTCCATCGGCTGCTTGTCGGCGAACAGCACGGCCGAGGCGTCGAGGTCGATCTCCCGGGTGCGCGATCCGAACAGGCCGCGGCGCGGCGCCGCCCGCCAGCCCAGCCCCATCCGCACCGCGGTCAGCGTTCCCCCGTCGGACTTCGCCAGGCTGATGCCCTGCCCCTTGGACAAGTTGACCGACACGTGCCGTCCCCTCTCGTTCTGTTCCCCGTTCGCCGCCTCCCCGGCGGCCTTCCCCGACCCTATGCGCGGGACGGGCACGGCATACGCCCGCCCCACGCTTTGTGGCGTTCCTGCAACACAGCGACACGCCGGGGCCGCGCCGCCCTCCGGGGAGCCGCGCCGGCCGGCGGGCACGGCGCCGGTTGCCGGACGGGCGTCTCAGCTCGGGCGCGGCGCCGGCTGCCGGGCGGGCGCCTCGGCCCACCCGGGCGGCCTGCCCGACCCGCCCGGCTCCCCCGGCGCACCCCGCGTCACCGCAGTCCGGCCTCCTTCATCTGCCGCAGTTCCTTCTTCAGCTCCCCCACCTCGTCGCGCAGCCGGGCGGCCACCTCGAACTGGAGCTCCGCGGCGGCGGCCCGCATCCGGTCGGTCATCTCCTCGATGAGCTCGGCCAGTTCGGCGGCGGGCCGGTCGGTGGGTGTGGCACCGGCCTTGCCGCCCTTGCCCTTGGCCGCCTTCCCGCCCAGCGCGGGCACCGGCGCCTTGCCCTTGGCGTCCTTGCCGTCGGCCGCCTTGCGGTAGCCCGTGCCCAGCAGCTCCTGGGTGTCGATCTCCTCGCGTGCCAGCGTCGCGACGATGTCGCCGATCTTCTTGCGGAGCGGCTGCGGGTCGATGCCCTTCTCCTTGTTGTACGCGAGCTGCTTCTCCCGGCGGCGGTTGGTCTCCTCGATCGCCTTCCGCATGGCCGGGGTGATCTTGTCCGCGTACATGTGCACCTGGCCGGAGACGTTACGGGCGGCGCGGCCGATGGTCTGGATCAGGGACGTGCCGGACCGCAGGAAGCCCTCCTTGTCGGCGTCGAGGATCGCCACCAGCGACACCTCGGGCAGGTCCAGGCCCTCCCGCAGCAGGTTGATGCCGACCAGGACGTCGTACTCGCCGGCCCGCAGCTCCCGCAGCAGCTCGATGCGCCGCAGGGTGTCCACGTCGCTGTGCAGGTAGCGGACCTGGATGCCCAGCTCCAGGAAGTAGTCCGTGAGGTCCTCGGCCATCTTCTTGGTGAGGGTGGTGACCAGGACCCGTTCGTCCTTCTCCGTGCGCAGCCGGATCTCGTGCACCAGGTCGTCGATCTGGCCCTCGGTGGACTTGACGATCACCTCGGGGTCGACCAGGCCCGTCGGGCGGATGATCTGTTCCACGAAGCCGTCGGAGCGGGAGAGCTCGTAGTTGCCGGGCGTCGCGGAGAGGTACACCGTCTGGCCGACGCGCTCCAGGAACTCCTCCCACTTCAGCGGCCGGTTGTCGAGGGCCGACGGCAGCCGGAAGCCGTGCTCGACGAGGGTCCGCTTGCGGGACGCGTCGCCCTCGTACATCGCGCCGATCTGCGGCACGGTGACGTGCGACTCGTCGATGACCAGGAGGAAGTCCTCGGGGAAGTAGTCGAGGAGGGTGTTGGGCGCGGTGCCGGGCGCCCGGTCGTCCATGTGCATCGAGTAGTTCTCGATGCCGGAGCAGGAGCCGACCTGGCGCATCATCTCGATGTCGTAGGTCGTGCGCATGCGCAGCCGCTGGGCCTCCAGGTGCTTGCCCTGCTTCTCCATCGTGGCCAGGCTCTCGGCCAGCTCCGCCTCGATCCCGGCGATGGCCTTCTCCATGCGCTCCGGGCCCGCGACGTAGTGGCTGGCGGGGAAGACGTACAGCTGCCGGTCCTCGCTGATGACCTCGCCGGTGAGCGGGTGGAGCGTGGACAGCGCCTCGATCTCGTCGCCGAACATCTCGATCCGGACGGCCAGCTCCTCGTAGACCGGGAAGATCTCGATGGTGTCGCCGCGCACACGGAAGGTGCCGCGGGTGAACGCCAGGTCGTTGCGGGTGTACTGGATGTCGACGAAGCGGCGCAGCAGCTGGTCGCGGTCGATCTCGTCACCGACCTTGAGCTGCACCATGCGGTCCACGTACTCCTGGGGTGTGCCCAGGCCGTAGATGCAGGACACCGAGGCGACCACGACCACGTCGCGCCGCGTGAGCAGGGAGTTCGTCGCGGAGTGGCGCAGCCGCTCGACCTCCTCGTTGATCGAGGAGTCCTTTTCGATGTACGTGTCCGACTGCGGGACGTACGCCTCGGGCTGGTAGTAGTCGTAGTACGAGACGAAGTACTCGACGGCGTTGTTGGGCAGCAGCTCGCGGAATTCGTTGGCGAGCTGCGCCGCGAGGGTCTTGTTGGGCGCCATGACGAGAGTGGGGCGCTGCAGCTTCTCGATCATCCACGCGGTGGTCGCCGACTTGCCGGTACCGGTCGCGCCGAGCAGGACGACATCCTTCTCACCACCGCTGACGCGCTGCTCCAGCTCGGCGATGGCCGCCGGCTGGTCGCCACTGGGCTGATACGGGCTGACGACCTCGAAAGGCGCCACCGTGCGTTCGATCTTGGATACGGGCCGCATGGAACCAACCGTACGACTCCCCACTGACAACCGGCCGGAAAACGCTCCGACCAGCGGTTCCGTGGACGGGGGCGGCGGACTGCGGAGCCTCGCGGCAGGAATCGGCGGCGGGTGAGGGGCGGGCGTCCCGGCCGCAAGCCGAAAACCGGTCGGGGTGGCCGGGGGGCCGTTTTCCCGGTCTGCGGGCGTGGAGGCCGGGACTCTGCGTCGCCGGCCGGGCCCGGCCCGTGCGTATGTTGCGCGCTTCCCGGGCGGAGGGCGCGGACCGCGGGGTTCAAACACGGAACACAGGACGCTTCTCGTTCAATTTCTGTCCATCGGGCGCCTGTCTTCCGGTACACCCCAACTGCGAACCTCTGCGCGTCCCACCCCGAATTCCGCCTCGTTACCGCAAGAGTCCCGGTTCCGCTCCGGCCGTACCGGTTCCGGTCCGGGCCACGCTCGCCTTCCCGTCGTCACTAGGAGTCCGTATGCGTAACCGTCCTGTCGCCACCGTCGCCGGTGCGCTCGTGGGCCTGGCCGCGTCCCTGCTCCCCGCGGCCGGCGCCCAGGCCGCCGAGAGGCATCACGCGGTGGTGACCATCGCCCACCGGGGTGCCTCCGCCTACGCGCCCGAGAACACGCTCGCCGCCGTCGACGCCGCCGCCGACCTCGGGATCACCTGGGTGGAGAACGACGTCCAGCGCACCAAGGACGGCGAGCTGGTCATCCTGCACGACACCTCGCTCGCCCGGACGACCGACGTGGAACAGGTCTTCCCGGGCCGAGCGCCCTGGAACGTCGCCGACTTCACGCTCAAGGAAATCGAGCAGTTGGACGCCGGCAGCTGGTTCGGCCCGAAGTTCGCCGGCGAGCGGGTGCCGACGCTGGAGGACTACATGGACGCGGTCGAGGACAACGACCAGAAGCTCCTGATGGAGCTCAAGGCCCCCGAGCTGTACCCCGGCATCGAGCGGCAGACCCTCAAGGAGCTGCGCGAGGACGGCTGGCTGGACCGTGACCACGTCAAGAACCGGCTGATCGTCCAGAGCTTCGACGCCGACTCGGTGAAGAAGGTCCACAGGCTGCGGCGCGACGTCAAGACGGGCTTCCTCGGCACTCCGGCCGTCGCCGAGCTGCCCGAGTACGCGGCGTTCGCCGACCAGATCAACCCGCAGTACAAGTCGATCGACGCGGCCTACGTCTCGGCCGTGCACGAGGTGAAGGGCCCGCACGGCCGCCCGCTGGAGGTCTTCACCTGGACCATCGACGACGCCCCGAACGCGGTCAAGGCCGCAAGGAACGGTGTCGACGGCATCATCAGCAACAAGCCCGACGTCATCCGCGACGCGGTGAAGAAGACCGGCCGGTAGTACGGCGGCGGCAGCCCCCGGAACCGCGTTCCGGGGGCGTTGTCAGTGGTGGGTCATAGGCTGAATCCGTGACGAACTCAGAGCGGGATCAGCGGGAGGGCCCGGCCGGCCGGCACGAGCGGCCCGAGCCGGAGGCGCCGCCCGGGCAGGCGGCGCCGCACCGGGAGCCGGAGCCGCGCGACTGGGCCTGGCGTGTGCTGGACACCCCCATCGGCCCGCTGCTGCTCGCGGCGACCCGCGAGGGGCTGGCGCTGGTCGGCTTCCACGCCGACGAGCGGACCACCCGCCGCTCCCTAAGCCGCCTCCGGGACACGTTCGGCCGCGAACCGCTCCCCGGGATACCCCACTTGACCACGGCCGCCGACGAGCTGACCCGGTATTTCGACGGCGGTCTGCGCACCTTCACCGTCCCCCTGGACTGGTCCCTGTCGGCGGGCTTCAACGAGCGGGTGCTGCGCGAACTGGCCGCCCACGTCCCGTACGGCGCGGTGGTCGGCTACCAGCACCTGGCCGACCGGGTCGGTGAGCCGGGTGCCGCCCGCGCGGTGGGCGCGGCCATGGGCTCCAACCCGCTCCCGGTCGTGGTCCCCTGCCACCGGGTGGTGGCCAGCGACGGCGGCATCGGCGGTTTCGGCGGCGGTCTGGAGACCAAGCGCCGGCTGCTGGCCCTGGAGGGCGTCCTTCCGCAGCCCCTCTTCTGACGCTTCCGTTCCGGCTCCCGAGCCCCGCCATCTCTGTACGCGAGAAAGGCCCGCGCCCGCCATGTCCCGCCAGATCGCCCTGCTCCGTGGCATCAACGTCGGAGGCCGCAACAAGTTCCCCATGGCGCAACAGCGAGAAGTGTTCGCCGCGTTGGGCCACAAGGATGTGACGGTCCTCTTGCAGACCGGCAACATCGTCTTCGCGGACCCCGGTACGCCGCCCGGGGAGACCGCGCGCGCCATCGAGGCCCGGATCGCCGACGAGCTGGGCTTCCCCGTCCCCGTGCTGGTCCGTACGCGCGACGAGCTGGCCGCCGCCGTCGCGGCCAACCCCTTCCCGCAGGCCGAGGCGGAGCCCAAGACCCTCCACGTGACCTTCCTGTCGGCCGAGCCCGCCCGCATCGCCCCGCTGGAGGCCCTGGACACCGGGGCGTACGTCCCGGACCGGTTCCGACTGGCCGGCCGCGAGCTGTACCTGTGGTGCCCGAACGGAATCGGCCGTTCCAGGCTCGCCGAGGCGGTCTCCCGCGCCCGGCTCGGCGTGACGGCAACCGCCCGCAACTGGAACACCGTGACCAAGCTGCTGGCCCTGGCCGACGCCTGACGCGGCGCGGGGCCTCAGGCGGCGCGGGGCCTCGCGCCCCGGGCAGGTCCGGCGCGCCGGCGGCAAGCAGCCGGTCAGGCTCGCCCGGTCCAGGCCGGGCGGTTCGGATCGTCCGCCTTCACGACGACGTCCGCGGTCTCGTCGGGCCGCACCTCGTCCTCGTAGCGCGCGAAGGCGGCCAGCGTCCACCGCTCGTCCTCCGGCGTGCGCCGGGTCAGGGCGGCGGGCGACAGCTTCAGGTGGACCGACAGGTCGAAGGGAAACCAGTGGCCGAAGAGCAGCGGTCCGTGCAGCAGCAGGACGCCGCCCGGGGGCAGGGCGGTATACGGGCTGCGCGTGGCCCGGTCCGTCCGGGGGTCCCACAGGTCCGGCAGCACCCGGCCCGTGCCGCCCGGATCCAGCGGCGTGAACACCTCGCGCCAGAGCGCCTGCCGGTCGAACCACTCGTCGTAATACGCGTCGGGATCTTCTTTCCCGTACTCCAGGCGGAGGGAGGCGGGGCGCAAGAACCCATCGGCCGCGACGACGTGCACGGGCCGGCCGCGCAGCCGCAGCGCCTCCGCGAGCCGCCCGGCGGCGTCCTCCGGGCGGGCGGCCGGCGCCCCGTCGATCGCGACGCGCAGCCACGGGCCGCCGTCCGCCGCCTCCGTCGCGCCGATACGCTCGGCAAGCGCGTCGGTCAGCCGTTCCCAAGTGATCGCTTCGAGCCGCACTCCTTCATTCTGCCGGGCGTAGAGGCACACCGATTAAGGTGGCCGGTCGGGCCAGGGGTGAACGGCGAGTCGTGTGGGGGATGCGGTGGCGGACGGGCTGCGATGGCTGCGGGTGCCGGTTGGCCCGGAGGGGCCGCAGTGGTCGACCCGGGCCGGAGTCGCGAGGGTCCTGTTCGTGGTGCACAACGTCACGTCCGCCACCCGGCTGCTGGACGTCCTCCCCCTCTTCGACGCCGACCCCCGCGTCCAGTGCCTCGCCACCTGCACGGGATCGTCGCCCTACCTGCACGGCGTCCCGGAACTGCTGGCGGACGCCGGACTGCCCGTCCTGCCTTGGGATCAGGCTGTCCAGACCCCGGTCGACCTGGCGATCAGCGCGAGCTACGGCGGCGAACTTCATCAGATAAAAGGGAAGTTGGCTGTCCTCTCGCACGGCATTGGCTACAATAAGAGGCTGCCTACACCGGACACCGGACACCGGACACCGGACACCGGACACCGGACACCGGACACCGGACACCGGACACCGGACACCGGGGGCCTGGGCGAGAGCCTGAGCCGGAGCAGGCACCGGTCTTCGGGCTCTCACCGGAGTGGCTGCTGTGGGACGGCAAGCCCATCGCGACGGCGACCGTGCTGTCCCATCCCGAGCAGCTCGTCCGCCTCCGCCACGCCTGCCCGCCCGCTGCCCACACCGCCGTACTCGCCGGGGACCCGTGCTACGACCGGCTGCTGGCCGCCCTCCCCCACCGCGAAGGGTTCCGCCGCGCACTCGGCGTCTCCACCGGTCAGCGCCTCGTCGTCCTCAACTCCACCTGGGGGCCGCGCTCGCTGTTCGGCGACGGCAACGACATCCTGCCCTGGCTCCTGGACAGCCTCGTCCGCGAACTGCCCGTCGACACATACCGCCGCTGCGCCGTCCTGCACCCGAACATCTGGCACGGACACGGCCCCGGCCAGGTACGCGCCTGGCTGCGGCACGCCGCGGACGCCGGGCTGACCCTCGTACCTCCCCTGGGACCGTGGCGGCAGGTCCTGGCCGCCGCCGACGCCGTCATCGGGGACCACGGCAGCGTGACGTACTACGCGGCCGCGACCGGTACGCCCGTGCTCCTCGGCGCGTTTCCCGCGCAGGACCTCGACCCCGAGTCGCCCGTCGCCGAACTGGGCCGCACGGCGCCGCGACTGCGCCCATACGAACCGCTGCTCCCGCAGCTCGACAAACTCTTCGCCGACCACCACCCCGACCGGTATGCCCAGCTCACCGCCCTGGCCAGCTCGGCGCCCGGCGCATCTGCCACCCTGCTCCGACACACCTTCTACGGCCTCATGGGCCTCTCCGAACCCCGCTCACCCGCCTACCTGCCGCGTCTGCTCGCCCCTGCCTACGGGGACGATCCCTCCGCCCTTCCGCCCGAGTCCCCGGTCCTGGCCCCCGTCCGGGTGCTGACGCAGCTGCGTGACCGCCGACCGCCCGCGCTCCCCGAGATAGCCGTCACCCGCCATGCGGGCACCTCTCACGAACCCGAGCCGCCGGAAGCGCCGTACCCGGCCTCCGCTCACACCGCCGTCCACGAGGACGTACCGGACGCGACCCGGCTGTCCCTCGCCGACCTGGTGCTCCACCACTCCCAGCCCGAACCGGCGGCGTGGGCGCAGGCCGCCATGCGCCGCCACCGGCACTGCGCCATGGCCGCGTGCGTCACCGCGCCCGACGCCTGCGTCGTCCGGGTCCCGGACGGCCGTCTCGTCACGCTCACCGCGGCGCCCGGCCCGGACGGCCACCGCGACCTGTGCGATCCGGCCGCATACGCCTCGGCCCTCTACGCCTGGTACGAGAGCGGCAGGCCCCTCGAAGCCCTCCTCGACGGCCTGGTCGTGGTGACGGGCGACGCCGGCCACCACCTTCACGTGACGATCACGCCTCCTCCGTAAGCCCGCCGGGCACCTCCTCTCCCGCCGCGCCGCCGGCCTGGCCGGCTCCTTCCCGGGCGGCTCGCAGCCGGTCGAGCCGCGCCCGTACGGCGCCGGTCCTGGGCGCTCCGGTCTTCTCATGAAAGGCGAGCGCCACCCGCAGACACCGAATCTCACCTGCCACGTCCCCGGCCTGGCGGGCCTGGTCGGCCCGCAGCTCCGCGAGGTCCGCCTGCTGTACGACCGAACTCTCCGCCGCCATGAGTGCCTCCGCCCGGCCGAGCGGCTCGTCGGCCTCCTGCACCCGCCCGGCGTCGATCAGCGTCCGCCCGAGACTCATCAGCACCCGGCCCTCGTTGTACGGGTCGGGCAGCGCCCGCACCGACTCCAGGGCGTGCCGTAGTTGTCCCACCGCCTCCTCGTGGCGGCCCATGCCCTGGAGCGACCGTCCGAGGTGGTGTTCGAGCAGCGCCAGCGCCCGGGGGTCTCCGACCTGCCGGGCCAGGATCCGTGCCGACCGGAAGCGCTCGGCGGCGTCGGCCCACCGCTCCTGCCTGAGGTGCAGCAGGCCCAGGGATTCCACCGCGGTGGCTTCGCCCCGTAGGTGACCGGCGCGACGGTCGGCGGCGGCCGCCGCCTCGAACTGCGTTTGCGCCTGCGTGTACTGCGCCAGTCCCAGGTATGCGAAGCCGAGCTGGGCACGCATCCGCCCTTCGGCCTCGGGGCACTCCTCCGCGCAGCGCACCGCGGCCTCCACTCCGAGCAGGTGCGTGCGCACCCACTGCTCGTGGAATCCGAGCCGCAGGTGCAGCCCCCACATCGCCTCGCACAGTTGCCAGGCCAGCTCGTCGTGCCCGTGGTCCACCGCGGCCCGTACCGCCTCGGCGAGGTTTTCCCGTTCGGCTCGCAGCCAGGTCAGCGCGGTCCGGCCGTTCTCGTATGCGGCAGGCCGGCCTTCCTGCTTCGCGTACGCGGGTCCCAGGTGCCAGCGGCCCGGCAGCACACAGGCGTCGGCCGCGGCCGCGGCGCGCAGGTACCAGAGCAGCGTCCTGCGAACGGCGGCCGCCGCGCCCGCGATACCGTCCTGCGCCGCCGCCCGGCGTTCCGCGTACTGCCGCCAGAGGTCGTGGAACCGATAACACTCCCGGCCCGCAGTACGGGTGCCGGTTCCCGTCCCGGCCTCGGCTTCGTCCTCGGCTTCGGCCACACGTTCCAGCAGGTGCGCTGCGGCCAGTTCGGCGAGCAGGCTTCTCGCCTCGTCCTCGGTGATGCCCGCGGCGGCCGCGGCGGCGCCGGGTATCACATGCGTCCACGGGCGCAGGCTCACGAGCCGGTACAGCCTGGCCGCGGCCTCCGGCAGGTTCCCGTACGCGGTGTCCATCGCACCCTGCATCGGCCGGCCGGATCCCGCGCTCACCTCGTCGTCACCCCCGCCACCCGCGTCACTCACCGCCATTTCGCGCTCCAGCAGCTCCCAGTCCGGCTGTTCCGCTCCGGCGGCACGCGCCCCGATCGCGCACAGTGCGAGCGGCATCCCACCGCACCGCCGCGCCACCGCCTCCGCGCCGGGCCCGGCGCCGCCCAGGCGGGCGAGCAGCCCCACCGCGTCCGGCGTGGGCAGCGGCCCGAGCCGTATGACGTGCGCGCCGTACTCGATCACCAGGCGGCGCAGATCCGATCGGCTGGTCACGATCGTCAGGGAGGCCGGGGAGGCGGCCAGCAACGGCCGTACCTGGGCGGCCGAATGCGCGTCGTCCAGCACCGTCAGGATGCGCCGCCCAGCCGTCACGCTGCGGAACGCGCTCTCCTGCGCGTCCGGCTCCGCCGGTACGAAGTCCCGGTGCACACCGAGGTCGCGCAGGAAGCGCAGCAGTACCTCGGACGGCCCGGTCGCCGTCGCCGCCGACGCGCCGCGCAGGTGCGCGTACAGCTGGCCCTCTTCGAAGCGTCTCTGCAGCGCCGCGGCCAGGCGCAGCGCGGTGGCCGTCTTCCCCACGCCGCCCGGGCCGCACAAGACGACCACCAGGGGCGCCCCGCCCTCCCCCGCGCCTTCGGCGCCGCCGTCCGGCAGCGCCTCGTCGAGTAACCCCGCCACCTCGGCCAGTACGGCGTCGCGGTCGACGAAGTGGCGGGTGCCCGGCGGCAGCGTACGGGGCACCGGGGCACCCGGCACGATCGCCGGAGCGGCCTCCTGGATGGTCAGCGTGCCGATGCTGTGGGCCTGTACGGCGGATCCGTACACCGTTCCGCTGATGTCGTTGCGCACGCCGGCGGCCGCCTGCCCGTACGAAGCGGCCCCGGGCGCGGGCACACCGGCCCCCGTGTCAGCCACGAGCCGGCCCCTCCGTACCCGAGCCGCCGCCCTGGGTGAGCCGCGAGATCACCCCAGCCTGGATCACCGTCCCGTGATGCACCCCGCCGCTGATGGTGTTGTGCACCTCGCGCACACTGGCCCCGGCCTCCGCTTCGGGCCGCAGCTCCGCCAGCAGAAGCCGCAATTCCTCGGCCGCTTCCGGGTCGTCCCGCAGCACCCGCCGCAGCCGCACCCGCCATTCGGCCGCCACGTCGGCCGCGCCCTCCTCGTCACCGCTGCGCTGCGCGGCCACCAGTTCGGTACGCGACTCTTCCAGCTCCCCTTCGAGGGCTTCCTCTTCTCCCCCGCCCCTGCGCCGCGAGAAGAACGCCGCCACTCGCGCCCGCGCCTGTGACCACCCTTCGGTCACCATCTGCTGCACCAGCGTCGTCGCCCCTGCCGTCGCGAGCGCCGTCAACTCCGCGTCCATCCAACCCCCCTTGCCCCAGCCGTACGAGCTGCACGGCATGCGTCGCTGTCACGGTAAGGAGAACTCTCTCCTCTTGCCCAGCCGGAGAGTGACCGGACGGCGCCGAAGCCACCGTCACACCCCTCCCGGCCCGCAGAGCGCCCTCCGGCAGCCCTGCCCAAGCAGCGCCCCCACAGCGCCCCCGCCTCCCGCACCTTCCTCGTCGATTTCCTGCTCCTCCACGCTACTTCCCCCCACTGACAGTCACGACTCCCGCACCGGCAGTCAGACCGCCAGGAGCCGTTGTGCCAGGGCGAGCGGCGTGGTGACGGGAGCCGGCGTGCTCGGGCGGGTGCGGTGACCGGAGCGGCGTTCGACGGAGGCGGTGCCGGATCCGGAGTCGAGTGCGGGGGCGTAGCCGGCGGCGCGGAGTGCGTCGAGCGTCGGGGCGGGCGGCTCCGCGCTGACCAGGACGGTGGGGGCGATGACGCGCAAGCCGAGGCTCTGGAGGGAGCGGTGGGCGGCGAGTTCGCGTATCAGGGCCTCGTCGTCGGAACGGATGCAGCAGCCGGCGGGCAGGACGCGCATCCGGCCGTGTGCGCGAGCGGCGTCCTTGACGAGGTAGGTGAGGGGCTGCGGCAGGGGGCCGGCAGCCGACGCCTTGGCGAGGTCGTCGAGCAGGTCGGCGGCGTCCCGGCCGTCGTCGAGGGCACGGCGTACGGAGGCGGGGGTGAACCGCCAGGTCACGGCGTGGCCTTCGGATTCGCGGTCGGCGGCCGAGGACAGCAGGCCGGCGAGGGCCGCGGACGGCGCGCCGGTGACGACGGCGGTCAAGTCGGCTTGGAAGTGGGCCTGCTGGACGGGCGGCGGCAGGAGGTCTCGAAGGGCGGCGGCGAGGGGTTCGGGGTGCGCGGGAGACGCCGCCAGGAGGGCGTGCCCGAGGGGCGTGAGGGTGCCGTGTGCGGTGAGTGCGAGGAAGGCCGCCTCGTCGAGGATGTGGGTGGCGCGAGCCTCGGCCAGCGGTTCGCCGATGACGGCCAGCGGCCGGTGCCAGGCCGCGGCTTCGAGGAGAGCGGGCAGGTCCCGTCCGTGCGGCGTGTCGGGCAAGGCGGGTGAACGCGCCGCAAGCCCGGCGGAAGGGGCGTCGGCCGGGACCCTGGACAGCGCTGCGAGCAGGGCGTGACGCAGGGCCGGAGCGTGACGGTCCTCGCCGCGCACCAAGGCCGTGGGGGTCTCTCCGAAGGGGGTGTACGCGGGGATGGACCAGAGGGTGGTCCAGGCGGTGAGGACCGGGGCCAGCCGCTCGCCGGGGGCCAGGGCCAGCCAGTCGTCGTACGCGCCGGTGGGGAGAGCCGTGATGCCGGCGGGTGTACGGGCCAGTGCGATGAGGTCGGCGGCGAGGGCGAGGTCGAGCAGGAGGCGGGTTCGGGCCTCGGTCGTGCCGGCCGCCTTGGCCAGGCGCTTGATCTCGCGGAGGGCCAGGCCGCCGGTTTTCCGGAGGGCCGCGGGCTGGGCGGCGAGTGAGGCGAGGAGGCGGTCCAGGGTGGCGGCGAGGGTGGCCGCGGCGGCCTGGGACTCGGCCTGGAGGGCGGCCGCCCCCAGGTCGGCGGTGGCGGTCTCGGGTACGGGGAGGCGCGGGGCGGCGTGCCTGAAGGGGCCCAGGTCGTGAGCGGCCAGGAGCTGCGGCGCGCGGGGCGGGACCACGAGGGCGCCGTCTTCGGCGGACGCGGCGAGGCCGTCTTCGCGGAGGCGGTCCAGGGCGGCCGTGACGGCATCGCGGGCAGGGCCGGCAGCTGCGGCGCCGAGGGCCGCGTACACGTCTTCCGCCGGTACGGGGTCGGTGGCCAGCTCCGGGAACGAGAGCCGGTGTGCCATCAGGGACTGGTAGTCGGCGCCGGCGGTGGGGGCCGCGGGCACGGGGGCGGCACGCCGGGCCAGGTCCTGGCTGATGCGGGCGGTGGCGGCCAGGACCTGGAGGCAGGGGTGGTCGAGGTGGAGGACGGTGTGGTGGAGGGTTTCGTACGACCACAAGGCGGTGGCCAGTTCGCGGAGCCGGGTGGGCGCCGGCCGTCGGGACAGCGGCTCCGCGTGGCGGGTGAGCAGGGCGGCCAGCTCTTCGGGGGTGCGCTGCGCGAGGGATCGGGTGAGTGTGTCGAGACCTTCCACGGCCCCGAGGTTAGTCACTGGCCGACAAGAGCGCCGAGGGCCCCCACGGGGTCGGCGTCGGCGCGGCCGGTGGGCCACCAGTCCTCGGTACCGGGGTCGGATTCGTAGGGATACCAGCGGTTGTCGTGGCCGAAGCGGATTTGGACGCCGCGGGCGGGGTCGGTGAGGTGGTTGTGGCGGGGTCTCAGGGCGGGGAGGCCGGCGGCGATCAGGGCGCTGCGGGCGCGGTCGAAGTCGCCGGCGGGGGGATTCCAGGTGGTGTCGAGCAGGGCCAGCCCTTCGAGGCCGCCCTGCCGCCAGGCGGCGACCGCGCGGGCCACGTCCGTCACGGTACGGCCGGTGGCCGCGGCGAGGTCGCGGTAGAGCGCGCGGGTGGTGGCGGTCAGGCCGGCGGTGGGGTGGGCGGTGGCGGCCAGCCGGATGCCGTCCTGCCAGGGGGTGAGCGCGGGGAACGGGGACGGATCGGACGCCTGCCCGGCACCCGGCCCGTCCGGATACGTCTGCCGGGAAGTTGCCGGCGGGGCCGGGGATATGGCGCTGAGGTAGGCGTGGGCGCGGGCTGTCGCGTCGGCGGCCAGGAATTCGAGGGAGCCTGCGTCCAAAGGCAGGCCGTCGGCCTCCGGGAGGGCGTGGGTGTGCCCGGGGTGTTCCGGGAAGGGCAGGGGCGGCGGGAGGGGCGGCAGCAGCCGGTCGGTCAGGGCGATGCGGGCGAGCACACCGTGAGGCGGCCGTCCCTCTGCGGCAGACGTCTGCTCCGGTGGCGCGGAAACCGTACGGTCCGACGGCTTCGCGCGCCCGTCCGGCCCGTTCTCCGGTGCCGCCTTGCCGTCTCCCCGCATACCCGTCTCCGCAGCCGCCACAACCGTGGCGGCGATCGCCGCCCGTGCGTCCGCGCTGGGCGCGGTGCGGGCACCGGACAACGGGCTGGCCGCCGCTCGCGGCGGCGCGCCGCGGGTCTCCCGGGCGGTGAGCGTCGCGTTGCGGCGCGACAGCTCGTCGAGGAGTTCGCGTTCGCCGCGGCCGCGCATGAGAAGCAGCACGAACGGGTCGGCGTCCAGCAGCCGGGCCACCTGGAAGCAGACCGCTGCGGCGTGCTTGCACGGGTTTCCGTGGTCGGGGCAGGAGCAGCGGGGCACCAGATCGCCCGGTCCGGGCAGCAGGCGTACGCCCGCTTCGGCGACGGCCCGCGGCAGGTTCTTGGCCAAGAGGGCGGTGAGCTGGGCGGGCTCGGCGGCGATCGCGTCCAGGAGGACGGTCCACTCGTCCGCGGAGAGCTCCTGGAGGCGGATCACCACGTTGTACGGGCGCGGCCTGCTGCCCCGCACGGAGGCGGCGATGCGCCCGGGGGTGACGTTGATCGTGTCGACGTTGCCGTCGCGGGCGTACGTGCGGCCGCGGGCGAGCCGGCCGCTGTCCATGGCCGTGGTCTCCAGGGCGTCCAGCCAGGCGCTCCCCCACCACGACTCGGCGAACAGCCCCCGGGCGCCGGAGCGCTCCGGCAACGGCGGGAACGTCCGCGACCGGTCGGAGCGGTCCATGGTCCCCGGCCGGTCGCCGGCGGCGCCACGGCCGGTGTCCGCGGGAAGGGGGCGCGGGCGGCGGCTCATGCGGCCCTCCTCAGGGAGACGAGGTCGGCGAGCTGTGCGTCGGTCAGTTCGGTGAGCGCGGTCTCGCCGCCGGAGAGGACCGCGTCCGCGAGGGCGCGTTTGGCGGTGAGCAGCTCGGCGATGTTGTCCTCGACGGTGCCTTCGGCGATGAGCCGGTGGACCTGGACGGGCTGGGTCTGGCCGATGCGGTACGCCCGGTCGGTGGCCTGTTCCTCGACCGCGGGGTTCCACCAGCGGTCGTAGTGGACGACATGGCCGGCCCGGGTGAGGTTGAGGCCGGTGCCGGCCGCCTTCAAGGAAAGCAGGAAGACCGGGGCCTGGCCCGACTGGAAGCGGTCGACCATCTCCTCGCGCCGCTTCACGGGCGTACCGCCGTGCAGGAGTTGGTTGCCGATACCGCGCGCGGTGAGGTGCTGTTCGAGCAGGCGCGCCATTTCCACGTACTGCGTGAAGATCAGTGTCGCGCCGCCCTCCGCGAGGATCGTGTCGAGCAGCTCGTCGAGCAGTTCCAGCTTGCCGGAGCGCGCCGCCAGACCGGGCGCCGCCTCCTTCAGGTACTGCGCGGGGTGGTTGCAGATCTGTTTGAGCGCCGTCAGCAGCTTCATGACCAGGCCGCGGCGGGCGATGCCCTCGGCCGCTTCGATACGGGCCAGGGCCTCGCGCACGACCGCCTCGTACAGCGCGGCCTGCTCCCGGCCGAGCGCCACCGGGTGGTCCGTCTCGGTCTTGGGCGGCAGTTCGGGAGCGATGCCGGGGTCGGACTTCTTGCGGCGCAGGATGAACGGGCGGACCAGCCGGGCGAGGCGCTCGGCCGCTTCCGGGTCCTCGCCGCCCTCGACCTCGCGCGCATACAGGGCGCGGAAGCTCTTCAAGGAGCCGAGGAGGCCGGGAGTGGTCCAGTCGAGGAGGGCCCACAGCTCGGACAGGTTGTTCTCGACGGGGGTACCGGTGAGGGCGATACGGGCCGGGGCCTTGATGCCGCGCAGTGCCTTGCCGGTGGAGGAGCGCGGGTTCTTCACGTGCTGCGCTTCGTCCGCGACGACCCACGCCCAGGAGCGGGCGGCCAGCGCGGCGGCGCTCGAACGCATCGTGCCGTACGTGGTCAGCACGAAGCCGCCGTCGACGTCTTCGAGGCTGCGGCCGGTGCCATGGAAGCGGCGTACGGGAACGCCGGGGGCGAAACGCTCGATCTCCCGCTGCCAGTTGCCCAGGAGGGAGGCCGGGCACACCACGAGGACGGGGGCGGCGGGGCGTTGGTGGAGGTGGAGGGCGATGACCGTGATGGTCTTGCCGAGGCCCATGTCGTCGGCGAGACAGCCGCCGAGCCCGAGGGACGTCATCCGGTCCAGCCAGGCGAGGCCGCGCAGCTGGTAGTCGCGCAGGGTCGCGTGCAGGCCGGCGGGCTGCGACGGGACCGGCGCCTCCTGGGTCAGCCGGGAACGCAGCGCGGCGAGGGCGCCCAACGGCACCACCTCGACCTCTTCGCCGTCCACCTCGGTGGTGCCGTTCAGCGTCGCGGCGAGGGCGTCGACCGGGTCCAGGTAGCCCAGCTCGCGCTTGCGGGCCTTGCGGACGAGCGCCGGATCGACCAGCACCCACTGGTCGCGCAGCCGGACCACGGGCCGGTGGGCCTCCGCCAGGGAGTCCATCTCCGCCTCGGTGAGCGGCGTGCCGTCGAGGGCGACCTGCCACCGGAACTGCAGCAGCTTCTCGGTGTCGAAGAAGCCGAAGCCGTCGGCCGCCGAGCCGGGGGCCGGGCGCAGCACCGCGGCCGCGGTCAGGCCGCGGGCCAGCTCCTTCGGCCAGTGCACGGCGATGCCGGCGGCGGCCAGGCGCGGCGCCGCCTCGCCCAGCAGCTCGTACAGCTCCTCTTCGGCCAGCGGTAGGACGTCGGGGACCGGCCGTTCCAGAAAGCGGGCCAGCGGTGGCCAGACACGGGCCGCCCGGCGCAGTGCGAGCAAGGTGTCGACGCGGGCGCGCGGCCCGAAGTGATCAGGGCCTTGGCCTTCCCACAGCTGTCCGGCGTCGGCGACGAGAGTGGGGTCGGTGAGGCTCTGCACTTGGAGGATGGCGGCTGCGGCACTGCGCTCCGCACCGGCACACCCAAGACCGCACCCATCACCGTCACCTACAGCCCCCTCCCCTTCGTCTTCCGCCTTCCTTGCAGGCTCGTCCCGCATGTCGAAGAGCCCGTGGGCAGACAGGTCCAATCGCAGCGACAGACGCACCCCGGCGTCCACACCCGCCGCCACCTCGGCGGCCCAGTCGCGCGCGCCGGGCAAGTACTGCGGCGCAGCGGCTGCGAACGGGGCGCCGATCAGGTGGGCCGCAGCAGGCGTACGGGGCAGTGCGTCCGTCACCGCGTCCACCAGGGCTCGCACCAGGTGCTCGGGGTCGTGAACTTGCAAGGGGCGACTGCCGGGGAGCGGGACGGCGTACGCCTCGGGCGGCATGGCGGCGGCGACAGCCCGGAGGTGCGCGATGTCCTCGGGGTCCAGCGGCCCGGCGCGCCAGGCGTCGGTGTCCTGGGCGGTCAGTCCGGGGAGAAGCCGACCGCGTGCGGCCAAATTCAGCGCATGCAGGACGGCTGCGCCCCAGCAGGCCGCGGCGGGGTGGGCAGCCGGATCGTGCCGGGCACGGGCCAGCAACGGCACGGCCTCGGCGACGGGAAGCAGCACCGCGGGGACCGTACGGCTGCGGGCCCCGTTCCCGTGCCGGCGCGCGACCGTCAGCTCGGCCGCCTCCGCCGCGCCGGTCCCCTCCGCCGGGAGCGGACCGCCATCCGGGCGCCAGAACGCGAACCGACCGGCCCGGGGCGGCTCGGCGGGCAGAAAGACCACGGCGCAGCGGACGAAAGCGGGACTGGCAGTCCCCTCCCCGGGCGCTGCGCCATCCGCGGCGGAGGGCGGAGCGGCCGCGGGCGTCCGCCGCCCCGCCGTATCCCTGCTTCCCGCCATGTCGCTGCCTTTCCCTAGCGCCCGTTCCGTCTCCGCTGCCGCCGTCCGGCGCTCACGTTCCGCCTGCCCCGCCCCTGGACCTGCGAGTTTACGGTCGTCCACCATCACGCCCCTCCCTTCCGCCACTCACCGGTGCCGCTCGCAAAGCAGCACCGGAACAGCGTCCACGGCACCGCTTCCGCGCCCGAGATCGCTCGAACCGTGCGAGATCGATGGAAGCAGACGGCACTGACAACGCCCTCGCCGACGAGCGCCGGACGGAAGTTATCCACAGGCCGCGAGAGAAATCCCACGGCCGACCCGCGATGGGCTACCGTCAACTCACTCGTCACGCACAGTGACGAATGCACCACGACGCGAGGAGCAGTCATGAACCGTCCGACAGCCGAGCAGACCGCCGCCACCGACGCCTTCCGCGCAGGCGAACACCTGGTGATCCAGGCCGGAGCCGGTACGGGCAAGACCACCACGCTCGCCATGCTCGCCCATCACGCGTCCCCGCGCGGGCGCCCCGGCCGGCAAGGCCGCTACATCGCGTTCAACCGCGCGATCGCTCGCGACGCAGGCCAGCGGTTCCCCGGCCATGTCACGTGCAGTACCGCCCACGCGCTCGCGTACGCCTCCGTCGGCAAGGACTACCAGTCCCGGCTGAACGCGCCACGGCAAGCAGGCTGGCGAGTCGGGGCCGCTCTGGGCATCGACTCGGATGTGACCGTACGCATCGGGGCCCGCCGGGTCGGCAACCGAGCCCTGTCGTACTCGGCTCTGCGCACCGTGACCCGGTTCTGCCAGTCCGCCGATCCGGAGCTCGCGGCTCAGCATGTGCCACGGCTGCGCGGGGCCGAGTCGGACGTGGCGCACGCACAACTGACGGAGATCGTCCTGCCCTTCGCCCGCAAAGCGTGGGCGGACCTCCAGCACCCCGAGCAGGGCGCCGTGCGATTCGAGCACGATCACTATCTGAAGATGTGGGCGCTGAGCGAGCCGAGAATCCCGGCGGACTTCCTTCTCCTGGACGAGGCCCAGGACACCAATCCCGTGGTCGAGCAGGTCTTCGCCGCGCAGCGCGGGCACGCGCAGCTGGTACTGGTAGGGGATTCGGCGCAGGCCATCTACGGCTGGCGTGGAGCACGCGACGTCATAGGCGCCTTCGACGGCAGACGTCTGACCCTTTCCCGGTCCTTCCGCTTCGGGCCGGCGCTGGCAGAGGAGGCGAACCGCTGGCTGGCCATCGTCGACGCCCCGATCAGACTCGACGGTTCACCGTCGTTGGCCACGGAGCTGGGGAGGGTTCTCCAGCCGGACGCGGTGCTGTGCCGGACCAACGTCGGCGCGATGGTCGAGGTCATACGGCAGCTTGAGCGCGGCTGCCGGGTCGCGCTGGCGGGCGGCGGCGGGCCGCTGGCCGCACTGGCTCAGTCCGCGCACGACCTCAGATCGGGCCGTCGCCCATCACATCCCGAGTTGATGCTCTTCGAGTCCTGGCAGGAACTGCGGGAGTATGCGGAATGCGACCCGTCCGGGCGCGACCTGCAGCCGCTGGTCGAGCTGGTCACCGAGCACGGTACGGAGTCGTTGCTGCGAGCACTGGACCGGTTGTCGGCAGAGGAGAGGGCCGAAGTCACGGTTTCCACGGCGCACCGGGCCAAAGGCCGGGAGTGGCCGACGGTCCGGATCGCGGACGACTTCACGGCCCCCGACGATCTCGACGAACGTGGCGCGGACGGCGAACCGCTTCCCGGCCCCGTCAACGTGGCGGAAGCGCGCTTGGCCTATGTCGCCGTGACCCGGGCCCGGATACGGCTCGACATCGGTGGGCTGTCCTGGATCAACAGCCACCCGGCCGGCGACCCCCGCCCGGACCGGCCTCGCGAGTCACCGTGCCACGACGAAGTCGAGAGGGATGGCGGATGACATGGCAGACGACTGGGCGGCCCAAGACCACGTGACGCGCTCGCGGATCGGGAGGACTCTGGAAGAGGGAGAACGTCATGGATGACGACACAGACGCACGAGGCAAACGGATCTCACCGCAGCGGGCAAACGGGTGGTGAGTGGTGATGCGCACCGGTAACGAACCTCTTCAGGCCCGCAGTCCGCTGAAGATGCGCCGTGGGTTCGCGCTGTGGGGGCTGCTGTGGGCAGCGGCAGGCACAGTCGCCTTCGCGCTGGTCGGCAGACCCGGGTGGGCGGCGGCGTGTGCCGTGGTGACGGCAGTTGCCGCGACGGATCTCGTGGTGGTGGTACGGCACATCCACCAGGGCGCGCACTACCAGCCGGGCAAGGACGTACCCCCGTACGAGCCCGACCACGGCTCAGGCACGGGGCCGCCATCCCGCAGCCCACCCGACCTCGGCTGGAACGGCTACACGCCGGACAGCCACGACGCGGACGACCGGAACCGGGGAAAGGAGGGTCGGGGCTGAGCCGCACCAGAGCCTGGTCGACAGGGCGCCTCCAAGGGACCATGATCGCCCGATGAAGGCGTGATCACGAGGTGGAGACAAGCTACCCGGCGTGCTCTCGTCGCCCACATCCGACGCCGAGCGCACACCGCTGATGCCGGTGGGGCACGACGGCACGCACAAAAAGCGCCGGCGGTGGCCGACCGTGCACACCACGCCGCCGCGAGACCGACTGCGGCTGCCATGCCGACAGCGCGGTCCGGCACTTCGCGCGGCACCTCGGCCGAGCGGTCGCCTCGCCGGCGTGACGTGAACGGTGACGACGCCGGCGTGAGGTGAGCGGTGACGACGTCGCGTACGGTCGCTCGCGCCCGCGACGTGAACGGTGACGACGTCGGCCTTCTTCGTGATCGCCGTCGGGCTCCCGGCTTGGACTGACGTAGGGCGGGAGGGGTGGGGGGCAGGGGCGGGGGGCGGGGCCCCCGGGAGAGGGGAAGCGGCCGCTGAGACGCCAGCCGCCCCACCAGACCGCCCCCGCCCACCCCGACTCCCGCCCCCACCGCCCCCTTTGCCCGCGCCAAATACCCCCTCGCCCGCCAAACTCGCCTTGTCCGTCGCCCCCGCGCCCGGCTACGCCTCCTCGCCCCCCGCCGGGGGTTCGAAGCGGGCGGCTTCGATGTATTCCGGGCGCGGGTCCAGGGCGGCCGCGAGGCGGAAGTGGCGCAGGGCTTCGTCGGAGCGGTCCGCGCGCTGGAGGGTGCGGGCCAGGGCGAAGTGGGCGAAGGCGTTGTCCGGCTCGCGCTCCAGGACGATCTGGAATTCCAGTTCGGCGGGGCGGAGTTGGGCGGCGAGGAAGAAGGCGCGAGCGCGCAGCAGGCGGGCCGCGGTGTTCTCGGGGTGGGCTGCGATGACCGGGTCCAGGAGCTGCACGGCGCCGCGCGGGTCGCGGGCTGCCAGCAGTTGTTCTGCGGCCCGGAAGTCGATGACGTTCGTCTCGGGGCTGCGTTCGGCCACGGCCGTCTCCTCTTCGCGTACCTCAGGCCGCATGTCGCTCGCCGACCCGGTTCGGGGGTAAGCAAGCATGCGCCGCCCGCTCTGCGGGCGTTACGTGCGGCACAACAAGCCCGCCACCCGTCGCATTCCCCACTCGGACCGGCCCGCACACCCGCACAGCGCCCTCGCTCTCCGCCCGCGGGCGCGTTCACATGCTGATGTGGTACGCCTTGCGCAGCGTCTCGTGCACCGTCCAGCGCGTACGGTCGCCTTCGCGCAGTACGCAGGCGTCACCCGGGCCCACTTCAAGGGCGGGGCCGTTCTCGATCTCGATCGTGGCGCGGCCGCTGACGACGACGAACAGTTCGTTCGCTTCGGTGTCCGTCACCACACCCGGGGTGATCTGCCAGATTCCGCGTATCTGCTTGCCGTCCGGGGACTCCCACAGCACCTTGCCGGTGACCACCGGTTCGCCGGAGACGATCTGTGCGGGGTCCAGTGGCTCGGGTTCCAGTTCCGTGTCGGGTACGTCGGGGATGTTGACGACGAAGGAGCCGACGGAGGGGGAGAGGGCGGACGGGGTGGCGGCAAGATCAGGTCGGTTCATGGCCGGAGGATAGCCGCAGAGACCGGCTCCCCCTCCGGGCCCGGCCCCGTGATCACGGACCTCGCACCCCACCCCGCTGAACGCCCCCGCTCACATCCCCCACAGTCGCTCCCACACCTCGCGGACCTCGCGACTCTCCTCGCCGCGCGCCCCCGCTCACATCCTCCGCAGGCGCTCCCACACCTCACGTACCTGGGGTTCCAGTGTCTCCAGTGGGCCGTCGTTGTCGATGACCAGGTCGGCGATCGCGAGGCGTTGCTCGCGGGTTGCCTGTGTTTCCATGCGGGCCTTTGCCTCGCTCTCGGCCATCCCCCGCAGGCGTACCAGCCGGTCGAGCTGGGTGCGGGGCATGGCATCGACGACGACGACCAGGTCGTACAGGGGCGCGAGGCCGTTCTCGGTCAGGAGCGGTACGTCGTGCACCACCACCGCGTCCGGTCCCGCCGCGGCCTCCAGCTCGGCCGACCGCGCGCCCACCAGCGGGTGCACGATCGCGTTCAGGGCCTTGAGCTTGTCCGGGTCGCCGAAGACGATGGCGCCCAGCTTGGGGCGGTCCAGAGTGCCGTCCGCCGACAGCACCTCGGCGCCGAACGCCTCGACGACGGCCGCGAGTCCCGGTGTGCCCGGCTCGACGACCTCGCGTGCGATCTTGTCGGCGTCGACGATCACCGCGCCGTACGACGCGAGCAGCCGCGACACCTCGCTCTTGCCCGCGCCGATCCCGCCCGTAAGTCCCACCTTCACCATGGGGCCCACGCTATCGGGCACGCCGCGCGGCCCGCTGCCCGGCCCGGCCGCTCGACCACCGCCCCGGCCGCGGGCCCGGCGGCCGGACGGAAGCTCTCAGGCTCCGCCGCCCTCGCCCTCGCGTTCCGCCAGGAAGCGTTCCAGTTCCCTGCCGATCTCGTCAGCGGACGGCAGTTCCACCGGCTCGGCCACCAGGTTGCCCCGGCTCTCCGCGCCCGCCACCGCGTCGTACTGGTGCTCAAGGCCGCTCACCAGGGCGACCAGTTCCTCGTCGCCCTCGGAGATCTGCCGTTCGATCTCCTCCTGGGTGCGCAGTGCCTCCGTGCGCAGCGAGTGCGCCGCCGTCGGCAGTACCAGGCCGGTGGCGGCCGTCACCGCCTCCAGCGCCGTCAGCGCCGCGTCCGGGTACGGGGACCGGGCGACGTAGTGCGGTACGTGCGCGGCCACGCCCAGTACGTCGTGCCCGGCCTCCGCGAGCCGGAACTCGATCAGCGACTCGGCGCTCCCCGGCACCTGCGCCTCGTCGAAGAAGCTGCTGTGACCAGGCATGAGGTCGGTGCGGTTGCCGTGCGGCGTGATGCCCACGGGGCGGGTGTGGGGGACGCCCATCGGGATGCCGTGGAAGTTCACCGCCAGCCGTACGCCGAGCCGCTCCACCATCTGCCGCACGGCGGCGGCGAAGCGCTCCCACTCCACGTCCGGCTCCGGGCCGGACAGCAGCAGGAACGGCGCGCCGGTGGCGTCCTCGACGAGCCGCAGCTCGATGCTCGGCGTCTCGTACGCGCTCCAGCGGTGGCGCTCGAAGGTGAGCAGCGGCCTGCGGGCGCGGTAGTCGACGAGCCGGTCGTGGTCGAAGCGGGCGACGACCCGGTGCGTGAGGCTGCTCAGCAGCCGGTCCACGATCTGGTCGCCGGTCTCGCCGGCGTCGATGTAGCCGTCGAAGTGGTACAGCAGCACCAACCCCGCGGAGTCCCGAGCGGTGATCGCCTCCACCGCCGCGAGCCCGCTCGGCTCCCATTCGTACAAACCCTGGGGATCCAACACAGTGTCCGCTCCTCCTCGATGTCCGTCCCCCAGAACGTCGGACGCTCCCCAGGCATTCCCGCCACCCGCCAGCCGCCGATCGTCACCCGCCGACCGTCGTCTACCGAACCACCGCAGGTCGCGCCCCCTGCGGCGCGGTCGTATCCGGCCCTGTCCAGTTCGTACGCCGCCGCGAGACCCGCGAAGCCCGCGAGGTCTGCGAAGCCCGCGAGGTCTGCGAAGCCCGCAAGGTCCGCGAGATCCGGCGATCCCGCCGCCCGCGATCGCCACCTTCACAGCGGCCTTCACAGCGGCCTTTCCGGCGGCCTTCCCGGCGGCCGGGACCCTGCTGGCCGGCATCCCGGTCACCGGCGCCCCGCCTTCGGGCGCTCCGGCTTCCGGCATCCCAGCCGTTGGTATCCGGCCGGTTGGAATCCGACATGGTTACACCCCCGTGTACCCCCGTATATGAACCCTGTCATCCGATAAGACGCAAATCTCCGGACCGGGGATGCCTGGGAGGCACCTCACTCCACCACCAGCCGCCCCCAACTTCCCACCTGTGGCCTTAGGTTGACCGTGCATCGATAAGTGCTACCTTCACCACGGTTCCCTGTTCATGTTGACGATTGTCGTTCACGTACAGGAAGGCACACGGATGCGCATCCGACCTCTTCTGCCGTCCTCCGCCGCCGCGTTGCTGGGCGTCGGCGCCCTGTTCGCGAGCAGCGCCGCGGCACACGGCAGCAGCCCCGCCGCCCCCGCCCGCACCGTCGATGTCGCCACGGCGGCACAGCTCAAGACCGCGCTGGCGGCGGCCAGGCCAGGCGATACGATCCGGCTCGCCGACGGTGCGTACCGGGGCAACTTCAAAGCCGCCACCACGGCAAGCGCCTCCTCACGGATCACCCTCACGGGTTCCGCCAAGGCCGTTCTCACCGCCAGCGGCGGCTACGGACTGCACCTGAACGGCGCCTCGTACTGGACGGTGCGGGGCATCACCGTCACCGGCGGCCAGAAGGGGATCGTGACGGACGGCGCGAACGGCGTCGTCCTCGACTCCGTCACCGTGCACGGCCTGGACATGGAGGGGGTGCACTTCCGCGCGTCCAGCAAGGACGGCGTCATCAGGAATTCGAAGATCTACGACACCGGGAACGACGGCAGCGGCATGGGCGAGGGCGTGTACGTCGGCAGTGCCGGCGGTACCGGCGACAGGAGTGACAACGTACAGATTCTGAACAACACGATCGGGCCCGGCGTCGGCGGCGAGAACATCGACATCAAGGAGGGCACGACCGGCGCGAAGATCATCGGGAACACGCTGGACGGCAGCGGGCTGACCGGCGCCCATTACGACGACTCGTGGGCCGACATCAAGGGCAACAACGTGCTGGTCGAGAACAACATCGGCAGGCACACCCGTAACAACGGCTATGAGACCCACAGCCAGCAGCCGGGCTGGGGCTGCGGGACGGTCTTCCGCGGCAACCGGTCCGACCTGAGCGGGGCGACGGGGCCGGACCGCTACGGCTTCAACATCACCAACTACCGGGCGTCGGACTGCCCGGTGACGATATCCGGGGACAACACGGTCACGGGCGGACGCGGTATCGCCAACCCGGGCGTACCGGTCGGCTGACGGCCCGCCGGGCAACAGAACGGCAGGCGGGACAGGCGGCGTAACGGCAAGACGAAGGCCCGCTCCCCCGAAAGGGAGCGGGCCCTGTCCTACCGGCTAGTGCCTAGCGGTGAGCGTTCAGCTCTGGCCGCCGGCCAGCTTCTCGCGGAGCGCGGCCAGGGCCTCGTCCGACGCCAGGGCGCCGGAGTTGTCCGCCGACTCCGAGGAGTACGAGCCACCGGAGACGTTGCCGCCGCCGGCGTTGCCCGAGCCGCCCGCGGCCGGAGCCGCCGCGCCCTCGGCCGCAGCCTGCTCGTCGGCCTCGCGCGACTTGATGACCTGGGCCTGGTGCTGCTCGAAGCGCTGCTGCGCCTCGGCGTACTGGGTCTCCCACGCCTCGCGCTGGGCCTCGTAGCCCTCCAGCCAGTCGTTGGTCTCCGGGTCGAAGCCCTCGGGGTAGATGTAGTTGCCCTGGTCGTCGTAGGACGCGGCCATGCCGTACAGGGTCGGGTCGAACTCGACCGCCGTCGGGTCGGCGCCGAAGGACTCGTTGGCCTGCTTCAGCGACAGCGAGATCCGGCGACGCTCCAGGTCGATGTCGATGACCTTGACGAAGATCTCGTCGTTGACCTGGACGACCTGCTCCGGGATCTCCACGTGGCGCTCGGCCAGCTCGGAGATGTGGACCAGGCCCTCGATGCCCTCGTCGACGCGCACGAACGCACCGAACGGAACGAGCTTGGTGACCTTACCCGGGACGACCTGACCGATCTGGTGGGTCCGGGCGAACTGCTGCCACGGGTCTTCCTGGGTCGCCTTGAGCGACAGGGACACGCGCTCGCGGTCCATGTCGACGTCCAGGACCTCGACCGTGACCTCCTGGCCGACCTCGACGACCTCGGAGGGGTGGTCGATGTGCTTCCAGGACAGCTCGGAGACGTGCACCAGGCCGTCGACGCCACCCAGGTCCACGAAGGCACCGAAGTTGACGATGGAGGAGACGACGCCGGAGCGCACCTGGCCCTTCTGGAGGGTGGTGAGGAAGGTCTGGCGGACCTCGCTCTGGGTCTGCTCCAGCCAGGCGCGGCGGGACAGGACCACGTTGTTGCGGTTCTTGTCCAGCTCGATGATCTTGGCCTCGAGCTCCTTGCCCACGTAGGGCTGCAGGTCGCGCACGCGGCGCATCTCGACCAGGGAGGCCGGCAGGAAGCCACGGAGGCCGATGTCGAGGATGAGACCACCCTTGACGACCTCGATGACGGTACCGGTGACGATCCCGTCTTCTTCCTTGATCTTCTCGATGGTGCCCCAGGCACGCTCGTACTGGGCGCGCTTCTTCGAGAGGATCAGGCGGCCTTCCTTGTCCTCCTTCTGGAGAACAAGGGCCTCGATCTCGTCACCGACGGCGACGACCTCGTTGGGGTCGACGTCGTGCTTGATCGAGAGCTCGCGGCTCGGGATAACGCCTTCGGTCTTGTAACCGATGTCGAGCAGGACCTCGTCCCGGTCGACCTTCACGATGACGCCGTCGACGATGTCGCCGTCGTTGAAGTACTTGATCGTCTCGTCGATCGCGGCGAGGAAGGCTTCCTCGTTACCGATGTCGTTGACCGCAACCTGCGGGGTGGTGGCGGTGGTCTCGGTGCTGCTCGTCATGTGGGAAAGGGCTCCGGTACGGACATTGAAGTCGTAGGTACTGCTACGCCGGGAGCCTGTATCGCTTCTGCATAAGACCGGACAGCGTCAGGGACGACTGGCACGGAACTCCGGAAAACCAACCGAAGCACCAGCAGCGTCCCGAAAACCGAGGGGACATACATACAGATGCGAGCGCGACCTGCTCCGTCTGAGGTGCGCAGGCCCGCAGCGCAACTTGTAGCATACGGGGGCAGCCGGACACGGTCAATGCGCGAAGGCGCACACCCGGGGCGGAACGCCCCATAACCGGCACACGCCATGTTCCGCGAGGCCAACACGGCATCGTGGATCCCGGCAGCCACAAGCTCAGCGAAGAGTACGACGACGGGCGCGATGATCCAAGAGTACGAGCCGGAGGCCACACGACGTGCCGCCTCGGACACGGAGAGCAGCCGGGCCAGCCGTGGCTGGTGGGACCGGAACGCGGACGAGTACCAGAACGAGCACGGTGCGTTCCTGGGGGACGACCGTTTCGTATGGGGTCCCGAAGGGCTGGACGAGGCGGAGGCCGGGCTGCTCGGGCCCGCGGCGGAGCTGAAGGGGCGGCGGATCCTGGAGATCGGGGCGGGCGCGGCCCAGTGTTCGCGCTGGCTGGCGGCGCAGGGCGCCCTGCCGGTGGCGCTCGACCTCTCGCACCGGCAGCTCCAGCACGCGCTGCGCATCGACGCGGGGGCCGGCGAAGCGGACCCGGGCGGGTCGGAGCGGGTCGCGCTCGTCGAGGCGGACGCCGGTGCGCTGCCCTTCCGGGACGCCTCCTTCGACCTCGCCTGTTCCGCGTACGGAGCGATCCCCTTCGTCGCGGACCCGGTGCGCGTACTGCGGGAGGTGCGGCGGGTGCTGCGTCCCGGCGGGCGCTTCGTCTTCTCGGTGACGCACCCCGTCCGCTGGGCCTTCCCCGACGAGCCGGGCCCCGAGGGCCTGAGCGTCGCCGCGTCGTACTTCGACCGCACGCCGTACGTCGAGCAGGACGAGGCGGGCCGGGCGGTGTACGTCGAGCACCACCGGACGGTGGGCGACCGGGTGCGGGACGTGGCCGCCGCGGGCTTCCGGCTGGTGGACCTGGTCGAGCCGGAGTGGCCGGCGTGGAACACCCAGGAGTGGGGCGGCTGGTCGCCCCTGCGCGGCAACCTGATCCCCGGTACGGCGATCTTCGTCTGCTGCGCGGACTGACGGGGCGGGACGGCCGGGGCTGACAGGCGGTCCGAGGGCGGGACGAGGCGGGTACGGCCGCCCCCGTACCCGTCCCGTCCCCCTCCACCGCCCGTCCGGGAGACTGTTGGCGTGATCCGCCACGACGCTCTCGGCCAGTTGCCCGTACGAACCGCCCTGCCCGCGCTGGAGGAAGCGCTGGACCGGCGGGGCGCGGCGGTGCTCTGCGCGCCCCCTGGGACCGGCAAGACGACGCTGGTGCCGCTGGCCCTGGCGGGACTGACCGGGCAGCCGCTGCCCTCCCCCCGCCGCGTGCTCGTCGCGGAGCCGCGCCGGATCGCCGCCCGTGCCGCGGCCCGGCGCATGGCGTGGCTGCTCGGCGAGCAGGTGGGCGACCGGGTCGGCTTCACCGTGCGGGGCGAGCGCCGGGCCGGTCCCCGTACGGTCGTGGAGGTCGTCACGACCGGTGTACTGCTGCAACGGTTGCAGCGTGACCCCGAGCTGTCGGGTGTCGAGGTCGTGATGCTGGACGAGTGCCACGAACGGCACCTGGACGCCGACACCGCCGCCGCCTTCCTCCTGGACGTACGCGCGACGCTGCGCCCGGAACTGCGGCTGATCGCGGCCTCGGCGACGACGGACGCGGCGGGCTGGGCCCGGCTGCTGGGCGGCGCGGACGGCACGGACGGCGGAGCGGCTCCGGTGGTGGAGGCCGCGGGCGTGTCCCATCCGGTGGAGGTCGTATGGGTGCCGCCGGAGCGGCCGGTGCGGCCCGCGCACGGTATGCGGGTCGATCCGGCACTGCTCGGGCACGTGGCGGCGACGGTGCGGCGGGCGCTGCGGGAGCGGCCTGGGGACGTGCTCTGCTTCCTGCCCGGCGTCGGCGAGATCGCGCGGGTGGCGGGGCAGCTGGGCGATCTCGCTTCCGCCGGCGGGGGCGCCGAGGTTTTGCAGGTGCACGGGCGGGCGCCGGCCGCTGTGCAGGACGCGGTGCTGGCGGGGGGTTCGGGGCGGCGGCGTGTGGTCCTGGCGACCTCGGTGGCCGAGTCGAGCCTGACGGTGCCGGGCGTGCGGGTGGTCGTGGACTGCGGGTTGGCGCGGGAGCCCCGTAATGATCATGCGCGCGGGCTGAGCGCGCTGACGACCGTACGGGCTTCGCAGGCGTCGGCCCGGCAGCGCGCGGGGCGGGCCGGACGCGAGGCGCCGGGCACGGTCTACCGCTGCTGGTCCGAGGGCGAGGACGTGCGGCTGCCGCGTTTCCCGTCGCCGGAGATCAAGGTCGCGGATCTCACCGCGTTCGCGTTGCAGGCCGCGTGCTGGGGCGATCCGGACGCATCGGGTCTGGCGCTGCTCGACGCGCCGCCCGCCGGTGCGATGGCGGCGGCGCGCGAGGTGCTGGCGGCGATCGGCGCGGTGCGCGCGGACGGCCGGGTGACGGACCGCGGTGTACGGATGTCGCGGCTCGGCCTCCACCCGCGTCTGGCGCGCGCTCTGCTGGACGGCGCGCGGCAGGTAGGTGAGCGCCGTGCCGCCGAGGTGGTCGCGCTGCTGAGCGAGGAGCCGCCGCGGGAGTACGGGGACGACCTGGCCGGGGCGTGGCGTACGGCGCGACAGGGGCAGGACGCGTACGGCGCGCGCTGGCGCCAGGAGGCTCGCAGGCTCGCCTCCGCGGTGGCGGGGGCCGGGGGCCGCGCGGGCGCGGAGCCCCGTCCCGGCGGGCCCTCCGGTGACGACGCGGCCGCCGGGCTGGTGGCCGCGCTGGCGTTCCCCGAGCGGGTGGCGCGGGCCCGTGGCGCGGGCGCGTTCCTGATGGCGTCCGGGACGGGGGCCGAGCTGGGGCACGGTTCGCGGCTGCGCAGCGCGCCGTGGCTGGCGGTGGCGGTCGCCGACCGGCCCGTCGCGGCGGCGTCGGCGCGGGTGCGGCTGGCGGCCGAGATCGACGAGGACACCGCGCGCACGGCGGCCGCGGCGCTGTACTCCTCGGGCGAGGAGGTGCGCTGGGCCGACGGGGACGTGGTGGCCCGCGCCGTCGAACGGCTGGGCGCCGTCGAACTGGTCGCCCGCGCGCTGCGCTCCCCCGACCCCGGCCTCGTCCAGGCGGCGTTGGCGGACGGGTTGCGCAGGGACGGGCTCGGGCTGCTGCGCTGGACCGAGGGCGCGCGGGCGCTGCGGCAGCGGATGGCGTTCTTGCACCGGGAGTTGGGCGGTGACTGGCCGGACGTGTCGGACGCGGCGCTGCTGGCGGGGCTGGACACGTGGCTGGGCGTGGAGCTGGGCCGGGCGCGGCGGCGCGCCGATCTGGAGCGGGTGGACGCGGGACAGGCGCTGGCCCGGCTGCTGCCGTGGGCGAGCGGTGCGGCGGTCCGGTTCGACGAGCTGGCGCCGGAGCGCATCGAGGTGCCGAGCGGGTCGCGGGTCCGTGTCGACTACGAGGGTGAGCAGCCCGTGCTGGCCGTCAAGCTCCAGGAGCTGTTCGGCTGGCAGGAGTCTCCCCGGGTGGCGGGCGGGCGGGTGCCCGTCCTGGTGCACCTGCTGTCCCCCGCCGGGCGGCCGGCCGCGGTCACGGCCGATCTGGCGTCCTTCTGGAAGGACGGCTACCGGTCGGTACGTGCCGAGTTGCGCGGGCGCTATCCGAAGCACCCCTGGCCGGAGGACCCGTCCGGCGCGCAGCCGACGCGGCACACGACGGCACGGCTCAAGCGGAGCTGACGCGCTCCGGGCGGTCCGTCTCGGGGCGGCCTCGCGCCGGGCGGCGGCCGCGGGCCTCCAGGAGCAGGCTCAGGGTGAGGAGCGCGGCTCCCAGTGTGAGGAAGCCCCAGGGGAGGTGGCTGGTGAGGAGCAGGACGAGGCGGCGCTGTGAGGTCACGAGGCCGACGGTGGCGTCCACGTAGTCGGGCCGCATCTTCACGTGTCCCGAGAAGGCGGTGACCTTGCCGCCGCCGGGGACGAGGCTGCCACCGCGCAGTTCCTCGCGGTGGATCTCCTCGCCGTTGACGGGCGCGCCGGTGACCGGTTCCACCCAGAACATCCGTTTGGTGCTGTACCAGCGGCTGGTGCCCGCCTTCTCGACGGTCTGCGGGGTGATGCCCTCGACCGGCATCTTCTTGGGGAGCGCGACCTTGGTCCAGGGGATGGTCTGCTCGAAGTAGTAGACCTCCAGGCCGCGGAAGGTGCGGGTGCCCTTGTAGTGGATGGGGGCGGCGGTACGGGTCTGCGCGTCGAAGTAGTCGTAGTCGCGCTTCTCCGTCAGGAAGGGCCATTTGTATTCGATGCCGGTGCGCCGTACGGGGTCGCCGTCGACCATTTCGCCGGTGGCGTGCACGGGTTCCTGGGTGTGGGCGTCGAAGATGTAGCGCTCGGGGATCTGGGAGACCATCTTGCCGTCGGGCCCGGCGACATGGGTCAGCGCGTCCCAGACGACGACGTCGCGGCCGGCGCTCTTCTCGATGCGTTCGGATTCCTCGACGTTGCCCTTGAGCGTCTGCACGATGGAGACCTTGGGGACCTGCCGGGCCCGCATCGTGCCGTAGTCGAGGAGCACGGCGGGCTTCGCCTCCAGGACCATGTCCTGGTACTGGTTCGGCGGGATCTTGGCGAGCCGCGGGAAGGCGTACCAGCGCAGCAGCGGGGACAGCGCGGCGAAGAAGACGGCGAAGGCGAGCAGGACCAGGCTGGCTTTGCGTCGCATGCGGCGGCGCCCTCCCTCAGGGGTGTGCGGGGACCGTGGTGCGCAACGGTTCGGGAGAGGTCTCGCCGCCGGGCGCGCCGGCCGCCGTCATGGCGAGGACGAGGGCGAGGGCCGCGGCCAGTCCGATCGCGGCGGCTGCCAGTGCGCGCATGCTCGGCCTCCCGAGGGGTTCCGGTACGGACCGGCCGGTGGGCTCCGGTGGGCTGACAGGGCGTCAGGGACGGAGGGGCACCGTAGCAACGGGCGGCGCGGATGAGAACAGGTCGCGCCGACGGCGCACCGGGCCGCCGGGAACGGCACCGCCGCCCGGCTCCGGCGGGAGCGGGACGGCGGTGGTCGCGGTGCGTGGCGCTTACGGCGTGACGGTCAGCTTGACGGTCAGTACGGCGCCGTCGGCGGTGGTGAGGCGGAGCAGGTACGTGCCGGCGTGCGCGTCGGTACGGATCTCCGGCAGCTTGAGCAGGCCGTCGGCACCGGTCTTGAGTGTCAGGGTGCGGACCTGCTCGTCCTTGTCCTCGCCCGTGCCCTGGAAGTACGGGCCCTGGTCGTTCTCCACGGGCTGCTTCGGGTCGTCGGTGACCATCGTCGCGGTCACCGCCACTCCCGCGGCGGTCTTCCCCCGGTAGGTGGCCTTGACCTCGACGGCGCCCGCGGCGAAGGAGGTGCCGGCCTTCGCCGTCAGCTCGGTGTCGGAGGTGCGGGCCAGCGCGTCGGCCTTGGGGGCGGGCGCCGGCTTGGCCTTGACGGTCGCGGCGACGTCGGTGGCGGGCAGGTGGCGGCCCAGCGCGGTCGCCCGGACGGTGAAGCTGCCCGCGCGGTCGCCGGCGCTGAGCTTCGGCGCGGTGGCGGTGCCGTCGGCGCCGGTGGTGACCGTGACGTGGTCGGCCTTGCCGGGGAAGCGGGCGCCGGTGGCGCCGACGACCCGGAACTCGACGGGGACGCCCGCGACCGGCTTGCCCTGGGCGTCCTTCGCCCGTACGCCCACCGGCCCGGCGAAGTCCTCGCCCGCGGTGGCCGTGATGTCCTTGGCTCCGGTCCGCTCCAGCGCCGTGACCTCGGCGGGCTTGGTCGGCGGCTTGGTGGGGGGCTGCGTGGGCGGCTTGGGCGTGGGCGTGCCGGGGTCGGTCGTCGGCGGCTTCGGCTTGGGCTTGGGCTTCGGCGATGGCGTACTGCCGCCGTCGCCGGGGCCGCCGGGCTTGCCGGTGCCGGGGTGGGTGGGCTTGGTGCCCTGGCCGCCGGTGCCGGGCCGGTTGCCGGGCACGGTCGTACGGCCCGGGGTGGGGCCCGCGCCCGTGGAGCCGCTGCCGGCTCCGCCGCGGCCCACCGGCAGCAGGCCCTTGCCGTCGGGGACCTCGTGGGTGCCCTTGCGGTAGAACGAGAGCCAGGACATGACCACGTTCAGGTAGTCCCGGGAGGGGTTGTAGCCGAGGACGGCCTTGTCCAGGTCGCGCTGAACGGACAGGTCGCGGTGGTTGGCGCAGAGGTAGCGGCCGGCGCCGAGGGCGGCGTCGTAGATGTTGTTGGGGTCCTTCTTGCCGTCGCCGTTGCCGTCGGCGCCCCAGCCGGTCCCGCCGGGGCCGCCCTTGGACCAGGTGGAAGGGATGAACTGCATCGGGCCCACCGCGCGGTCGTGCGTGGTGTCGCCGTCGAAGACGCCCTTGTCGGTGTCGGTGACCCGTGCGAAGCCCTTGCCGTTGAGCTGCGGGCCGGTGATCCGCTGGAGGGTGGTGCCCTCGGCGTCCACGGCTCCGCCGCGCGCGTGACCGGATTCCACCTTGCCGATGGCGGCGAGCAGTTGCCAGGGCAGCCGGCAGCCGGGGTCGGTCTGGGCGACCCGGGCCTCGGCCTTCTTGTACGCGTCCAGGACGGTGGCGGGGATGCCGGCCTCGGCGGGGCCGGTGGCGATCGGCCCCGGGCCCTGCGTGCTGCCGGGCGGTACGGGGCTGTGCAGGGGCGGCAGGTCGGTGTAGTAGGGCGAGCCGCCGTCGATGGGGGTTTCGCCCCCGGGGGACGGCTCCTTGGCGCTGTTGGCCCTGCTCTCGGCGGCCCCCGGGGCCTGGGAGGCGGTCAGGGCGGCGAGCGCGAGTGCCGCGACCGCCGTCGATGCCGCTCCCTTGCGGAGCCGCCGCCCGAATGTGGCTGCCATCTGTGCCCGTCCCCTCGTGTTGATCCACCGCGCGCACGGCGCCGTGCAGCGCCCCCCGGCGCTCCCAACTCACGTGACACTACGACAACTTCCGGCGGGCATCCACTGCTCCCAACGCCAGACATACTGATCCTAAACGATCAGGGAGAGGGTCATGCCGTTCACACTCAGCCATGCCGCCGCGGTGCTGCCGGTCCTGCGCCGGACCGGGGCGGCGCGCGGACCGCTGATCGCGTCGGCCCTCGTGGCCGGCTCCTTCGCGCCGGACGTCACCTACTTCGCGGACACCGTCGTGCCCGGCGCCATGCTCTTCGGCGACTTCACGCACGGCGTCCCCGGCGTCCTCACAGTGGACGCGCTGATCACCGCCCTGCTGGTCGCCGCCTGGCTCCTGCTGCGCGAGCCCCTGGTGGCGCTGCTGCCCGCGGCCTGGCGCGGCAGGGTGTACGCGGTGGTCCGCGGCCGCCCCCGGCGGGCGGCGGGCGCGCCGCCCGTGCCCGTCACGCTCGCGTGGTTCTACGTCTCCGCGGTGCTGGGCTCCCTGACCCACATCGTCTGGGACGCCTTCACGCACCAGGGACGCTGGGGCACGCGGCTGCTGCCCGTCCTCAACGAGGCCGTCGCGGGCTTCCCCCTCTGCACGTACGTCCAGTACGGCACGTCGGCGCTGGCCCTGGGTGTCCTCGGCTGGTTCCTGTGGACCGCGGCGCGGCGGATACCGGAGGCCGCCGCACCGGCCGGGCTGCCGGTGCTGACCGGCGGGCGGCGGCTGCTGGCGGTGGCGCTGCTCGCGCTGTGCCTGCTCGCCGGGGCCGTGCACCGTACGCTGCGGGCCCGCGCCGTATACGGGGAGGCCACGGTGACGTGGTTCGACTACGTGCCGACCGTGCTCTTCGGCGCGGGCGCCGGTCTCGCGCTCGGACTGCCGCTGTACGCGGTGGCGGTACGGCTCCTGCACCGCCGCGCCCGCCCGCCACGGACCGGGCGCGGCGCCGCGTACGACCGCTCCGGCACCCGGCCGTAGACGGTCGTCCGGGGTCGCGGACGGCCCCGGGCGGCCGTCCGCGACCGCGCGGGGCCGGTGCGCCGCCGGGTCAGTGCGCCGCCGACTCCCAGTCGCCGCCGGAGCCGACCGACACGTCCAGCGGCGCGCGCAGCTCCACGGCTCCCGCCATCTCGCGCCGCACCAGCTCCTCGACGTTCTTGCGCTCGCCGGGCGCCACCTCCACCACGATCTCGTCGTGCACCTGGAGCAGCATCCGGGAGGTGAGGCCGGCCGCCCGCAGCGCCTCGTCGACCCGCAGCATCGCCAGCTTGACGATGTCGGCGGCGGTGCCCTGGATGGGGGCGTTCAGCGCCATCCGCTCGGCCATCTCGCGGCGCTGGCGGTTGTCGCTGTTCAGGTCGGGGAGGTAGCGGCGGCGGCCCATGATCGTCTCGGTGTAGCCGGTGGCGCGGGCCTTGTCGACGACGTCCTGGAGGTAGTCGCGCACCCCGCCGAACCGCTCGAAGAAGGTGTCCATCAGGCGGCGGGCCTCGTCGGGCTGGATGCCGAGCTGCTGGGAGAGGCCGAACGCCGAGAGACCGTACGCCAGGCCGTAGGACATCGCCTTGATCTTGCGGCGCATCTCCGGGTCGACCTCGGACTTGGCGACCGAGAAGACCTGGGAGGCGACCGTGGTGTGCAGGTCCTCGCCGGAGGTGAACGCCTCGATCAGGCCCTCGTCCTCGGAGAGGTGGGCCATCACGCGCAGCTCGATCTGGCTGTAGTCGGCGGTCAGCAGGGATTCGTAGCCCTCGCCGACCACGAAGCCGCGGCGGATCGCGCGGCCCTCGTCCGTGCGGACCGGGATGTTCTGCAGGTTCGGCTCGGTGGAGGAGAGCCGGCCGGTGGCGGCCACCGTCTGGTTGAAGGTGGTGTGGATGCGGCCGTCCGCGGCGATCGTCTTGATCAGGCCCTCGACCGTCGTGCGCAGCTTGGCCTGCTCACGGTGGCGCAGCATGATCACCGGGAGCTCGTTCTCGGTCTGGGCCGCGAGCCAGGCCAGGGCGTCCGCGTCGGTCGTGTAACCGGTCTTGGTCTTCTTGGTTTTGGGCAGGCCCAGCTCGCCGAAGAGGACTTCCTGGAGCTGCTTGGGCGAGCCGAGGTTGAACTCGTGCCCGGCCGCCGCGTGCGCCTCCTGGACGGCCTGCTGGACGGCGGCGGCGAACTGCTGCTCGATGCGCTCCAGCCAGCCGCGGTCGGCGGCGATGCCGGCCCGCTCCATCCGGGCCAGCAGCACGCTGGTGGGCAGCTCCAGGTCGCGCAGCAGACCGGCCGCGCCCACCTCGTCCAGCTTGGTGGTCATGGCGGCACCGAGGTCCAGGACCGTGCGGGCCTGGCTCATCAGGGCGTCCGCCTGGGCGCGGTCGTCGGCGCCGAAGGCGAGCTGGCCGTCGCTCTCGGCGGCCGGGGCCAGGTCGCGGCCCAGGTACTCGACGGACAGGGCGTCCAGCGCGAAGGAGCGGCGCCCCGGCTTGACCAGGTAGGCGGCGAGCGCGGTGTCCATGGTGACGCCGTCGATGCTCCAGCCGTGCTCGGCGAAGACCCGCATCAGGCCCTTGACGTTGTGCATCACCTTGTGGCTCGCCGGGTCGGCGCTCCAGGCGGCGAAGGCGCGCTCGTCGGCCTCGTCCAGCTCGGTGGGGTCGAACCAGACGGCCGGGCCCTCGGCGGTGGCGAGGGCGACCTCGGCGACGCTGCCGCTGCCGACCGTCCAGGTGTCCACGGTGGAGACGCCCAGCAGCTTCCGGCCGTGCTCGGCGAGCCAGGGGGCCAGCTCGCCGGCGGCGGCGACCGTGCCGTCGATCTCGACGTCGGCGGGCGCGGGCGCCGTGTCCCCGGCCTCCCCGGCGCCGGGGTCGGCGGCCAGCAGGCGGTCCCGCAGGCCCTGGTTGCGGATCTCCAGGCCCTCCAGGAAGACGGTGAGCGCCGTGCGGTCGTAGGCGTCGCGCACCAGCTCGGCGGGGCCGCAGGGCAGCTCCACGTCGCGCACCATCTCGGTCAGGACGCGGTTGAGCTTGACCGCGTCCAGGTGATCGCGGAAGTTCTGCCCGGCCTTGCCCTTGACCTCCTCGGCGCGCTCGACCAGCTCGGCGAACGAGCCGAACTGGTTGATCCACTTCGCGGCGGTCTTCTCGCCGACGCCGGGGATGCCGGGCAGGTTGTCGGACGGGTCGCCGCGCAGCGCCGCGAAGTCGGGGTACTGGGCCGGGGTCAGGCCGTACTTCTCCTGCACCTTCTCCGGCGTGTAGCGGGTCAGCTCGGAGACGCCCTTGGTGGGGTACAGGACCGTGACGTCGTCGCTGACCAGCTGGAAGGAGTCCCGGTCGCCGGTGACGATGGAGACCGCGAAGCCCTGGGCGGTGGCCTGGGTGGCGAGCGTGGCGATGACGTCGTCGGCCTCGAAGCCCTCGACGGCGAAGCGCTTGACGCGCATCGCGTCCAGCATCTCGCCGATCAGCTCGACCTGGCCCTTGAACTCGTCGGGGGTCTTGGAGCGGTTCGCCTTGTAGTCGGGGAACTCCTCGGAGCGCCAGGTCTTGCGCGAGACGTCGAAGGCCACCGCGAAGTGCGTGGGCGCCTCGTCGCGCAGAGTGTTCGCGAGCATCGACGCGAAGCCGTAGATCGCGTTGGTCGGTTGTCCGGTGGCGGTGGTGAAATTCTCCACGGGCAGGGCGAAGAACGCCCGGTACGCCATGGAATGCCCGTCCATCAAGAGCAGCCGGGGACGGCCGCCCTCCACCGCATCGGTGCCGGTCGCTTCGCTCTTCTTCGCTGCCTTTGCTGCCACACCCCGATCCTGCCACGCCCCACTGACAATCCCCGCCGCGACGACCGCGGCGGCGTCGCCGTCAGCCGTCCGTGACAAAATTCTGTACACGGCACCGATCGCCGCCCGGCAGGCCCGGCGGCGCCGTACCCCTCCGCACCGCACCCGGCTCAAGGGAGAGCGCCATGGCAGGCAAGCCGCCCGCTTCGGATCCCGTCCAGGACTCGCCCGAGGTCACGCCCCCCGAGCACTACGCCGTGGGCCTGCCGGCCATCACCCACGCGCTGCGGGTGTCACAGAAGCAGATGGGCGTGCGCCGCACCGCCCTGACCCTGCTGCGCGTCAACCAGAAGGACGGCTTCGACTGCCCCGGCTGCGCCTGGCCCGAGCCCGAGCACCGGCACGCGGCCGAGTTCTGCGAGAACGGCGCCAAGGCCGTGGCCGAGGAGGCGACGCTGCGCCGCGTCACCCCCGCCTTCTTCGCCGCCCACCCGGTCTCCGACCTCGCGGAACGCAGTGGCTACTGGCTCGGCCAGCAGGGGCGGCTGACCCAGCCCATGTACCTCGCCGAGGGCGCCGAGAGGTACGTGCCCGTGCCGTGGGAGCGGGCCTTCGACATCATCGGCGAGGAGCTGGCCGCGCTCGGCTCCCCCGACGAGGCCGTCTTCTACACCTCCGGCCGTACGAGCAACGAGGCCGCCTTCCTCTACCAGCTCTTCGCGCGCGAGTTCGGCACGAACAACCTGCCCGACTGCTCCAACATGTGCCACGAGTCCTCGGGCTCCGCGCTCACGGAGACCATCGGCATCGGCAAGGGCAGCGTCCTGCTGGAGGACCTGTACAAGGCCGACCTGATCATCGTCGCCGGGCAGAACCCCGGCACCAACCACCCCCGGATGCTCTCCGCCCTGGAGCAGGCCAAGGCGGGCGGCGCGAAGATCATTTCGATCAACCCGCTGCCCGAGGCGGGCCTGGAGCGCTTCAAGAACCCGCAGACCCCGCGCGGCCTCGCCGGGCGCGGCACCGCCCTGACCGACCTCTTCCTCCAGGTGCGCATCGGCGGCGACCAGGCCCTCTTCCGTACGCTCAACCGTCTCGTCCTGGAGACCGAGGGCGCCGTCGACACCGAGTTCATCGCCGAGCACACACACGGCTTCGAGGAGTTCGCCGCGGCGGCGCGCGCGGACACCGACTGGGAAGAGACCCTCGCCGCCACCGGCCTGACCCGCCAGGAGATCGAGCGCGCGCTGGAAATGGTCCTCCAGTCGCGCCGCACGATCGTCTGCTGGGCGATGGGCCTGACCCAGCACAAGCACTCCGTCCCCACCATCCAGGAAGTCGTCAACTTCCTCCTGCTGCGCGGCAACATCGGCCGCCCCGGTGCCGGCGTCTGCCCCGTGCGCGGCCACAGCAACGTGCAGGGCGACCGCACGATGGGCATCTTCGAGCGCCCCGCCCCCGCCTTCCTGGACGCCCTGGAGAAGGAGTTCGGCTTCGCGCCGCCGCGCGAACACGGCCTGGACGTCGTACGGGCCATCCGCGCCCTGCGCGACGGCGAGGCGAAGGTGTTCTTCGCGATGGGCGGCAACTTCGTCTCCGCCACCCCCGACACCGACGTCACCGAGGCCGCCGTGCGCCGCGCCCGGCTGACCGTCCACGTCTCCACCAAGCTCAACCGCTCGCACGTGGTCACCGGCGCCCGCGCGCTGATCCTGCCCACCCTGGGCCGCACGGAGCGCGACGTACAGGCGGGCGGCGAGCAGTTCGTGACCATCGAGGACTCCATGGGCATGGTGCATGCCTCCCGCGGCCGGCTGGAGCCCGCGAGCCCCCACCTGCTCTCCGAGCCCGCCATCGTCGCCCGCCTCGCCCGCCGCGCGCTGGGCGCGGACAGCCGTACGCCCTGGGAGGAGTTCGAGAAGGACTACGGCGCCATCCGCGACCGGATCGCCCGCGTCGTACCGGGCTTCGAGGACTTCAACGCCAAGGTGGCACGCCCCGGCGGCTTCGCCCTGCCGCACGCCCCGCGCGACAAGCGCAGCTTCCCCACGGCCACCGGCAAGGCCAACTTCACGGCCGCGCCCGTCGAGTACCCGAAGCTCCCCGAGGGCCGGCTGCTCCTCCAGACGCTGCGTTCGCACGACCAGTACAACACCACGATCTACGGTCTCGACGACCGCTACCGGGGCATCAAGAACGGCCGCCGCGTCGTCCTGGTCAACCCCGAGGACGCCCGCGCGCTGGGCGTCGCCGACGGCTCGTACACCGACCTGGTCAGCGAGTGGACCGACGGCACGGAGCGGCGCGCGCCCGGCTTCCGCGTCGTCCACTACCCGACCGCGCGCGGCTGCGCGGCGGCGTACTACCCGGAGACCAACGTCCTGGTGCCGCTGGACCACACCGCCGACACCAGCAACACCCCCGCCTCCAAGTCGCTGGTCATCCGCTTGGAGCCGACGGCTCCGCAGAGCTAGCGCGGCGACCGCGCACACGGCCGTACGGGCCGGGGTCCCAGCCCCGGCCCGTACGCCTGATCGGTAGCCTGATAAGAACGTGCACGACTCAACGACCGGCGCCGGACCGGCTCAGCGCCGGTACGCCGCACCGCCACCACGGGCACACGAACGGAGCCGCAGGACATGGGCGAGCAGAGCGCGACCAGGTTTCCGCAGGAGATCATCGACCAGTGGGCCGGGCTCGGCCTCGATCTCGCCTCGCTGTTCTCCGCGGGTCATCTCGGTACGCGCATGAGCGTCCAGGTCCTGGAGGCCGCCCCCGAGCGCATCGTCGGCACCATGCCCGTCGAGGGCAACACCCAGCCGTACGGGCTGCTGCACGGCGGCGCCTCCGCGGTGCTCGCCGAGACCCTCGGCTCGGTCGGCGCGATGCTGCACGGCGGCCCCACCAAGCTGGCGGTCGGCGTGGACCTGAACTGCACCCACCACCGCGGCGCCCGCTCGGGCCTGGTCACCGGCGTCGCCACCCCCGTGCACCGCGGCCGCTCCTCGGCCACCTACGAGATCGCCATCACCGACGAGGACGGCAAGCGGGTCTGCAGCGCCCGGCTGACCTGCGTGCTGCGCGACGTGGAGGCGTCGGCGTACCGCGGCTGAGTCCCGCGCGCCCGGAGGGCGCCATGGCGGCCCCGCTCCCTGGCCGGGGGGCGGGGCCGCCGTCGTTCCCGCGTGGCGCCGGCGTACGCCACGGGCCCCATAACGCTCCGTAGCCCGCATGGACGGCATCCCCGCCGCAGACCTGCCGCTGCCCCACCGGTTCCGCACCCGTCCCGCGCGTCACATCCGGTATGCGGACGCCGGGGCCAAGATCGCCCCCAAATCCCCTGCGGGAAGTGCGAGTTCGGACTCCGCCCGGCGTCCGCGCCCGATGTAAGGACCATGAGGGCAAAATGCTCATCGACGGTCATAACAAGAGCGTCACATCCTGGTCAGCGCCGCTGTCAGGTCACCCGGCACCGCTCTAGAGTCACCGCCAGTCACCGCGCCGCCGGGCGCGCCCAGCACGGATCCTGTACCACTCGTACAGCCCGGCGCGCGAAACGGTCGTGCGACGCGCACCGACCGCGCCAGGGAAAGGACTGATCGTGCGTCACCGTTCCTTGCTCATCATCACCACCGCGGTCACCGCAGGCTCCCTCACACTCTCCGCATGCGGCTCCCGCGGCGACGACGACAAGAAGGGCGGCGAGGGCTCGAAGACGACCGTCACCATCGGGCTCGACGCCCCCGTCACCGGCGAGCTCTCCGCCCTGGGCCTGGGCATCCGCAACTCCGCCCAGCTCGCCGTCGACAACGCCAACAAGGCCGGCGAGGTCAAGGGCGTCAGCTTCGAACTCCAGGCGCTCGACGACAAGGCGCAGGCCAACGTCGGCCAGCAGAACGCCACCAAGCTGGCCGGCGACAAGGACGTCCTGGGCATCGTCGGCCCGCTGAACTCCAGCGTCGCCCAGTCCATGCAGCAGGTCGCCGAGCAGAACGGCGTGGCCCTGATATCCCCGGCCAACACCACCCCCGACCTCACCCAGGGCAAGGACTGGAAGCAGAACAAGCGCGTACGGCAGTTCTCCACCTACTTCCGCACCGCCACCACCGACGAGGTGCAGGGCGCCTTCGACGGTCAGTTCGCCTGGGAGAAGGCCAAGTTCAAGAACGCCTACGTCATCGACGACCAGAAGACCTACGGCGCGGGCCTCGCCGCCTCCTTCAAGACCCAGTTCACCAAGCTGGGCGGCAAGGTCGTCGGCTCCGAGCACGTCAACCCGGAGGACCGCGACTTCAAGGCCGTCGTCGCCAAGGTCAAGGCCGCCAAGCCCGACGTGGTCTTCTACGGCGGCGAGTACCCCGCGTCCGGGCCGCTGAGCCAGCAGCTCAAGGACGGCGGCGTCACCGTCCCCCTGATGGGCGGCGACGGCATGTACAGCGCCGACTACATCAAGCTCAACAAGAAGGCGCAGGGCGACTACGCCTCCTCCGTCGGCAAGCCCGTCGAACAGCTGGAGTCCGCCAGGAAGTTCATCGCCGACTACAAGGCCGCCGGCTACAAGGACCGCTACGAGGCGTACGGCGGCTCCTCGTACGACGCCACCTGGGCCCTGATCCAGGCCGTCAAGAAGGTCGTCGGCGACAACGGCGGCAAGCTGCCGGGCGACGCGCGCAAGAAGGTCGTCGACGCCATGAACAAGGTCTCCTTCGACGGCGTCACCGGCCATGTCGGCTTCGACAAGTACGGCGACACCACCAACACCATGATCACCGCCTACCAGGTCGACCAGGGCAAGTGGGTCGCCCGCTTCAGCGCGGAGTTCAAGAAGTTCGACAAGGCCGGCAAGAGCTGAGCCTCACGGGCTGACCACGTCCCGCCGAGACCGGCGGGCCCGGACCGTACACGGCCCCGGGCCCGCCGGACCCCGCCGCACCACCACACCGGCCAGTGCCCCCGGGCCGCGCCAGGACGCCACGAACGCCCCGGCGCGCCGACCGCGGCACGCGGGCTGCCGCCACCGCCCGTACCGTCTTCCCACCCCACGGAGGCCCTGCGGTGAACGAACTGCCGCAACAGCTGGCCAACGGACTCATCCTCGGCGCGATGTACGGACTCATCGCGATCGGCTACACGATGGTCTACGGCATCGTCCAGCTCATCAACTTCGCCCACGGCGAGATCTTCATGGTCGGCGGCTTCGGCGCGCTGACCGTCTTCCTCGCCCTGCCGTCCGGTGTCTCCCTCCTCTACGCCCTGCCGCTGATGCTCATCGGGGCGGTCGCCGTCTCGGTCCTCGTCGGCGTGGCAGCGGAACGTTTCGCCTACCGGCCCCTGCGCGGCGCACCCCGCCTCGCCCCCCTCATCACCGCCATCGGCCTGTCCATCGCCCTCCAGCAAGCCGTCTGGAAGTGGTACCCCGAAGGCAACAAGGCCCGCGTCTTCCCCCAGTTCAAGGGGGACTCCTTCGACATCCTGGGCGCCACCGTCCAGCGCGGCGACATCTTCGTCCTCGTCGCCGCCCCCGTCTGCATGATCGGCCTCGGCTTCTTCGTCGCCCGCACCCGCAGCGGCCGCGCCATGCAGGCCACCGCCCAGGACCCGGACACCGCCAAACTCATGGGCGTCAACACCGACCGGATCATCGTGCTCGCCTTCGCCATCGGCGCCGCCTTCGCGGGCGTCGCCGCCGTCGCGTACGGACTGCGCACCGGCGAGGTCCAGTTCCGCATGGGCTTCATCCTCGGCCTCAAGGCGTTCACCGCGGCCGTCCTCGGCGGCATCGGCAACATCTACGGCGCCATGCTCGGCGGCGTCGTCCTCGGCGTCGCCGAAGCGCTCGCCACCGGCTACGTCGAGGAGATCCCCGGCATGCAGCAGTTCGGCGGCGGAGCCTGGAAGGACGTCTGGGCCTTCGTCCTCCTCATCCTCGTACTCCTCCTGAGGCCACAGGGCCTGCTGGGCGAACGCGTCGCGGATCGGGCGTGATAGCGATGACCACTCCACCCACCAACGCGGGCAACGGCGGCGCGCAGACCCCCGGCACCACACCGCACCCCCGCCCCGGCGTCCTGCCCCTCCCCGAACGCGGCGCCCGCGCCACCACCGCGGCCGCCGCCCTCGCCACCGCCGCCTCCACCGCCCTCGCCTGGACCTGGAGCAGCGAGTTCCCCGGCGACCTCACCTACTACGGCTCCCCCGCCGGCCTCCAGCTGATCACCCTCGCCGGCAGCGTCCTCACCCTCCTGCTCGCCCTCTCCGGCCTCGGCGTCCGCGGCCTCGGCTGGCTCACCCCCGCCGGCCGCAACGCCCCCGTCCTGTTCGCCGCCCTCGCCACCTTCGCCGTCACCTGGTTCACCCTCGGCGCCATCGCCGTCGGACTCGGCGGCCTCGTCAACCTCGACCCCGGCGGTTTCCTCGCCGGCGCCGCCGCCCTCGTCACCCTCCTCGGCGCCCTCGGCCTGCCCGCCGACCGCACCGCAGCGGAAGGCCCGGAGACCGGCCCGCCGCCCGGCGCCTGGCACCGCTTCACCGGCGCCCTGGCCCCCGTCCCCCTGCGCAAGCCCGCCCGCCCACTGCCCTCCTGGGCCGAGATCCTGGTCATCGCCGCCGCGTTCGGCGCCGGGCTCTACGCCTTCACGTACGGCATCGACGCCGAGGACGGCCCGCCCTTCGTCGGCTACCTGATCTTCATCGCGCTCGCCGTCCCCGCCCTGCACCGCGCCGGGCTCATCGGCCGCCTCACCGGCATCACCGCCCGGCACCGCGGCGTCGCGCTGGCCGCCGCCTTCGCCGCCGCCGCCTGCTTCCCGCTCACCCAGGACACCGACCAGTACACGATCATCGGCGCCAACATCCTCATCTTCGCCACCGTCGCCCTCGGCCTGAACGTCGTCGTCGGCCTCGCCGGCCTCCTCGACCTCGGATACGTGGCCTTCCTCGGCGTCGGCGCCTACGCCGCCGCCCTCGTCTCCGGCAGCCCCGAATCCGCCCTCGGCCTGCACTTCCCGTTCTGGGCCGCACTGCTCACCGGCGCCGCCGCCTCACTCGTCTTCGGCGTCCTGATCGGCGCCCCCACCCTGCGCCTGCGCGGCGACTACCTCGCCATCGTCACCCTCGGCTTCGGCGAGATCTTCCGCATCGCCATGCTCAACCTCAACGGCACCACGGGACCCGACGTCACCAACGGCGCCATGGGCATCCCCAACGTCCCCAACCTGGAGATCTTCGGCTTCAACTTCGGCCAACCCCACGAGATCCTCGGCTTCACCATCGCCACCTACGGCAACTACTACCTCCTGATGATCCTCGTCACCGCCGTCGTCGTCCTCGTCTTCCGCCGCGCCGCCGCCTCCCGCATCGGCCGCGCCTGGATCGCCATCCGCGAGGACGAGACCGCCGCCATCGCGATGGGGATCAACAGCTTCCGGCTGCGCCTGCTCGCCTTCGCCCTCGGCGCCGCCCTCGCCGGATTCGCCGGCACCGTCCACGTCCACGTCGTCACCACCGCCACCCCCGAACAGTTCCAGTTCGCCGGCCCCACACCGCCCAACTCCGCGTTCCTCCTCGCCGCCGTCATCCTCGGCGGCATGGGCACCCTCGCCGGCCCCTTCGTCGGCGCGGCCCTGCTCTTCCTCATCCCCGCCAAACTCGACTTCCTCCAGGACTACCAGCTGCTCCTGTTCGGCCTCGCCCTCGTCCTGCTCATGCGCTTCCGCCCCGAGGGCCTGATCCCCGACCGCAGGAAACAGCTCGAATTCCACGAGACCGGCCAGCTCGACGTACCCGATACGCGCCTGCCCGACGGGGGCCAGGCCTCGGTGAAGGCGTGACGACACCATGACCACACCCACCAGCACCGCCGGCGCCGTCCTCGAAGCCACCGGCGTCACCATGCGCTTCGGCGGCCTGACCGCCGTACGCGGCGTCGACCTGACCGTCCGGGCCGGCGAGATCGTCGGCCTCATCGGCCCCAACGGCGCCGGGAAAACCACCTTCTTCAACTGCCTCACCGGCCTCTACACCCCCACCGAAGGCGCCGTCAGCTTCCAAGGCAACCGCCTCTCCCGCAAACCCCACCTCGTCACCAAAGCCGGTGTCGCCCGCACCTTCCAGAACATCCGCCTCTTCGCCAACATGACCGTCCTCGAAAACACCCTCGTAGGACGCCACACCCGCACCAAAGAAGGACTCTGGTCCGCCCTCCTGCGCGGCCCCGGCTTCCGCAAGGCCGAACGCACCTCCGAAAAACGCGCCATGGAACTCCTGGAGTTCACCGGCCTCGCCGCCAAACGCGACCACCTCGCCCGCAACCTCCCCTACGGCGAACAGCGCAAGCTGGAGATCGCCCGCGCCCTCGCCAGCGAACCCGCCCTCCTCCTGCTCGACGAACCCACCGCCGGCATGAACCCCCAGGAGACCCGCGCCACCCAGGCCCTCGTCCTCGCCATCCGCGACCAAGGCACCGCCGTCCTCGTCATCGAGCACGACATGCGCTTCATCTTCAACCTCTGCGACCGCGTCGCCGTCCTCGTCCAGGGCGAGAAACTCGTCGAAGGCACCTCCGACGTCGTCCAGGCCGACGAACGCGTCGTCGCCGCCTACCTCGGCACGCCCTTCGAGGACGCGCCCGGCGCCGAGGAAGCCGCCGAAGTACGCGCGGCGGAGGAACAGGCCCGCGCCGCGGACCACGGCCCCGCCGCACCCGGGCCCTCCGGCCCGGAAGGAGACCCCCGATGACCGCGACCTCCTCCCCCTCCCCACTCCTCCAGGTGGAGGACCTGCGCGTCGCCTACGGCAAGATCGAAGCCGTCAAAGGCATCTCGTTCTCCGTCGGCGCCGGCCAGGTCGTCACCCTCATCGGCACCAACGGCGCCGGCAAGACCACCACCCTGCGCACCCTCTCCGGCCTCCTCAAACCCCTCGCCGGAAAGATCACCTTCGACGGAGCGCCGCTCGACGGCGTCCCCGCCCACAAGATCGTCGAACGCGGCCTCGCCCACTCCCCCGAAGGCCGCCGCCTCTTCCCCCGCCTGACCATCGCCGAAAACCTCAAGCTCGGCGCGTTCCTGCGCAAGGACCCGGCCGGCATCGAGGCCGACATCCGGCGCGTCTACGAACTCTTCCCCATCCTCGGCGAACGCAGCCGCCAGGCGTCCGGCACCCTCTCCGGCGGCGAACAGCAGATGCTCGCCATGGGCCGCGCCCTGATGTCCCGCCCCAAACTCCTCATGCTGGACGAGCCCTCCATGGGCCTGTCCCCCATCATGATGCAGAAGATCATGGACACCATCCGCGAACTCCGCGCCCAGGGCACCACCATCCTCCTCGTCGAACAGAACGCCCAGGCCGCCCTCTCCCTCGCCGACCACGGCCACGTCATGGAAACCGGCACCGTCGTCCTGTCCGGCACCGGCCAGGAACTCCTGCACGACGAGTCGGTACGGAAGGCGTATCTGGGGGAGGACTGAGCGGCGCCCCGACACGAAGAAGGGCTGTGCCGGTCAGCGACCGGCACAGCCCTCGGGGAAGGGAAACCCCTACTCCTTCCCCTCCTTCTCCTTCTTCTGCTTCTTCTCCTCGGCGTCCTCGATGACGGCCTCGGCGACCTGCTGCATGGACAGCCGGCGGTCCATCGACGTCTTCTGGATCCAGCGGAAGGCGGCAGGCTCGGTCAGCCCGTACTGGGTCTGCAGAATGCTCTTCGCCCGGTCCACCAGCTTGCGGGTCTCCAGCCGCTGGGTGAGGTCGGCGACCTCCTTCTCCAGCGTCTTCAGCTCCGTGAAGCGGCTCACGGCCATCTCGATGGCCGGCACCACGTCGCTCTTGCTGAACGGCTTGACGAGGTACGCCATGGCCCCCGCGTCCCGCGCCCGCTCCACCAGTTCGCGCTGCGAGAACGCGGTGAGCATCAGGACCGGGGCGATGCTCTCCTCGGCGATCCGCTCGGCGGCGGAGATCCCGTCGAGTTTCGGCATCTTCACATCCAGGATCACCAGATCCGGACGGTGCTCCCGGGCCAGCTCCACGGCTTTCTCGCCGTCCCCGGCCTCACCGACGACGGTGTAGCCCTCCTCCTCCAGCATCTCTTTGAGATCGAGACGGATGAGGGCCTCGTCCTCGGCGATGACCACACGGGTCGTCTGCGGCGGGACATGCGACTGATCGTCGTCGGCGACGGGCTGCTCGGGCTCGGCGGCGCTCACGGGTCTCCTCGTTCCAGGCAGGTGGTGCCCCATGAGCCTACCTAGCTCCTGTATCTTTGAGGCACGGAGGGGATACGGTAACCTTCCGAACGCAGGGGCTCCGGTAGTCCAATCGGCAGAGACGATACCCTCAAAAGGTATTCAGTGTGGGTTCGAGTCCCACCCGGGGCACTTTACCTTAGATTCAAAGGCCAGCCTCCGGCGGGCGATCTTCACTCGCTCCGGTGAACGCGTCCTGATTGAGCCCGGAACGGCAAGAATCCGGCCACGCTCGACTTCGTGTACGACATCGAGACGCGCGAGCGAGTCCTCTCCCTGTTCCGAACCGGGTCCAGGAACGCCGATATCGCGCGCGCCCTGGGCATCCCCCTCGGCACCGTCAGCTACTGGCGACACACCGACCGCGCCAAGCGCGGTCAATGCCCCGGTTCACACCGATCAGCATGCCCGCGGTGTGATGGCCGTTCCCTCGACGATTCCGCCTATTCCTACCTCTTAGGTCTTTACCTGGGTGACGGCCACATCATCCAGTGCTCCGGGCATCGCGTCCCGAGCCTCATGATTGCTTGCAGCGACACATGGCCCGGCCTCATGGACGCATGCGAAGCCGCGATGTCCGCGGTCTTCCCTGACAACTCCGTATGCCGGGTCCGCCGAACCGGCTGTCACAACGTGAAGGTGTACTCCAAGCACCTTTGGTGCCTGTTCCCGCAGCACGGTGACGGCAAGAAGCACCACCGGCCGATCGTGCTGGAAGCATGGCAACAACGCATCGTGGACACCCATCCCTGGGAATTCGTTCGCGGCCTCTTCCACTCCGACGGGTGCCGCATCACGAACTGGACGACACGCACGGTCGGCGGGCAGAAGAAGCGCTACGAGTACCCGCGCTACCTGTTCGCCAACAAGTCCGACGACATCCGCAAGCTCTACTCGGACACCCTCACGAAGGTGGGCGTCGAATGGACGACGCTCGCCCGCGGCAGCGATCCGTTCAACATCTCCGTAGCGAAGAAAGCGTCCGTGGCGCTCATGGACGCGCACGTCGGGCCGAAGTACTGAACTCCGGCTTCCGTGTGGCAGGTCAGGGGCGAGCCGGTGTCCCGGGCCAGGACGGAGTGCTGGCGGTACGGGCCGGAGCTGCGGCTGCCTGTTGACTGTTCCCTTCCGATGGCTGCCGGGTCACCGATGGGGCGACTCGTCTCGTGGGTGGGGTGCGGAAGGGTGCGCCGTGCAGAGAATGTGTCGGTGGCGAAACGGGCGTCCGGGCGTCCGTGGGACTCATGGACGCCCATGTCGGCCGAAGTGCTGATGGGTGGTCAGGACCGGGAGTCGTCTTCGCCGATGTGGTGGACGCGGACGAGGTTGGTGGAGCCGGCGACGCCGGGTGGGGAGCCGGCGGTGATGATGACGACGTCGCCGCGGTCGCAGCGGCCGATGCGCAGGAGTTCCTCGTCGACTTGGGCGACCATTTCGTCGGTGGAGTCGACCTTCGGGCCGAGGAAGGTTTCCACGCCCCAGGTGAGGTTGAGCTGGGAGCGGGTGGCCGGTTCGGGGGTGAAGGCGAGGAGGGGGATGGGTGAGCGGTAGCGGGACAGGCGGCGGACGGTGTCGCCGGACTGGGTGAAGGCGACGAGGAACTTGGCGCCGAGGAAGTCGCCCATTTCGGCGGCCGCGCGGGCGACGGCGCCGCCTTGGGTGCGGGGCTTGTTGCGGTCGGTCAGCGGGGGCAGGCCCTTGGTGAGGATGTCTTCCTCGGCCGCTTCGACGATGCGGGCCATGGTGCGTACCGTCTCGGTGGGGTACTTGCCGACGCTGGTCTCGCCGGAGAGCATCACGGCGTCGGTGCCGTCGATGACGGCGTTGGCGACGTCGGAGGCTTCGGCGCGGGTGGGCCGGGAGTTCTCGATCATGGAGTCGAGCATCTGAGTGGCGACGATGACCGGCTTCGCATTGCGCTTGGCCAGTTTGATGGCACGCTTTTGGACGATCGGGACCGTTTCCAAGGGCATTTCGACGCCGAGGTCGCCGCGGGCGACCATGATGCCGTCGAAGGCGGCGACGATGTCGTCGATCGCGTCGACGGCCTGCGGCTTTTCGACCTTGGCGATGACGGGCCGGAAGCAGTTCTCCTGGCGCATGATCCGGTGGACGTCGTCGATGTCGTCGCCGCTGCGGACGAAGGAGAGGGCGATGATGTCGGCGCCGGTGCGCAGGGCCCAGCGGAGGTCGTCGCGGTCCTTCTGGGAGAGGGCGGGGACGGAGACGGCGACGCCGGGGAGGTTGAGGCCCTTGTGGTCGGAGACCATGCCGCCTTCGACGACGGTGGTGCGGACCTCGGGGCCGGAGACGTCGGCGACCTGGAGGGTCACTTTCCCGTCGTCGACGAGGATGCGTTCGCCGGGGGTGACGTCGGCGGCGAGTCCTTCGTAGGTGGTGCCGCAGAGGTGGCGGTCGCCTTCGACGCCGGGTTCGACGGTGATGGTGAAGGTGTCGTCGCGTTCGAGAAGTACCGGGCCTTCGCGGAAGCGGCCGAGGCGGATCTTCGGACCTTGGAGGTCGGCGAGGACGCCGACGCTGCGGCCGGTCTCCTCGGATGCCTTGCGTACCCGCTCGTACCGCGCCTCGTGGTCGGCGTAGGTGCCGTGGCTGAGGTTGAAGCGGGCGATGTCCATGCCGGCTTCGACGAGTGCCTTGATCTGCTCGTACGAGTCGGTGGCGGGTCCCAGGGTGCAGACGATCTTTGCTCGGCGCATGGTTCGACCCTACGACCTACTCATAGGTAGGGCAGTGTGCGGAAGTGACTGCCCAACGGCCTTTGCGTGAAAGGCTCTTGACAAACGATTGAATGCGCGCGGTGGTGCTCCTATGAGCGGATGAGAGGGAGAAGGGGCCGGGTCACAGGGCGGGGCGGGTCATGGTGAAGCGGGCGTTGACTTGTGCGTAGACCTCTTGGCGTTCGGGTTCCAGGTCGAGGGCGGGGGTGCTTTCGGCCGTGTCCGACGCCCCGTAGGAGACGGAACGGAACATGCCGCCCGGGGCGGGGAGCGGCGCGGCGTTCTCGGCGCCGATGTCGGCGAGTTCGAGGACGGCTTCGAGGCGGGCGCCGAGGGCTTCGGCGTATTCGCGGGCGCGCCGGACCGCGTCGTGTACGGCTTGTTCGCGGGCTTGGCGGTGGGCGGGCGAGCCGGGGCGCAGGGCCCACCAGGGGCCGTCGACGCGGGTGAGTTCGAGGGCGGCGAGGCGGGTGGTGAGTTCGCCGAGGGTGGTGAAGTCGGTGAGGGTGGCGGTGAGGCGGACGCGGCCGTGGTAGGCGCGGACGCGTTCGTGGCGGCCCTTGGCGGTCATTTCGGGGGCGACGGAGAAGGCGCCGGTGTCGAGTTTTTCGACGGCGTCGCCGTAGCTCTTGATGAGGGCGAGGGCCTGGTCGTTGCGGTGGGTGAGGTCTTTGAGGGTGGTTTTGCGGTCGGCGCCGCGGGCGCCGACGGTGATGTCGATGCGGGCGGTCTCGGGGTCGGCTTCGATGCGGGCCTCGCCGCGTACGGCGAGGCGGGGCGCGTCGGGGGTGCCGTACGGGAGGGCGCCGGGGCGGGTGTCGGTGTCGGTCATGGGGGCAGCCTGGCACGGGGTGGGGTGTTTGTCAGGGAGTGGCCGGGCGGGGCGGCGGTCATCTGATCGCAACCTGTGAGGGCTGTTGCGGGTGGGGTTGCTGCGTCAGAATCTACGCGCGTTGTCCATGGATGTCGCGGTGTGGCGTCGTCGCAGACGCCGTCGCCGTCACCGCCGTCCGCTGCCGTGTTTCGTCAAAGGAGATGTCATGCCGCTCGACCGTAGGAAGTTCCTGGGGAGTTCGGTCGCCACGGGCGCGGGGGCCGCGCTCATCGGTACGGCGGGGCCGTCGGCGGCGGCCGCGCAGGTGCCCGGCGGCGGGGCGCGGCGGGCGCAGCGCTATTGCTTCACGGTCATGGGGACCACGGACCTGCACGGGAACGTCTTCAACTGGGATTACGCGACGGACGCGGAATTCGACGACAAGGACCACAACGATGTGGGACTGGCGAAGATTTCGACGCTGGTGCGGCGGGTCAGGGCAGAGAAGGGGGATGGCAATACGCTGCTGATCGACGCGGGTGACACGATCCAGGGGACGCAGCTGGCGTATTACTACGCGAAGGTGGATCCGGTCACGGGCCCGAACGGGCCGGTGCATCCGATGGCGAAGGCGATGAACGCCATCGGGTACGACGCCGCGGCGCTCGGCAATCACGAGTTCAATTACGGGCTTCCGGTGCTGCGGAAGTTCGAGGAGAGCTGTGATTTTCCGCTGCTGGGGGCGAACGCGGTGGATGCGAAGTCGTTGCGGCCGGCGTTTCCGCCGTACTGGATGACGCGGTTGCGTACGCCGTGCGGCCGGGACGTGAAGGTGGCGGTGCTGGGGCTGACCAATCCGGGTATCGCGATCTGGGACAAGGCCCATGTGCAGGGGAAGCTGGCCTTTCCGGGGCTGGAGGAGCAGGCGGCGAAGTGGGTGCCGAAGCTGCGCTCGATGGGCGCGGACGTGGTGATCGTGTCCGCGCATTCGGGGACGAGCGGCACGTCGTCGTACGGGGATCAGTTGCCGTACGTGGAGAACGCGGCGGCGCTGGTGGCGGAGCGGGTGCCGGGGATCGACGCGATTCTGGTGGGGCACGCGCACGTGGAGGTGCCGGAGCGGCGGGTGGTGAACCGGGCGACGGGCCGTGAGGTGGTGTTGTCGGAGCCGTTGAAGTGGGGGCAGCGGCTGACGCTCTTCGATTTCGAGGTGGTGCGGTCGCGGGGGCGCTGGGCGGTGGAGTCGGTGTCGGCGAAGGTGCTGAATTCCAATACGGTGCCGGAGGACCCGCGGATCACGCGTCTGCTGCGTACGGAGCAGCGGAAGGTGGTGGCGTACGTCAATCAGGTCATCGGGCGGTCGAAGGCGGAGATGACGGCGGCGGAGGCTCCGTACAAGGACACGCCGGTGCTGCGATTCATCGCGCAGGTGCAGGCGGAGGCGGTGCGGAAGGCGCTGGCCGGCGGGGAGTTCGCGAAGCTGCCGGTGTTGTCGCAGGCGTCGTGTTTCTCGCGTACGGCGGCGGTGCCGGCGGGTGCGGTGACGATACGGGCGATGGCCGCGTTGTATCCGTTCGACAATACGCTGGAGGCGCGGGTGCTGACCGGGAAGCAGTTGCGGGAGTACCTGGAGTTCTCCGCCCGGTATTACGTGCGGACGCCTGCGGGTGGCCCGGTCGATCCGGCGAAGCTGACGAATGCGGAGGGAATTCCGGACTACAACTACGACGCGGTGAGCGGCGTCTCGTACGAGATCGACATCGCGCGGGAGCCGGGGCAGCGGATCGGGAGGCTGTCGTTCGAGGGCAAGCCGGTGGCGGACGACGCGCGGTTCGTGCTGGCGGTGAACAACTACCGGGCGGGTGGCGGCGGTAATTTCCCGCACGTGGCGAAGGCACAGCAGGTGTGGTCGACGTCCGAGGAGATCCGGAATGTGATCATCGGGTGGGTGAAGGAGACCGGGGAGATCGACGGTGCGCGGTTCGCCTCGGTGGGCTGGCGGTTGACGCGCGACGGGGTGCCGGTGTTCTGAGTCCGTTCCGCCACCGGCCGGCCCGCGGAGCAGGGCGGGCCGGTGGGGCCGGCCCTCCGTGTCGCCGTCCGCTCGGCCTGCCGCTACCGGGGTGCGTTCGCCTTGACCCAGTCGTCGACGGTGACGACGTCCGCCCACTGCGGGAACAGCCGCTCGACGAGGGCCCGGTGCAGCTCCGGGTCGGTGTCCAGGCAGGCGTCGGAGAGGACGGTGAGGCCGAAGTCCAGGTCGTTCGCCTGGCACAGGGTGGACAGCACCACAGCGCTGGTGGCGATGCCGGTGAGGACGAGGCTGTCGATCCCGCGTGCCCGCAGCACCACGTCGAGGTCGCTGCCCGAGAAGGCGCTCGCCCGCCTCTTGGTGACCACCACGTCGCCCTGCCGGGGCGCGACCTCGGGGTGGATCTCGGTGCCCGGCGCGCCCTCTGCGAAGAGGCCGGCCTGTGCGATGGCGGCGAGCGGCCTGTTGCGCGTGCCGACTTCGGGGTAGCCGGGGCGCAGCGCGATGACCACGTAGATCACGGGGATGTCCGCCGCCCGGGCTCCGTCGATCGCCCTGCGCAGGCGTGGCAGGTATCCGGAGCCGTCGTCGGCGATGTCCACGATGGCCTGTTGGACGTCCATCACGAGAAGGGCGCTGCCCATGGCGTCTCCAGGATCGAAGTCGGTTCGGCGTCGAGCGGGCCGGGTTCTGGTGTTCGATCCGGATCCTACGCGGCCTCGGGCCCAGGGTTCCGTGCGGTGCGGGGTCTGGGCCGGCCGGGTCAGGGGCTCTGGAGGAGGGTGGAGTTGGGGCGGGGGGTGCCGGTGGGGTTGGGGGGTGGGGAGGGGCGCAGGCCGAAGGTGGTGAAGGCGGTGCGGGACGGCAAGGGGTAGGCGGGGCGTTCGGTGAGGGTGTTGAGGATGGTGGCGCTGCGCCAGGCGGCGAGGCCGAGGTCGGGGGTGCCGACGCCGTGGGTGTGGTGTTCGGCGTTCTGTACGTAGACGGAGCCGGTGACGCAGGGGTCGAGGACGAGGCGTTGTTCGGTGTCGACGCAGGGGCGGTTGGCGGCGTCGCGCTGGAGGTAGGGGTCGAGGGCGGCGAGGAGGGTGTCGGTGTGGCCGGTTCGGTAGCCGGTGGCGAGGACGACGGCGTCGGTGGTCAGGCGGCTGCGGGTGGCCTGGTGGGGGTGTTCGAGGTGGAGTTCGACCTTGGTGGTGCCGACGCGTCCCGCGGTGCGGACGGTGACGCCGGGGGTGAGGGTGGCGTCGGGCCAGCCGCCGTGGAGGGTGCGCCGGTAGAGCTCGTCGTGGATGGCGGCGATGGTGTCGTGGTCGATGCCCTTGTGGAGCTGCCACTGGGCCGGGAGGAGTTCGTCGCGTACGGGTTCGGGGAGGGCGTGGAAGTAGCGGGTGTAGTCGGGGGTGAAGTGTTCGAGGCCGAGTTTGCTGTACTCCATGGGGGCGAAGGCGGGGGTGCGGGCGAGCCAGTGGAGGCGTTCGCGGCCGGCCGGGCGGGCGCGCAGCAGGTCGAGGAAGACTTCGGCGCCGGACTGGCCCGAGCCGATGACGGTGATGTGTTCGGCGGCCAGCAGGCGTTCGCGGTGGGCGAGGTAGTCGGCGGCGTGGATGACGGGGACGGCGGGGGCGTCGGCGAGGGGCTTGAGTGCTTCGGGTACGTGGGGGACGGTGCCGGTGCCGAGGGCGAGGTTGCGGGCGTAGGCGCGGCCGAGTGCCTCGGCTTCGCCGTCGGCGTCGAGCTGGGTGTAGTCGACTTCGAAGGCGGCGCGGTCGGTGTTCCAGCGGACGGCGTCGACCTGGTGGCTGAAGTGCAGGGCGGGGAGGTTTTCGCTGACCCAGCGGCAGTAGGCGTCGTATTCGGCGCGCTGGATGTGGAAGCGCTCGGCGAAGTAGAAGGGGAAGAGGCGTTCCCGGTGTTTGAGGTAGTTCAGGAAGGTCCAGGGGCTGGCGGGGTCGGCGAGGGTGACGAGGTCGGCGAGGAAGGGGACTTGCAGGGTGGTGCCGTCGATGAGGAGGCCGGGGTGCCAGTGGAAGGCGGGGCGCTGGTCGTAGAAGGCGGTGCGCAGGTGGGTGAGGGGGTGGGCGAGGGCGGCGAGGGAGAGGTTGAAGGGGCCGATGCCGATGCCGGCGAGGTCCAGCGGTTCTTCGGGGCTGGTGGGGGGACGGGCGGGGGCGGCCTCGGGGGTGGGTGGCCCGGCGTAGGTGGGGCGGGGCGGGGCGGGGACGTCGTCGCCCGCGCCGTGGGGTGAGGGCAGTTGGAGGGTGACGGCGTCAGGGTGGGGGGTGCTCATCGAGGGGTGTGGCCTTCCACGAGTTTCAGCAGCGAGGTGAGGTCGTCGGTGGTGGTGTAGGGGTTGAGGAGGGTGGCCTTGAGCCAGAGACCGGTGGGGGTGGTGGCGCGGCCGAGGACGGCGCGGCCGTTGTGCAGGAGGCGGCGGCGGATGGTGGCGACGGTGGTGTCGTCGGCGCCGGTGGGGCGGAAGAGAACGGTGCTGAGGGTGGGGTGGGAGTGGAGTTCGTGGGCGGGGTGGTCGTCGATGAGGCGGGCGAGGGTGCGGGCGGCGGCGAGGGTGCGGTCCACGAGGTCGGCGAGGCCGGTGCGGCCGAGAGCCTTGAGGGTGACGGCGATCTTGAGGATGTCCGGGCGGCGGGTGGTGCGCAGGGAGCGGCCGAGGAGGTCGGGGAGGCCGGCTTCGGTGTCGTCGTCGGCGTTGAGGTAGGCGGCGCGGTGGGCGAGCGGGGCGAGGCAGGCCGTGCCGGGTACGGCGAGGAGGCCGGCCGCGACCGGCTGCCAGCCGAGTTTGTGCAGGTCGAGGGTGACGGTGTGGGCGCGGTGCAGGCCGTCGAGGAGGTGGCGGTGGGTGTCGCTGAACAGGAGCGGGCCGCCGTAGGCGGCGTCGACGTGCAGGCGGGCGCCGTGGGTGCCGGCCACGTCGGCGAGGGCGGGGAGCGGGTCGATGGCGCCGGCGTCGGTGGTGCCCGCGGTGGCGCAGACGAGGACGGGAGCGGCGGGTGTGCCGGGGGTGCGGAGGCCGGCGAGGGCCGTGTGGAGGGTGTGGGGGTCGAGGGTGCCGTCGGGGGTGGGGAGGGTGTGGGGTTCGGTGAGGCCGAGGAGCCAGGCGGCGCGGTGGACGCTGTGGTGGGCGTTGGCGCCGCAGACGACCTGGAGGGGTGCGAGGTGGCGGGCGCGGGCGTGCTCGCGGGCGAGGAGGAGGGCGAGTTGGTTGGCCTCGGTGCCGCCGGTGGTGACGAGGGCGTCGGGAGTGCCGGTCTCGCGGGAACGGCCGGGGACGACGGGTGTGCCGGTCTCGCGAGGGTGGCCCGGCGGGTCGGCACCGTGGGGTGCTCGCTGGTGGCGGGGGCTTTCGGGTCCGTACGGGTAGACGAGCGCGGCCAGTTCGCGTGCGGTGCGGGCTTCGAGGGCGGAGGCGGCGGGGGCCTGGTCCCAGGAGTCCATCGAGGGGTTGAGGGCGCCGGCGGCGAGGTCGGCGGCTACGGCGAGGGCCAGTGGCGGGCAGTGCAGGTGGGCGGCGCAGTGCGGGTCCGCGGGGTCGGCGGCGCCCGCGGCCATGGCGCGTACCAGGGCGCGCAGTGCCTCGTGGGGCCCGCAGCCGGTTTCGGGCAGGACCGGTCCCGCGGTCTCCCGCAGCCGTGCGGCGACGCGGCCGGGGCCGCCCGCGGGCAGCGGCCCGCCCCTGGCTTCCGCGCCGTCGCGCAGCGCGTCGAGGACGGTGCCGAGGAGCGGTCGCAGGGCGTCGGGGCCTGCGGCTCCGCCGGCGAGGGGCGGGGTGTTCATGGGCGGTCCTTCGGGTGCGTGCGCGACAGCGGACACCCCCAGCCTGGCCGGGGCCGGGTGGCGTGCCTGCCGAGCCGAGCGAGCTCAACCCGAAAGTGGTACCGCTACGGAGGGCGGGGCGGTTGTGATCGGTTTGCCTGCTATGCAGTCCGTACGGGGCGTGGGTGGACGCCCCTGCGGGGGCGGGGACGGGGGCAGGGGCGGGTGACGAAACCTTTCACCGGGCCCCCGCGCGCCCGCCGTACGGTCCGGCGGGCCGCCCTCTCCCCCGCCGGGCCGCACGCCCGGGCCGTTACGCGCCGCGTACCCGCAGCGCCCTCCTGAGGTCGTCCAGCTGGTCGGCGAGTTTGCGGCGGAGGGCCGGGGCCGGGTCGGCGGTGCGCAGGCACTCCTCGGTCAGGTGGAGGGTGGCGGTGTCGACGAGGGGTGCGGGGAAGGCCAACCGGCCAGCGGATTCGGCGAGGGCCGGGCCCCGGCGGGCGGCGAGGGCCACGGCGTCGGGGAAGTAGCGGGCGGCGTAGGGGCGCACCAGGTCGAGCTGCTCGGGGGCCCAGAAGCCGGCGGCGGTGGCGTTGAAGAGGTAGTTGGAGAGGTCGGTGCTCTCGTCGGTGGCGAACAGGGCGTCCCAGGCGGCCTGTTTGCCGGCCGGGTCGGGCAGGGCCGCGCGGCAGGTGGCGGCGCCCTGGCGGCCGGTGGCGCTGGGGTCGCGGGCCAGCTCGTCGTCGATGGCGGCCGGGGTGGTGGCGCCGAGGACGGCGAGGCGGCCGAGGATGCGCCAGCGCAGCTCGGGGTCGAGGGCGGGGCCGCCGGGGACGCTGCCGCCGGAGAGCCAGTCCTGTATGCCGTCGGGGGTGGTGGCACTGTCGATGAAGGTGCGTACGGCGGCGAGGCGCAGGCCCTGGCCGTCGCCGTTCTCGGAGCCTTCGGTGCGGCGCAGGATGTCGCGGGCGATCGCGCTGAGGGTGTTCAGCGCTGCGGGCCGGCCGGCTGCGGGGAGGTAGCGGTCGGCGATCTGGGTGCGGGCGAAGGCGAGGGCGCCGGAGACGATGGCGATGTCGGTTTCGTACGGGAGGTGGGCGCGGGCGGCGTCCAGGTAGGCGGTGGGGGGCAGCTCGCCGTCGCGGACCATGTCGCGGGCGGCGTTCCACACGACGGCGCGGGTGAGGGGGTCGGGCAGGCCGGAGAGCGCGTCGCGGGCGGTTTCCCAGGAGGCGGGGTCGAGGCGGACCTTGGCGTAGGTGAGGTCGCCGTCGTTGAGGAGGATGAGGGCGGGGCGGGGGCCGGGGGCGGTGTGCAGGCGGCGGGGGGTGGTGCCGCCCGCGGCGGCGGGCCCGGTCGTGGCGGCCGTCGCGGCGTCATCGCCCGCAGCGGCCGGTGCGGGGATGTCCCAGGCGAGGCGGTCGCGGGCGACGAGGCGGGCGGGGTCGGTGGGGTCGCGGTCGTACAGCCCGGCGGTGAGGTGGTGGGGCCGGCTGCCGTCCCGGTCGACGCGCAGCGTCCAGCCGCCGTCGGCGCCGGTGCCGACGACGGGCACGAGGGTGTCGACGCCGGTGGTGCGCAGCCAGCTCGCGGCCCAGGCGGGCACGTCGCGGTCGGTGGCCCGGGCGAGGGAGGCGACGAAGTCGGCGAGGGTGGCGTTGCCGAAGCGGTGGCGGGTGATGTGGTCGTTGATGCCGGCGAGGAAGTCCTTCTCGCCCATCCAGGCGACGAGCTGGCGCAGGGCCGAGGCGCCCTTGGCGTAGGAGATGCCGTCGAAGTTGAGGAGGGCGGAGGCGGTGTCGGGCACGTCCTCGGGGGCGGGGGCGACGGGGTGGGTGGAGGGGCGCTGGTCGGCGTCGTAGCCCCAGCTCTTGCGGGCGATGCCGAAGTCGGTCCAGGTGTCGGTGAAGTGCGTCGCCTCGGACAGGACCTGGTAGCCCATGTACTCGGCGAAGGACTCGTTGAGCCAGATGTCGTCCCACCACGCGAGGGTGACGAGGTCGCCGAACCACATGTGGGCCATCTCGTGGGCGATGACCATGCCGCGGGACTGGCGTTCGGTGTCGGTGACGGCGGAGCGGAAGACGAAGTCGTCGCGGAGGGTGACCAGGCCGGGGTTCTCCATGGCGCCCATGTTGAACTCGGGGACGAACGCCTGGTCGTAGGAGTCGAAGGGGTAGGGCTCTTCGAAGAGGGCGTGGTAGCGGTCGTAGCAGCGGCGGGTGATGTCGAGGATCTCTTCGGCGTCGGCGTCCAGGTGGGGGCCCAGGGAGCGGCGGCAGTGGATGCCGAAGGGCAGGCCGGCGTGTTCGGTGCGCACGGTGTGCCAGGGGCCGGCGGCGACGGCGACGAGGTAGGTGCTGATGGGCGGGGTGGGGGCGAGGGTCCAGCGGCCTTCGGTGTCGTCGTCGCGGGTGGCGGTGCCGTTGCCGAGGACGGTCCAGCCGGGGGGCGCGGTGACGGTCAGCCCGAATTCGGCTTTCAGGTCGGGCTGGTCGAAGGCGGCGAAGACGCGCTGGACGTCGTCCAGGAACATCTGGGTGTAGACGTAGGTCTCGCCGTCGGCGGGGTCGGTGAAGCGGTGCATGCCCTCGCCGGTGCGGGAGTAGGACATGGCGGCTTCCAGGCGCAGTTCGTGCTCGCCGGCGGTGAGGCCGGTGAGCGGCAGGCGGTTGCCGTCGAGGGTGGCCGGGTCGAGGGGGCGGCCGTCGAGGGTGGCGGAGCGCAGCTCGGCCGGTTTGAGTTCGACGAAGGTGTCGCCCGGGGTGCGCGCGCTGAAGCGGACGGCCGTGCGGGACACGAAGTGGGCGGGGCCGTGGGTGAGGTCGAGGTCGATCGCGTAGCGGTGGACGTCGAGGAGTCGGGCTCGGGTCTGCGCCTCGTCGCGCGTCAGTGCGGGCATGTCCACATGCTGCCGCACGGCACTGACACCGCGCACTCGACCCGTGGTTTTCCCGGCCGGGCCGCGCCCCGGCCGTGCCTCGCGCGCCCCGGTGCCCGCCCGCCGCGGCCGGCGGCCGGCGCCGGTTCAGCCGTCCGCACCGCCGATCACCGGCGGGTCGTCGGGGTCGGGGACGCGGGTGGACCAGCCGCCGGGGACGCTGCGTCCCTGGCGGGCGCGGAACCGGACGGGCGCGGTGCCGACGCGGCGGGTGAACAGGCGGCTGAAGTAGGCGGGGTCGGTGTAGCCGACGCGGCGGGCGACGGCGGCGACGGGGAGTTCGGTGGCGGCGAGCAGTTCCTTGGCGCGACCGAGGCGGATGCCCAGGAGGTAGTCCTTGGGGCTGCAGCCGGCGCCGCGGCGTACGGCGGTGCGCAGGGCGGCGGGGGTCATGCCGTGGCGGGCGGCGTGTTCGGCGACGGACAGCGGCAGGAACGCGTCGCGGGCCAGGGCCTGGAGTACGGGGTCGCCGTCCGCGTCGGTGTCGGCGCGGGCGCGGCGCAGCGCGACGAGGAGTTCGTGGACGGCGGCGGCGGTCTCGACCTCCAGGAGGGGGTTGCCGCGGCGGGCGGCGCGGGCGATGCGGGTGATGGCGGTGCGGGCCGCCGCCGGGTCGGCGAGGGGGACGAGGGGGCGGTCGGGTTCGATGTAGCCGAGTTCGGTGTAGGTGGCGGTGGCCGGTCCTGTGAAGTCGACGAAGCTCTCGTCCCAGCCGGTGTCCGGGTCGGCGCCGTAGTGGTGGGGGACGCCGGGCACGAGCCACAGGAGGGCGGGCGCGGTGACCGGCTCGCGGGTGCCGTCGGTGCGGGTGGTCCAGCCGCGGCCGGCGCTGACGACGACGGCGACGTGGTGGTCGAGGACGCGCGGGCCGACGGGGGGCAGGGTGCCGTGCTGGAGGCCGACGCCGAGGCACACCAGGCCGAGGCGGTGGTGGACCGGGCTGGGCGTGAAGTACCGCATCCAGGTGTGGTACATGCGGGCTCCTCCCGTGCTTCCGGCGTCCGCCGCGGCCTGTTCCGTCCAATCAGTGCCGATCTTTGTCCATGGACCCGCGTGCCGCCAGGGGTGAGGGTGAGCGGGAGGCGAGGCGGACGGACGGGACGGGCGGCGTGGTCGAGTTCGTGGTGGGCGCGCGGGACTTCGAGCGGGACGGGCGGCCGGTGCGGCTGCTGTCGGGGGCCCTGCACTACTTCCGGGTGCACGAGGGCCACTGGGGGCACCGGCTCGCGATGCTGCGCGCGATGGGCCTGAACTGCGTGGAGACGTATGTGCCCTGGAACCTGCACGAGCCGCGGCCGGGCGTCTTCCGTGATCCGGAGGCGCTGGGCCGCTTTCTGGACGCGGCGCGGGCGGCGGGGCTGCTCGCGCTGGTCAGGCCGGGTCCGTACATCTGCGCCGAGTGGGAGAACGGAGGGCTGCCGCACTGGCTGACCGGCCCGCTGGGGTGGCGCGTGCGTACGCGGGACCCGGAGTACCTGCGGGCGGTGGACGCGTGGTTCGGGCGGCTGCTGCCGCAGGTGGTGGCGCGGCAGTACGACCGTGGCGGCCCGGTGGTGATGGTGCAGGCGGAGAACGAGTACGGGTCGTACGGCAGCGACCGGGAGTACCTGGCGTACATGGCGGGTCTGCTGCGCGGCCTCGGCGTGACGGTGCCGCTGTTCACGTCGGACGGGCCGGAGGACCACATGCTCACCGGTGGTTCGTTGCCCGGTGTCCTGGCCACCGTCAACTTCGGTTCGGGGGCCGGGGAGGCGTTCGCGGCGCTGCGCCGCCATCGGCCGGACGGCCCGCTGATGTGCATGGAGTTCTGGTGCGGCTGGTTCTCGCACTGGGGTGACGCGCCGGTGGAGCGCCCCTCGGAGGACGCGGCGGACGCGCTGCGGGAGATCCTGGGGTGCGGCGCGTCGGTCAATGTCTATATGGCGCACGGGGGCACCAGCTTCGGCGGCTGGGCGGGGGCGAATCGTTCCGGCGAGCTGCACGACGGCGCCTTGGAGCCGACCGTGACGTCGTACGACTACGACGCGCCGGTCGACGAACGCGGGCGCCCCACGGAGAAGTTCCGGCGCTTCCGCGAGGTGCTGGCGGCGTACGCGCCGGGCCCGCTGCCCGGGGTGCCCGAGCCGCCGCCGGCGCTCGCCGCGCCCGTGCGGGCGGTGCCCGGCGCGTGGGCGCCGCTCGCGGACGTCCTGGAGGTGCTCGGCGGCCCGGAGGTCACCTCGGGTGTCCCGCCGACGTTCGAGGAAATGGACGTGGACCGGGGCGTGGTCCGCTACCGGCTGGAGGTGCCCGGGCCGCGCGCGCCGTATCCGCTGCGGGTGACGGGTCTGCGCGACCGGGCGGTGACGTACGTGGACGGGGTGCGCGGGCCCGTGCTGGACGCCGAGGAGGCGGAGATCGGCGCGGCGGTGGCCGGGCCCGCCACTGTGGAGCTGTGGGTGGAGTCGCTGGGCCGGGTCAACTACGGGCCGCGGCTCGGAGAGCCGAAGGGCATCACGGGCGGGGTGCTGCACGAGCGGCAGTACCTGCACGGCGTACGGGCGCGCGGGCTGCGGCTCGACGCCCTGGAGGACGCGGCGGCGGTGCGGCGGGTGCCTTTCAGGGCGGTCGGCGCTCCGGGCCTGCCGGGTCTGTACCGGGCCGCGCTGCCCACCCCCTCCCCCGGTGACGCCGTGCTGGAACTCCCCGGCTGGACTCGCGGCTTCGCCTGGGTGAACGGTTTCTGCCTGGGCCGTTACTGGTCGGCGGGCCCGCAGCGCACGCTGTTCGTCCCCGGCCCGGTGCTGCGGGCCGGCGTCAACGAGCTGCTCCTGCTGGAGCTGGAGGGCGCCCCGGCCTTTGCGGGGGAAGGGGCAGGGGCGCCCGGTCTGGTGCCCTGACGCGTCAGGGCCGGTGTCTCTCAGATTTCCCGCACCTCGAACGCGTCCAGGACGAACTCCGCCTTCCCGTCGCCGCCCGTCTTCCGCAGTCCCACCCACGCCTCGCCGCCGTCCGGGGCGGTGAACTCGTAGGTGTGGGTGGCGGGCCGCGTGGCGACGGGCAGCGGGGTGCGGCTCAGTTCGCGGGCGGCGGGCTCGTCGACGGCCGTGACCCAGGCGTACTGCCCGGCCTTCTCGTTCTCGTACCGGAAGGTGACCCGGTAGCGGCGCCCGGCGGTGAAGCGCACGGTGTGCGGCACCGTGCGGTAGACCAGTCCGGCGTTCTCGCCGCGGGACTTCAGGGACTGGCCGCCGTCGATGACGTCGTCGACCGCCTTGCCGTGCCAGCCGCGCTGGGTGAAGGGCGCGTGCCGCTGCGCGATGTGCGTGCGCGGGTCGGTGACCCGGCCCGCGTCGCCCTTGACGAAGGGGCCCCAGCCCTGCGGTACGTGTTCGAAGTCCTCGTAGGCGACGGTGCCGGGGCGGTGCGCCGGAACCGCCGGCACGACCCGTACGTTGTCGAAGCGGACGCGCGGGGTGCCGGCCGCCGTTCTGAGGGTGAGGGTGACCGGGCCGCCGCCCTCGGGGACGGTGAAGCGGGTGAACATCCGCTGGAAGCGGGTGCCGTGCTTGCGGTCGGCGGCGACGAAGTTCTCGGCGGTGGAGGTCTCGGTCCAGTTGGCGGCCGTGACGCCGTCGCCGGTGCGTACCTCCAGTGCGGCCCGGCGCCGCTCCCCCGGCCGCGCGCCCACCTCGACTTGTACGGAGGCCGCGTACGTGCCGGGGGCGAGCCGGGTGAGCCGCTGGCCGACGGCTGCCGCGCCGCCCGCGCCGACGACCAGTTCGTAGTCGCCCAGCGCGCTCGGCTGGACCTGGGCGGGTCCGCTGACCTGCCAGGAGTCGAGGGTGCCGGAGTGGAAGCCGGGGTCGGCGAGCGGAGTGCCCTCGCCCCAGCCGGGACCGCCCTGGGCCGGAGCGGGACGGCGGTAGACGACGTACGGCTGCCCGGCCTCGGCCGCGATGCCGACCTTGCCGCCGCGCACGGCCAGCCGCCGCGGGCGGCTCCTGCCCTGGTCGGTGAGCCGGTAGAGGTACACGCTCCGGGTGCCGGACCAGCCGCGCGGCAGCGTCCAGGTGGTCGTGCCGCCGCCGGGGTTGTAGTGGTAGAGCTTCCCGGGGTCGGTGGCGCGACGCGGTTCCCAGGGCAGCAGGTAGGTGCCGCCGTCGTACACCAGGCGTCCGTCGGTGGTGATCCGGCGGGTGCCGCCGGTGTCCGAGACGGTGGTGGCGGCCGGTCCCTCGAAGGTGATCTCGTGCTCGCGCCAGGTGCGGATCGGATACGCCTGGAGGTACTTGGCGGGCAGCGCGTCCACCCAGATGATCTTGTAGAAGGCGTGCCAGTCGGTCTTGCCGACCCAGCCCTCGAAGTTGCCCATCCGGGCGCCGCCCAGCAGCGTCGGCCACTTGTCGGCGAACACGTCCTTCTGGTGGTTGCGTACGAAGCGGACGAGCCGGGAGTTGATGCCGCGCGAGGAGTCGCCGCCGTAGTCGGTCTCGTTGGCCCAGTGCGACCACAGGGCGGCGCGTTCCAGGCCGTGGCCCCATTCGGTGGTCACCTGCCAGCCCTGTTCGCGCAGGTGGCGCTGGAGGCGGTCGGAGTTCCAGCCGGATTCGCGGAAGACGTCGACGTAGAGGGTGTCCAAGGCGGGGTCGGTCTCCTCGCGCAGCTGCCGGAAGCGGCGGGCGATGTCGCCGGAGACCAGGTCGCGGCGGGCGTCGATGCGGTAGGACTGGTCGAGCCAGTCCCACTGTTCGTCGTTCTCGTCGACGAGGGTCTCGGAGAAGGCGTGCGCCACGGGGTAGGACTCGGTGGCGTTGACGTGTACGGCGAAGTCGCTGTGCCACTTCTTCCCGGCGCGCAGCAGGGTGTTGAGGTCGGCGAGGCCGCCGGCGCGTTCGTTGTAGTTGCCGCCGTAGTCGGGGTGCGCGGAGTCGTGGCCCTCGGACTGGTAGCCCTTCAGGAGGGTGAACTGCCGCAGTCCGTCGGTCGCCAGCGCGATCCGCTTGACGTTGTCGAGGGTGGCCAGGAAGGGGTTGGTGGCCTGGCTGGCGAAGTTGAACGGGATGTGCGCGACGACGCGCAGGTGCTGTTCGTCCGCGCCGGGCGGGCTGACCATGATGTCGCGCAGCGCGATGGCGGCGTCCTGCCAGTCGGCGGTGCCGTCGCCGTTGCGGTCGCGGGTGAGGACGACGGTGGCGTACGGCAGGGGCTCGGTGGCGTCCAGGGGCGCGGTGGCCGCGCGGTGGGTCCACTGGCCGCAGCCGAGCCGGGCGCTGCGGTGGCCCGCGCTGTGTACGGTCTGCCGCCACAGCCGCCCGTTCTCCCAGGTGGTGGCCCCGGTGGGCCGGTCGTACACGGTGTTGGTCTCGATGGCCGCGGCCAGCCGGCCGGTGGCGGCGACCGCGTAGGCGCAGCCGAGGGGCGCGGCGTCCACGGGGGTCGTGGGGCCGATCCGGACGAGGGTGTCGCCGCTCCTGGTCTTGTCCAGGTCGATGCGGGCCGCGAGGAGGGCGGCGCCCGGCTGGTCGCTGCGCACCGACAGGAAGGCGAGGCCGGGGATCTGGAGGGTGCCGACGCGCCGGGCGGGGGTGTCGGCGATCCTGGTGACGCGCCAGTCCACGTGCCGGCCGCGGACGGTGATCTCGGCGTCGATCTCGGTGCCGCCGTCGAAGGCGAGGGTGTAGGCGATGCGGTCGGCGGCCGGGCGGGAGGTGACCCGGGGGGTGCGGGCGGTGCCGTCGACGAGGACCTGGGTGACCGGGTCCTCCTGGCCGTACAGGACGGCGCCGGTGCCCCGGTCGGTGTAGGAGACGATGCGCGGGAAGGCGGTGTCGACGCGTACGTCCAGGGCGCCGGACCGCAGCACGGTCTCGCCGCCCGTGGTGTGCGGGCCCGCGGCGTACGCGCTGCCGGTGCCGAGCGGGAGGGCGGTGGCGAGCCCGGCGAGCGCGGTGCTGACGACGATGTCCCTGCGGCTGGGCCCGTGTTCCGCGCCTGCCGGCCCCGCCGCGTCTGTCGGTCCGTTCACGTGCGCTCTCCGTCCTCCGCGCCGGCACTGCTTGTCGCGGGACAGCGTGCTGGGTGCGTGGCGGGCGGGCCCATGGACAAAGGCGGTGCAGGTGTTGGACTAACGGACGGGTTGGACGGGCCGTACCGGCGGGCCGGGACCCGGCGCCGGACGGCCGCGGCCGGGGCCGCACGCGAGCGCACCGCGCCCCGGTGCCGTACGGCGTCGGGGCGCGGTGCGCTCGCCGGTGCGGGGCGGGTCAGCCGGCCAGGCCGTCGGCCGCCTTCTTGATGTCCGCGGCGAACGTGCTCACCTCGGTGTAGACGCCGGGCTTGCCGGGCCGGGCGCAGCCCTCGCCCCAGCTGACGATGCCGACCTGGAGCCACTGGCCCGCGTCGTCCTTGCGGAACATCGGGCCGCCGGAGTCGCCCTGGCAGGTGTCGGTGCCGCCGGTGTCCAGCTTGCCGGCGCAGATCTCCTCGCCGGGGGTGAGCTGGTCGCCGTAGGCCTTCTTGCAGGTGGCGTCGTCGACGAAGGGCACCTTGGCCTTCAGGAGGTAGCGCTGCTGGTCGCCGCCTTCCTTGTCGGCGCCCCAGCCGGCTATGTCGAAGTCGCCGTTGGTGAGCTTGTCGTCCGTGGCGATCTTCAGGGTCGGCAGGTCGATGGGCTTGGCGAGCTTGATCAGCGCCCAGTCCTTGCCCTTGCCGTTGTAGCCGGGGGCCTGGAGGACCTCGGTGGACTTGACGCTGACCGCCTTGGAGTCCTGGAGGTCGACCACGCCGGCGGTGGCGGTGATGGAGGTGTTGGGGCCGCTGCCGTCCACGCAGTGCGCGGCGGTCAGGACGACGTCCTTGGCGTAGAGGGCGCCGCCGCAGCCCATCGACAGCCGGACCATGAACGGGAATTCGCCCTCGCTCGCCTTGGTACCGCCGACGATCTTGGTCTGTACGGGGCCCGGCTGCGGGCCGGGAGCGGCCGCGGTGGCGGCGGTGGGGGCGAGGCTGAAGGCCGCCAGGGCGACGGCGCCGGCCGCGGTGACTCTCTTGAGGTGCTTCAGGTAGCTCAACGGGCTTCCTTTCGTGGGGGGTTGCACGCAGATGTCAGGCCCATGCCAACGCGAGAACCGGAAGGGACCGCCGGAAATCGTGCGGAGGAAGCCGGCAGCACGCCGTGAGGCGTCCGGACCCAGTGGGGGGTGAGCCCGCAAAGCGCCCTTGGATTATGTGGAGCGAGCGATCACAGTGGCAAGGGTGTACATCCGGCCAACTCCTGTTCTACCCACGGCGTGTACGGCCCATACCGGACGTTCCCCTACGAGCCGTACAGTGGACGGGTGGCGACGGGAAGCGCGGGGCGGGCCGGCGGCGACGTCGTGCACGGCTACCCGCATCTGGACACGGTTCGCGCGGCCGTCACCGCGCTCTACAAGCGCCTGTCGTACGACACCGTGCGGACCTTCGACACCAGCGTGCTCCCCGCCGACGTGGCCCTCTCCGACGCGGAGGAGCTGTACGCGGGCACCCAGCGGGTCGCCCGCGCCATGGTGCGGCACCTGCGGCTCCCCGACGCGCGGATGATCGTCGCCTTCCGCGACATGCAGCACGCGGCGCACGTCGAACTGACTGCGGGCCCCGAGTACTTCGTCGAGCTGAACACGCGCTTCAAGAGCCACCGCAAGGACATCGGGGCGGCCCTCGCCCACGAGGTGATGCACGTCTACCTGCACCGCCTGGACCTGTCCTTCCCCGGCACCCGGGACAACGAGATCCTCACCGACACCGCCACCGCCTACCTGGGCGCGGGCTGGCTGCTGCTGGACGCGTACCGCGAGCACGGACCGTTCTCGCAGAAGCTGGGCTACCTGACGCCGGAGGAGTTCGGCTACGTCGTCGCCAAGCGGGCGCTGTTCTTCGGCGAGGACCCGGCGCCGTGGTTCACCAGCCCGCAAGCGTACGACGCCTACACCGCCGGCCTGGCGGCGGCCCGCCGGGACGGGCGGCAGCCGCCGCTCGCCGCGGCCGGGTGGAGCACCCGCCGCCGCTACGCCAGGGACCGGCGCGCCGCCCAGGACCCGCGGCGCGCCGGCCGGCCCGGGGGCCCCCCGCCCGCCCGCGGGGACCCCCTAGGACGGCCCCCCCCCCCGGGGGGGGTCGGGCCACGGGTTGGGGTTTTCCCCACAAACAAAAATCGAAAATATAAGATGTGTAAGGGGGGGGGCAAATCGCTAACCACCAACAGTCC